>CAZNPX010000039.1:0-30519 GCA_964575175.1 uncultured Hyphomicrobiales bacterium | reverse complement strand
CGTAATTCGCGGTGAATTGCTGCGCCTGTTGCGCGCGAAGCGTGGTGCCGCGATCTTTCAGGCGGCGCTTGTAGCGCCGCAGCCGCTTTTCGATCTTGATCGCGGCTTCGTCGGCGGCGGCAACGGCATCCTGCGCGGAACCATGCGCTTCCAGCACTGTTCCCGAATCAAGATGCAGTATGCAGTCGGCGCGGAAGCCCGAGCCTTCGCGCGCAATCGTGACGTGGCCGGACGAGCCGTGCTGAAAATACTTGGAAAGCGCCTCGCTTACCTTTTCCGTGATCCGCGTCCGCAGAGCCTCGCCGACATCCACACTTTTTCCCGACACGCGCAGCATGTTTCTTCACTCGCCTCGATTCAATTTGAGATGGAAGTAGCACGCTTTTCGCGCCGGCGCTGCACCGAAGAGGGAATACGCAGCGCTTCGCGGTATTTCGCGACGGTGCGGCGCGCAATATCGATGCCGGCCTCCTTCAGCCTGGTCACGATGGTGTCGTCGGAGAGAACGTCGTCGGGGCTTTCGTCGTCGATCAGCCGCTTGATGCGATCGCGCACGGCCTCGGACGAATGCGCCTCGCCGCCTTCGGCGGAGGCGATGGCCGAGGAGAAGAAATATTTCAGCTCGAAGATGCCGCGCGGCGTCGCCATGTATTTGTTCGCGGTCACGCGCGAGACGGTGGATTCGTGCATCTGGATCGCGTCGGCGACCATGCGCAGATTCAGGGGCCGCAGATGCTGCACGCCCTGCACCAGAAAACCGTCCTGCTGCCGCACGATCTCGGTCGCCACTTTCAGGATCGTGCGCGCGCGCTGATCGAGCGAACGCGTGAGCCAGGTCGCGGTCTGCATGCATTCGGTCAGAAAGGCTTTCTCCTTGTCCGAGATCGGTCCCTTGCTGACGCGCGAATAATATACCTGGTTCACGAGCACGCGCGGCAGCGTGTCGGAATTGAGCTCCACGTTCCAGCCGCCGTCGGCGGCGGGGCGCACGAATACGTCGGGCACAATCGGCTGCACCACGCCGCCGCCGAAGGCCAGACCGGGCTTCGGATTGAGGCGGCGCAACTCCGCGACCATATCGGCGATGTCTTCCTCGTCGACATTGCAGAGCTTGCGAAGCTGCGCGAAGTCGCGCTTCGCGAGCAGATCGAGATTGGCGATCAGCGCGCGCATCGCCGGATCGAAGCGGTCGCGTTCGCGCAATTGAATCGCGAGACATTCGGCGAGATCCCGCGCGCAGACGCCGGGCGGATCGAAGGCCTGCAATTCGGCCAGAACCTTTTCCACTTCGGCAAGCGGCGCGCCGAGCTTTTCCGCCATGCCCTCCATATCGCCGCGCAGATACCCGGCCTCGTCCACCGAATCGATCAGATGCTGGCCGATCAGACGCTGCACCGGATCCATCACGCTGAGCGAAAGCTGGCGCGAGAGGTGCTCGGGCAACGTCACTTCCGCCGAGACGAAGGCCTCGAGATTGTAATCGTCGTCCGGCCTGCCGCCCGAGCCGACGCTTGCCCATTCCGAATAGGCCGCGGGTTCCTGGGTCGCCTGCGTCGCTTCTGCCGGCGCCGAAGGCGCGTCGTCGGGAAAAACATTCTCGAGATTGGTGCCGAGCTGCTCTTCCATCGACGCGCGGCTTTCGTAGCGGTCTTCCATCCAGTCCTCACCGGACGAAGATGTTTCGCCGCCGTCCGAGAACTCCTCGTTTTGCGTTTGCGTCGGCGCTTCCTGCGTGCCGTCGCCGCGTTCGGGTTCCGGTCCTTCCTCGCGCTCGAGCAGCGGATTGCGCTCCAGCTCCGCTTCGACGAAGGCCACGAGATCCAGGTTGGAAAGCTGAAGGAGCTTGATCGCCTGCATAAGCTGCGGCGTCATCACGAGCCCCTGGCTCGTGCGCATCTCGAGTTTCTGCGAAATCGCCATCAGAGCCTGAACTCCGCGCCGAGATAGAGACGGCGCACATCTTCGTTCTCGACGATTTCATCGGCGGTGCCTTCCATCAGCACGCGGCCCGAATGAATGATGTAGGCGCGGTCGACGAGGCCCAGCGTCTCGCGGACATTGTGGTCGGTAATCAACACGCCGATGCCGCGGCGCGTGAGGTGGCGCACCAGCGCGCGAATATCGCCGACCGCAATCGGATCGATGCCGGCGAAGGGCTCGTCGAGCAGCATGTAATTCGGATTCGAGGCCAGCGAGCGGGCGATTTCCACGCGGCGGCGTTCGCCGCCCGAGAGCGCGATCGAAGGTGACTTGCGAATGTGCTGGATCGCGAACTCGTTGAGCAATTCTTCCAGGCGCTGTGCGCGGCGCGCCTTATCGGGCTCCACCACTTCAAGCACCGCGAGCAGATTGTTCTCTACGTTCAACCCGCGGAAAATCGAGGCTTCCTGCGGCAGATAGCCGATGCCGAGCCGCGCGCGGCGATACATCGGCAGCTTGGTGACGTCATGGCCATCGAGCGTGATGTGGCCCGCGTCGGGCTCGACGAGGCCGGTCACCATGTAGAAACAGGTGGTCTTGCCCGCGCCGTTCGGGCCGAGAATGCCGACCGCCTCGCCGCGCATCACGTCGATCGAGACGTCGCTTACGACGCGGCGGCCGCCATAGCTTTTCTGCAAGCCGTCGGCCGCGAGAATTCCCTCGCCGGGAACCGGCACATGGGGCGGGTGCGCGCGGGGGCGTGCCTGCCCATCCTGTGCGGTATCGCGAAGCCGCTCTTCCAGGCTTGGTCCGCGGCCAGCGGGAGCGGACGGCCGCGCGGGCTCGCGCACCGGCGCACGGGGCTCATCGGCAGGCGGGCGCCAGGTCGTGGCCGGACGCGGCTGCGGGGCCGGGCGCGGGGCGCCGGCTTGCTGGCGTGCCACCTCGCGCGGCTCCGTCGGCGGCGCTCGCCGCTCGCCCTGCCGCGAGGACGGTGCATCCAGCCGCCATTCGTCGGACAGCGCTGGCTTGTCACGCGATTCTTTCTTGGCAGACCGGAACCAGGGGACTTTCAGCGTCCTCACTCCATTCGCGTCGCGCGCTTCGAGGGCCGGAAGTGGAAGCGCTTCTCACGGGGAGAATCGAACCCGATTGGGCGGGATTTCAGGCCCGTCCAAGGCCGAATTCGCACGGAATGCGAGTTTGGTAGCCCGTTCGCAGGCCGGAGGCAAATTGACCAAGCAAAACCGGGGCCAATCTTAATTCTGCTGCTGCTTCCGGCGCGGCGAAGCCGGGCGATCGCCGTTCTTCTTGTCTTTCTTGTCCATGGAGCTCGGGACGAGCACGCCCGTCACGCGCTTGGCGTCGAGCTTCGAGGTGCCGGTGGTGAGGTTCACCGTGAGCCGGTCGCCGTTCATCACGTTGCCGCCCTGGGTCAGCACGACATTGCCATCGAGGATGACGATATTGGTCGCCATTTCGAAGATGCCCTTGTCGCCGACCGCCTTCTGGTCTTTCGCGGTTACGATGACGCCGCCGTTGGCGACGAGGCGCTTAATGCGCTGGGCGGAAGCATTCTGCTGCTGCGTCTTGGTTGCCGGCACTTTCTGGCGCGGATCGGCGCCAAGGGCGTTGCCCTCGTAGTGCACCTCGAGCTCCCGGCAGCGCATGGTGGTGTCGCCCTGCACGACCACGACATTGCCGCGGAATACCGCGAGCCGTTCCTTGTCGCGGACCTCGAGCGAATTCGCTTCGATCTTGACCGGATCCTTGCGATTGCGCGTGAAGCCCTGAAAGGCGTTCGGCGCGGCGGGACTGGCGGCAGGCGCCGTGTTCTGCGCATGCGAAAGCGAAGCGCCGGCGCCGCCGAGAAGCAGCGCGGAGAGTGTCGCGGCGAGGAACCGCGCGCCGATTTTTTTCTGCACCGTCATCGTCATTCTTGCGGCTGGTTCTGGGGCGGCGGCAATTTCATCATCATCGTCACTCCGCCCTCGAATACGGCGCGCGCGCCGTTCTCGAAAATCTCCATGCGGTCGGCACGGATCGAGCCGTTGTTGAAAAGGATGTCCACCGGGTTCTGCGTGATGACGTGGCCGCGCTTCACCTCGATCACCGCATCCTGGAGCTTACCTTCGTAGCCGGCGGTCGAGCGGATCAGAATGCCGTCGGTAAGCTGCACGGTGTCGCCTTTGGCGTCGTACAGGCCCTTGGATGCCGTGAGTTCGGTCAGGCCGTTTCCGGTCAGCGCAAAATTCGCCTTGATGCCTTCGAGCTCGATGATGTTGGTCTTGCTGAGATCCTGCGCGGCGGAAGTCGCGGTGATGTTGTAGCCGCGGCCGTCCTTGGTGAAGCCCGAAAGTTTCGGCGCATCCATCACGAGCTTGTTGCCCTGAATCGAGAGCTTCATCACGTCCAGCGGAAAATCGCGCACGATCCGGAAGGGATCGAGCCAGGTGACGAAGGCCGCAAGCCCGAGCACGAGAATCGCGAGCGCGGGCAATACCCGGCGCAGGAAACGCACGCGCGACGAGTGGCGCACCGCCGCGCCATAGCCGTGCAGCCGCGGATCGGCGCTCTGCCGCCGCGGGTGTCTGTCGGCGGCCGGAGCGTGTTCCGGCCGGCGCGAATAAGCGTGATTACTCATCGGTTCGCTAGGCTTATTCCCGGAAATTGCGGCATTCGAACGGCCCGCTTTTTCCGCCGGAATCCTCAGGAATGCGCGAAAATGTCTTCTTCCGCCCAGCCGCCCAGATCGAGCGCAACCCGGGTCGGCAAAAAGCTGAAGCAGGCCTCGGCGAGCGCGCTGCGGCCTTCGCGGGCAAGCATGCCTTCGAGCTTCGCCTTGATCTCGTGCAGGTAGAGGACGTCGGAGGCGGCATAGGCGATCTGCGCCTCGGAGAGCTCCGGCGCGCCCCAATCGGAGCTCTGCTGCTGCTTCGACATGTCGATGTTGAGCAGCTCGCGGGCAAGATCCTTGAGGCCGTGACGATCGGTGTAGGTCCGCGCAAGGCGCGACGCGATCTTGGTGCAATAGACCGGCTGCGGCATCACGCCGAGGTTCTTGTAGAGCACCGCGAGATCGAAACGGGCGAAGTGAAAAATCTTGGGGCGCGAAATGTCCGCGAGCAGCTTCGCGATATTCGGCGCGCTGGCCTTGCCGGCCGGGATCTGCACGACGTCCGCGGTGCCGTCGCCGGGCGAAAGCTGCACCACGCAAAGCCGGTCGCGGCTTGGGTTCAGGCCCAGTGTTTCGGTGTCGATGGCGACCGCGCCCGTATATCTGGCGAGGTCCGGCAGATCACCGCGGTGAAGCCTGATGGTCATCGAGGCGCTTCTCTCAAAAATCCGTGCGGATGGGGTCTAGCGGAAAGTCGTGAACGAAGCATTCCGCTCCCGCCGCATTCTCCTTAGCCGTTGAAAATTCTAAGTTTTTATCTGTTCCAGACTGCGTCGCCGCCATTTCAATTCGTGCGGCCGGAAGGTATCCCCATCCCGCCCGGCGAATCACGGGCTGAAATTTGAGGAGGCATCTATGAAAAAATTCGTCGCCGAGTTCATCGGCACGTTCACGCTTGTTTTCATCGGCTGCGGAGCCGCGGTGATTGCCGGGATGGGCAGCGGCGCAACCGCGATCGACGTGCTCGGCATCGCCTTCGCTTTCGGCCTTGCCATCGCAGCGATGGCCTATGGCATCGGCCCGGTCTCGGGATGCCACGTCAATCCCGCCGTCAGCTTCGGCGTGCTGGTCGCCGGACGCATGAGCGTTGCGGAGTTCATCAATTATACAGTCGCGCAGGTGCTCGGCGCGATTGCCGGTGCCGCGGTGCTGTATCTCATCCTCTCCGGCAAGGCCGGCGGCTGGAACGGCGGGCTCGGCCAGAACGGCTGGGGCGCGGCCTATCTCGGGCAATACAACGTAGTGTCGGCTTTCGTCTTCGAGGCGGTCGCGACCTTCCTCTTCCTCGTGACCATTCTCGGCGTGACGCAGCCGGGCGCACCGTCGAAGTTCGCGGGCCTCGCAATCGGGCTTACGCTGGTTGCGATCCATATCGTCGGCATCAATGTGACCGGCGTCTCGGTCAATCCGGCGCGGTCGGCGGGCCCGGCCATCATCGGCTACGCGACCAATCCCGCGGCTCTCTCGCAGCTCTGGCTGTTCGTTGTCGCGCCGCTCATCGGCGGGACGATCGCGGGCCTTGCCTTCCGCAGCGGCCTGCTTGCGGCCGACACGAAGTAACAACGCAAAAGCGCCGGGGCATTTGCTCCGGCGCTATCTTTTCCGTCTGCCGTGATCTTCCGCGCAAAAAAGCGCGAAGCGATGGTGCCCAGGAGAGGACTCGAACCTCCACGGTGTTACCCGCTAGTACCTGAAACTAGTGCGTCTACCAATTCCGCCACCTGGGCAGGTGTCGCTCTCGCGAGCGGCGCTAGGTAGGACTTCGGGTCCAGCCTTGTCAATCGAACTTGAGCGCTCCAGAACGGTCGCGGCGAAGCGCGCTTTGACGAGGAAAAACCGATCTTGTAACGCTCACAGAACGTCCGGCTTCCCCCAGCGAGTTTCAACGATGGCGCAGATTCCGCTCGACCGTTTGGTGACGATTTACGGCGGTTCCGGCTTCGTCGGACGCCATCTCGTGCGCGCGCTGGCCAAGCGCGGCTGGCGCATCCGGGTGGCCTGCCGCCGCCCCGATCTTGCGGGCCACCTCCAGCCGCTCGGCGTCGTGGGCCAGGTCCAGCCGGTCCAGGCCAACCTGCGCTATCCGGATTCGGTCGCGCGTGCCGCTGAAGGCGCCAGCGCGATCGTGAACCTCGTCGGCATCCTCTATCAGAGCGGCGCGCAGCGCTTCGACGCCGTACAGGCCGAAGGCGCAGCCGCGGTGGCGAATGCCGCCAGGAACCAGGGCGCCCGGCTCGTCCAGATGTCGGCGATCGGCGCCGACAAGGATTCGGCGTCGGACTACGGCCGCACCAAGGCGCTCGGCGAGCAGGCCGCACTCGCCGCGAAGGGCGACGCCGTCATTATTCGCCCGTCCATCGTGTTCGGGCCGGAAGATGATTTCTTCAATCGCTTCGCTTCGCTCGCGCGCATTTCCCCGTTCCTGCCCCTGATCGGCGGCGGCGAAACGAAGTTTCAGCCGGTTTTCGTCGGCGACGTTGCCGCTGCGATTGCGAAGGCGGTCGACGGCGAGGCGCGCGGCGGAGAAATCTACGAACTCGGCGGACCGGAAGTGAAAAATTTCCGCGAGTTGATGGAACTCACGCTCGAGCAAATCGGCCGCAAACGGCTGCTGGTGCCGCTGCCTTTCGCCGTGGCGCGGTTGCAGGCTTTCTTCATGGAACTGCTGCCCAAGCCGATGCTGACGCGCGACCAGGTGACGATGCTCAAGCGCGACAACATCGTGTCGCCGGAAGCGACGCGCGAGCGCCGCACGCTCGAAGGCCTCGGGATCAATCCGACTGCGATGCGCGCGGTACTGCCGAGCTATCTGTGGCGTTTCCGCAAGGCCGGGCAATTCACCAAGGCCGCGACGTAAGGCTAGCGCGTTACATAAAGTCCTATCAGCGCGGCGCAGCCGACCACGATGCGCCACCAGCCAAATAGCGCGAAGCCGTTCTTCGAAACGAAATCGAGCAGCGCGCGAACGACCACGAGCGCCGCGCAGAATGCGGCCACGAACCCGACCGCGACCAGCACGCCGTCGTCCATCGTCAGGTTCTTGTAGTTCTTCGCGAGATCATAGGTGAAGGCGCCGAGCATGGTCGGCATCGCCAGAAAGAAAGAGAACTCGGCCGCGGCGCGGCGATCGAGCCCGAGCATCAGCGCGCCGACGATGGTCGAGCCGGAACGCGACACGCCCGGAATCAGCGCAAGGCATTGAAAGAGGCCGATGCCGAGCGCCGTCATCGGCGGCAGCGCCATGGCGTCGTTATATTTCGGATTGAAGGCGATCCTGTCGACGAACAGAAGAATGACGCCGCCGACGATCAGCGCAATCGCGATCAGCATCGGGCTTTCGAACAGCACCGCCTTGATGAAGCCGTGCAGCGACGCGCCGATGATCGCCGCGGGTAGAAACGCGAGAATGATGCCGAGCGCGAAACGTCTGGCGGCCGGATCGTAGGGAACCGCAAAGGCAACCCTTGCAAGCCGGGTGAAATAGACCACGACCACGCCCAGAATCGCGCCCAATTGCACCAGGACTTCGAAGGTCTTTCCGGTGGTCTCGAATTTCAGGAAATGCGTCGCGAGCAGCAGGTGGCCGGTCGAGGAAACCGGGATGAACTCGGTTCCGCCCTCGAGAATACCGAGGAGCAGCGCTTCGAGCATTTTACCAAGGGTCATTCAGCCGCTCCAGGACAGCGCTTCGATTCGTGCATTCCGTAACGCCTTAACGCGCCGCCCTCCGGCGGGCAAAGGCATGCGCGTCAAATCTTTGCCCCCTTCACGCGCTTTTTACGCGCTGGCCCGGCAACTCATTTATTAAGATTATTAAGGAAGTTCGGGCAGGAAAGCGGGCATGCAACTTTATCATCAGTTCTTCTGTCCCCATTCCCGCTTCGTGCGCCTTGCGCTCGCGGAATACGGGATCGATGCCACGCTCATCGAAGAACATGAATGGAAGCGGCGGCCGGAGTTTCTGGCGCTCAATCCGGCGGGCACGGTGCCGGTGCTGGTCGACGACGACAAGCTTGCGGTTCCGGGCGCCGGCGTGATCGCGGAATATCTGGACGAGAACTACGGCACCCAGATCGCGGACGCGCGCCTGATGCCCGCGGGCAGTGCCGCGCGTGTGGAAGTGCGGCGGCTCCTGACCTGGTTCAACGCCAAGTTTTCGAATGACGTGAGCGAGTTGATCGCCCGCGAGAAAATCTGGAAGCGCTATATGCGACCCGACGAAGGCGGCGGCCCGCCGGATTCCTTCGTGATCCGCACCGCACGCGCCAATATCGGCGAGCATTTGCGCTATATTGGCTGGCTTGCGAAAACCCGCAAATGGCTCGCGGGTGAGAAGCTCTCCTATGCCGATCTCGCAGCGGCCGCACATTTATCGACCTGCGACTATCTGGGTGACGTGCCTTGGGCGGAAGACGAGAACGCGAAGAACTGGTACGCGCGGGTGAAATCACGCCCGTCGTTCCGCATGCTGCTTGCGGAAACGATTCCGGGCCTGCCGGCGGCGTCGACCTACACCAATCTCGACTTCTGAAAAATCCCGCCGCGATCAAAGCCGAGCTCGCCGCGCGTGCGCGCGATGAAGGCTTCGACGCGCTCGGCGTCGCGCATCCCGATTCGATCCCGGCCGCTGCGCCTCACCTGCACAAATGGATTGCCGAGCAGCGGCACGGCGACATGGCGTGGATGGAAACCCATGCTGCGCGCCGCGAGCATCCGAACGCGCTTTGGGAGCGCGCCGGATCGGTGGTGATGTTCGGCCTGAACTACGGGCCGGATCGGGATCCGCGCGAAATTCTCGACGAGCGCATGCGCGGCGCGATCTCGGTTTACGCGCAGGGCGACGACTATCACGAACTCATCAAGGGCAAGCTCAAGCGGCTCGGCCAATGGCTCGCGCACAAGACCGGGCACGAGCTGAAAGTTTTCGTCGATACCGCGCCGCTGATGGAAAAGCCGCTGGCGCAGGCCGCGGGCCTCGGCTGGCAGGGCAAGCACACCAATCTCGTCTCGCGCGAGCGCGGCTCCTGGCTTTTCCTTGGAGCGATGCTCACCGCGATCGAACTCCCGCTGGATGTGCGCGAAACCGACCGCTGCGGCTCCTGCCGCGCGTGTCTCGATGCCTGCCCGACCCATGCGTTTCCAGCGCCCTATCAACTGGATGCGCGGCGCTGCATTTCCTATCTCACCATCGAGCACAAGGGGCCCATCCCGCGCGCGCTGCGCAAGGCCATCGGCAATCGCATTTACGGCTGCGACGATTGTCTCGCGGTTTGTCCATGGAACAAATTCGCAAGCGAAAGCCGCGAACAGAAACTCGCCGCGCGCGCGGAGAATCGCGCGCCTTCGCTTTCGGAGCTTGCCGCACTCGACGATGCGACCTTCCGCATTCGTTTTTCGAAATCACCGGTCAAGCGCTCCGGGCGCGAGCGCTTCGTGCGAAACGTTCTGATCGCGATCGGCAATTCGCAGGCGCCGTCGCTGGTGCCCGACGTGATTGCGCGGCTCGACGATGCATCGCCGCTGGTGCGCGGAGCCGCGGTCTGGGCGGCCGCGCAATTGATGAGCGCGGAAGAGTTCGCGGCACTGCGGAAGGAAAAATTTTCCGGCGAGGAAGATGCATCGGTCGCCGCCGAATGGCAGGCGAGCTAGGCCGCGCCGGCCTGCGCCGCGAGTTCGTCCACCACCTTCAGTAGTCTTTCGATGTCTTCGGGCCGCGAGAGGCGATGATCGCCGTCCTTGATGAGCGTAAGCGTCGCGTCGTCCTGCGCGAGACAGGAGACGAGGCGCAACGCATGCCGCCAGGGCACATCCGGATCGAGCACACCCTGCAAAATGCGGATCGGGCATTTCACCTCGATGGGTTTCGCGAGGAGAAGATGATTGCGCCCATCCTCGATCAAGGCCTTCGTGATCGGATAGGGCTCCTCGCCATAGGCCGAAGGACGCTGCCACTGCCCGGCGGTTTCGATCTCGCGCCGGACCTCATCGGAAAAACTCTTCCACATCAGTTCTTCGGTGAAATCGGGCGCCGGGGCGATCAGAACGAGCCCGGCGAGGCTGGCCTGCGGGGCGAGCGAAGGGTCGTTTGCGAGCGCGCGCGCGAGCAGCAACGCCATCCAGCCGCCCATGGAGGAACCGACCACGATCTGCGGGCCGCGCGCGTGGTTTCGGAATACCGCAAGCGACTCCTCGAGCCACTTCGAAATCGTGCCGTCCTCGAATTTTCCGCCGGATTCGCCGTGGCCGGAATAGTCGAAGCGGATGCAGCCGCGGCCGGTCTTCGCCGCATGCTCCTGCAAAGCGACAGCCTTGGTGCCCTTCATGTCGGATTTGAAGCCGCCGAGCCAAAAGAGGCTGGGCGCCGTTCCCGCACGCGCGCGGACGGCGATACGCCGCGCGCCGACATCCAGATACTGGGGCTCCGTATTTTCCATCCGCGCCGGGCTAAACTGACCAGGAAGTGAACGCAAGCTGCCTTGCGATTGCCGCAAGCGAATTTTAGAAACGGAGCGTGGCAATTCCCGCAGCAACGACGATCGAGCGGCCCCTTACCGTGGTGCAGGTCATTCCCGACCTGCAACCTGGCGGCACCGTCAATCATGCGATCGAAATCGCGGAAGCGCTGACGCGCGCCCGGCATCGCGCGGTGATCGTTTCCGAGGGCGGACGCATGGAAGCCGCCGCAAGCCGCGCGGGCGCGACCGTCATCAAACTGCCGGTGGCGACGAAGAACCCCACGCAGATTTATGCGAACGCCAAGAAGCTCGCGGAGCTTTCGCGCGATCTCGACGCGGATATCCTGCATGCGCAAAGCCGCGCGCCGGCATGGAGCTGCCTGGTCGCGAACCGGATATCGAAGGTTCCCTTCATCGCGACCTATGACGGCAGCTTCTCGGAGCGCAATCCGCTGAAGCGGTTCTATAACAGCGTGATGGTGCGTGGAGCCCGCGTGATCGCGCCGGGCGAACGGCTCGCGAAAATGGTGGAGCAGCGCTACGGCACCGCGCGCGAAAAAATTTCGGTGGTGCCGCACGCCATCGATTTCGAATCCTTCAATCCGGGCAACGTCGATCCCGTGCGACGCGCGCGACTCGCCAATCAATGGGGCATCGAGCTGAAGGATCGCGTGATCCTGCTGCCCGGCCGCCTGAGCCGCCCGAAAGCGCCGCATCTTCTGGTCGAAGCCGCTGCGCGGCTGCGCGAGGCGGGCCTCAAGGATTTTCTCTGTATTTTCGCGGGCGAGCATCCGGGGCGCTCCGGCTATGCCGGCGACGTCTGGGACCGCGTGCATCAACTGGGCCTCTCGAACAGCGTGCGCTTTGTCGGCCATGCCGAGGATATGCTGTCGGCCTACTCGCTCGCCGACATCGTGGTCTGCACGTCCGTGAGCCAGGGCGGCCACCGTCGCGCGGTGCTGGAAGCGCAGGCGATGGGCGTGCCGGTGGCGGTTTCGGATTCCGAGAACGGGGATGAAATCGTCCGGGCGGCTCCCTATATCCAGGACGCGCGCGCGACCGGGGTGCTGTATCGCGCGGGCGACGCTTCCGAACTCGCGCAAACGCTCTTCAAACTGCTCGCCATGGGCGGGCCGGCCCGGCAGGCCATGGGCGTGCGAGGCCGCGAATGGATCGCCTCGCATTTCTCGAAGGAAACCTTTGCCGAGCGCCTGCTCGCGGTATATCGCGAAGTTGCGGGGAAATCGGGCGCTCCGGCCGCCCGTTGACTTACCGGCCGTTTCTCACGATCTTTCCGCTGCTTCACCGGGCAAGACCGGCCTTCCCTTCAAGGCTCCGGTTCCGCCGGTGCGGCGCTTGTTTTAACAGCTAGAGGAGACTGCTCCCATTCGTCGTCCCATGAGAGCCGCGGCGCCCGTGCAGAAAGACGGTCCGCGCATCAACGAAGAAATCCGTGTCCGCGAAGTTCAGCTGATCGATGCCGATGGCGAGAACCGCGGGACCGTTCCGACCCCCGAAGCCTTACAGATGGCGCGCGATGCAGGCCTCGACCTTGTCGAGATTTCGCCGAACAACAATCCGCCGGTCGTGAAGATCCTGGACCACGGCAAGTTCAAGTTTCAGGCCCAGAAGAAAGCCGCCGAAGCGCGCAAGAAGCAGAAGACCGTCGAGGTCAAGGAAATCAAGCTGCGCCCCGGCATCGACAAGCACGATTACGATGTCAAGATGCGGGCAATCGCGCGCTTCTTCGAAGAGGGCGACAAGGTGAAGGTCACGCTCCGCTTCCGCGGCCGCGAAATGGCCCACCAGGATATCGGCTACAAGCTGCTCCAGAAGCTGAAGGAAGACACCGCGGGTGTCGCCAAGGTCGAGATGGAGCCGATGCCGGAAGGCCGTCAGATCGTGATGATTTTGGCGCCGCGATAAATCGCGGCGCCCTCTTTCCTGTTCTTTTGCCTGCTCAGCTCGCCGCCGCGCGCAATTCGCGATCGCGCGCGATGCGGCGCGCCGGCTTCGACATTCCGCTCAGCACATTCGCGCTGATCGGCCAGGGCTTGTTGGCGCCGCTGACGACCGAAACGAAGCGCTGCAACGGCATGCGATCGATTTCAGCCTGGGGGCGCGAGACAAAAAGATCGGCGTGGAAGAAGCCGTCCGCCTCGCGGCCATAGGGATCGAGACCCAGGGATTCCACCGCGCGCACGGTCTGATCCATTTCGTCGAGGGTGGCGAAACGGCGCTGCACGAAGGTCGCGCTTTCGAAGCGCTCGGTGACGAGACCCTGCTCGGCGAGCGTCTGCGTAATCGCGCGATAGGGAAACATCCGGAGCACGAAAGAGGCGGCCCAGGCGGGCCTCCCGCGACGGGCAATCTTCGCAAGGCGGCTGAAGGTTTTGCTGGTGACGTAACCGACGCAACCGGTGGACACGATGATGTCGGCCTTGGCGAGTTGTTCGGCCTGTTCGGGACTCGGATCTTCGCGCTCCAGATCGAGCGCGTAGCCGGTGTCGATCGCGCCGCTTTCCTGTGCATAGCGCACGGCGTTTTCGGAGACGTCGAGCCCTATTACGCGCACGCCGGGGTTGTCCGGCCAGGCACGGTAGAAAGCGCGGTCATGGGCAATGAGTTCGTTGCGCCCGAGCCGTTGCAGATGCGGCGAGGTATAGCGCTCGCGAATGGCGTCGAAGCTGACGGCATATTTCATCAAGGCGCCATTCACGCCGTAGGAGCATCCCAGATCGAGCACGGTGACGGGCTCGTCCTGCTGTTCTGCACGCGCCTGGATCAGCTGGCCGAAGACCGGCTGGGCGAGATGGGGAATGATGTAGTCGAGCTGGCCGAGAACGCCGAAATAGCGGCGCGGATCGGGTGAAACGTAGATATCGTCGAAATTGGCCTTGCCGTCGTTGATGGCGGCAAAGGCGAGGGTCGCGGAATGCGAATTCATAGGCTTTAGCCTCCGGTTTGCGGACCGTATGGACCTCCGAATTTCAGGAAATGGACAAATGCCCTGCCCAAGCCGGAACCATAGGGCAGCTATCTCATTGATTCAACATGAGATTCGGATTCGCGGGAATATGCCGCGCCAGACGATGTCATGGCGCGCCCGGAATCACGGCTTCCCTTGAAAAACAGGGCCGTCTCGTCTATCGAAACGGCCTTCGAGCCGACCGGCCAATCATCAGGGCTGCCGTGGCGGCTTTAGAACGCTCAATTTCGAGCAATTACAGTGACTTAAGCCGCGGCCTGCCGCGACTTCGTCCATGGAGAGCAAAATGCCCAAGCTGAAGACCAAGTCCGGGGCCAAGAAACGCTTCAAGGTTTCTGCCACCGGCAAGGTGATCTCCGGTCAGGCGGGAAAACGCCACGGTATGATCAAGCGGACCAACAGCCAGATCCGGAAACTGCGCGGCACGCGCGTGATTTCGGAGTCCGACGCCGAGCGCGTCCGCAAGATCTTTCTGCCCTACGCGTAAGCGCAAGCAGACGTTTTCCGTTTTCGAGTTTGAAGGAGATTTCCGATGGCACGCGTTAAACGCGGCGTAACCTCACACGCCAAGCACAAGAAAACCTACAAGGCCGCCAAGGGCTTCCGTGGCCGCCGCAAGAACACGATCCGCACCGCCAAGGCTGCCGTCGACAAGTCGATGCAGTACGCCTACCGCGACCGCAAGAACAAGAAGCGCACGTTCCGCGCGCTCTGGATTCAGCGGATCAACGCGGCCGTGCGCGAGGAAGGCCTCGTCTATGGCGTCTTCATCAACGGCCTGAACAAGGCGGGGATCGAAGTCGACCGCAAGGTGCTGGCCGATCTCGCGGTTCACGAACCGGCAGCGTTCAAGGCGCTGGTCGCACAGGCGCGTACCGCGCTCGGCTGAGCGCCGCGATGGCCGATCATTCGAAGCTAGAGAGCGATCTCATCGCGCAGATCGCTGGCGCGGCTGACGAAGCCGCGCTCGAAACCGTTCGCGTTTCCGCGCTCGGCAAAAAGGGCTCCGTATCCGAGCTCCTGAAGGGCCTCGGCGCGATGTCGCCCGAGGAGCGCAAGGAGCAAGGCGCGAAGATCAACGCGCTGCGCGACCGCGTGTCCGACGCATTGAACGCGCGCAAAGGCGAGCTCAAGGAAAAAGCGATCGCAGGCAAGCTCGCATCCGAAGCCGTGGATGTGACGCTCCCCGTGCGCGCGGCCACTGCCGAGACCGGCCGCATTCATCCGATCTCGCAGGTCATCGACGAGCTCACCACGATCTTCGCGGACATGGGTTTTTCCATCGCCGACGGCCCAGACATCGAAACCGATTTCTATAACTTCACGGCGCTGAATTTCCCCATCGGCCATCCGGCGCGGGAAATGCACGACACCTTCTTCTTCCCGCCCGACGAGAAGGGCGAGCGGAAGCTTTTGCGCACGCACACGTCGCCGGTGCAGGTGCGCTCGATGCTGAAGCAGAAGCCGCCGATCAAGATCATCATTCCGGGCCGCACCTATCGCTCGGACTCCGACCAGACCCACACGCCGATGTTCCATCAGGTCGAAGGGCTCGTGATCGACCGCAAGTCGCATCTCGGGCATCTGAAGTGGATTCTCGCGGAGTTCTGCAAGGCCTTCTTCGAAGTCGACGACGTGAAGATGCGCTTCCGCCCGTCGTTCTTCCCCTTCACCGAACCGTCGATGGAAGTCGATATCCAGTGCGACCGCTCCGGCGGCGACATCCGCTTCGGGCAAGGCAACGACTGGCTCGAGATCCTCGGCTGCGGCATGGTGCATCCGAACGTGCTGCGCAACTGCGGGCTCGATCCCGATGAATACCAAGGCTTCGCCTGGGGCATGGGCATCGACCGCATCGCGATGCTGAAATACGGCATGCCGGACCTGCGCCCGTTCTTCGAGGCGGATGTGCGCTGGCTCCAGCATTACGGCTTCCGGCCGCTCGATTTCCCGACGCTTGCGGGAGGATTGAGCACGTGAAGAGTGTGAGTACCCTCATTGGCAAAATCGACAGCCTGTTATTGAGGCCATTTTCGGACGACGAGCTTAACCAGAGATATGCTGAGTTCACGAACGAAATTAGTAGGCGTGATGACGCTCATGAAAAGATGGCGCGCGAGGAATACGACTCCATCGACACTAAAGCAGCTGCCGTCTTACAACACGTTTCGATAATGATCGCTGTATCCAGCTTGCTTCTTTCGCAAGCTTCGAAATGCTTTAAGTGGATTTTCGGAATTGAAGCAATTTTGTACGTAATACTTGCGCTTTGCTGCTTGCGCGCACTTACCTCTCAACACTTGTCCGGAAACTTCAATAATTTTCAAGACGTGACAGCGAAGCAGGCTTTGCTCGACTTAACCACCAAACTTACCTTTCTGCTTTCGGTAGTTCTGATAATTACCGTTGTCATCGAGTTGATATTCCGATGAAATTCACCCTCTCCTGGCTGAAGGATTATCTATCGACCGATGCGACGGTCGCGGAGATTTCCGAGAAGCTGACCACGGTCGGCCTCGAAGTCGAAGGCATCGAGGACAAGGCGGCGCAGCTTTCCGACTTCGTCGTCGCCAACGTGATCTCGGCCGAGAAACACCCGAACGCCGACAAGCTGCGCGTCTGCATGGTCGATACCGGCGACGGCAACCCGATTCAGGTGGTCTGCGGCGCGCCCAATGCGCGCGCGGGCATGAAGGGCGTATTCGCACGCCCCGGCACCACGATCCCAGCGAGCGGCGACGTCTTAAAGATCGGCGCGATCCGCGGCGTCGAATCGCGCGGCATGCTCGTGTCCGAGCGCGAGATGGGCCTCTCCGACGAGCATTCCGGCATCATCGAAATGCCGGCAGATAGCCCGCTCGGAAAGCCGTTCGCGGAAGTGCTCGGCCTCAACGACCCGATGTTCGACATCGCGGTCACGACGAACCGGCCTGACGCCCTCGGCGTGCATGGAATCGCGCGCGATCTTGCTGCCGCCGGCATCGGCACCTTTGTCGACAAGCCGCCGAAGCCGGTCCCCGGCAAGTTCCCCTGCCCGATCAAGGTAACGATCGAAGCGCCGGAGCTGTGCCCGGCGTTCGGCATTCGCGTGATCCGCGGCGTGAAAAATGGCGCCTCGCCGGAATGGCTGCAAAAGCGCCTGCGCGCGATCGGCCTTCGCCCGATCAATGCGCTCGTGGACATTACCAACCTGCTCACGCATGACCGCTCGCGCCCGTTGCACGTTTTCGATGCGGCGAAGGTAAAGGGCGACCTTGTCGTCCGCCGCGCGAAGAAGGGCGAGAAACTACTCGCGCTCGACGGCAAGACTTACGAACTCGACGAAACCATCTGTGCAATCTCCGACGACCGCGCGGTGGAATCGCTCGCCGGCGTCATGGGCGGCGAGGAAAGCGGCGTTTCGGAAACGACCACGGATGTCGTGGTCGAATCGGCGCTGTGGAATCCGCTCAACATCGCGCAGACCGGCCGCAAGCTGGGGCTGCATTCCGACGCGCGCTTCCGTTTCGAGCGCGCGGTCGATCCGGCTTTCATGCTGCCCGGCCTCGAGCTGGCGACGCAGTTGATCCTCGAAATTTGCGGCGGCGAGCCTTCGGAAATTTTCGTCGCGGGCGACGTGCCGGATACGAGCCGCGTGATCGATTTTCCGGTAGCGGAAGTGAAGCGCCTCACCGGGCTTGAAGCCAAGCCCGACGAGATCAAGCGCATTCTTTCCAGCCTCGGCTTCACCACCGCGGGCTCCGGCGACACGCTCAAGGTTTCGCCGCCGAGCTGGCGCGGCGACATCGAGGGCAAGGCCGATCTCGTGGAAGAGGTCGTGCGTATCGCGGGTCTCGACCGCGTACCGATGACGCCGTTCGAGCGCGACGAGAATGCGCGCAAGCCGGTTCTGACCACGCTTCAGAAACGCACGCGCAACGCCAAGCGCGCGCTTGCCGCGCGCGGACTGATCGAGGGCGTGACCTGGTCCTTCATCTCGAAAGAACATGCCGAGCGCTTCGGCGGCGGCGTTGCCGCGCTCGCGCTTTCCAATCCGATTGCGTCGGATCTCTCCGACATGCGTCCGAGCCTGATCCCCGGTCTTGCGCTCGCCGCGCAGAAGAATGCCGACCGCGGCTATGCCGATGTCGCGCTTTTCGAAGTCGGCCAGATTTTCCTCGGCGACAAGCCGGAGGAGCAATTGATGGCCGCGACCGCCGTGCGCCGGGGTGCTGCGAAAGCGTCGGGCAATGGCCGCCATTGGGCGGGCTCCACCGCCGGCGCCGACGTTTTTGACGCCAAGGGCGATGCGCTCACGATTCTCGCAGCCTGCGGCGCGCCGACGGACAAGGTGCAGATCGTCGCAGGCGGGCCGGATTATCTTCATCCCGGCCGCTCCGGCACGATCCAGCTCGGGCCCAAGCTCGTGCTCGGCTATTTCGGCGAATTGCATCCGCTCGCCCTGGACGCGCTCGACATCGAAGGCCCGGTTGCGGTCGCAGAGATTTTCCTCGATCGCCTGCCGGAGCAGAAGGCGCGGCCGACGAAGGTGAAGCCGAAACTCGAACTCTCGCCGTTCCAGCCGGTGGTGCGCGACTTCGCCTTCCTGGTCGACAAGAAGGTTACGGCCGCCGACGTCATTCGTGCGGCGCAATCCGCCGATAAGACGTTGATCGAAGGCGTGGAAGTGTTCGACCTTTACGAAGGCAAGGGCGTGCCGGAAGGCAAGAAGTCGCTTGCAATCGCCGTTACCTTGCAGCCGCGCGACAAGACGATGACCGACGCCGAGATCGACGCGGTCGCGAAGAAGATCGTGGACGAAGTCTCGAAAAAGACCGGCGCCACGCTGCGCTAGGCCAGCATCAGGTCGACGAAGACGAAGCCGCCGCGCTCCGTCTCTTCGCCGGTCTTCACCCCGATCTCCTGCTCGAATATCGGCCCGCCGACCACGCAGGTGTGAAACTCGCCGTTCTCCGCGCAGGGATCGACGCCGTCGGGCAATGCGGCGATCAAATTCTGATCGAAGGCTTTTCCCGCGAGCTCACGCGGCACTTTTTTCGGATCGAGTGTCACGACACGCGCCTTCAGGCCGCCGGCGATCATGTCGCGCGCAAGCGGGCCCGTCGGCTTATTCCAAAGCGGAAATACCGGCTCGATGCCCGTGCCGCACAGTTTCTCCTCGCGATAGGCGCGAATGTCCTCGAGAAAGAGGTCGCCGAAGATGATCTTCGTGACGCCCATCTTGCGAGCGGCGCTCACCGCTTCGCCCATGCGCCATTCATAGATTTCATTCGGGCAGGGAAAGGGAATCATCACCGGCAGGAGCGGCAGCTTTGCCGCGTGTAGCTGCGCATTCAGAATCTCGCGCCGGACGCCGTGCATGGAGACGCGATCAAAGTTTTCGGTGATCGTCGTGAGCGCGCCGACGACTTCAAGTTCGCCGCGAAGCCGCACCTGATGCAGCGCCCAGGCGCTGTCCTTGCCGGTCGACCAGGAGATCAGCGCTTTGGGCTTCATGCTCCCTGACCCGCGAAAAATTTGAGACATGGTAAAAACTGTTTTAATAACAACAGCCTAGCACGGCGCTTTGGGCGCCGCGCAATCCGGCGCGCGCGACTTTGTGAACCGCAATGAAACAAAGTTCGGCTAGCCTCGGCGTGGGGAAAGAATAGCAGGCCCGGGAATCCCGGGCGGGGATTTGGGATGGACTTTGTGCACGGCTGGATCAGCCGCCGCATCATCAGTTGCCTCGAGCAGCCTTCGGAGGGCATCGAGCCGTTCACGCCGAGCGATCCTGCGGCGCTCGAAGTCGTGCTGCAACCCGGCGACGTGGTGCTGGTCGAAGGCAATACCCGCGTCTCGGGCATCATCAAGTATCTCACGCAATCGACCTGGTCGCATTCGGCTCTTTATGTCGGGCCGCGCTTCAACAAGCGCGCGACCGACGGCTCGCCGCACGTCCTGATCGAAGCGCATCTCGGCCAGGGCGTGATCACCGCCCCGCTTTCCAAATACACTTCGTTCCACACGCGCGTCTGCCGTCCGGTCGGACTTTCCGACGAAGACCGCGAGCATGTGGTGAACTACATGATCAAGCGACTCGGGATCGAGTACGATGTGAAGAACATCATTGATCTCATGCGCTACCTGTTTCCGGCGCCGATTCCGGCGCGCTATCGCCGCCGCATGCTTTCGGTCGGCTCCGGCGTGCCCACGAAAGTGATCTGCTCCGGCCTGATCGCGCAGGCCTTCGAGTCGGTGCGTTATCCGATTCTGCCGCGCATCGAACTCGTCGAGAGCAAGGAAAAGCGGCGCGAGATTCTGCATATCCGCCACCATTCGCTTTACATGCCGCGCGACTTCGATATCTCCCCCTATTTCCGCGTGGTGAAGCCGACGATCGAACTGGGCTTCGACTATCACAAGCTGCGCTGGGCCAACCGCCCGTTGCCGCCGGAAGACGAACGGGAGGACACACCCCGCCCTTTAGCGGAAGGCGGGACTCCGCCACTCGCCCCCGATCTTCCTGAATCCGTTCCGGTCGCCGCCTCAATCAAGGCGTAATGCCTGCTAAAAGCGCGGGGCATGATCCGGGATGCCTTCAGCGCCTTCGCGCAAACCTTCTCGCCGCCGCTTCGGAAGATCCTTCTGAAGTCGGTCGGGCTTGCCTTGCTGCTCATCGTCGCGCTCGGCGCCGTCTTGCAATGGCTGTTGCAGTTTCTTTTGCCGCTCGCCTCGCCCTACGACACCATCGCGGCCGTGCTGCTCGGCGTGCTCACGCTGGTGCTTGCCTTCTTTGCAATGGCGCCGGTGACTTCGCTGATGGCTGCGATTTTCATCGACGAGGTCGCCGATGAAGTCGAACGAACCAGGTTTCCCGCCGACGCGCCGGGCAGGCCGCTTTCGATTCCGCGCGCGGCGCTTTTGTCCGCGAAGTTCTTCGGGGTCGTGCTGCTGGTGAACCTCGGCGCGATCCTGCTGTGGTTCGTGATCCCGGTTTTCAACGTGGCCGTTTTCTTCATCGCGAACGCCTATCTGCTCAGCCGGGAGTTTTTCGAAATGGCGGCGATGCGCTTTCGCACGCCGGAAGAAGCGCGGCGGCTGCGGCAGCAGAATGCCGTATCGGTTTTCCTCTCCGGTCTCGTGATCGCGGCAGTCGTCAGCGTGCCGGTACTCAATTTGATTACGCCGGTTTTTGCGACCGCCTTCATGGTGCGGCGGCACAAGCGATTCATGCCGAAGCGCGAGATCCTGCCGCCGGAGCGCGGAGCCGGAATTTAAAGCGTCTTCTCCGGCCAGCGGCAAAGATCGTTGACGATGCAGGCGGGACACTTCGGATTGCGGGCAAGACAGGTATAGCGTCCGTGCAGGATCAACCAGTGATGGGCGTGGGTCTTGAAGCGCGCGGGAATGACGCGGTCGAGCTCCAGCTCCACTTCCAGCGGATTCCTGCCCGGCGCGAGGCCCGTGCGGTTGCTCACGCGAAATACATGGGTGTCGACTGCGAGCGTCGGCTCGCCAAAGGCGATGTTGAGTACGACATTCGCCGTCTTGCGCCCGGCGCCGGGCAATTCCTGCAATTCCTCGCGCGTCTTCGGCACGCGCGAGTCATGCCGCTCGATCAGCATCCGCGAGAGCGCAATCACGTTCCTCGCCTTGCCTTTGTAAAGGCCGATGGTCTTGATGTAGCCGCGCAGTTTTTCTTCGCCGAGCGCGACCATCTTTTCCGGCGTATCGGCAACCTGAAACAGCGCCTTCGTCGCCTTGTTCACGCCGGTGTCGGTCGCCTGGGCCGACAGAACCACCGCGACCAGCAAGGTATAGTGATTGACGTATTCGAGCTCGCCCTCGGGGTGCGGGCTTGCCTTCTGCCAGCGCGTGAAGGCCTCGACGACCTCGGCTTCGCTCCAGCGCTTCAGCCCGCCGGCTTTCGTCTGCGGTCTCGCCTTGCCCGGCATGCGCTTTTTCGCGGTCGCTTTTTTGCCCATTCGTCCTCTATAATTGCCGCATGAACGCGAGCAACCCGTTTCCGGAAGAGACGCTTTTGTTCGAGCGGTTATCCCCGCACCGCTCGTTGAGCGCGCGCGGATTTGCGATCCTGATGGGGATTATCGGCGGCGCAAGCTTTGTCCTCGGGCTTGTCTTCCTGATGATGGGCGCCTGGCCGATTTTCGGCTTTCTCGGGCTTGACGTCCTTCTGGTGTGGCTTGCCTTCCGCTCGAATTATCGCGCGGCGCGGGCCTTCGAGGAAATCCTCGTGACTCCCGTGCGGCTGGTGTGGCGGCGCGTGTCCGCGCGCGGCGAAGAGCGCCAGGACACCATGAACCCGCGCTGGGTGCGGCTCGAGACGACCTCGGACGAGCTTTCCGGCGTCACCCGCGTCGCCCTGACCGAGCGCAGGATTACCCGCGTGATCGGCACGTTCCTACCGCCCGTCGGCAAGGAGCGGCTCGCGAAATTGCTGGCCGCGGCACTCGCGACCGCGAAGCGCTGACTTCGCGCGGAATCGGGTGGTTTCGGCTATCGTCGGGTCCTATCTCCTCCTTTCATCACGGAGGATTTCGAAATGCATGCGAGCGCCATGAAGATTTCCGACGCCGCCGACCGGCAGGACTACGAAACCGTTCGCCGCGCCATCGAATACCTGACGAAGAAGTTCCGCGACCAGCCGGAAGTGGAGGCCGTGGCGGCGGCTTCCGGCACCGACGTGCGCACGCTGAACGAGTTGTTCCGCCGCTGGTGCGGGCTGACGCCGAAGGCTTTTTTGCAGGCGGTCACGCTCGACAACGCGAAGAAGCTGCTCACGCAATCACCGAACATTCTGGAAGCGAGCTACGAACTCGGGCTTTCCGGCCCCGGAAGGCTGCACGATCTCTTTGTCGTGCATGAAGCAATGTCGCCCGGAGAATGGAAGACCGGCGGCGAAGGGCTCGAAATCCGCTACGGCTTTCATCCTTCCCCGTTCGGCACGGCACTCGTGATGACGACGTCGCGCGGACTTTGCGGATTAGCATTCTCCGACCCCGGCAAGGAAGCCGCGGCATTGAAGGACATGCGCGCACGCTGGAAGAACGCACGTTATATCGAAGACTCGGCCTCCACCGCGGACATTGCCGCGCGCATCTTTCAGTCCGAGCGCTGGAAGCCCGATACGCCGCTGCGGGTCGTGCTGATCGGCACCGATTTCGAAGTTCGCGTGTGGGAAACGCTGCTCAAGGTCCCGCTCGGACGCGCGGCGACCTATAGCGATGTTGCCAGGAAAATCGGAAAAGATAGTGCCGCGCGCGCGGTGGGCGCCGCCGTCGGCAAGAACCCGATCTCTTTCGTGGTGCCGTGCCACCGCATTGTCGGCGTAAGCGGCGCGCTGACCGGCTATCACTGGGGGCTGACGCGCAAACGCGCCATGCTCGGTTGGGAACAGGCGCGGCTGATTGCGTGAGGGCTATCGCACCGGCATTGAATTCTGCCCGCGGCGGTCACACCCTGTAGGTGTGACTGGGTGACAGGGGATTTCGATGAGCTGGTCGCTTTCTCTAATCATTACGCTCGCTGTCTGCATTGCGGCGTGCATCGTCGTCACCATGATGGTGCTTGGCGGCTTGGGCGCGACTTCGGGCGTGCGCAGCGCAGGACTTTTTGCAGCTTCTGCGATCGGGTTACTGCTCGGCAAATATGTGCAGAGGACCTACGTCGCGAAATAGTTCTCAGCTCGCGAGATCGAGCTTCTCCGCGACCGTCGCGTCAGCATTCAGCCTGTAGATGATCGGAACGCCGGTCGCGAGTTCGCGCTTGATGATGCTTTCCGGCGTATGCCGCTCGAGCACCATGATGAGCGCACGAAGCGAATTGCCGTGGGCCGCGACCAGCGTGCGTTCGCCGCGCAATACGCCGGGCAGGATGTTCTGCACGTAGTAAGGCAGCGCGCGGGCCACCGTATCCTTCAGGCTTTCGCCGCCCGGCGGCGGCGTATCGTAGGAGCGGCGCCAGATATGCACCTGTTCCTCGCCCCATTTCTTGCGGGCATCGTCCTTGTTGAGACCGTTGAGATCGCCATAGTCGCGCTCGTTCAGCGCCGGGTCCTTGTGTATCGTGAGCCCGCTCTGGCCCATCTCGTCGAGCACGAGGCCGAGCGTTCGCTGCGCGCGTTTCAGCGCAGAGGTGTAGGCCACATCGAATTGCAGCCCGCGCGCTTTCAGCTTTTGGCCCGCAGCCTTGGCTTCTGCGACGCCCTGCTCCGTCAGATCGACATCGCGCCAGCCGGTGAAGAGATTCTTGAGATTCCACTCACTCTGGCCGTGGCGGACGAGAACCAGAAGCCGTTCCATTCTACTTCCCTGTATGTCTGATCGCGGCAATTGCGCGCGAGATAAGAAATCCGGCGAAGCGCATAGCGAGATACGCGGCGGCTGTCGATGCTACTCGTCCCGCGCCTTCGACGCCGGAGGCCGGGACGCCAAGAGCTTGCCGGTCATCATCGCGGCAATCCCGAGCAGAACCACCGCCAATCCGGCGATCAGCGAAATTACGCGCGGGCTGATGCCGGTGAACTGCGCAACCAGAGACGTGCCGAAAAAATACACATAAAGCGCGGCGAGCAGAAGCACGAGAATGGCCCAGACGAACGTTTTCATGCGAGATCAGGAAAGCCCGAGCACGTCGGCCATGGAATAGATGCCGGGCTTCTTCCCTTTGCCCCATCGGGCGGCGGCCAGCGCACCGCGCGCGTAGATCATGCGGTCTTCGGCCTTATGGGAAAGCTCGATGCGCTCGGAGGGGCCGGCGAAAATCACGGTATGGTCACCGATCACCGTGCCGCCGCGCAGGGTGGCAAAGCCGATATCGCCTTCCTTCCGCGCGCCGGTATGGCCGTCGCGGGAGCGAACGGAATTTTTCGCAAGCTCGACCTTGCGGCCTTCGGCGGCGGCGTTGCCGAGAAGAAGCGCGGTGCCGGACGGCGCATCGACCTTGCGGTTGTGATGCATCTCCAGGACTTCGATATCGAATTCGGGGCCGAGGCTTGCAGCCGCGCGCTTCACGAGTGCGGCCAGCAGATTCACGCCGAGGCTCATATTGCCGGACTTCACGAGTGCAGCGTGCCTCGCTGCGGCCTCCAGCTTCGCCTCATCGGCGGCAGTCAGCCCGGTCGTACCGATGACGTGGACGATGCGCGCCTGCGCGGCGAGAGCGGCAAGGGCGACCGTCGACGCGGGCGTAGTGAAATCGATGATGGCGTCGGCCTGGGCGACCAGCGGCAGCGCGTCGGCGGTGACCGTCTTGCCGGAGGCCGAAAGGCCGGCGAGCACGCCGGTATCGGCGCCGATCTCGGCGGCATCTTCGCGATCCACGGCGCCCGCAAGCGCGAACCCCGGCACTTCATGGATCGCGCGAAGCAGCGTGCGGCCCATGCGGCCGCCGGCACCTGCAATAACGAGACGAAGTTCGGCCATTTGTCGCGCTCCAGACGTGGGCGCGGGTATAGCGCGGAGACAGGCGCCAAGGAAAGCGCGCAGCCTCAGGACGGCTGCGGACCGTCGTACCCCTCGATGATCACGATGTCGCCTTCGGAGACCGGCGCGCGGATCGAGATCGCGTGCTTGTATTCCGGCGAGTGATAGCAATCGACCGCCGCCTGATAGCTCGGAAACTCGATCACCACGTTGCGCGTCCGCGAAGACCCTTCGGGGTTCTCGAACTTGCCGCCGCGCACGACGAAGCGCGCACCATATTTCTTGAAGGCAATGGCATTGGCGTCGCGGTATTCTGCGTAAACCGCATCGTCGCGCACATCGACCCTTGCAATCCAGTATCCCTTGGCCATTTCGCTTCCCCTAGTTCGTGGCGTTTTCGATTTCCGCAACGATCGCCTCGGCCGACGCCTTCGGATCCTCGGCCGCCACGATCGGACGTCCGATCACCATATAATCGACGCCCGCGTGTACCGCTTCTCCGGGCGTCATGATGCGCTTCTGGTCGCCCTTTGCGCTGCCGGCGGGTCGAATGCCGGGGGTCACCAGCATCATCTTGGCGCCGAGGCGTTGCCGCAAATCCTTCGCCTCCGCCGGCGAGCAGACCAGACCGTCGATGCCGATGGCTTCAGCCTGCGCCGCGCGGCGTGCAACCAGTTCGGGCACGGTCGCGGCATAGCCCGCGTCTTTGAGGTCGTCATTGTCCCAGGACGTCAGCACGGTGACGGCGAGAATATCGAGATCACTGTCGCCGCGGCCTTCGACGGCCGCGCGCATGGTCTGCGGGAAAGCGTGAACCGTTAGGAAGGTCGCGCCGAGCGCGGCCGCGCGGCGGGTCGCATGCATGACGGTATTGCCGATGTCATGCAGCTTCATGTCGAGAAAGACTTTCTTGCCCCCCTGCACGAGGTCTTCGGCCAGCGCGAGGCCGCCGGCCATCACCAGCTCATAGCCGATCTTGTAGAAGCTGATGCTGTCGCCGAGCGCCCAGATCGTCTTTTCCGCCGCTTCTACGTCTGAAAGATCGAGGGCGACGATCACGCGGTCGCGCGCGGCAATATCCCGTTTCACGAAAGCACTCCGGCCATTGCGATCAGCTTTTCGAGCTGCACCTTCAGCATTTTCTGGTTGCCTTCCTCCTTCAGGGCGCCGCGCTCGTCGAAGGCGCTTTCGGCCTGCGAGATCGCGACCTGCTCCGGGATCACCAGCGTGCCGAGACCGAGCTCGAGCGACTGGCGCAGATGATAGAGTCCCCGATAACCGCCGAAGCGGCCGTTCGACGTCGCGCCGAGCGCGAAGGTGCATTGCTTGTAGGGATTGCCCAAGGGCTCTTTCGCGCGCGAGACCCAGTCGATGGCGTTTTTCAGGAGCGGCGGCATCGAGGCGTTGTATTCGGGCGAGGCGATATAGATGCCCTGATGCGCGAGCATCATGCCCTTCAGCTTCTTCGCGTTTTCCGGAACGCCCTGATCCTTTTCAAGATCGCCGTTGTAGAGCGGCATTTCATAGTCGGCGAGCGAAATCAGGGTCGATTCCGCGTCCATGAGCGCAAGCTCGCGCGCGACATGCGCGGCGAGTTTTGCGCTCAATGCGCCCGTGCGGATGGAGCCGGCGAAGACGAGAATTTTCTTCATTCGGATCCCTTACCTCGCACGATAGGTCCAGACGCGCGCGGGCGGGAGATTCCGCCAGATGCGCTTCGACGCCGAGGTTTCGTAGAGCTGCGATTCCACCGGCAGCGGCGAATTCGCGCCATAGGTAAACTGGATGAAGGGCGCGCGCGGACGCAACAGCTTCATGGAAGCCGCAATCAGCGCCTGGCGCTGCGCGGGAGAGAAATTGAGCAAAGGAAGGCTGGAGACGATGGCCGCGAGCGGGCCGCTCGCATGACCCCGCAGGGCTTGATCGAGCGCAAAAGCATCGCCCTGCACCACCTTCACTTGCGGATATTTCTTGCGAAGCGTTTCGCAGAATTTCTCGTCATATTCGACGAGCACCAGCCGCGCGGGATCGATCCCCCGCTCGATCAGGGCCGCCGTCACGGGGCCGGTGCCGGGTCCCAATTCCACAATCGGACCTTCGACCGAAGGCTCCACGATCGCGGCCATGGTGCGCGAAAGCACGGGGCCGGAGGGCGCGACGGCGCCGACATTCTTCGGATTCTTCAGCCAGGAAGAAATGAATTTCACGCCGTCGAAACGCGGTGCCGCTTTCTTGTCGCCGGCTGTCTGCATTGCCGCTACGCCTTACCTTGACGGGTCTCTTACGGGTAGCGCCTCGCCACCGCCGTGGTCAAGTTTCCGCGCTACTCGAAGAGCTCGCGCATTCTCGCGAAGAATCCCGCGGATTCCGGCTGCGTATCTTTCGAGCTTTCGCCGTCGAACTCCTTCAGCAGTTCCTTCTGGCGCTTGGTCAGCTTCTGCGGCGTTTCCACGGCAACCTGCACGAACATGTCGCCCCGGTCGCGCGAGCGCAGGACCGGCATGCCCTTGCCGGCGAGGCGGAAGCGTTTTCCCGTTTGGGTGCCTTCCGGAATCTTCACTTTCGAGCGGCCGCCATCGACGGTGGGCACATCGAACTCGCCGCCCAAAGTCGCCGTCACCATCGAGACCGGAACGCGGCAATAGAGATCCGCGCCTTCGCGCTGAAAGATCGGATGCTGCGTCACCGACAGGAAAATATAGAGATCGCCCGCGCCGCCGCCGCGCACGCCGGCTTCGCCCTCGCCGCCCAGGCGAATCCGCGTGCCATCCTCGACGCCCGGCGGAATATTCACTTCGAGGGTGCGCTCCTTCACGACGCGGCCCGCACCGCCGCAGGACTTGCATGGGTCCTGAATCACCGAGCCGCGGCCCTGACAGGAAGCGCAGGTGCGCTCGAGCGTGAAGAAGCCCTGCGCGTGCCGGATGCGGCCGGTACCCTGACAGGTCTTGCAGGTGACCGGCTGGGTCCCGGCCTTGGCGCCGGTGCCCGAACAGGTTTCGCAAGCGACGTTGGTGGGGAGCTCGATCTTCGCGGTTTTTCCGTTGAAGGCTTCCTCGAGCGAGATTTCCAGATTGTAGCGAAGGTCGGCGCCGCGCTCGCGGCCGCCGCTGCGGCCGCCGCGGCGCCCGCCCATGCCGCCGAAGAGATCGTCGAAAATATCGGAGAAGGCGGAGGTGAAGTCGCCGCTAAAGCCGCCCGGCCCGCCGCCATTGCCGTTTTCGAAGGCGGCGTGGCCATAGCGGTCATAGGCCGCGCGCTTCTGCGGGTCCTTCAGGCAATCATAGGCCTCGTTGATTTCCTTGAACTTCGCTTCGCAATCCTTGTCGCCGGGATTGCGATCCGGATGCCATTGCATCGCGAGCTTGCGATAGGAGGTCTTCAGCTCGCCGTCGCTTGCCGTGCGCGAGACGCTCAGGACTTCGTAGTAATCGCGCTTCGACATTCGCATCAGTCTCGTACAAAAAACCTCGTCCTGAGGAGCGGCCCGAAGGGCTGCATCTCGAAGGACGAGGCTTGTTTCGAACGACCTTCACCCTTCGAGACGCCGATCCCGGGCAAACCCGGGATCGGTGGCCTCCTCAGGATGAGGATCATGTTTGCTCTCCGCCCTTACGCGGATTTTTTCTTGTCGTCCTTGTCGTCCTTCACTTCCGTGAATTCGGCATCGACGACATCTTCGTTCTTGGCGTTGCCGCCGGCGTTCGCATCGCCCGCGTCGCTTTCCGCCGATTTCGCGGCGTACATCGCCTCGCCGAGCTTCATCGAAGACTGCGCCAGCGCATTGGTCTTGGCCTTGATGTCTTCGGCGTCGTCGCCCTTCAAGGCTTCCTTCAGATCGTTCAGCGCCGCCTCGATCGAGGACTTGGTGCCGGCATCGACCTTGTCGCCGAACTCGGAGAGCGACTTCTCGGTTGCGTGGACCAACGCCTCGCCCTGATTCTTGGCTTCGACGGTTTCGCGGCGCGCCTTGTCTTCGGTCGCGTGCAGCTCGGCATCCTTGACCATCTTTTCGATGTCGGCATCCGACAGGCCGCCAGAGGCCTGAATGCGGATCTGCTGCTCCTTGCCGGTGCCCTTGTCCTTCGCCTGCACGTTGACGATGCCGTTGGCGTCGATGTCGAAGGTGACTTCGATCTGCGGCACGCCACGCGGCGCGGGCGGAAGACCCACGAGGTCGAACTGGCCGAGCAATTTGTTGTCGGCAGCCATTTCACGCTCGCCCTGCGAAACGCGAATGGTGACGGCACCCTGATTGTCCTCGGCGGTCGAGAAGACCTGCGACTTCTTGGTCGGGATCGTGGTGTTGCGCTCGATCAGACGGGTGAACACGCCGCCCAGCGTTTCGATGCCGAGCGAGAGCGGGGTCACGTCGAGAAGCAGCACGTCCTTGACGTCGCCCTGCAACACGCCGGCCTGCACCGCGGCGCCGATCGCAACCACTTCGTCGGGGTTCACGCCCTTGTGGGGCTCCTTCCCGAAGAACTGCTTCACGACTTCCTGCACCTTCGGCATGCGGGTCATGCCGCCGACCAGAACGACTTCCTTGATTTCACCGGCCGAAAGCCCGGCGTCTTTCAGCGCCTGACGGCACGGCTCGACCGTGCGCTGGACGAGATCGTCGACCAGGGCTTCGAATTTCGCGCGGGTGAGCTTCATCGTCAGATGCTTCGGACCCGAGGCATCGGCGGTGATGAAGGGCAGATTGATTTCGGTCTGCGTCGCGGAAGAAAGCTCGATCTTCGCCTTTTCGGCCGCTTCCTTCAGGCGCTGGAGCGCGAGCTTGTCCTTGCGCAGATCAATGCCCTGCTCCTTCTTGAACTCGTCCGCGAGGTAACTCACGAGACGCATGTCGAAGTCTTCGCCGCCGAGAAAGGTGTCGCCGTTGGTGGACTTCACCTCGAACACGCCGTCGCCGATTTCGAGCACGGAAATATCGAAGGTGCCGCCGCCAAGGTCATAGACGGCGATCATGCCCTGCTTCTGCTTGTCGAGGCCGTAGGCGAGCGCCGCGGCCGTCGGCTCGTTGATGATGCGCAGCACCTCGAGTCC
>CAZNPX010000038.1:0-30521 GCA_964575175.1 uncultured Hyphomicrobiales bacterium | reverse complement strand
ACGCTCGCGGGCGCGAGCCGCTTCTCCGGCGGCGAAGGACGGCACGGAAAATTCTGAGCGGATCAATCGTTGAAAACGATCGCGAGCTTGTTGCCCGCGGGATCGCGCATGTAGGCGGCGTACCAGCTCGGGCCATAATGCGGGCGAGGGCCCGGCCCGCCCTCGTCCGCACCGCCGTTGGCCATGGCCGCGGCGTGGAAGGCATCGACCTCGTCGTGGGACTTCGCCATGAACCCCACCATCGTGCCGTTCCCCGCCGTCGCGGCTTCCTTGTTGAAGGGCTTTGCTACCCACAAAACAAATCCCTTGCCGCCGCCGCCCTCCGAATAAGCGCGCCATCCCGGAAATTCGACGTGCGATTTCCAGCCGATGGTCGCCAATACGGCGTCGTAAAACGCATTGGATGTGGCCGGATCGTTCGTTCCGACCGTCACGTAAAGGCTCATCGGCCCCGCTCCCTCGCCTCACTTCGCGAGTCCCCACGACGCCGCGAATCCTGAGCCGGAAAAGAACATAACGGGAACATTCTGACAATCGCCATTGAGCGTCAGGCCCGCAAAAGCTGGCCAATGCGCACACACGAGAAGATGCTTGTCGTTCCGGACGGGAGAAGCGCGTCGTGACGGCGGTGTTAGCCGGCCTCAGCCAGTTTGATGGTGGCGAGCGCGTCCTGGATTATCTTGCGATCGTTGAAGGTGGCGTCTTCGCGCACCTCTTCCGCGGCGACGCTCCGGTTTTCCGCCTTCTGCGCCATCTCCGCCCACATGTTCGCGAGCTGCTGGAAGTTCTTGCGATGAAACTCTTCTTTCGCCTGCGCCGCCATCTGCGCGCAGTGCTCGGCTCGCATCCGATAACTCGCCGCGTGGCTCATAACGCGTACCCCACATCTACTGACCGCCGCCCGGTACTCAAGTAATGCTGACGGAAGTCATGTCCGAATGCAAAAGTTTTGTGACGAAGTTTTCCACAGCGCATCCCGCAAACGCGTGAAAACAGATGCGCTATGCGCCTAGCGCGCGACACCGATCTTGCGGAACTCGTCTTCTATCGCAGCGCGGAGTCTTTTCGCTGCCGCAATATCCGCGTTCGCCCCCGCAGAGTCGCCGCGGCGCGCCTTGATCACGCCGCGCAGATAAAGCGCGGTCGAGCGTTTCGCGTTTCCCTTCAACGCGATCTCGGTATCGGCGAAAGCTTCGTCGAAGTTTCCGAGCTTGAAATTCGCCAGCGCGCGGTTGTTGTGCGTCGCGTCGTTGCCCGGCTTCACCTGAAGCGAAACATTGCAGTCGTTTAGCCCTTCCTTCGCGCGGCCCACGGCGGCGAGCGCCCAGCAGCGGTTGTTCAGCGCCGCAATATAGTGCGGCGCAAGCAGCAAGGCCTCGTCGTAGTCCGCAATCGCGCGCTCGTAATTGTTGCGAAGCCGCCATTCCGCACCGCGGCTGTTGTAGAGCTCGGAGAGCCGGTCGCCGCTGAACGCGCCCGACGCGATTGCGTCCGAACAGGCGGCGATGGCGCGCTCGCCGGACTGCTTCACGCAGATGTCGAAATCATCCGCCTGCGCGAAAGCCCTGGGCACGGCGAGTAAAAGCAGAAGCGAAAACAACAGAAGCAGCGGCACGCGCGGCTTACTTGACGCCATAGCGCTCGAATTCCTGCGCGATGGTCGGCGCCGCCGTGGTCGCAGTCGAAATATCGGCCTGCCCGCGCTTGTCGCCTTTTTTCAGCTTCGCGAAACCGCGCCCATACAGCGCGCTCACGGTATTCGGCGCGATCTTCAGCACGGTTTCATAGTCGGCGATCGCGAGATCCCACTGGCCCTGCTTGAGATAGACCAGCGCGCGGCTGTCGAGCGTGTTGGGCTCGTTCTGCACGAGCCGCAGCGACTCGTTGCAGTCGGCAAGCGCCTTTTCGAGGTCGCCGGAAATCGCCTGCACGAAGCAGCGGTTATTCCACGCGCCGGCATGATCGGGCCGGATCTTGATCGCTTCGTTATAGTCGGCAATCGAGCGCGGGAAATCGCGGATGCGGCGATAGGCGACGGCGCGGCCGACGAACGCATAAAAATCCCGGCTGCCGAGCTTGATCGCTTCCGAGAAATCCTCGATCGCGCGGGCGGAATCCCCGGTCTGCAAATAGGAGTGGCCGCGCAGTGTATAGGCGGGCGCTTCCTTCGGCGCGAGCACGACCGCTTCGGTGAGAAGCTGGATCGCGACCGAAGGGTCGCCGCCCTCGAGCGCCTTCGAAGCGCGCTCCATGAGGTCGCGCAGCTTGGTCGCATCGGCCTGCGCGGGCTGCGGCGCGGGCGTTTCCGCATTCTTCTGCTGCTGTTGCGGCGCCGGCGCGGCGCGGAACGACGGCCAGCCATAGACCGTTACATAAGCCGCCGCGGCGCCGGCCAGGAAAAGCGCGACCAGCGCCAGCGCGACGATCACGATCATGGTGGGACTGGTGCCGCGTTTTGCGCGGCTTGCCGCGCCGCCGCGCGACTGCCGCTGCGCGCGGCGCTGCTCCATCTCGAGGCGGCGCTGTTCCTGCGCACGCAGACGATGCACCTCCTCGCCCGCGGGACTGTCGTGCGGATCGTCTTCGTAAGGAGGCTCCGGTTCGTAGGCCGGTTCGGGCGCATGACGCGGATCGGGCGCGCGACGGGTTTCGGGCGCGGGCGGCGGTACATGAGAGGGCCGCCGCGCGGGAGCCGCGCGCGGATCGGGTACGTAAGGCGCTTCGTAGTCTTCTTCCCGCGGTGGCGGCGCGGGCGCGCGGCGCAGCGGCGGTCGCGGCGCTTCCACCGGGGTTGCACGCGAGCGCGGGGGCGCCGGGCGAGGACGCGGCGCGCGTGACGGCGGTGGTGGTGCGCGGAAATATTCGTCGTCGCCCGCGGCCTCCTCGCCTTCGAGGAAGACCGCTTCGGCCTCGACCATCTGGATCGCGTCTTCGAGCGCGCGCTGCTCGGCCATCAGTTCGCTCACCGCCATCGGCGGCGACGCGCTGCGCGCTTCCTCGAACAGGAGCTGCCGCGCCTGATCGTAGATCGAGCGGCGCGCGGCCAGCGTGTTGGGACGCAGCCGGGCGACGGCATTGGCAATAGGCTTATAATAATCGGTAGACACTTCGCGCCTCGTCCCCGCTCGCGGCGGCAAATCTATCCCGGAGCCCTCTAGCGTCCCGCCATGGCCGGGCTACGGCCTGCAAAAAACCTGTCGATCGCCTCCACCATGGAAACTGTTACCTTTTCGCGCCAGGCTTCGGAAGTCATCTGCTTCAGATCGCCGGGGCTCGACAGGTAGCCCAGCTCAAGCAGCACGGAAGGCACGTCCGGCGATTTCAGCACGACGAACCCGGCCGAGCGCAACGGCGACTTATGCAGCCGCGCCGCATGCTTCAGGCTTCCCGCGAGGGTGCGCGCGAAAAGGACCGAGCGGTTCTTGGTCTCGCGATGGGTGAGATCGAACAGGATATTGGCGACGTCGTCGGGCTGCCGCGAAAGGTAGCCCGCGAGGTTGTCGGCGTCGTTCTCCTTGTCGGCAAGGCGCTGGGCTTCGCTGTCGGAAGCGCGCTCGGACAGGGTGTAGATGGTGGCGCCGGAGGCCTCGCCCGCGCCCTTGGAGAGCGAGTCGGCGTGAATGGATATAAAGAGCGCGGCGGCATTGGAGCGCGCGATGGCCACGCGCTCCTCCAGCGACACGAAGGTATCGTCGTCGCGCGTCATCACCACGCGGTAGCGATTGGTCTTCAGCAGCTCGTCGCGCAGGAGTTTCGCGACCCGCAGCACGACTTCCTTTTCCTCGTCGCCGGTTTTCGCCTGCGCGCCGGCATCGGGACCGCCGTGACCGGGGTCGAGCACGATCAGCGGACGGTTGTCGGCGGGATTCTGCTTGGGCGGCGCCTTCGGCGCGGCCGCCTGCGAGCGCTCGGGAACGAGCGCATGCTTCTGGAAGGTGGCGGCGTCGGTGCGGACCAGATCGATCACGAGGCGCGCGGGCTGGTCTTCCACCGCCGCCAGCACGAAGGTCTTGTCGATCCTCACCGGCTCGCGCAGGTCGATCACGATGCGGGCCTTGCCCTGCGAAAGCTGGCCATAGCGAAACGCGGAAACGAGACCGCGCGCCTGCCTGCCCGCCCCGACCGGCAGGTCGAAACTCACTTCGGGCAGATCGACGACGACACGGTTGGGATTGGCGATTGTATAGGCGCGGACTTCAACCCTGCGGTTCAGGTCGATCACGAGCCGGGTCCGGCTGGCGTCGCCCACGAGCCGGGCGTCGAGGGCAATGGCCCGCTGGCCGGTCTGGGCCACGGCCGGATGCGGGGCCAGCGCCGCCGCTCCCAGCAAAAACCCCAACAATAAAGACAAGCTGCGCATTCCCGGCGGCCCCATGATCTTCGCCGCATTTCATAGCCCGGCCCGGTTAAGCCGCCGTTTACCGTGGTTTTTTCCGGCAAAATAATCAATAAGTCGAGAGGTTTAGCCTCTCTGCTTGCCAAGCGGGCATGGCCGAGCCTACATAAAACCATCACGGTTCGCGTGCGGGATTCGTCCGGGCGAACGGAAGGCGCGGGTCCGCGACCGGCAGTTGAAAATGCCGCGACGCGCAGCGCGCCCAGAGGCGCCCGATACACATCGCCAATGACCGTGATGGCGACAAGGCCTCGCGCGTGTGTTCGCGAAGCCGCTCGCTAGAACCGGGAAGCGAAGCCGATGGCCGCACTGCAATCCAAACGGGATCTAGGACAGACCCCGCGCAGCCGCGTATCCAACTCGCGTCCCCCTCATTCGCGTTCCAATCAATTCGTGACGCGCGCTCGTGCAGCGCGCGCAATGGGAATCTCATGGCCAATAAAATGCTTATCGACGCCACCCACCCGGAGGAAACCCGGGTCGTGGTGGTGCGCGGCAATCGTGTCGAGGAATTCGATTTCGAATCCGCCAATCGCCGGCCGCTTCGCGGCAACATCTATCTAGCGAAAGTCACGCGCGTAGAGCCTTCGCTGCAAGCCGCCTTCGTCGACTACGGCGGCAACCGGCACGGCTTTCTCGCCTTCGGCGAAATCCACCCGGATTATTACCAGATCCCGGTCGCGGATCGTCAGCGCCTGATCGAGGAAGAGCAGCGCGCCGCCGAGGAATCCGAGCAGCGCCGCAAGCGCCGCCACCAGGCGAAAGCCGCGAGCAACCCGGAAAGCATTTCCGAGGACGCGGAGCTTTCCGACGAGGGTTCGGAAGAAGCGCACGATCACGACACGCATGACGCCGACGCGCACGACCTTGATGCGCACGACGATCATGGAGACGACAACGACGCGCCGGAGCATCACGACGAATCCGCGCAACCGCTGGCCGCCTCGTTCGACAACGAGCCGCAGCCGGAAGCGGCCGATGGCGACGAAGGCGAAGCGGAAGTCTCCGCCGACGCACAGGCGAACGCGGAGAACGACAACGAAGCGGGCGAGCCGCAGGAATCCCATGTCGAGGATTCCCCCGCGGACGAAGCGCATGCGCCGGAAACCGTCGAATCCGTCGTCAGCGGCGACGCGATGGAAGAAGTGCCTGAGCGCGCGCCGCGCCGCCACCGCACCTACAAGATTCAGGAAGTCATCAAGCGCCGCCAGATCATCCTGGTGCAGGTCGTGAAGGAAGAGCGCGGCACCAAGGGCGCGGCGCTAACCACCTATCTCTCGCTCGCCGGCCGCTATTCGGTGCTGATGCCGAACACCGCGCGCGGCGGCGGCATCTCCCGCAAGATCACCGACGGCGCCGACCGCCGCCGCCTGAAGGACCTCGTGTCCGACCTCGAAGTGCCGGACGGCATGGGCGTGATCCTGCGCACCGCGGGCGCCTCGCGCACCAAGACCGAGATCAAGCGCGACTTCGAATATCTCCTGCGCCAGTGGGAGCAGGTTCGCGAGCAGACGCTGAACTCCACCGCCCCCGCCCTCGTTTACGAGGAAGGCTCGCTGGTGAAGCGCGCGATCCGCGACCTCTATAATAAAGACATCGACGACGTGATCGTCGCGGGCGACGCATCCTACAAGGACGCGAAAGAGTTCATGCGCATGCTCATGCCGAGCCATGCCAAGAACGTGAAGCCCTATCGCGACACGCTGCCGGTGTTCTCGCGCTTCGGCGTTGAGCATCAGCTCGATGCGATGTTCTCGCCGGTCGTGCAGCTCAAGTCCGGCGGCTATATCGTCATCAACCCGACCGAGGCGCTGGTCTCGATCGACGTGAACTCCGGCCGCGCCACGCGCGAGCACAACATCGAAGACACCGCGCTGAAGACCAACCTCGAAGCGTCCGAGGAAATCGCGCGCCAGCTTCGCCTGCGCGACCTTGCCGGCCTTGTCGTGATCGACTTCATCGACATGGAGGAGAACCGCAACAACCGCGCGGTCGAGCGCAAGATGAAGGACTGCCTGAAGCACGATCGCGCGCGCATTCAGGTCGGACGCATTTCGCATTTCGGCCTGATGGAAATGTCGCGCCAGCGCATCCGCACCGGCGTGCTGGAAAGCTCCACCGAAATCTGCCCGACCTGCGGCGGCACCGGGCACATGCGCTCGGTCTCCTCGGTCGCGCTGCATCTCCTGCGCGCGCTCGAAGAGCAGCTCCTGAAGTCGGCGGCGAACGACCTGATCGTGCGCACCCGGCCCGACACCGCGCTTTATCTGCTCAACCACAAGCGCGCGCATCTGCGCGATCTCGAAGGCCGCTTCGGCGTCGCGATCATCGTGCAGTCGGACACGACGCTTTCCGGCCAGCAATATTTCGTCGTCGAGAAAGGCGGCGCCGCGAGCGGCGTTGCGAACCCGACCCTGGCGCGGCCCGGCTCTGAAATGACGATCGAAGACTTCAGCGACGCCGACGAGGTGGTGGTCGAAGACGAGATCGAGGAAGAGGATTCCGAGGAAGAGATTTCGGCCGAAGCCGACGGCGAGGAACAGCCGCAGGCCGGTGAAAATAACGGCCGCCGCCGCAGACGGCGCGGCCGTCGCGGCGGACGCGGACGCGAACGGAGCGAAAAGCCGAACCGCGACCTCGCCCCCCGCACCGGAGACGAAGCCAACGGCGAGCCGGTAGGCGAAGAGATCGCGGACGATACGCAGCAGCCGATGGGCGAAGGCGAAAGCAACGGCGCGCACGAGCCACAGCACGCCGGCGAGAACGGCGAACAGCCCGCCGACGGCGAGCGCAAGCGCAGGCGGCGCGGCCGCCGCGGCGGCCGGCGTAATCGCCGCGACCGTTCGCCGGACGGCACGTCGCCGGAAGCGGAGCAGACCGAGACGGACGGCAACCTCGCCGCCGGTCCCGGCGACTTCGACGAAATCGACACCACGGCGCAGCCGGAACCGCGCGTGCAGCAACCGGAGAATCCCGGCACCGCGCCGCAGTTCGGCACCGAGCAGCCGGCATCGTCGCCGGAGCCGGAATCCGAACCCGAAGAAGCGGCGAAGGCGCCGAGAGCCCGCTCGACCGTGCGCGAAGCGCCTCCCGTCATCCGGTTCGACGATCCCCAGCCCGCGGCTGCGGCCCATGAGCGGACCGAAAGCCCGCCGCTCGCCTCGCAGAACGGGGACCCGGAGCCCGCTCCCGCCCCCGCCCCCGCGAGCAATCCCTCGCCCAAGAAGGGCTGGTGGCGGCGCTAGCCCGTTAAGCTCGCGTTCATCTCACCGCCTTTGCGCCGCCACATAGGCTGCGGAAAGTCGTATCGTTCTCATGGGATGACCGCGTATGATGCGCGCGCGGCAAGCAAAGAAGAGAGTGCAGGACATGAAGTCCATCGTGAAGAGTTCTATCGCGGCAGCCGTGATCGTGCTCGGTGCCGCAGCCGCCGCGGAAGCGCGGCCGGTACTGGTCACCGCCGATCTCAACGTGCGCGTCGGACCCGGCACGCAGCATCCGTCGGTCGGCGTTATTCCGGGCGGCTCCACCGCCGAAGTCGGCCGCTGCTACACCGGCTGGTGCGAAATCGCCTGGGGCAACCTGCGCGGCTTCTCGAGCCAGGCCTATCTCGACGGTCACGGCCCCGCGCCGGTCTATCGTCCCGCGCCGCCTCCGCCGCCGGTCTATTACGGGCCGCGCCGCTATTACGGCCCCTATTACAATCCCTATCGTCCGTGGCGCCATCACCGCCACTGGTAAGCGACCGGATTTGAAAACGAGAACGCCGCGCAGATCGCGCGGCGTTTTTGTTTTACGCGCGCCGTGCTAATCCTTCCGCGTTCAGGCCGAGGGGGCAAGGCCATGACATTCCATAAGGCGTGTTTCGCGCTCGCGGTTTCCGCGCTGCTGCTTGCGGCCTTCGCCGCCGCGTCGCCTTCGCTTGCGCAACGCCAGCAGGACTGGCGCGCATGCCAGGGCTTCGACCGCGCCACCCCGGAGGACGGCATTGCCGCCTGCGACCGCATCATCCGCTCCGGCGACGAGACGAAAATCGGCCTTGCCGCCGCCTACAACAACCGCGGCAACCGCAACTTCGACCGCAAGGAATACGACCAGGCGCTGCGGGACTATAACGAAGCGCTGCGGCTGAACCCGCGCAATTCCAAGGCCTATACCAATCGCGGCACCGTGTGGGAGCGGACCAAGGATTACGACCGCGCGATCGCCGACCACACGCGCGCGATCGAGCTCGACGAGAACAATCAGGATGCCTGGTACAATCGCGGCGTGATCTATCGCATCACCGGGAAGCGCGACCTCGCGATCGCCGATTTCCGTTACGCGCTCAAGCTGAACCCGAACGACAACGACGCGATCAAGAATCTCGAGCACCTCGGCGTGAAGCCGTAGTCAGCCGCGCCTCAGCCAGTCCCCGATGCGCTCCACCGCCTCGTGCATTTCCGCGGCCGAGCCCGCGTAGCAGAAGCGCAGATAGTGACTCCCACGCGCGGTATCGAAATCGACCCCGGAAGTCGCGGCGACACCGGCCTCGTCCAGCATCTTCTTCGCGAAATCGAGCGAGTCGTTCGTGAAGCGCGCGACGTTGGCGTAGAGATAGAACGCGCCGTCGGCGGGCAGGAAATCATCCAGCCCCGCCTTCGGCAGTCCGTCGATCAGGATGCGGCGATTTTCTTCATAGCCGCGCTTGATCGCATCCATCTCCGCGCGTCCGTCGAAGGCGGCTTCCGCCGCGATCTGGGAGAGCGTCGGCACCGAGATCGCGAGATTTTGCTGAAGCCGCTCGACCGGGCGAATGAAGGCCTCCGGCACCACCATCCAGCCCACGCGCCAGCCGGTCATGCAGAAGTATTTCGAAAACGAATTGATGACGAAAGCATCGTCCGAGAATTTCGCCGCCGTCTCTCCGAAGAAAGCGTAATCGAGCCCGTGATAGATTTCGTCGGAGATGAAGCGGATGCCCGCGCCTTCGCAGGCTTCGATCAGCTCCTTCAACTGCTCCGGCGCGATCATGGTGCCGGTCGGGTTCGCGGGGCTCGCGACGATGACGCCCTTGAGCGGCGCTTTCGCGTGCTCCGCAAGCAACGCTTCCCGGGTGATCGCCCAGCGGTCGCGTTCCGAAATCTCGATCTCCACCGGCACGCAGCCGAGCGCGCGCAGGATATTCCGGTACGGCGGATAGCCGGGCGAGGCCATGGCGACGCGGTTGCCCGGCTCGAACAGCGAAAGAAACGCGAGAATGAATCCGCCCGACGATCCCGTCGTCACCACGATGCGCGAGGCATCCACGTCGAGCCCGTGCTGCTCGCGATAATAGCGCGAGATCCGGTTTCGAAGCGGCGGAATGCCGAGCGCAGTGGTGTAGCCGATGCGGCCCACGTCGAGCGCGGCCTTCGCCGCCGCAATCGCGGTCGCGGGCGCATTGGCCGCGGGCTGCCCGACCTCCATGTGAATCACCCGCCCGCCGGAAGCCTCGATCCGGGCGGCGTGTTCCATCACGTCCATGACCATGAAGGGCGGCACATCGCTGCGCGCGGACGGCTGGAGCCATGCCTTCGCGCGTGCCTGCCGTTCCGGGCTGATGTCCAGGTTCTGCTTCGGCGCCATGATGCCCCGCTCCCGCCTCATTCCCACGTTCCGTTGGCGCCAGACGCATTCGACCCCGGTTTGACCTCGAGGGGCCGCGACCCTATCTGGTGCCCGGCCGTCCCGACTGGAACGCTTTGATTTCACCGATGCACGAACGCAAGATTGCTAGCAGGCCGGATCGTACCCTGCCAGCGCCCCGGAGATTCCTCGCGGCGAAGCGCGGCATCGCGCTCGTGGCGGCCGCCGCGATCCTGTTCGGCCATGCCGGCCAGGCGCTCGCGCAACAGGGCAAGCTGCCGGTGCTGCGCGACGCCGAGACCGAGGAGCTGCTGCGCGACTACACGCGCCCGATTCTCAAGGCCGCGGGCCTGTCGCAGCAGAACATCGAAGTCGTCATCATCAACAGCCGCGAGTTCAACGCCTTCGTCGCCGACGGCCGCCGCATCTTCGTGAACTACGGCGCGCTCTACGAGTCGACCACGCCCAACCAGATCATCGGCGTGCTCGCGCACGAAACCGGCCACATCGCCGGCGGCCATCTCTCGCGCATCCGCGAACAGCTCGCCTCGGCGCAGACCGCGGCGATCATCGCCATGATCCTCGGCGCCGCCGCGCTCGGCGCGGGCGCCGCCAGCGGCCAGGGCAACAATATCGGCCAGGCCGCGCCCGGCCTCATCATGGGCCCGCAGGAAGTCATCCGCCGCACGCTGCTCTCCTACCAGCGCAGCCAGGAAGAAGCCGCCGACCGCGCCGCCGTCACCTATCTCAACGCGACCGGGCAATCCGCGCGCGGCATGATCGAAACCTTCGGCCGCTTCGCGCAGCAGCAGCTTTTCATCAAGCAGCAGATCGATCCCTACCTGCTTTCGCATCCGACCGCGCAGAACCGCATCGCGCAGCTCGAGCGGATCGCGCAGACCAGCCCGCACTACAACAAGAAGGATGCGCCCGAACTTCAGTTTCGCCATGACATGATGCGGGCGAAGATCGCGGGCTACTTCGAGAAACCCGACGCGCTCGCGCGGCGCTATTCGCCTTCGAACAATTCGCTGCCCGCGCAATATGCCCGCGCGATGTCGTCCTATCGCTGGGGCAACGTGGGCGCCGCGGTGCGGCAGGTCGATGCGCTGATCGCGGCACAGCCCAACAATCCCTATTTCCATGAACTGAAGGGCCAGGTGCTGCTGGAGTCCGGCCGCGCGCGCGAAGCCGTGGCGCCGTTGCGCAAGGCCGTCGAGCTTTCGCGCGGCACCGCGCTGATCCGCATGATGCTCGGCCAGGCGCTGGTGCAGGGCGGCGGCAAGGAAGACGCGCAGGAAGCGATCCGCGAGCTGCGCTTCGCGCTCCAGCGCGAGCCGAATGTTTCCTTCGGTCACCGCCAGCTCGCCGTCGCCTATGCCCGCGCCGGCGACCGCGCCAACGCCGACCTTTCCGCGGCTTACGCCGCCTTCAACGACGGCGACTTTAAGGCCGCCAAGACGCTTGCGACCCGCGCCCAGAACAGCTTCAAGACCGGCACGCCGGGCTGGCTCCGGGCCGACGACATTCTTAAATTCGAGGTGCCTAAACTGGGCCAGCGCTGATGCGCAATTTTCGGAGAATATTCATGACGACCGCTTCCTTCTTCCGCCGACTGCCTGTGATCGCGATTGCGGGCGCGATGCTGTTTGCCGCCGGTGCCGCACAGGCGCAGCAGAGCAAGGAGGACATCGAGAAGATCGTCCGCGAATACATCCTGAAAAACCCGGAAATCATCCAGGAAGCCATCGTCGAGCTTCGCAAGAAGCAGGAGCTTGCGGAAAACTCCGCGCGCCTCAAGGCGATCGCCACGCACAAGCAGCAGATTTTCGAATCCAAGCGCGACGTCGTGCTCGGCAATCCCAAGGGCAACGTCACGCTGGTCGAATTCTTCGACTACAATTGCGGCTACTGCAAACGCGCGCTCAACGACATCGCCGAATTGCTGAAGTCCGACCCCAACCTGAAGGTGGTGCTCAAGGAATTGCCGATCCTCAGCGAAGGCTCGGTGGAAGCCGCGCGGGTCGCGGTCGCGGTGCGCATGCAGGACCCCTCCAAATACTGGGCGTTCCACCGCATCCTGATGAGCGCCAAGGGCGAAGCGAACAGCGCGCAGGCCCTGAACGCCGCGAAGCAGGCGGGCCTCGACATCGAGCGCATCAAGAAGGACATCTCGAATCCCGAGGTCGAAGCCACGCTGCACGAGGTGCAGGAGCTCGCCAAGGCGCTCGCGATCTCCGGCACGCCGAGCTACGTGCTGGGCGACCAGTTGATTCCCGGCGCGCTGCCCCATGACCGCCTGGCGATGGCCATTGCCCAGGTCCGCAAATGCGGCAAGGTGGATTGCTCAAATTAATCAAGGGTTTGGGGTAGCCTTCCCCTCGCCGCCCGCGCTCTCTATAAAAAGCCGCTCGCGCGGATGACGTCGCGCCGGCAGAGGCTTATGGCCTCGGCTTCCCTATAGAATGCGGCAAGAGAGACCGATGGCGACCGTCTATGTCCTGAACGGGCCGAACCTGAACCTGCTCGGCAGCCGGGAAACCGCCGTCTACGGCGCGATGACGCTTGCGGATATCGAGACGCTCTGCGCGGAAGCCGCGAAGCGTCACGGCCACGGCATCGTCTTCCGCCAGAGCAACCATGAAGGCGAACTGGTGGACTGGCTGCACGAAGCGAAATCGAAGGCTGCCGGGGTGGTCATCAATCCGGGCGCCTATACCCATACTTCGATCGCGTTGCAGGACGCGATCCGGGCGATCGGGATTCCGGTCGTCGAGGTTCACCTCTCCAATATCTTCGCGCGCGAGGAATTCCGGCATCACTCCTATGTGTCGCCGGTCGCGCGCGGTGTCATCTGCGGGTTCGGGCCGAAGGGCTACGAACTTGCCATCGACGGACTGGCGAGCGCGCTTTCCGCGTAAGGAACCCCGCGCGCAAGAAAAACGGACAAGAGAAATATGTTTGGCAGAAAAATTCAGGTCGACTCCTCCCTGGTACGCAACCTCGCGGACCTTCTGAACGAAACCGGCCTGACCGAAATCGAAGTGCAATCGGGCGGACAGCGCGTGCGCGTGTCGCGCGGCGCGACTGCGGTCGCGGCGGCGCCCGCCGCAGCCGCAACGCTGGCCGCGGCACCTCGCGCCGCGGTGACGGTCGAAGCCACCGAAATCAATTTCAGCAACCATCCCGGCGCGGTCACCTCGCCGATGGTGGGCACCGCCTATCGCGCGCCGGAGCCGGGCGCGCGTCCCTTCGTCGATGTCGGCGACAGCGTGAAGGTGGGACAGACCCTGCTCATCGTCGAAGCGATGAAAACCATGAACGCGATCCCCGCCACCAAGGCCGGCAAGGTCACGCATATCTTGTTCGAAGACGGCCACCCGGTCGAGTTCGGCCAGCCGCTCATCGTGGTCGAGTGAGCGCAGCGGATGTTCGATAAAGTCCTGATTGCCAACCGCGGCGAGATTGCGCTGCGCGTGCTGCGCGCGTGCAAGGAACTCGGCATCGCCACCGTCGCGGTGCATTCGACCGCCGACGCCGAAGCGATGCACGTGAAGCTCGCGGACGAGAGCGTTTGCATCGGCCCGCCGCCGGCGCGCGAAAGCTACCTCAACATTCCCTCGCTCCTCGCCGCCTGCGAAATCACCGGCGCGGACGCGGTGCATCCGGGCTACGGCTTTCTCTCGGAGAACGCGCGGTTCGCGGAGATCCTCGCCGAGCACGGCGTCGGCTTCATCGGCCCCAAGGCCGAACACATCCGCATCATGGGCGACAAGATCGAAGCCAAGCGCACGGCGAAGCGGCTCGGCATTCCGGTGGTGCCCGGCTCCGAAGGCGGCATCACCTCCGATGAAGAAGCCATGCGCGTCGGCAAGGAGATCGGATTTCCGCTGCTGGTCAAAGCGGCCGCCGGCGGCGGCGGGCGCGGCATGAAGGTCGCGCGCGACGCGGCATCGCTTTCCGAAGCGCTCTCCTCGGCGCGCTCCGAAGCCAAGGCGGCGTTCGGTGACGACGCGGTCTATCTCGAGCGCTATCTCGAAAAGCCGCGCCACATCGAAATCCAGATTCTCGGCGACGGCAAGGGTAACGCCATTCATCTTGGCGAGCGCGACTGCTCGCTCCAGCGCCGCCACCAGAAGGTACTGGAAGAGTCGCCCTCGCCCGCGCTGAATTACGAGATGCGTAGCCGCATCGGCGAAATCTGCGCCAATGCAATGCGCGAGCTGCAATATTCCGGCGCCGGCACCATCGAGTTTCTCTACGAGAACGGCGAGTTCTTCTTCATCGAGATGAACACCCGCATTCAGGTCGAGCATCCGGTGACCGAGATGATTACCGGCCTCGATCTCGTGAGCGAGCAGATCCGGATTGCCTCCGGCGCGGCGCTTTCGGTCACGCAGGAAGACGTTCAGTTCAACGGCCACGCCATCGAATGCCGCGTGAACGCCGAAGACCCGCTGACGTTCGCGCCCTCGCCCGGCACCATCAAATATTACTTCGCGCCGGGCGGTTTGGGCGTGCGCGTGGATTCGGCGGTCTATGGCGGCTACCGGATCCCGCCGTATTACGATTCGCTGATCGGAAAGCTGATCGTCCACGGCAAGACGCGCACCGAATGCATGATGCGGCTTCGCCGCGCGCTCGACGAATTCGTGGTCGATGGCGTGAAGACGACGCTGCCGTTGTTCCGCACGCTGGTCCGCAATCCGGACATCGCCAACGGCGACTACGACATCCACTGGCTCGAGCGCTTCCTGGCCGAGAAGACCTAGATCAGCCGCGTAAACCTGAACGCGAACAGAAAGTACGCGAGCGCGGCCGCGAGGAGCAGATTGATCCCGGCCTGCACGAGGATTGCAAATCTCGGCACCCGCAGGCCAAATATCGCGAGCGCAAAGACAAGCAGGATACTTGCCTCGAACGCGAACAACAGCAGCGTGGAAGTTTCCTTGTAGCGGATCGCGGCAGGCAGATGCTGCGCGAACGTAACCATGATCGCCAGCGCGACGGCGGCATTGATGGCGGCAAGCACCGTATATTGCCCGCGCCACCAGCCGGCCCAGACGATGCCGTAGAGCAACGCCGGCACGGCAATGGCGCAGCTCAGCTTTGCGATCGACTCGGTCATGGCTGTCAGGCGTACCCCCGAAACCGCAGGCGGCGCAGGTCAGCGCTTCCCGAGCCGCAGCGAAGCGAAGAAGCGGTCGATATCGACTTCGTTCTCGCCGCTCTTCGGGCCCGCGATCACGCCGTACACCGTCTTGCCGTCCATCACGTAAAGCTGGCGGAAGGTGCCCTTGGCGCTGTCGACGGTCGACTCATGCGCCTCGTAAGAAGCGCTGCCGTCGCCCGACCAGGTGAAGAAGCGCTGCGAGATAAGATTGCCGTTGATCGACTTCGCGAAATTGCTGGCGTTGGCCTGCAATTCGTCCTGCGTCGAGAGCTTGGCGTCGCGGTGATAGTGCGTGCGGCCCGCAAAGATGAACTGCAAACCCGGCACCGAACTCACATAGATGAGGCTCTGCGACGGATAGTGGTAATGCGTGCCGGTCCGGCTTTCCTCCTTCGGCCGCGCCGGCATGGAGAAGGAAAAGCTGCCGTCCGACGCGGTGACTTCCTGCCAGCGCGATTGCGCGCCGCCCGGCACCGCCGTCGCAAACAGCGCCGTCAGCGCGAAGACAAAAGCCGCAGCGGTTTTCAGCATCGAAGCCTCCCTATTGGCGCCGCAATCTAGCACGTTCTATTCTCCTGAAAGCCGCACTCGCGCTAACGTGAAGCCTGCAAGCGAGGATCGAGCAAGGTGAGTCGTCACGAGGAAAACCGCGTCGAAATCACGCCGGAGGTGCTGCTCAAGGCCTACGCGGTCGGCATCTTTCCGATGGCGGAAAGCGCGGACGACCCGTCGCTGTTCTGGGTGGAGCCCGAGCAGCGCGGCATCATCCCGCTCGACGGCCTGCATATTTCCCGCAGGCTCGCGCGCACCGTCCGCTCCAACAAATTCGAAGTGCATGTCGATCGCGACTTCGACGCCGTGATCGATGCCTGCGCGGCGCCCGCGGCGGGCCGCTCGTCCACCTGGATCAACAAGCGCATCCGCAGGCTCTATCGCGCGCTGTTCGACCGCAGGCAGTGCCACACCGTCGAAGCCTGGCGCGACGGGCGGCTGGTCGGCGGCCTCTACGGCGTGAAGATCGGCGGTGCATTCTTCGGCGAGAGCATGTTCCACTTCGAGCGCGACGCCTCGAAAGTGGCGCTCGTGCATCTCGCGGCGCGGCTGAAGCAAGGCGGCTTCAAGCTGCTCGACGCGCAGTTCATCACCTCACATCTTGCGAGCCTGGGCGCGGTCGAAGTCTCGCGGGTCGAATATCAGAACCTGCTCGCGAAGGCGGTCGCGGCCCCGGCGCAGTTTTACTGCTGGCCCTCGGACGGCGTGGTCGACGGCGGCGTGGTTTTGCAGTCGATCAGCCAGACATCGTAGATCGGGTGCTCGACCGCGTTCAGGCCGGGCGAATTCGCGAACATCCAGCCCGAGAAGATGCGGCGGATTTCGGATTTCAGCGTGATCTCGTCCACCTCGACGAAGGCGGTGGTGTTCTGCGTCTCTGTCGGCGGCCGCGTGTAACAGGCGCGCGGCGTCACTTGTAGCGCGCCGAACTGCACGGTTTCGTTCAGCGCAACCTCGAACATGATGATGCGGCCGGAAATCTTGTCGAGACCGGAAAAGGCCGCGGTCGGATTGGCGATGCGCTCGCCTTCGGGGGTTTGCGTCATCGTCTCCGGCGTCGTCACCGGCGGCGGCAGGCTGGGGCTGTCCTTCTGCTTCTGCTTGGTCTTCGTCTTCGCCTTCTTCTCCGCGGGCGGCGGGAGTTCGGGCTGCGGTTGCTGCTGCTGCGGTGGCGGCAGCGGCGCCTGCTGCGGCTGTTGCGGTTGCTGTTGCTGGAAGGGCGGCGGCGGAAGCGGCGCCTGCTGCACATCGGCCGGCGGACGCGGCGGAAACTGACCGAAGGCGGAACCCGCCCCGAGAATCGCGGAGATGATGCCCGCAGCGACCAGACGGTGAGAATTTCGAATCATTCGGAAAACGCTGCCGCCGCTTGCAGGAAAGTCTGGAGCCGCCGTTCAAATCAAACAGTGACGGTCGTTAACATGGAGATTGAGGCGGCGAAAGGGCCGCGCTTACAGCCGGATCGCGGCGACGCGCAGTCGCACATAATCCGCGGTCCAGTTTCCCGACCTGTCGCGAAGCGCCGGCGCGAGCAGGTCCTCGAGCTCGAGGACGATCTGCTCGCGCATCGCTTCCGGCCACTGCTCGAAATAGCTTTCGCGAAAGGTCGCAAGCCAGCCGCGCAAGCCGGTCGGCAGCGGCGTCGGCCGTGGAAACAATCCGATCTTTTCGATCGAGAATCCATTGGCTTCGAGCAGCGCGCGGTACTCGGCGGACGTCGGATAGAACCAGCCCGCGGCAAGCGACGGGTCCTTGCCGTGACGGATCGCGGTCGCGCGCAGCGCGGTCACGATCGCCGCGATATTGCCGTGGCCGCCGAACTCGGCGACGAAGCGGCCGCCCTGCTTCAGCGCGCGGGCGACACCCTTCACCACATCCTCGGCGCGCGTCATCCAGTGCAGGGCGGCGTTGGAAAACACAGCGTCGAATTCGGGTCCGAAACCGAGCGCCTGCCCGTCCCCGAAATGCACGTCGAGACCACGCCGCCGCGCCGCGGCGAGCAGCGCCTCGCTGTTGTCCACGCCGACGACGCGCGCGCCCGCCTGCACCAGCCGTTCGGTGAGCGCGCCGTCGCCGCAGCCGAGGTCGAGAATGCGCTCGCCCGGCCGCGGCGAGAGCCAGTCCAGCACGGCATCCGTCATCTCCGAGACGAAACGCGCGTTCCGCGCGTATTTTTCCGCGCCCCAGACCTGTTTCAGGGCTGCGGCCCCCGCGGGATCGCCTGCATTATCGCGTGTGGTCATGGCCTCGCATTCCAGCAGAAGTTGCAGGCCCTACTTTAGCACCGCCATCATCTCGCCGTGTGTGGCCTACAGAACTGGAAAAAAGGCGGTAAATGCCGCAAACAGGACGTAACGGAACCCGGCTCGGGTAGCCGTAGTTTCACAGGCGGCTGGATCAGGACCCCCAGAACGATGACGAATTTGATTTCTCGCAGGCATTTTCTGGCGAGCGCGGCCGCCTTCGCGGCAGGCGGCGGCTCGGCACTTGCGCAGAACTTTCCGACGCTTCCGCCCCCGTTCCGCTCGGAATCGCAGTATCCGACCGACCGGCCGCCCGCCAATGTCGATCCGCGCGCGCCCCAGCCGCAGGGACCGAATCCGAACCAGCCGCATCAGGCGCCGATCCCGCAAGGCCCGAACGACGTGGCCGCGATCGAGCAATGGTATCTGCGCGACTCGATCCCCGACCAGCCCTTCCCCATCCGCAAGGTGCGGCAGGATCTGCTGAACCCCGAATTCCGCCGCCAGCTCGTGCCCTTCCGGCACTCGGAGCAGCCGGGCACGCTCGTGGTCGATGCGAAGAACTATTTCCTCTATTTGCTGCGCGAAGGCGGCCAGGCGATCCGCTACGGCGTCGGCGTCGGCCGCGAAGGCTTCGGCTGGAGCGGCAATGCCCATGTGGGCCGCGTCGCCGCATGGCCGGCCTGGGTGCCGCCGAAGGAAATGCGGCTGCGCCAGCCCGAGCTGCCGGAGCGCATGGAAGGCGGGCCGGAAAATCCACTCGGCGCGCGTGCGCTCTATCTCTACGAGGGCAACAAGGACACGCTCTACCGCATTCACGGCACCGCGGAGCCGTGGACCATCGGCACCAACGTCTCCTCCGGCTGCATTCGCCTGCTCAACGAAGAGATCGCGGATCTTTATCTGCGCACTCCGGTCGGCACCAAGGTCGTCGTCATCGGCAACCAGCAGAACATTCCGGTGCAGATGAACCCGCAGGCGCCGCAGCAGATCCAGCCGCAACAGCAGCCGTATCCGCCGCAGCAGCAATATCCTCAGCAGCAATACCCCCAGCAACAGCAGCCGCAGCAATTGGCTCCGCAGTTGCCGCCGCCGACCCAGTTGCGGTGATCCTCGATACGCAGGAATAAACTCGTCATGGCCGGGCTCGTCCCGGCCATTCGCGTCTTTACATATTCCCGATGCGGTAAGGCGTGGACGCCGGGGCACGACGAGCATTTCTTCATCGCGCCGCCGCCGCGATGGTCTTCGGTCGTCCGCAAATCATCTCCGTTTCTCGGCGGTACGGATTGAAAGCCTGCACACGGCCTGCCAAGGCCGGCCGTCGATGGCAGCAAGCCCGAAGCCGATCAAAGCCATGCCCGCGAAATGCTTCGGCAGCAGACTTTCATCGAGGAAGAGAACGCCGAGCACGATGGCGCTGATGGGGATCAGGAAAGTCACCAGCATCAGGTTGGTCGCACCGGCCGTTGCGAGAATGCGAAAATAAAGAACATAGGCGAAGGCCGTCGAGATCGCCGCGACACCGATCAGCGCGCCGATTGCCGCTGCGCTCGGGACAGCCAGTCCCCAGGGCCGGTCGATCAAGAGCATCAGGGGTATGAGGAAGAAGCTCGAGGCAACGACCTGGCCGGCCGCGGTCGCCATGGGCGCAACGCCCATCGTCCGGAAACGGCGCCCGAAGATACCCGCAAGCGCGAAGGACACCGCTCCGGCAAGACACATCAACTGCGCGGCGACATCGACGCCGAGCGTCTGCATCGTATCGAAACCGATCATGACGGCGACACCGGCAAAGCCGACGAGCACGCCGAGCAGCTTGCCGCCAGTCGCCTTCTCGTCGCTCGTCAGCACATGCGCGAAAATCACCGCGAATAGCGGCGTCGAAGCGTTCAGGATCGAAGCAACGGCAGAAGCGACATGTTGCTGCCCCCAGACGATCAGCGAGAACGGGATGGCGTTGTTCAACAGCCCCATCCCGAAGAAAGCGACCCAGATCCGCCGGTCGGCCGGCATGCGCTCGCCTTTCAATCTCATGATTGCGAGAAGAATGAGCGCTGCCAGCGCGACCCGGGCGACCACGACGGTGAGGACGGGAAGCTCGCGAACCGCGACGCCGTTGAAGAAGAACGAGCCGCCCCACACGAAGGCCAGGGCGAACAGCATGAACCATTCCACCGCCGCCATGGGCCGGTTTGCGGCAACACGTTCCGACACCGCGATCCTCCTGGCGCACGGCGGAAATCGCCGCGCCGGAGAAGTAAAGGCATATGGCGCGCAATAGCCGCCACCCGATTTCGCGCGTCTGGATTCCGGGGCTCGCTCTTCAGCCCTACCGCAGCGCCGCCGCGATCGTCTTCGCGTTGTGGCGCATCATGTCGATATAGGTCGCGGCGGGGCCGTTCGCCTCGGAGAGCGCGTCCGAATACAGCGTGCCGCCGATCTTCGCGCCGGTTTCCTTCGCGATCTGCTCGATGATGCGCGGGTTGGAAATGTTCTCGACGAAGATCGCCTTCACGCCCTCTTTCTTGATCTGCTGGATCAGCCGCGCCACATCGCGCGCGGAAGGCTGCGTATCGCCGCCCGCCGCCTGTGCCGCGAGAAACTCGATGCCATAGGCGTCGCCGAAATAATGGAAGGCGTCGTGCGAGGTAATCACGCGGCGCTCCTTTTCGCTCAGGCCCGCGAAAGACTGCCTGATCTCGGCTTCCAGCGCGTCGAGCTTCTGCACATAGGCGGCCGCGTTCTTTTCATAGGTATCCTTGCCGGCCGGATCGACGCCCGCGAGCGCGTCGCGGATATTGGCGACGTAGATCTTCACGTTCGCCACTTCCTGCCAGGCATGGGGATCGTAGCGGTCGCTGTGCTTGTGCTTGTGGCCATGGCCATGACCATGCGTCTCGGCGGTCAGCGCCTTCACGCCCTTGGTCGCGACCAGCCGCGCGCCTTTGTAGTTCGCGGCTTTCACGAGCCGGTCGGCCCAGCCTTCGAGGCCGAGGCCGTTGATGACCACGAGCCGCGCACCGGCAACCGCCTTCGCGTGGGCGGGCGTCGGCTGGAAGCCGTGCATGTCGGCATTGGCGCCGGCCAGCGTCGAGACTTCGACGCGATCGCCGCCGACTTCGCGAACCAGATCGCCGAGGATCGAGAAGCTCGCGAGCACCTTTATTTTATCCTGCGCGTGCGCCGCCTGCGGCAAAGCGAGCGCAACCACGGCGGCCGCGATCAGTAAGAGCTTGCGCATGTTCTTCTCCTAAACATGGATACCGGCGCGAACGAAAAACAGATCGCGCCCAAACCTGGCGAGATCGAGACCTATTACTTCGCCTTTTCCTGTCCTGCATTCAAAGACCGGAGCGGGCGGCGGCCGCATGCACGCGGGCCGGCCGCTCGCCCCGGATATATCAGAAGCGCGTATTCACGAAGAGCCGGACGTCGCGGCCCGGCGCCAGCACCTCGTTCTTGTTGAACGAGAGGTGGTTGCGGATGTCGTCGTCCAGAAGGTTGTTGCCGACCAGACCGATGGTGACCTGGCGCGGCCCGCCCGGCCCCTCCAGCGTTTTCGTGTAGCTGATCTCGGCCTTCAGCAGGTTATAGCCCGCCGTCGGCGTCTCGTTCGCGGATACGCGGTTCTGGCCGAAAGCATGCAGGTAGTTCGCGCGCAGCAGCCAGTTGCCGTCGCGCCAGTAGAGGCCGCCGCCGACCCGCTGGGGAGGCATGCGCGGAACGTAAGTGCCGTCGGAGAAGCGCGCCTGCACGATGTCATATTGCGCATCGACGCCGAGCGTGCCGCGTCCCAACTGCATCAGGTCGAGCTGCGCGATGGCCTCGAAGCCGGTGAAGTTGGCGTCCTGCTGCGAATAAACGATCTGCTCGAGCTCGGTGCCGACGCCGCAGCTCACGAAGTCGTCGTCGCACTGGTTGCCGGTGAAGCGCTTGAAGATGAAGCCCTTGTAGCGGGTGTGAAAGGCGGTGGCGTCGAAACGGAAGTCGCCGTGCGCGCGGCGCAGGCCGATTTCGAAGCTGCCGGCCTTCTCCTTGCGCAGATTCGGATCGCCGATCTCGAAGGTGCCGGTCGCCTCGTGCGGCCCTTTCGAGAACAGCTCGGCCGCCTTGGGCGCGCGCTCGACATATTGCGCGTTGATGCGGCCGACGGTCTGCCAGGGCAGATCGCGGAGCAAGCCGACGCTTGCGCTCACCGGGACGAAATCCCGCTTGGCCGCGAACAGGTCGAGGTCGGGCGGCGGCAGGAAGCCGGCCGGCGCGATCGCGCCGGTGCCGTCGATGTTGACGCCCTCGATGCGGCCCGCGGCCTGAAGACGCCAGACGGGGCTGAGCTGCACTTCGTTGAAGAGATAGCTCGCGAAGCTCAGCGTCTGCGCCGGGGCGAGCAGCGTACCGGCCTCGCCTGCCGTGCTCAGATTCTGGTTGTTGAACTGGAAGCCCAGCGCCGACTGCACGGGACCGAGCGCCATGCGCCACGGCGCAAGCTGGAATTCCACGCGCGCTTCCTGCTCCCGGTTCTTGAAGGTCGATCCGATTTCCGGCGTCGGGTCGTCGTGGATTTCATGATGCTTGTAGTCGGCCGCGCCGAACCAGAAGCGCACCGCCTCGATGTGCGGGCTGTCCGGGCGAAACTCGCCCTTGCTCGTGAACTTCAGCTGCTGAAACGAAATGCGCGTGTTCTCGTCCGCGCCCTCGCCCGGAATGCCGTAAAGGCCCGAAGTATAAGCAAGGTTGAAACCGATGAAGCCGCCGTCGAAGAAGGTGGACGCGCCGACCGACTGACCGTTGGAGCGCTGGAACGAATTGAGCTGGCGGCCGAGCGGCGTGTTGTAGTCCTGCGCGGTGCGGCCGAAGGCATCGAAATAGATCGCGTATTTCCCGTTGCCGGCACGCAGCACGGTCGCGCCCTGCGCGGACTGGTCGACCGAACCGATGCTTCCGCGCAGATCGGCAGTAACGCCATGGAACGGCGCCGGAATGATGCGGCTGGTATCGACTTCGACGACGCCGCCGATGGCGGTTGAGCCCCAGCGCAGGGTCGCAGGTCCCCGGATCACCTCGATCTGGTTCGCGATCAGCGGACTGATCGGCACCGCGTGGTCTTCGCCGAATGCGGAGACATCCATCGCGGCGATGCCGTTCTCCTGTACGCGAACGCGATAATTGTCGAGGCCGCGAATGACCGGCCTGCTCGCGGCATTCGGAACGAAGCCCGTGGTGTAGATGCCGGGATGGTTCGCGAGCATGTCGCCGATGGTGCCGGCCGGGCTTCTGCGGATTTCGTCCTGCGTCACCACCGTCACCGGCGCGAATACATATTGCAGGATCGGCAGCGCGCCGGGCGACCAGAGCGGCGGCGTCTGCGCTTCGGCCCGCTGCACGATCGGCGAAGGCGCGGTCACGACAAGCTCGGGCAGCACCTGCTGTGCGTAAGCCGCACTTTGAAACACAACGGCAGCAAGGCCCCCGGCCACGCATCCCGCGAGCCGCAATTCATGACGCATCGTTCAAACCCCCACTTCGATACATTATATCGTTAGTGATACAATATATCCAACCGCGACCAGGTCAAGAGGAGAGCTCTCAAAAATCCCTTTGTTATCAACCGCAGAAATGATATATTATATCAATACCTGCTGCCGGGAGACGCCAGAGCATGAAGCAGATCCGCGACCGGCTGATCGAAGCGGCCGACGAACTGGACAGCGCCAGCGCGCCGCCACGCCTCGATGAAGTGCGGAAAATTCTGCGCAAAGCGCTGCGCAAGGCGGAAGTCTTGCGAATTCCCGAACAGACTTCCGCGGCCGCGCTGCTCGCCGAGGCGTTGCCGCGGATCATCGCCTGCTACGGCCCGGCGCAGACCGCATCGCTCCTGATCGATCTTGCGCGAAACATCGGAGCCGGCGGCGATCCCGCGCCGCTGCAATAGCGCGGCCGGCCCATGACCCGAAAAATCCTCAGCAACAAATTCTGGAGTGCACTGCGCGATGCGAAAGCTTCCGGTTACGGTCCTGTCCGGCTTTCTCGGAGCCGGGAAAACCACGCTGATGAATCACATCCTCAACAATCGCAGCGGTTTGAAAGTGGCTGTGATTGTGAACGACATGAGCGAGGTGAACATCGACGCGGATCTCGTCAGAGATGGCGGTGCGAACCTGTCGAGGACTGACGAGAAGCTCGTCGAGATGACCAACGGTTGCATCTGCTGCACGCTGCGCGACGACCTGCTCACGGAAGTAAGAAAGCTCTCGGAGGAAAGCCGGTTCGATTACCTGCTGATCGAATCCACCGGCATCTCCGAGCCCCTGCCCGTCGCCGCGACCTTCGATTTCCGCGACGAGAACGGCGACAGCCTCTCCGACATCGCACGGCTCGACACCATGGTGACGGTGGTCGATGCGGCGAACCTCCTGAACGACTACGCCTCGGAAGACTTCATCAGGGAACGTGGCGAAAGCCTCGGCGAAGGCGACGACCGCACGCTGGCCGACCTGCTCGTGGACCAGATCGAATTCGCAAACGTCATCGTGCTGAACAAGATCAATGCGGCGGAGCCGGACAAGCTCGACGCCGCCCGCAAGATCCTGCGCGCGCTGAACCCGGAAGCCGAAATCATCGAGACGGATTTCGCCAGGGTCGCGCCGGAGCGCGTGCTCAACACCGGGCGTTTCGACTTCGAAAAGGCCCAGCAGCATCCGGTCTGGTTCAAGGAATTATACGGCTTCGCCGGGCACACGCCGGAAACCGAGGAATACGGCGTGACCAGTTTCGTGTATCGCGCCCGCCGCCCCTTTCACCCCGAGCGCTTCCAGCAGTTCATCCGCTCGCAATGGCCCGGCGTCATTCGTGCAAAAGGACATTTCTGGATTGCAACGCGGCCGGAATGGGCCGGCGAGCTCAGCCAGGCCGGCGCGATCGTGCGCAACGAAGGCATGGGCTACTGGTGGGCGGCGGTGCCGAAACAGAAGTGGCCCGATCATCCCGACTGGCGAAAGCGCATCGAAGAAGCCTGGCATCCGGTTTACGGCGACCGGCGGCAGGAAATCGTCTTCATCGGCAGCGGCATGGACCGGGAGGAAATCATTCGCCGCCTCGATGCCTGCCTGATCGAAGCCGGCGATCCGGAAACGCTCGACATCGGGGCGTGGCGCGCGCTTCCCGATCCGTTTCCGGCGTGGCGACGGGCGGCGTGAACGCTACGGCGCGCGAGCCCCGCGGCCGAACGCTCCTGCAACTGATTTGCATTTGACTTTCAGCAACTTGCATCGCCCTGCGATTGCGCTAAGACCGGCGCGAATTCGCAAGATTGCAGCCCATGAAACGCGTCGAAATCTTTGCTGCCGTGAGCATCGCGGTCGGGCTTGCCGTCCTCGCGCTGAAATATCTCGCCTATCACCTGACCGGCAGCGTCGCGCTTCTATCGGACGCCATCGAAAGTATCGTCAATGTCGTGACCGCGATCGTCGCGCTGATTGCGGTGCGTTTCGCCGCGCAGCCCGCCGACAAGGAGCATCCCTACGGCCATCACAAGGCCGAGTATGTTTCCGCGGTCATCGAGGGCGTGCTGATCGTGATCGCGGCGCTCGCGATCCTGCGCGAGGCATGGGGCGCCTGGCAGTCGCCGCGCGTGCTCGACGCGCCCTGGCTCGGGCTCGCGTTCAACGGCGTCGCCACCGTCATCAACGGCGTGTGGTGCACGGTGCTGATCCGCTGCGGGCGCGCGTATAAATCCGCGGCCCTTGCCGCGGACGGCCGGCACCTGCTCACCGATGTCGCCTCTTCCGTCGGCGTGTTCGCGGGGGTCGCGCTTGCGGCCTACACCGGCATCCAGTTCCTCGATCCGCTGCTCGCGGCGCTGGTCGCGCTGAATATTCTGTGGGCCGGCTGGAAGCTGATGAAGGAATCGGCGGGCGGCCTGCTCGACGAAGCGCTGCCGGAGGAAACGCTTTCGCGCATTCGCGCGGCAATCGCCGCCAATGCCGACGGCGCCATCGAAGCCCACGACCTGCGCACGCGGCAGGCCGGGCCGATGAATTTCGTCGAGTTTCATCTGGTCGTGAGAGGCGCGATGAGCGTGGCCGACGCCCACGACATCTGCGACCGGCTCGAGCGCGCGATCAAGGCGGAAGTGAACGACGCGCTGATTTCGATTCATGTCGAGCCGGACGACAAGGCGAAGCATTCGGGGATCGTGGTGCTGTAATCGCTGTCGTGATCGCGCCTTACAGCACGTCCGAAATCACAAAGAGATCAGGCGCCAACAATCTCCGGCTCGCATTCGACCGGAAAGTTCACCGAATTCGCGACGAAGCATTTTCCATGCGCGTCTTTGTGCAAGGCGCGCGCGACTTCGGCGTCGCCCGCGGTGATGGTCACGCGCGGATGCAGCGTCACGCGCTCCATCCTGCCCTCGCCGTTTGCGTCGAGACGCAACACGCCCTCCGCCTCGTCGCGATAGTCCACCACCACGACCCCCGCTTCCGCGCACAGATGCAGATACCAGAGCATGTGACACGAGGAAAGCGAGCCGATCAGCAATTCATCGGGATTGTAGTGATCGAGCGAATGGAAGGCCGACGTCGCGACGATCGCCGGCTTGTCCGCGCCCTGCTTCGTCTTCGCGGTGATGCGATGCGTGCGCGCGAAGGAGCGATAACTCTTCGTGCCCGCGCCGCCTTCGGCCGACCAATGCAATGTCGTGCGGTATTTGTGGTCGGTCACGGATCATTTCTCGTTCGTCATTCCGGGCGCGGCGAAGCGGCGATCCGGAATAACAAAAATAGATGATCTAGTCGTTCGGCGACCAGGCCTTGTAATCGCCGGTGGCGTGCGGACGCCGGCCGGAAGCCAGCGTCGAGCCGCGCGGACGCCATGCGCTCGGCGTGCCGGTATAGTTCGGGCGATGCGGCTTTTCCCAGTCGTGGGCCTTGTAGTTGTCCTCGGTCGGCAGGACATCGACGGTGTGATGCAGCCAGCCGTGCCAATCGGGCCCGACGCGGGAAGGCTCGGCAAGGCCGTTGTAGATCACCCAGCGGCGCTCGAACTGAAAGTCCTTCTCCACCTTGCCGCCGCGCGTGCGGTAATAGCGGTTGCCCTGCGCGTCGGTGCCGACATGCTCGCCATGGCGCCACGTCCACAAATACGTGCCCCAGGTCGCGGAATTCCACCAGGTAAAGATGCCGATGAGGAAGTTCTTCATGGCGTGCCTACTAGCATGCGGGCCCGGCCGCGCAAACGCGCCAATCGCCTGTCCCGCAGGGCTATCCAGCTTTATCCGGCGGCCGGCCTAGAACGCCGAAGTCGGGATTTTCTGGATCACGCCCAGCTCCTTGAGACGCGCGGCGATGTGCACGACCACGCCGCGCACGACGCCGGAGGCCAGATCGGGGTCTTCCACCAGCACCAGATGGGCGACATCCGAAAGGTGCTGCTTGGGGTCGATTCCCTTGGACAGCGCGCTCAACGTGCTTTCGTCGAGCAGGCGTTGCGCCAGCGCGATCGCGTTGACGCTCTCGTCCTTCCGCAGTTCCCGGAACCGCTCGATCAATTCCTCATTGGTGCCGTCGAAGGGCATGCGCGGCGCGGGTTCCGGCTGCGGCTCGGGTTCCGGCACGATCTGGGGAGCAGACCGCGCCCCGGTCGCTTCGGACAGGACCGCGGCGGCTGCCGCCGCTTCGGCCAGCGACGGGGCTTCCGGCTGCCGCGCGGGCGGGGGTGACGGCGGCGCTACCGGCTCGACCGCTACCGGCGCGGGTGGCGCAGCCGGTGCGGCAGGCTCGACGACCGGCGCAGGCGCGACGGATGCCTGTGCGGCAACAGGCGCCGTCTCGACCGGCGCGACTATGGGCGCGGGAGTTGGTGTCGCCTCGACGGGGGCCGGGTCCGCCGCAGGCGGCACGTCGATAGATGCGACAGCCACGGGCGCAGCCGCCACCGGAGGTTGAACCGAAGCGGGCTCGGCCGCGGATGCCGGTTCGGACGCGGCCTGCACCACCGGATCGGGCGTCGCGGCCGGCGGGGCTGGCGGAACTGCGGGCGTCTCCACGATGACTTCGGAGGTTTCCGCCGAAGGCGCAGGCGGCGTGGGCGGAACCGTGGCCGGTGCTGCTTCCTTCGAAACAAGGAGCTGCTCGAGGGTCGCGGCGTGATCGGGCGCGGTCTTCACATCCGGCGAAGCGGTGGCTTCCACCGGCGTCTTGGCGTCCGTCGAAGGTTTTATTTCAGGCGCGGACTTTTCTTCCGCCGCGGTTTTTTCTTCGGCCGCAGTCTTGTCCGCGGGCGTCTTGCGCCGCCGTGGCAGCAGCGCCGCGAACACGCCGAAGAAAAGTGCTGCCGCGATCGAGCCGAAATAGAGCAGCACCGAGCCGGAGCGATTCAGGTGGAAATCGGCGCCGCAGAGCGCGCGCGGATCGAGCGTCGGCACCGCGACTTCGCCCCGGCAGAAATAGGGCGCAGCTACATAATGTCCGAGCGCAAGCAGCCCCGCGAAAAAAATTATGGCAACGATGCCCGCCCGCATCGAACTCCCCTTACCCAACGCTACTTTCACACCCGTAATGCGCATTTTGGGACAAGGGACGGGCGAAGTCTAGGACTTCGTCTTCGTCGCGGGGACGGCTAATGCCCGCTTAAGTGCCTAGATTGCCAAGCCATTTCGGCCTATCGCTTACTGGCGTGCCAATCATATGCTGCGCTTCCATCCGTCTCTGAAATAGTATTCGAGCGCTTCGGGCAACTCGTCGAAGTTGTACTTTATACCTTCCAGGTAAAATTCAACACGAACACCGTCGGCATGCGGCTGTAGCCGAGCGAGATAGTTGTCCATCCGATCGCGCTCTTTCTCGTTCATCTTGTCCATTGTTTCATGGAAAAACTCCCAGCCAGCGTGAGCTGCGCTCGAAAATCTTGGATTGCTTTGCGCTTGCGATAACGCAAGGAAAACCATCATGCGAAGCCCGGAAATAAGATCGGACTCTACCGCTCCAAAACCAGGAACTTCGATTCTAAATCCGGCCGGTTTCGGCAGCCCGTTCAAACCCATCTGAGTTTTGAAAGCGCAAGAAACGCAACCAAACGCATGGCGAAGCCGCTCTTTCGAACTCGTAAGTTCGCCAAGATGAGAATGCCACTCTTCGGCATATCTGCTTCGCTGATTAGGAGGAAGCATCTGGATGGCTTGATTAAGCACGTGAACTGCGAGATCTGAATTCAGTTTTTCCATGCGAATGCTCCAAACGTTGTCTGCAGTTCTTCGAGCGCTTGTCTTGCGCAGTTCTGTCCATGACCAGTTATTTTATAGAAATGACGACGAGGACGCTTCTCTTCTGACGGATCAATCTTTTCCCATCTGCTCGTCAGCCACCTCTCCTGCTCAAACCGCGCGAGCAGCGGATAAAGCGTGCCTGAACCAATGCCGGTCACCTTCGCAATTTCTGCGCCGGAAAATTCCTTGGTCGGATGCTCGATAAAGATTTTGAGCATCCGCAAAGCGGGTCCGGTCAGACGGACATTGTTGTTGGCTTTTCGACTCATTGAAACGTCAGACCCACCTATATCGAGTTCCGATATTGGTATCCTATGTCGAGATGCGAGTAAGGTCAAGGCTGGGTCATCGCCCTGTCGAGCTGGGCTGCTAGAAAATTTTTCTCGCCCCGGATTCGGGGGATAGCGGGTAAAGGCCCGAAAACGCGCTCCCGAATCTGTTTCCCCGCACCTACGGTGGCCCGGGTCAACTCTTTACGGGCACGGGGAATCGGCGGCGAATACGGCTTCAGGGTTCGCGGGTTCGGGCAAGCAGCTATCCCCGCAATTCAATGCAGACCCACCACTTTTAGTGTTTGGTAAGGGCTGGCGTACTATTACTTGACGTGATGGATCGAGTCACCGTAGCGTCATGTTTCGTCCGGGCGGGAAGTAATGCGGCCGTTCCGGGCGTCTCCAAATGAGGGCTGAGACGAGGGCGCCGGGCAAATGCCTGCCCAGCGAACGGTCGTCCTGTCGCCTCCTTGGGGTCTACAATCCGGGTCCGAACCTGCCCGAAAGTGGCGGGTTGGTCCCAAGGGAGGCTCGACGGAGATCGAGCCTGCAACACAAGAGCGCGGAACGGACGGGTTCCGGCGCCCGAATTAGGGGACGATGAAGATGCGTATTCCGCGCCGGTACACCAAAGAAGGCCAGTCGCCGTATTCCGCAATCACCTTCCGCAAGGCGACGAGCGAGATTCGCAATCCGGACGGTTCCATCGTCTTCAAGCTCGACGGCATCGACGTGCCCGAGCATTTCTCGCAGGTCGCGACCGACGTGCTCGCGCAGAAATATTTCCGCAAGGCCGGCGTGCCCGCGAAGCTGAAGCGCGTCGAAGAGGAAACCGTCCCCTCCTTCCTCTGGCGCTCGGTCGCGGACGAAGCGGCGCTTGCCGATCTCCCCGAGAAGGAGCGCATCGTCGGCGAATCCCAGGCGACGCAGGTATTCGACCGCCTCGCCGGCACCTGGACCTATTGGGGCTGGAAGGGCGGCTATTTCGACACCGAGATGGATGCCGAGG
>CAZNPX010000037.1:0-30628 GCA_964575175.1 uncultured Hyphomicrobiales bacterium | reverse complement strand
TCGGCCATATAGCGCTCGGCGAAGCCGGGGATGTATTCGTAGGAGCCGCCCTCGCGCGCCTTGGACTTCGCTTCGAGCACGATCTCCTTGAGGCGGCCCATCTCGTCCGGCCCGAAGGTGAGCGGACGCGCAGCGCCCATTTTTACGCCGGTCCAGCCATTGTCGTTATGCGAAGCCGTCACCATCGCGACGCAGGGACAGTCGAGCGCGAACTGCGCGAAATAGGCCATGGGCGAGAGCGCGAGGCCGACGTCATGCACGCGCATGCCGCCCGCCATGAGGCCGCCGGTGAGCGCCGCCTTCACCGACATGGAATAGCCGCGAAAATCGTGCCCCACAACGATGTCGGGCCGCACGCCAAGCTCGTGAAAGAGCGTCGCCATGCCGAGGCCGAGCGCCTGCACGCCGATCAGATTGATTTCCTTCTCGAGCAGCCAGCGCGCGTCGTATTCGCGAAAGCCCGTGGGCTTCACGAGCGGGATGGTTTCGTACTCGTAGGTATTCGGCGCGATCGCCGCTCTGGGCTTGGGAAACATCGGGATTCCGTGCTGACAACTCCCCGGCGGGCGCCGGCTAGCCGAGCGATCTAGCACGAAAGCGGGCGATTTTATGTATCGCCGGGGGCGTCCGATTCACCGCCGCTGAATCGGGCCTCCGCGCTTGTCCTTTTGTTTGCGCATGATTTCTTTGAAAGGCGGCTTTAGCTTTTGGGATCGCGTCAGCGCTCCAGCTCGAGCATGCCCTTCTTGAACTCGAAGCGGGCCAATCGCCGCAGGAAGCTCATGCCGAGCAGGTTCTGCCCCAGCATGCCTTCGTCGAGCACCATCGCCTCGACATTCTCGATCTGGATCGAGCCGATGCGTACCGAGCGGAGCTGCACGCGCTTCGCCCGCGCGGTGCCGTTTGCAGTGCTCACCTTGATGTCGAAGCGGTCGCTCGGCGTGATCAGGCCGAGCGCGCGGGCATCCTCATAGCGGAGCGCGACCAGCGTCGCGCCGGTATCGACGATGGCGCGGAAGCGGCGGCCGTTGAAATCCACATCGGTGAGATAATGGCCCGCGCGATCCGACCGGATGCGGACATAACCGCCGGCATCGTTGTCCTTCACGGGCGGCTCGGCCTGCGGCGGCTCCGAGCCCTGCTGGAAGGCGACGAAAGCATCGCGGCCGCGGCGCACGAGATCCTGCGCCGTGTCCGGCGCATAGACCGAAAGCGCGACAAAGCCGGCGGCAACGAGCAGGAAAAAGCGAAACATATCGAAATCCTACGGGTGCGAGCTTCCCGCGCAAGCGGTATGAGGGCGGTTAACACACCGCAGATGGGCGCGGGGCGCCGCTTTTTCAATTGAACCGCTCACGTTCCACGCGGCTTCGCGCGGCGCGTGGGCGCGGCGGATGCCGGGTCATCCGGCCAGACGTGCTTCGGGTAGCGACCGCGCATTTCCTTTTTCACGTCGGCCCAGGAGCCGCGCCAGAAGGCGGGCAGGTCGCGCGTCACCTGGATCGGACGGCCCGCCGGAGAAAGCAGCGAAAGCACCAGCGGAATTTTACCGGCGGCGACCGACGGATGGCTGGAGAGGCCAAAGAGTTCCTGCACTTTGACGGAAATGGTGGGACCGGCTTCGGCGGAATAGTCGATCGCGAGTTCCGAGCCGGTCGGAGCAATGAAACGATCCGGCGCTTCGGCATCGAGACGGCGGGCGAGATCGTGCGGAAGCAGCGCATGCAAGGCGTTGGCAAGATCGCCTGCCGAAATCTGGCCGAGCGAAGTCTTCCCGGCGAGAAACGGCATCAGCCAGGTTTCGATCGTCTCCGTGAGCGCTTCGCGTGAAACATCCGGCCATTCCTCGCCTCCGGCGCCGCGCAAAAAACGCACGCGCTCGAGCCAGCGCGCCGACGCGCCCGAGAGCGGCAGCACATCCAGCCCCAGCGATGCGATGCCGGCCGCAAGCGCGCGGGCGGCATCGTCACCCGCCGAAACTTTCAGCGGACGCTCGCTGAGTACGAGCGCCTGATATTTCCGCGCGCTGCGGGCGCGCACGGCGCGCGCCTTCGGGTCGAAGATCGCTTCTTCGCTTTGCGTAATGGCGCTTGCGAAACGCGCGGCGATTTCCGCCTCGCTGATCTTCGCAGCCAGCAGGATACGGCCCTCCTGCGCGGCGCCCGCGATTTCGGCGACGGCGAGATAATCTTCGCGCGCAAGCGCGCTCGCCTGATCGAGCTTCGCGCCGCGGCCATTGGCCAGCAGAAACGCGCCCCCGCGTTCGGGTCGCGCTTTCGCGATCCGGTCCGGATAAGCAAGCGCGAGCAGGCTGCCCGCATGGGCAGGTGAAGTCTCGCGCATTTTTCCGCCCGCCGCTTCGGCCCAGCGCCTCGCCAGGTTTCTCGCCTCCTCGCCGCGCCGGGATTTGTCGCGCCGGAACTCCGCAATCCGGTGAGAAAGATCGGCGTCGTTGCCGCCAAGACCGCGCTCGGAAACGACCGCCGCGATTTCCGCGGCGAGCAACGCCTCATCCTCTTCGGCCGCCGCAACGACCATCGCGGCGAGCCGCGGATGCAGCGGGAGCTTCGCGAGCTTTTTCCCGCCCGCGGTGATCCCGCCCGCTTCGTCGATCGCGCCAAGGGAAAGCAGGAGCGCCCTTGCTTCCCTGATCGCCGCGAGCGGCGGCGGGTCGAGCCAGGTCAACGTCATGGGATCGCGCACGCCCCATTGCGCGAGATCGAGCACGAGGCCGGTCAGGTCGGCCGCAAGAATTTCCGGCGTCGCAAAGGGAAGCAGGCTTCGCGTCTGCTCCTCGTCCCAGAGCCGATAGCAGACGCCGGGCTCGGTGCGGCCGGCGCGGCCACGGCGCTGGTCGGCGGAGGCGCGCGAAACGCGCACGGTTTCGAGCCTCGTGAGGCCGAGGCCGGGCTCGAAGCGCGGCACGCGCGCCAGGCCGGAGTCGACCACGACACGCACGCCCTTGATCGTGATCGAAGTCTCCGCGATCGAGGTCGCAAGCACGATCTTGCGCCGCCCGGGCGGTGAAGGCTCGATCGCCTTGTCCTGCACATCGGCATCCAACGCGCCGTACAACGGCACGATATCGATATTCCCGTCACCGATGCGCTCGGCGAGAAAATCCGCGGTGCGGCGGATTTCGCCGACACCCGGCAGGAACGCGAGCAGCGACCCCTCTTCGTTGCCGGCGACACGCGCGAGCGCGTCCGCCATTTCGTGATGAACGGGCATGCGCGCATCGCGGCCGAGATATTTCGTCTCGACCGGAAAGGCGCGGCCCTCGCTTTCGATCACCGGCGCATCACCGAGCAGTTTTGCGATCCGCGCGCCGTCGAGCGTCGCGGACATGACCAGAATGCGCAGGTCGTCGCGCAGGCCGCGCTGCGCATCGAGCGCAAGCGCCAGACCCAGATCGGCGTCGAGCGAACGCTCGTGAAACTCGTCGAACGCGACCGCGGCGATCCCCTTCAATTCCGGATCGTCCAGCACGAGGCGGGTGAACACACCCTCGGTAATCATCTCGATCCTCGTCTTCGCGCTCACCTTCGAGCCGAAGCGCACGCGCAGGCCCACGGTATCGCCGAGGCGCTCGCGGATCGAATTCGCCATGAACTGCGCCGCGGCGCGGGCCGCGATCCGGCGCGGTTCCAGAACGAGAATTTTTCCGCCTTTACCCCAGGGCTCTTCCAGCAGCGCGAGCGGCACGCGCGTGGTCTTGCCCGCGCCCGGCGGCGCCACGAGCACGGCCGCATTGCGTGCGCGCAACGCCGCTTTCAGCGCGGGCAGCGCTTCATCGACGGGAAAGGCGCCGTTGCGGGGTTCTCGTGGTGAATTCATTCTTAATGCGATCGATACAATCGTCTGCGAGATAGCGGCTCGTTCCGGGCCGGTCAAAACCTTCGAAATCCGGCCCTTCCCTTGCACCTGAAGTTAACAGCAGGCGGGTACTGTCCCGAATGGATACAGCCGCGCGAAAGCGCGCGCAGAGGCGTCATGGAAGCGATCGCGAAATACCATAAGCCGCGGGTCGACTGGGTCGATTTCGCCAAGGGCTTCTGCATCATCATGGTGGTGATGATGCACTCGACGCTCGGCGTGGAACATGCGGCCGGCAAGGAGAGCTGGATGCATGCGCTCGTCGCCTTCGCGAAGCCGTTCCGCATGCCCGATTTCTTCCTGATCTCCGGCCTGTTTCTCGCGCGCGTGATCGCGCGCCCCTGGCGCGACTACCTCGACAAGAAGGTCGTGCACTTCCTATATTTCTACGTGCTCTGGGTCACGATCCAGTTCGTCTTCAAGGCGCCGGGCTTTCTCGCGCAGGGCGGGCTCATCAACATCGCGCAGCAGTATGCGCTGGCATTCGTCGAGCCCTTCGGCACGCTTTGGTTCATCTACATCCTGCCGGTGTTCTTCGTCCTGACCAAGCTCACGAAGCGCGTGCCGCCGCTTGCGATCTTCGTGCTCGCCGCCGCACTCGAAATCGCGCCGATCCATACCGGCTGGATCATGATCGACGAATTCGCGGCGCGCTTCGTCTATTTCTTCGCGGGCTACTGGCTCGCGTCCCATATCTTCGCCTTCGCGAGCGGCGTGCGGGATAACGCCTTGCTCGCGCTCGCGGGGCTCGTTGCCTGGGCCGTCGTGAACGGCGTCTTGGTCTTTGCCGGTTACGGCGATCTGCCCTTCGTTTCGCTGGCGCTTGGCTTCGCCGGTGCCGCCGCGATCGTCGCGATGGCCGCGCTGCTCGCGAAAGTGAACTGGTTTTCGCTTTTGCGCTATGCCGGCGAAAACTCCATCGTGGTCTATCTCGCCTTCTTCCTGCCGATGGCGGCGACACGCGCCGTTCTCCTGAAGACCGGCATGATCCCCGATCTCGGCACGGTAGCGCTGATCGTCACCGCGACGGGCGTTGTCGTGCCGCTCCTTTTCCACGCCGTCGTCCGCGGCACGCGCTTCGACTTCCTCTTCGTGCGGCCTGCGGCATTCACGTTGCGCGCCCCGCGCAAGGCGCCGCTACAGCCCGCCGAATAGGCCCTTTTCGCCGGGGCAAACTGTCCCCATCTAAGGGGCCGGTTTCGCTTGCCGGGCCCGCCTCGCTTCGGCATCGTGCCGCGATCCGCGAGGTTCCATGTCCGAAATTCGTCCTCTCAAGCGCGGCGATCGCGTTTTTCTGATCGACGGCTCGTCTTTCATCTTCCGCGCCTATTTTGCGATGTTCAAAGCCGCGCAGTCGCGCGGCAAGGCATTCACGCGCTCTGACGGCCTGCCGGTCGGCGCGATCATGACCTTTTCGTCGATGATGTGGAAACTCATGCGCGAAGGCATCGACGGCAAGAAGCCGACCCATGTCGGCGTCATCTTCGACGCACAGGGCGAAGGGTTCCGCAACGAGATTTATCCCGAATACAAGGCGAACCGCGACGACCCGCCGGACGACCTGATCCCGCAATTCCCGCTGATGCGCGAAGTGGTCAAGGCCTTCGGGCTGCGGCCGATCGAGGAGAAGGGGTACGAAGCGGACGACCTGATCGCGGCCTATTCGCGCGAGGCGCGCGAAATCGGCGCGGAAGTGCTCATCATCGCCGGCGACAAGGACCTGATGCAGCTCGTGCGCAAGGGCGTCACCATGTACGACCCGATGCCGGGCAACGAGCGCAAGATCGGCGAGAAGGAAGTCGAGGAAAAATTCGGCGTCGAGCCGGAGCGCGTGCCCGACGTGCAGGCGCTGTGCGGCGACGCCACCGACAACGTGCCGGGCGTGCCGGGCATCGGCATCAAGACCGCGGCACTGCTCATCCAGGAATACGGCGACCTCGAAACGCTCTTGCAGAACGCCGAAAAGATCAAGCAGGACAAGCGCCGCCAGACGCTGCTCGACAATGCGGAGCTTGCGCGCATCTCGAAAAAACTCGTGCTGCTGGACGACCACGCGCCGCTGAAGATACCGCTCGACCAGCTCGGCTTCGATGGCGGCGATCCGGCGAAGGTGATCGCCTTCCTCAAGGCGATGGAGTTCACGCGGCTCACGGAAAACGTCGCGAAAGCGGCCGGCATCGACCCCAACACGGTGGAAGCCGACCCGCTGTTATCGGCCGGTGCGGCCGTCGCGGCGAGCAAGGCCGCAACGAAGGAAGCGCCCGCCGCTGCGGGCCGGAAGGCTGCCGCGCCGAACGGCGAGCTTACGCCCGCGGCCCTTTTCGCCTCGCGCGACGCCGCGCTCAGGGCGATCCCGTTCGATCACAAGAAATACGAGACCGTCACCACGCCCGGGCAGCTCGATGCCTGGATCGCAAAGGCATACGCGCAAGGCTATGTCGCGGTCGATACCGAGACGACCTCGCTCGACGCGATGCAGGCGGAGCTTTGCGGCGTCTCGCTTTCGGTCACGCCGGGGGAAGCCTGTTACATTCCGCTCGGCCATTGCGGCGCCGGCGAAGGCCTGTTCGAAGACGGCCTGCTGCCGGGCCAGCTTCCGCTTGCCGAAACCTGCGCAAGGCTGAAAGGGCTGCTCGAGGACAGGAGCATTCTCAAGATCGGCCAGAACATCAAATACGACTGGCTGGTACTGTCGCGGCAGAATATCCGCATCGCGCCTTACGACGACACCATGCTGATGTCTTATGCGCTCGATGCCGGCCGCTCCGGCGGCGGGCACGGCATGGACAATCTTGCGCTGAAATTCCTCGGCCACAAGCCGATTGCCTATGAAGAAGTGGCGGGCAAGGGCAAAGGCGCGGTCCGCTTCAATCGCGTCCCGATCGAGCGGGCCGCCGAATATGCGGCGGAAGACGCCGACGTGACGCTGCGGCTGTGGCTCTATCTGAAGGCACGGCTCATCGCCGAGAGCATGAACAATATCTACGAGACGCTGGAGCGTCCGCTCGCTTCGGTGCTTGCGCAAATGGAAAAGCGCGGCATCGCCATCGACCGGCAATTACTCTCCCGCCTCTCCGGCGACTTCGCGCAGACCATCGCGCGCGTGGAAGATGAAATTGCGAAAATCGCGGGCGAAGCTTTCAACCCGGGCAGCCCCAAGCAGCTCGGCGACATCCTCTTCGGCAAGATGGGCCTGCCCGGCGGCACCAAGACCGCGACCGGCGCCTGGGCGACGGGGGCGAAGGTGCTCGAAGACCTTGCCGAAGACGGCCACGAACTGCCGAAGAAAATTCTCGAATGGCGGCAGCTTTCGAAACTGAAATCGACCTATACCGACGCGCTGCCCGAATACGTGAACCCCGAGACGAAGCGCGTCCATACTTCCTATGCGCTCGCGGCGACGCCCACCGGCCGCCTCGCCTCGTCCGATCCGAACTTGCAGAATATTCCGGTCCGCACCGAGGAGGGTCGCAAGATCCGCAAGGCTTTCGTAGCCGAGAAAGGCTATCAGCTCGCCTCCGCGGACTATTCGCAGATCGAATTGCGGCTGCTCGCGGAAATCGGTGACGTGCCGCAATTGAAGAAAGCCTTCCGCGACGGCCTCGACATTCACGCGATGACGGCGTCGGAGATGTTCGGCGTGCCAGTGAAGGACATGCCGGGCGAAGTGCGCCGCCGCGCCAAGGCGATCAACTTCGGCATCATCTACGGCATCTCGGCCTTCGGGCTTGCGAACCAGCTCGGCATCGGCCGCGAGGAAGCGGGCGCTTACATTCGAAAGTATTTCGAGCGCTTCCCCGGCATCCGCGACTACATGGAAGAGACAAAAAAATCGGCGCGCGAGAACGGCTATGTGACCACGCTGTTCGGCCGCAAGTGCCACTATCCGGGGATCCAGGACAAGAACCCTTCCGTGCGCGGCTTCAACGAGCGCGCGGCAATCAACGCACGGCTGCAAGGCACCGCCGCCGACATCATCCGCCGCGCGATGATCCGCATGGACGACGCGCTGGCAGGCGCGAAAGTCGACGCGAGAATGCTCCTGCAAGTCCACGACGAACTGATCTTCGAAGTCGCGGACAAGGACGTGAAGAAGACGCTGCCCTTGGTGAAGGCGATCATGGAGGAAGCGCCGCTACCGGCGGTGTCGCTCTCGATTCCGCTATCGGTGGATGCGCGTGCCGCGCATAACTGGGAAGAGGCGCATTAGCTTGTTGGCGCGGCAGCGCCGTGCGATCAAACCCACATGCCCTCGACCTCTTCCCTGCTCGCTTTTGCGCTCCTCTCGCTCGGCATGGTGCTGACGCCCGGGCCGAACATGATCTACCTGATCTCGCGGTCGATTTCGCAGGGCCGCATGGCCGGCCTGATATCGCTCGGCGGCGTTGCACTGGGCTTCCTCTTTTACATGCTTTGCGCAGCGCTCGGCATTACCGCGATCGTTTTCGCCGTTCCCTATGCATATGACGCGCTTCGCTTCGCGGGCGCGGCCTATTTGCTTTGGTTGGCTTGGCAGGCTGTGCGCCCCGGCGGCGCATCCCCATTCAAGGTGCACAAGCTGCCCGCGGACTCTCCAAGAAAACTCTTTCTGATGGGATTCTTGACGAACCTGCTCAATCCGAAAATCGCGGTGCTCTATCTTTCCCTGCTGCCGCAATTCATCGATCCGGCGCTCGGGAGTATCTTTGTGCAGTCGATCGCTCTTGGCTTCACGCAGATCCTGATCAGCATTTCGGTGAATGCCCTGATCGCGATCGCGGCGGGCACGATTGCGGTCTTTCTTTCGAGGCGACCGCTCTGGCTCCTGGTGCAACGCTGGCTGATGGGCACGGTGCTTGCCGCTCTAGCAATTCGGATGGCGGTCGAACAGCGCCGCTAGATCCAGCTACTGACTTCCTCCAGCTTCTTCTTCGTGATCGTCGGCACCTTGCAATCTTCCGCGGGATAGCCCGCGACCAGCAACACGTAAGGCTTCTCGTTCGCCGGGCGTCCGCAGATTTCGTTCAGGAAGCCCATCGGCGACGGCGTATGCGTGAGGGTAGCCAACCCCGCGTTATGCAGGGCCGCGATCAGAAAACCCATCGCGATTCCGACCGACTCGGGCACGTAGTAGTGCTTGATGTGAGAACCGTCGGGCGCAACGCCATAGCGCTGGCCGAAAATCACGATGAGCCAGGGCGCGATCTCCAGAAACGGCTTGTGCTCGTCGGTGCCGAGCGGCGAGAGCGCGTCCAGCCATTCCCCTGGCGTCTTCCCGCCCTTGTAGAATTCCCGCTCCTCTTCTTCGGCGGCCACGCGGATTTTCGACTTCACCGCCGCATCCGAAATGCACACGAAACTCCAGGGTTGCTGGTTCGCGCCCGAAGGCGCGCCCGCCGCGGTCATCACCGCGTCCTCGATGATCCGGCGCGGCACCGGACGATCGGAAAAATCCCGCACCGTGCGGCGGCGCTTCATCAGCGCGCGGAATTCGCTCGCGCGCGCGAGCATTTCGGCTTCGCTCCACTGCATGAAATCGAGGGGATGATAGAGAGGCCCGGTCATGGTTTCGATCCGCTGTTGATGAAGCCGCGCGCGTGTTGGCGTCCAGCGCCTCGAATGTTAGCAAGTTCCGGCGCATTCCGCGCCCCGGACAAGAACAGTGACCAAGACGATCGCGCTCCCGGAATCCGCCGCCGCCCGCGCGCGGCTCAAGGACATCATCGCCAGGCGCTCCTTCGGCCTCGGCGAAATCACGCTCGCCTCGGGCCGCAAGAGCCATTTCTATTTCAACCTGAAGCCCACCATGCTCGATCCCGAAGGCGCGGCGCTGCTCGCGCAGCTTTCGCTCGAAGCGCTCGGAGGGGAGAAGCTCGACGCGATCGGCGGGCTTGAAATGGGCGCGGTGCCGATCTCCGGCGCGGTCGCCGCGATGAGCTGGATCACGGGCAATCCGCTGCCCAATTTTTTCGTCCGCAAGAAGCCGAAAGACCACGGCGCGAAACTTCTGGTCGAGGGGCTCACCAGGAACGAGAGCCTGTCGGGCAAGGCGGTCGCAATCGTCGAGGATGTAACCACCACCGGAGAATCCGCGCTCAAGGCCGCGCAAGCCGCGCAGGAATCCGGCGCGACGGTGTCGCTCGTGCTCACCATCGTCGACCGGCAGGAAGGCGCCACCGAAATCTTCGCAAAAGCCGGCCTGCGCTTTCACGCCCTGTTTACGGCTGACGAATTCTTGAACGGCCAGCCCTAGCCAAAAGCCCCCTGCTCGCGTGGAATGCGGCCTGCAACTTTTTGGCCGGATCGCGCGTTTTATCCGGCGGTTATGCGGATGTCGTATAGCCACGGATAACAGCCCTCGAACCAGGGGCCGGAGGCGAGAATACGGTGGCCGTGCTTCGTTCGATACCCGGTTTGGCTTCGGCCGCGGCCCTCGCCGCAACGCTCGCCGTGGGCTTGCTGCCGCTCTCGACGACACCGGCGGAAGCGCAAGTCTATTACAGCATCTATGGCGGCTACCGGAACGCGCCGCCCGCGCCGTATCGGGACGACCGGCCGCGCTTCAGCAGCAATCCTTTCTCGGACTTCTTCGGCTCGCTGTTCGGCCGGCGCCCCAGCGGCGTGGAAGAGGAAGACCACAAGCCGGATGCCTTCGCCAATCACTGCGTCCGCACCTGCGACGGCAAGTTCTTTCCGGTCAACCGCGGCGGCCGCAAGGATATCTCGCTCGAGAAAGTCTGTAGCGCGATGTGCCCCGCAGCGCAGACCAAGATTTTCAGCGGGCTCGGGATCGAACAGGCCGTCGCGCCGGACGGGCAGCGATATTCCGCGCTTCCCAACGCATTCGCCTATCGCACCAAGATCGTTGACGACTGCACCTGCAACGGCCGCGATCCTTTCGGCGTCGCAAAGGTCGACCTCGACAACGATCCGACCCTGCAAGGCGGCGATCTGGTGGTGCAGTCCTCCGGCTTTTCCGTCTATCGCAGCAACGGCGACTTCGTGCCGCTGGAGCAGTCGGGCATGAACCCCGCCTTCGTGAAGCAGATGCTCGCAATCAAGATCCTGCCGGACAACCCGCACGCAACTTTCGCGACCACGATGCCGGTGCAGCAGCCCGGCCCGGACGACGCGGAGAAGCCGGCGAGCGTATCGCCCGATGCGCCGGTCCCGAACGCAAACGCGCCGGCTGCCAACCAGCAACCGGCGCGTGCGAACTAGACAACGCTTCGATCAGGATTATTCCGCGGCAAGCCCGATCTGCGGCGCGGCATTCTTGATGTCGGCGTCCACATGGCTCTCGAACTTCTGGAAGTTCTTCTGGAACATGCCGACGAGGTTCTTCGCGGTTTCGTCGAACTCGGCTTTGTCCTTCCAGGTCTTCGACGGATAGAGCAGGTCCGGCTCGACACCCGGCACCGCATTGGGGACCGAGAAGCCGAAATAGGGATCGGTATGGAATTCGGCGCTCTTCAGTGAGCCGTTCAGCGCCGCGGTGACGAGCGCGCGGGTCGCCTTGATCGGCATGCGGCGGCCGACGCCGTATATGCCGCCGGTCCAGCCGGAGTTGACGAGCCAGCAATCGACATTGTGCTTGGCGATGTATTCCTTGAGCAGCCGCGCATACTCCGACGGATGCAGCGGCAGGAAGGGCGAGCCGAAGCAGGTCGAGAATTCCGGCTGTACGCCGGTGAGGCCCTTCTCGGTGCCGGCGACCTTCGCGGTGTAGCCCGAGAGGAAGTGATACATCGCCTGCTCCGACGAGAGCTTCGCGATCGGCGGCATCACGCCGAAGGCGTCCGCCGTCAGCATGATGATGTTCTTCGGGTGGCTCGCGCGGCCGGTGCGCGAGGCGTTCGGAATGAATTCGAGCGGATAGGCCGAGCGCGTGTTCTCAGTCTTCGAGATGTCGGTGTAGTCGGGAACGCGCGTGACCGGATCAAAGCCGACGTTCTCCAGGATCGCGCCGAAGCGGTTGGTCGCGTCCCAGATCATGGGCTCGTTTTCTTTGCTGAGATTCACGGTCTTGGCGTAGCAGCCGCCTTCGAAATTGAAGATGCCGTCCGGGCCCCAGCCGGTTTCGTCGTCGCCGATCAGCGTGCGGTTCGGATCGGCGGAGAGCGTGGTCTTGCCGGTGCCGGAGAGGCCGAAGAACAGCGCGCTCTCCTTGCCGTCGTTCGAGACGTTCGCCGAGCAATGCATCGGCATCACGCCCTGCTGCGGCAGGTAGAAGTTCAGCGTCGTGAACACCGACTTCTTCATTTCGCCCGCATAGGACGAGCCGCAGATCAGCACGATCTTGCGGGTGAAATCGATCGCGACCATCGTGTCGGAGCCCTCACGGCTGCCGTGACGCTTCGGGTCGGGCTTGAACGAGGGAAAATCGAGGATGGTGAGTTCGGGCTCGAAGCTCGCAAGCTCTTCCGCGGACGGACGAATCAGGAGCGTGCGGATGAAGAGCGAATGCCAGGCGAGCTCGGTGAAAACGCGGGTCTTGATGCGATAGCGGGTGTCGGCGCCGCCGTAGAGATCCTGTGCGAAAAGTTCTTTGCCTTTGGCGTGGGCGATGAAATCTTCGAGCAGCGTATTGAAGTGTTCCTTCGAGACTTTCTTGTTGTTGTCCCACCAGACTTTTTTCTCGGTGAGGTCGTCGACCACCGTGTGTTTGTCTTTCGGCGAACGGCCGGTGTGGTGGCCGGTTTCCGCACAGAGCGCGCCGCCGGCAACGATCTGCCCCTCATTGCGCTGAAGCGCATGCTCATAAAGTGCAGGGGTCTGCAGGTTCCAGTGAACCGCCTTGAGACCTGAAAAGCCGAATTTATCGGCGCCGTATGCGCTTCTGATACCGGACTCGTCCACGAATCTTCCTCCCGATCGCCCGGCCAGTGCCGCGGCTTCGATCGCCTTGCTTTTTCTCGAACAAAGGGGCCGCAAATGGGCGAAATTGCCCTCCGCCCGCCACCGGCCCCCGGAAAGCGCGGCACCATATTGACCGCCTCCGGCCTTGTGAAGCCTTTATGTCAATGTCGGGGGCTGACGTTTCGTTGCAGGCGGAAACACGGGGGGCGGACGGCATCGGGACCGACAGGTCACCCTATGCGGCTTCCTTCACGCGCTGCCTTCGCGCGCTTTCTTGGCGAGCTTCGCCAGCGTCACCCGAAGGTCGGCCGCACGGGTCAGCCGCTCCGGAAAATCGAGCCTGCGGATGCTTTCGCCCGCCATCAGATCGCAGCCCTCGGGATCGAGCGAAACCATCCGCCAGTCGCCGGCTTCGGAGTTCAGGAGCTTGGTGGCGTAGAGCGCAATCGCCTCGCGATGGTCCTCGTTCATGTGGTTGATCGCGCCCTCCTCGGCCGCCACCAGTTCTTCGGCATCCGCGATCTCGGTACGCAGGTCTTTGCCCTCCAGCGCGACGATGCGGCCGAATCCGGCGACAAGGTGCGCGCTTTCCATCTCGATGCGGTACCAAGAGAAATCCGGAAACCTGGCGAAGCCCTTCGCGTCGCTATGCCGCGCCGCATGACGCCGGACAGCCGCCGAATCTTCGGTGACTGCGATCCTGCCCATGATGCTGATCCGGCCGATGGCGAGCGGATCGCCCGGCCGGCGCTCCTCCACGAGCAGGGATACGCGGGGGTCGCGCTTGAAGTTGGCGGTATGCTTCGCAAGGCTCGAGAGAAACATCACCGGCGAATTGTCCGGAAGCGTCGAGACGGTCACGAGCGAGGCATAGGGGCCGCCGTCAGCGTTCAGGGTCGCCAGTGCGCCCGTGCGCGCTTCCCGGATCAGGCGCTTTCCATATTTCACGGGATCGAAGTCTTCCGCGGGCTGCTTCATTGCGCGCTTCTCCGTTGCCAGTTCGCCGTCGAGGCGGAGCTACGCCAATAAGTATCTCTTTACAATCAAAGACTTACGTTAGAATCATTCAAGCCGGCCGGGCGCCGGACCGCTACGCCCTGGGCCAGGTCATGCCGCCCTGGCCGAGCAGATCGTCCGCCGTCAGGTCGGCGGTCTTGCCGAAAGCCGAGACGAGATGGCCGCGCTCGATGGTGAGCGTCCAGAAGGCTAACTCATTGGAATCCACGTATTTTACCGCTTCCGGGTGCCGCAGCAGGTAGCGGATGCGGACCTGGCTCTTGTCCGCGGGGTTGACCCTGCCGGTGACGGTGAGGCGGGCCGCCAGCATCAGGTCCTCGCTCTTCGGTTTTTCCGAAAGCAGGAGTGCAACCCTTGGGTCCTTCCGGATGTTCTGGGTATGGCGCGCGAGGTTCGACAGCAGCATGGCGGGGGCGCCGTTGGGCATCGCCGCCAGCCCGACCAGCGAGGCAAAGGGGTAGCCGCCCTCGCCTTCGGTGGCGAGGGAGCCAAAAATCGCTTCTCGCAGGATGAAGCGGCCTAGCGCTTTGGGAGACTGATAATCGTCCGTTGGCATCGGTATTCTGGAGAAAATGTAATATTTATAGGGGGTTATGTTTCGCCCAGCGACTCGCTAGGTTGTATCAAGCCTTGGGGCCGCCTGTCACATTTCGGCCCTGCCATAATTGTTTGAACAGCCTTATTCGTTCCAGTTCCCCCGATTCCGGAGCACGGCCCGGACAGGAGATTGCATGCCGACCATCGCGCTTGTGGATGACGACCGCAACATTCTGACCTCCGTTTCGATCGCGCTCGAAGCCGAAGGCTACCGGATTCTCACTTTCACGGACGGTGCTTCCGCCATCGAAGGCTTCAAGTCGAGCCCGCCCGACCTCGCGATCCTCGATATCAAGATGCCGCGGATGGACGGAATGGAGCTTCTGCGCCGAATCCGCCAGAAATCCGATCTGCCCGTGATTTTTCTCACCTCCAAGGACGAGGAGATCGACGAGCTGTTCGGCCTCAAGATGGGCGCCGACGATTTCATACGCAAACCGTTCTCCCAGCGGCTCCTGGTCGAGCGCGTGAAGGCCGTGCTGCGGCGCTTCATTCCCAAGGACCAGCTTCCGCAGAAGGAAGCGGGAGAAGCGAAAGTCCTCGAGCGGGGCCAGCTCAAGATGGATCCGGAGCGCCACACCTGCACCTGGAAGGGCGATCCGGTCACGCTCACCGTCACCGAATTCCTGATCCTGCAAGCGCTCGCGCAGCGCCCCGGCGTCGTGAAAAGCAGGAACGCGCTGATGGACGCCGCCTATGACGATCAGGTCTATGTCGATGACCGCACCATCGACAGCCACATCAAGCGGCTGCGCAAGAAGTTCAAAGTCGTCGACGACGATTTCGAGATGATCGAAACGTTGTACGGTGTCGGCTATCGCTTCCGGGAAGCGTAACCAAAGCGCGGGGCTCCGCCCGCGACCGACTAGTGTGGCGGTTCGCAAGTCCGCTACATCCTATCAGCCAGCTCCGACTGCGGACTTGCGAACCAAAGACACACTAGAATTCCAGTTTTCTGGTGTCTTGAATCCGAAGTTCGCTATGGAGCACGCTGCAAAAGTGAGGCGAACTTCGGATTCAGGACACCAGTCCGATGAAGGCAGACGTTGAAATCCCCGCGCAAAGTCCGTCCGATCTTTCGGGCAAGCGCGGCTTTCGTTCGCTCGTTGCCCGCATCCTCGATCCGCTGGGCCTGCGGTACTGGTTCGGCTTCGCGCAGCGCCCGGCGAACGAACCCGCGCCCGAGGCGGCCCTTCCCGAAAACGCGGGCTGGCTCCGGCGCTTCAGAAGTTTTCTCGCCTATCAGGGCTTTTCCTCGCTTCGCCGGCGCATTGTTCTTCTGAACCTCGTCGGCCTGCTCTCGCTCGTCTCCGGCATTCTCTATCTTTCGGAATATCGCGCGGGACTGATTGAGGCCCGCGTGCAGAGCCTGCTCACCCAGGGCGAGATCATGGCCGCGGCGATCGCGAGCACCACGCGCTCGGACGCGAGCAATATTCCGATCGATCCCGACCGCCTGCTGGAGTTGCAGGCGGGCGAAAGCTACGTGCCGAGCGACGATTACTCCGCGCTGGAATTTCCGATCAGCCCCGAAACGGTGGCGCCGCTCCTGCGCCGGCTGATCCTGCCGACGCATACGCGCGCGCGCATCTACGACCGCGACGGCGGCCTGCTGCTCGATTCCCGCACCCTCAGCGTGACCGGCGAAATCCTGCGCTTCGACCTGCCCAATTTCACCGAACAGCCGCAGATCAACCCGATCCGCGCGTGGTGGCGGCGCGTGCGGCTGTGGTTCCGCTCCGGCGGCCTCCCGATCTATCGCGAGATCGGCGCGGCCAGTGGCAAGGAATACACGGAAGTCGCGAGCGCGCTGAACGGACAGAGCGACAGCGAAGTGCGCGTGAACGAGCGCGGCGAAGTCATCATCTCGGTGGCAATCCCGGTGCAGCGCTTCCGCGGCGTGCTCGGGGTGCTGATGCTGCAAACGCAGAGCGGCGAAATCGACAACGCGGTCGAGGCGGAGCGCCTCGTGATCGTCCGCGTCTTCCTGATCGCGGCCGCGGTGATGATCGTGCTTTCCTTCCTGCTCGCCGGCACCATCGCGGGGCCGATGCGAAGGCTCGCGGAAGCCGCCGAGCACGTGCGCCGGCGCACGCATTCGCGCGTGGAAATTCCCGACATGACCGCGCGCGCCGACGAAATCGGGCATCTGTCCGGCGCGTTCCGCGACATGACGAATTCGCTTTATTCGCGGATCGAAGCGATCGAAAGCTTCGCCGCTGACGTCGCGCACGAACTGAAGAACCCGCTGACCTCACTGCGCTCGGCGATCGAGACGCTGCCGCTCGCGAAGAACGAGGAGTCGCGCCAGAAACTGCTCAACGTCATCCAGCACGACATCAAGCGGCTCGACCGGCTGATCAGCGACATTTCCGACGCGAGCCGGCTGGACGCGGACCTGTTGCGCCACGAGGCTATGCCGGTCGATCTCAAGAAGCTGCTCAACGCGGTTTCCGACATCGCCAACGACGTGCCGCGCGACGACGGCGTCAAGGTTGAAGTCCTGTTCGAGCCGAAGGACGCGCCGGTTTCCCGCTTCTCGATCCTCGGCAACGACTCGCGGCTCGGCCAGGTGATCGACAATCTGGTCGAGAATGCCCGCTCGTTCTCCCCGCAGGACGGCAAGGTGCGCGTGCGCTGCAAGCGGATCGGCAACGAAATCGAGATCGCGGTGGAGGACGACGGCCCGGGCGTGCGCCCCGAAGCGCTCACGCGCATCTTCGAGCGCTTCTATACCGACCGTCCCGCGCACCGCTTCGGCCAGAACTCCGGCCTCGGGCTTTCGATCTCCAAACAGATCGTCGAATCCCACGGCGGCCGCATCTGGGCCGAGAACCGGCTCGCGCCTCCGGCCAAATCCGGCGAAGCGCCGGAAATCGCCGGCGCGCGCTTCGTCATGCGCCTTCCCGCGGCGAAGAAGTGATGCACAAGGGCAGCGGCAGCGAACATGCGACCGCCGTGCTCGCGGGACCGCGTGCCGTGCTCATCCGCGGGCCCTCGGGCGCGGGCAAATCGAAGCTCGCCTGGGACCTGCTCGACGCCGCGCGCGCGGGGAAGCTGCATTTCGCGCGGCTCGTCGCCGACGATCGCGTGGCGCTTTCCGTGCTCAACGGCAGGCTCATCGCCTCGGTGCCGAAAACGATCGAGGGCATGATCGAGTTGCGCGGGCTCGGCGTACATTCCGTGGCTTTCGAGCCCTTCGCGCAGGTCGGCCTCGTCGCCGATCTTGCCGCCGAGGAAGGCGCGCGCATTCCCGACGCGGGGGCGCTGCGAACCGAAATCCTGGGCGTCAGATTGCCGCGTTTGCCGGTCGCGGCCGGCACCGATCCACTGCCTCTGGTCCTGCGGATGCTGGCGCTGCAAGGCTCGGCGCGCTGACGGCTTGCAATCCGCTAGGCACATACCGAATATGCGCGTCCCGCGGCGACCGCGGAGGGGCCGGATTCTTTTGCATCTTTCCGGCGGAGCCTGATGATCGGTCTCGTTCTTGTCACTCATGGACGTCTTGCCGTCGAGTTCCGCTCGGCGCTCGAGCATGTCGTCGGCCCGCAAACGCAGATCGAGTCGGTGACCATCGGTCCCGACGACGACATCGAGCGCTGCCGCCAGCAGATCATCGAGGCGGTGAAGACCGTCGACACCGGCGACGGCGTTGCGATTCTCACCGACATGTTCGGAGGCACCCCCTCCAACCTCGCCATCTCGGTGATGAACACGCCGAACGTCGAGGTCGTGGCCGGGATCAACCTGCCGATGCTGGTGAAGCTCGCGAAAGTCCGCGCCGATACCCCGCTGGTGCAGGCCGTCGCGCAGGCGCAGGACGCGGGCCGCAAATACATCAATATCGCAAGCCGCGTGCTTGCAGGCACAGGCAAGTAACGTGGCAGAAACCGAGCTCCCGCCCGACGACGACTGCCGCCCGAACGGGCCGCTTCCCTCGGGCGCAGTTTCGAAGGAGCTTCCGGTCATCAACAAGCGCGGGCTGCATGCGCGCGCGTCCGCGAAATTCGTGCAAACGGCGGAGAAGTACGACGCCGACATCCGGGTCACGCGATGCGGAGAGACGGTGAGCGGCGACTCGATCATGGGCCTTTTGATGCTCGCCGCCGGGCCCGGCACAACGATTCAGGTGACCTGCTCCGGCGAGCAGGCGCAGCAAGCGCTGGACGCGCTGGAGCACCTGCTCGCGACGAAATTCGGCGAGGACGAATAGCCTACATAAGCGCGGTCACGACTTCGCACCGCAAGTCGAGAGGAAAAGCGAAGCGATGGCGTTCGCGTCGCGCTCGTTCGCCCATTCGAATTTCGGAGCCAGCGCGTATCGCGAAAGCAGATAGCCCAGATTCAGGCTGAAGAAGCTGCCGGCGAGCGCGCGGGCGCTGTGGCCGCTTCCGATTTCTCCGGCGCGCTGCATTTTTTCGAGGTGATTTTCCAGCGGCGCGAATACGCCCTGCATCCATTTCGCCGCATAGCGGCTGCGAAAGGCGTCATCGCGCAGGAGTTCGCGAAACAGGATCCGGTAGCCGTCCGGCGCGCCCGCCGCCGCCTGCATGCGATCGACAAGAAAATCGCGATGCCAGGCGAAGAACTCTTTTGCGGTGAACGTGCTTTCGTCCGCGATCCGCCTGAACGCGGCCTCGCGGATCAGCGCCATCGAGACTTCTTCGACCACCTCCTGAATCAGCGCTTCCTTGTTGCCGAAATGCTTGAACAGGGTCCGCTCGGTGGTGCCGGCGCGCGCCGCGATCTCGCGCGTGGTGGCGGCTTCCACGCCGTGTTTCGCAAACAACGCCCGCGCGGCCCCCACGATCGCCGCCCGCTTCTCCGGCGAGGGCTTGCGGCCGGGCTTGGCCGCTGCCGGATTGGCTTTCCGGCGATCTCGGGGCTTCGGCATCCTTCACTCCACAGTATAGCGACTACTTTACAATAATTGCGCGGCGCTGTATAGGCGCCGAAATAAGTATAGCAATCACTATCCTAATGGAGACGATCGTGATCCCAGCCGGACTTGCCGTGCCCGCCGAAGCCGCCGACCAGACCACCACCTATCCGCCGCGTTACGCCGGATTGCCGACGCCGCTGCGGCTGCCTTTCGCGCTGAAGCCGGTTTCGTCGGCCGATACCGGCGTCGAGCGCATGCCCGACGGCCGCACGAAATACTGGATCAGGCACGACATCGTGCGCGGCGTGACCCCGCGCATGCTGGACTGGTGGTTCCGCAATCTCGAAGGCGAGATCGAATGCAACGGCCGGCGCTACAACCGCTATCGCTTCTGGCATCCGGGGGATCATGTGCATGCGAGCTACGCGAAGCGCCTGCCCGATGGCACCATCGGCGCCGGCGCGCGGATCCGCCTGATCGAAGTGCTCGGCCGCAATCCGAAATTCGTCGTGAACACCACGACGCGCATCGAGCGGCTCGACGAAGGCGGCTACATCCACAACCCCGAACTGCATGGACGCACCGGCTTCGCGCGCATGGAATACACCTTCGAGCCCGCGCCGGGCGGCACGCGCTACGAAAACTGCCTCATCATCGGCAGCAAGGCGTCATGGTATCCGCTCCTGCGCCCGCTCGTGCATCGTTTCATCTTCACGCGCGAGCAGGGCGTGGCGTGGCTGCGCCACAATATCGAGGAGGTGGGCATGTTCGAAAATTTCCTGCCGCAGCTCTACCGGCAGGAAACCGGACGCTCCGCGTAGGAACTAGAGGCGCGTGTCGGCGTCGTCGCCGACATGGCCTTTGCGTCCCGCATGCCAGCCGACCAGCGCCTGCAACAGCGTGCAGATAACGAGCAGCCAGAGCGGCGCGGACCAGCCGCGAGTGAGATCGTGCAGCGCGCCGAAAACCACCGGCCCCACCGCGGCGATGCCATAGCCGACCGATTGCGCCATCCCCGAAAGGGCGGCCGCCTGCTGCGTATCCGAGGCGCGCAGCGCGAAAAAGGATAGCGCCAGCGGAAAGCAGAAACCAAGCGCGAGGCCCGAAACTGCGGTCCAGAACACGATGTATTGCGGCAGGAAGATCATGCCGACGTAACCCGCGAGCATCATGATGCTGCACACCGCGCTCATGGCGCGCTGATCGGCATAGCGCCGGATGATCGCGGGAAAGACGAAGCCCACCGGAATTCCGAGTGCAGGAAACAGCGCCACGATCCAGCCTGCCGCGAGCGGCGTGTAGCCCTGATCCTGCAGGATCGAAGAGAGCCAGCTCAACACCACGTAGAAGCTCATGGACTGAAGACCCATGAACAGCGTGACGTTCCAGCCGAGCTTCGAGCGCCAGACGCTCTGCACCGCTTTCTCGCCGGGCTGCCTGAGGGGCCTGGTCGCATTCTTGAGTTGCGGCAGGAGAATCAGCGCGGTCACGATCGCGGGAATGACCCAGACCGCGAGCGAGCCGCGCCAGCCGCCCGGCAGGCTTTGCGCGAGCGGCACCGCGAGGCCCGAGGAAAGCGAGGCGAAAGCGCCGAGCGTCGTCGCGTAAACGCTCGTCATCAATCCGACCTTGTCGGGAAAGTCGCGCTTGATGAGCCCCGGCACGAGAACATTGCCGACCGCGATTGCCGCGGCGAGCAGAATCGAACCCGCATAAAGCGCGGGAAGCGACGGTACCGAGCGCAGCAGCACGCCGAACGCCAGCACGAGAAGCGAGATGAAGATCGCGCGCTCCATGCCGATTTTGCCGCCGATCGCCGCGGCCCAGGGCGACATGACGGCAAAGGCAAACAGCGGGATCGAGGTCAGCACGCCCGCCATCGCCGCCGACAGCCCGGTATCGGCGCGGATGAATTCAAGCACCGGCCCGACAACGGTGATCGCCGGCCGCAGATTCATCGAGATCAGGAAGATCGCAACGACGAGCAAAAGACTGCTGGTGGTCTTGTTCAAGATCGATCCTTCGAGGGCGCTCGCGGTTGCGACAATTGACGGAAAAAGAGACGAACTGCCCGCCGGCGTCAGCGGGTCGCTGACGATACGCGACGGCTCATAGCCTTTACTTCGTTCAGCAGAAAGTTCCCGGCGCGCTTGGCACGGTTGCGAACGCGCCGGAGCAGCGTGTCATCGACAAAATAGGTCAAAAGGATCGAATCGCGGGAACTTACCTCGTCTCCCACCTTGTTCGCGGAGTGCCACGAAACATCCGTGACGGCAAAGGCATAGCCGCTATTGGGCACGAAAGGCATCGTGCGCGCGCGGGTCAGTTTCCCTTCCGCTTCGACGCCGTGGAAAATCGTTCCGATCCCGGCATTGGCATCGTCGTTCGGGAGGTAGAGCTGGACGGTAATGCCCTTCCAGTGCGTGTCGGTGTGCGGCGGAATCTCGTAGCCGCTGACGTCGCGCGTCAGCACCGGAATTGGATACATGCCGACATTCGCGTGACGCGCGCCGAAGCGGCGCGCCAATCCCGGCGCGAGTTTCCGCATGAAGGCGTCGCGAACCTCGACCGAGCAAAGCGCCTTGCCGACGACAAACCAGATCTCGCGCTGCCCGGCGGGCAGCCTGCGAACGAGTTCCGGAAAGAGATCAATCTTCACGCGCGTGGACGAGCCGTCCGGCTTCAGATTCACGCCGTTCCGGCCGGGAAGCGCCTGGTAGTCGGCGCCGCGCGGCATCGAGCGCATCATCGCGCTATAAGTATCGAACGGGAAAAAATCTGCGAGCGTGAGGTGGACAAAGGGCGCCTCGAAGAACGGCGCAGCCTCGATCCGCTCCACCAGATGCTCGATCAAACGCGCGGAATCCTGTCGCCGCATTCCCCTCATTCCCCGCCGCCCCGCGCCTGCTTTCGCGCATTTCGCGCCAAAGCAGCGCACTCATAGAAGCCCCTGCCGCGCGCCGCCAGATGAGCGCGGTTTGGCATTCGAATCGAGGGATTCGCGCCGGAAACGCCTGCAAATCCACCATATAAAGAAATCCTTATGCGTTCTTGCCGGGGGTGGCCATGACTGCTATAGGCACGCTCGAATTGTGCGGGCCTGCGTCCGCCACGCTTTTTCCATTTGCAACATCGAAGGATCGTCATGACCGCTGCGCTGAAGGCCGTCGCCAACGACTACATCGTCAAGGACATCGCTCTTGCCGATTTCGGCCGCAAGGAACTCAACATCGCCGAAACCGAAATGCCGGGACTGATGGCGACGCGCGAAGAGTACGGCAAGTCGCAGCCGCTCAAGGGCGCGAAGATCGCGGGCTCCCTGCACATGACGATCCAGACCGGCGTGCTGATCGAGACGCTCAAAGCGCTCGGCGCCGACATCCGCTGGGTTTCGTGCAACATCTATTCGACGCAGGATCACGCGGCGGCCGCGATTGCCGCCGCCGGCATTCCGGTGTTCGCGGTGAAGGGCGAGAGCCTCACCGAATATTGGGATTACACCCGCAAGCTGTTCGAGTGGCATGACGGCGGCATGCCGAACATGATCCTCGACGACGGCGGCGATGCCACCATGTTCGTCCATCTCGGCCTGCGCGCCGAACAGGGCGACGTCGCCTTCCTCGAAAAGCCGGGCTCGGAAGAAGAAGAGATCCTCTTCAAGCTCTTGAAGAAGACGCTCGGCGAAAAGCCGAAAGGCTGGTTCGCGGAGCTTGCGAAGTCGATCAAGGGCGTTTCGGAAGAAACCACCACCGGCGTGCATCGCCTCTATGAAATGCAGAAGGCCGGCAAGCTGTTGTGGCCTGCGATCAACGTCAACGACTCGGTGACGAAGTCGAAGTTCGACAACCTCTATGGCTGCCGCGAGTCGCTCGTCGACGGCATCCGCCGCGGCACCGACGTGATGATGGCCGGCAAGGTCGCGATGGTCGCGGGCTTCGGCGACGTCGGCAAAGGCTCGGCCGCCTCGCTCAAGCAGGCCGGCTGCCGCGTCATGGTCTCCGAAATCGATCCGATCTGCGCCTTGCAGGCGGCGATGGAAGGCTATGAAGTGACGACGATGGAAGACGCGGTGAAGCGCGCCGACATCTTCTGCACCGCCACCGGCAACAAGAACGTCATTACCGCCGACCACATGCGCGCCATGAAGGATCGCGCCATCGTCTGCAATATCGGCCACTTCGACAACGAGATCGACGTCGCCGGCATCCGCAACAACAAGTGGGTGAACATCAAGCCGCAGGTGGACGAGATCGAGTTCCCGGACGGCCACCGCATCATCCTGCTCTCCGAAGGCCGCCTCGTGAACCTCGGCAACGCCATGGGCCATCCGTCCTTCGTGATGTCGTCCTCGTTCACGAACCAGACGCTCGCGCAGATCGAGCTCTGGACCAACCAGGGCAAGTACGAGAAGAAGGTCTATACGCTGCCCAAGCACCTCGACGAGAAGGTCGCCAGACTCCACCTCGACAAGATCGGCGTGAAGCTCACCAAGCTGAGCAACGATCAGGCCGAATATATCGGCGTGAAGCCGGAAGGCCCGTACAAGTCGGATCACTACCGCTACTGAACGCGGCCCATTCTTTGATGCCTCATGGTGAGGAGCGGCGCATAGCGCCGCGTCCCGAACCATGGCGACCGACTCCATTCGTTAACGTTCGTGATCGCCGGATGCGAAAAGCATCCGGCGATTTCGTTTTGTGCGCCGGAATCGTCACAACTTCGCCGGTTTGCAGTGCAAAAAGGACCGTTAAGGGGCTGGCAATCGAACTGAATTAGAGTTCGGACGTTGGGCTGAATAGATGTGTCGCTGGATTGCCTATCGAGGCGAGAAGACCGCGCTGGAGCGTTATGTCACCGCGCCTGACCACTCCCTGATCCACCAAAGCCTGCACGCGCTCGAATCCGAGGGTGCGACCAACGGTGACGGCTTCGGCCTCGGCTGGTACACGCCGCGCGAAACCGAGCCCGGCATCTACCGCGAAATCCGTCCGGCCTGGTCGGACGACAACGTCCGCAACCTGTGCCGCCACATCCGCTCGAAACTCTTTTTCGCGCATATCCGCGCAAGCACCGGCACCGCCACCACGCGGCCGAACTGCCATCCGTTCTCCTATGGAAAATGGATGTTCATGCATAACGGCTCGATCGGCGACTGGCCGCTGATCCGCCGCCAGGTGGAAAGCCTGATCGACGACAAGTTCTATCCGCGCCGCTTCGGCACCACGGATTCCGAGGCCGTGTTCCTCGCGATGCTCACCGCCGGGCTTGAGAACGATCCGGTCGGCGCGACCGCGCGCACCATGGCGACCGTCACGGACATGGTGAAGAAGAGCGGCACCGAGAAGCCGGTGCGATTCACGGCGGCACTTTCGGACGGGAAAAACCTGTTCGCGTTCCGCTATGCGTCCGACGACACCGCGACCTCGCTTTATTATCGCGACATCGGCGACGCCGCGCTCATCGTGTCCGAGCCTCTGGACATGGACCGCACGTTCTGGAAGCCGGTGCCGGCCAATCACCTGATCATCGCCAGCGAAGGCAAGCCCGTCACGCCGCAGCCCTTCGCGGTCGAGCCGCCGCAACTGAGAGCGGTGGGGTAAACTAAAACCTCATGGTGAGGAGCGCAGCGAAGCTGCGCGTCTCGAACCATGAGAAACGCAGCTCATCCTTCGAGACGCGATGCTACGCATCGCTCCTCAGGATGAGGTCTTTCAAAGCACCTTCTGCATAAGAAGCAGATCGAGCGGACGCCCGAACTTCTCGCCCACGCCCGGCAACCTGCCGGCTTCCTCGAAACCGAACTTCCGGTGCAGGGCGATCGACGGCGCATTCGAAGCGTCGATGGCGCCGATCATGTTGGTTTTTTTCATGCGCCGCGCCGCCGCGACCAGCGCTTCGAGCAGTGCCTCGCCCGCGCCCTGCCCGCGCGCATCCTTCGCGACATAGATCGAGTGCTCGACGGTGACGCGATAGCCTTCGAAGGGGCGGAAGTCGCCGAAGGAGCCATAACCGATTACAGGCTGGCCGATCACGCCCTCGCCTCCGGCGACCAGCACGGGAAAGCCCCGCGCCGTCCGCTCGGCGAACCACGCCATGCGGTTCGCGAGATCCACGGGCGTCTCGTTCCAGATCGCGGTCGTGTTTTTCACCGCGTCGTTATAGATCGCGAGAATTGCCGGCAGATCGGATTCGGCGGCGGGCCGGATTTTCGGGGGTGTCTTCATGCCCGCATTCTACCCTTTCGTGCTTGCGGCGAGGAGCAGGCGAAGCCCGTCCCGCCCCTCAGGATAAGGCGGTTTTTAGCCCTTTGCGCCGCCATAGGCAGGTGCTAACACCCGCGCGCCATGCCCACACCCATCGAAAACATCCGCAACTTCTCCATCGTCGCGCATATCGACCATGGGAAGTCCACGCTGGCCGACCGGCTGATCCAGCTCACCGGCGCCATGGACGCGCGCGAGATGGCGGGCAAGGAGCAGGTGCTCGACAACATGGACATCGAGCGCGAGCGCGGCATCACCATCAAGGCGCAGACCGTGCGCCTGAATTACAGGGCGAAGAACGGCAAGGACTACGTCCTGAACCTGATCGACACGCCGGGCCATGTCGACTTCGCCTATGAAGTGAACCGCTCGCTCGCGGCCTGCGAAGGCTCGCTGCTCGTGGTCGACGCGAGCCAGGGCGTCGAAGCGCAGACGCTCGCCAATGTCTATCAGGCCATCGACAACAATCACGAGATCGTTCCGATCCTGAACAAGATCGATCTTCCCGCGGCGGAGCCCGAGAAGGTGAAGGCGCAGATCGAGGAAGTCATCGGCATCGACGCTTCCGGCGCGATCGGCATTTCCGCGAAGACCGGCGAAGGCGTGCCGGACGTCCTGGAAGCCATCGTCGAGAAGCTGCCGGCGCCGAAGGGCGACCGCAACGCGCCGCTCAAGGCTCTGCTGGTCGATAGCTGGTACGACGCCTATCTCGGTGTCGTCGTGCTCGTGCGCATCATCGACGGCACCATGCGCAAGAACCAGCGCATCCGCATGATGGGCGCGAAGGCGGCCTACGATCTCGACCGCGTCGGCGTCATCAATCCGAAGAAGACGGAAGTGGACGAGCTGGGCCCCGGCGAGATCGGATTCTTCACCGCCTCGATCAAGGAAGTCGCGGACACGCGCGTCGGCGACACCATCACCGACGACCGCAAGCCGGTCGCGCAGGCGCTGCCGGGTTTCCGCCCGGCGCAGCCAGTGGTGTTCTGCGGCCTGTTCCCGGTCGATGCGGCGGACTTCGAAGCGCTGCGCGCGGCGATGTCGAAGCTCAGGCTGAACGACGCGAGCTTCTCGTTCGAGATGGAAACCAGCGCGGCGCTGGGCTTCGGCTTCCGCTGCGGCTTCCTCGGGCTCCTGCATCTCGAAATCATTCAGGAGCGGCTCTCGCGCGAATTCGATCTCGAGCTGATCGCGACCGCGCCATCGGTGATCTACGAAATCCGCCTGACCGACGGCTCGGTGGTCGAGCTGCACAATCCGGTGGACATGCCGGATGTGGTGAAGATCGCGGAAATTCACGAGCCCTGGATCAAGGCGACGATTCTGACGCCCGACGAATATCTCGGCTCGGTCATCAAGCTCTGTCAGGATCGCCGCGGCAACCAGAAAAATCTTTCCTATGTCGGCGCGCGCGCGATGGTGGAATACGAACTGCCGCTCAACGAAGTGGTGTTCGACTTCTACGACCGGCTGAAATCCATTTCCAAGGGCTATGCCTCCTTCGACTACAAGATCGAGGACCGCCGCCCCGGCGATCTGGTGCGGCTCAGCATTCTCGTGAACAACGAGCCGGTGGATGCGCTGGCGATGCTCGTGCACCGCACGCGCGCCGAGCAGCGCGGACGGGCGATGTGCGAGAAGCTGAAAGAGCTGATCCCGCCGCACATGTTCCAGGTGCCGATCCAGGCCGCGATCGGCGGCAAGGTGATCGCGCGCGAAACCGTGCGCGCGCTCAGGAAGGACGTGACGGCGAAGTGCTACGGCGGCGACGCCACCCGCAAGCGCAAACTTCTGGAGAAGCAGAAGGAAGGCAAAAAGAAAATGCGCCAGTACGGGAAGGTGGACATTCCGCAGGAAGCGTTCATCGCCGCGCTGAAGGTGGATGGGTAGTTACTTAGCCAGCGCATCTGCTGGCGCGCGACCGATGGCGTGTAGGTTTGGAAGATGTTTATCTTCGATGAAGCCAGCCTCGAGAGCAGCTGCTTTGTTCAAAATTGCTGTCTGAACTTGTCGACCCCAAGTGCTTCCGCTTGAAGATTCGGGCATTGCGAAACGGATTTGATGTTTGACTGCATCACCGGATTTTGCACCTACCACTAGCGCAAACGCCTCGCAGAATTTGTCGAACTTCTTGTCTAAGTTGCGACCGGGAGAGCCTGATTTCTTCCATTGATCATATGCGCCGAATTGTTCGACTAGCCGCCTGTAAAGCAGCCGACGAGCATCTTGCGACCAAATCTTCGGATTCCAAGCCATCAATCTCTCCCATCGACCAATGACCCATTGTAGCGGTGTCGTTACATCCGAGAAAGAGATGAAGGTTAGACATAAAAAAAACGCCCCGCTTTTGCGGGGCGTTTTCGTCTCTAAGTTTCTTGTGAAACAGGCGGGCGCGTTACGCCCAATAGGTCGGCACGCCGTAATGGCCGTAGATCTTCTGGCCCTGCACCGTGTCCCAGGAATACTCCTTGCCCGGATCGAAATGCGGCGCGGCCTTCAGTTCTTCATCCGTGATGTTCACTTCGTAGCCCTGAAGCGTGGGGTTGTAGTCGAGCTTGGCCCAGGGAATCGGATAGTGGTCGTGCCCAAGGCCGAGAAAGCCGCCGAAGCTCATCACGGCATAGGCCACCTGCCCCGAATACTTGTCGATCATCAGCCGCTCGATCGAGCCGATCTTGGTGCCGTCGGAGCGATAGACGTTGGTGCCGTCGACACGGTCGCTCTCGATCAGATCGTGGGTCAGTTTGGTGTGCGCGGTGTCGGTCATCGCGCGCGGTGCTGCTGTAGCCATGGTTTCCTCCAATGCGGGCCCACCGCCCTCCGTCATGCAGAAAACGGCGGAACCATCGTGTAGTTCCGTGGAGCAGGAACAAACTGCGCCAAGGCCGCGTTCGGCCAGACGGCGGACACAATCAGGGAGTCGAACATGCCCCGCGGCGACAAATCGGCCTACACCGACAAGCAGAAACGCAAGGCCGGATACATCGAGGAAAGTTACAAGAAGCGCGGCATGTCGGACGAGGAGGCCGAACGGCGCGCCTGGGCCATCGTGAACAAGATCCACGGCGGCGGCGAAAAGAGCGGCTCCGGCCGCGGCAAGCCGGAGAACAAGGAGCCTTCCCGAAAGGGCGGGCGTAAAGGCGGCGCGGCCGCGGCGAAGCGCTCGAAAACCGCAAAATCGCGCTCAGCGAAAAAGGCCGCGAAAACCCGGGCCAAAAGCAAGAAGAAGACCAAGACCCGCAAAAAGAAAACGGCCGCCGGAAAGGCGAAGACGCCCGCGCGCCGGAAGACCGCGAAAACGAAGCGCCGCGCTTGATCTCACGGCTGATGCTGCAATGATGCCTTCCCGACACAAGAACGAGGGAGGGCCCAATGGCTTACAAGTTCGAAATCTACAAGGACAAGGCAGGCGAATTCCGGGTGCGCTTCAAGGCACCGAATGGAGAAACCATGCTCTCCAGCGAAGGCTACAAGAGCAAATCCAGCGCGCACAACTGCATCGAATCGGTGAAGAAAAACGCGCCGGGCGCGGATATCAGCGATATCAGCCAGTAACACCTGCCCCGCAGACAAAAACGGCCGGCATGCGCCGGCCGTTCTACATTTCGAAGATCGCGAGCCCTAGCGCGTCAGCGACGTGCTCGATATCCGCTGGTCAGCGCGGACCACGATCACCTGCAAGCTCTGGGGCCCGCGCGCCTTCACCATCTCGAACAGGATCTTCGCGTTGTCCGGATGCAGGCGCGTGCAGCCCATCGAGGCCGTGCGGCCGAGCATCGAGATCGCGGTGGTGCCGTGGATCGCGTAATGCCCGTCGTAGAAAATCGCGTGGGGCATCGGCGCGTTGTTGAAGAGGCGCGAATAGGTAATCACGTGCATCGACTGCACCTTGAAGGTGCCGGCCGGGGTGATGGCGACGCCGTCCCTTCCGGTCGAAACCGGCCAGAGATAGCGCTCGACGCCATCGACGACGACGCGCATCTCCTGCTTCGGCACCGAGATCGTGACCACGATCGACGGCGGCTCGGCGGGAATCGCGGCCGCCTGCTGGGCGCGGTTCTGCGCGCTCGCGGGCGCCAGCGAAAGCGCCGAGATCAGCGCGACGGCGGCAAAAATGCGTTTCATGGAAAGCCCCGTATCAAACCTATCAACCGGAGGCATTTAAAGAGTGAGCCGCCGCTTTTCGCAAGTGCGGGATCGTCACGGCGGGCGCGGGTCGCGTGATTGTTACTCGAAATCGCGCGGTCGACGGCGGATTTTGGCCGCCGCGCCGGGTGGGGTAGGATTCGCGCATGATGCGCCGCTTCGCCGTTTTTGCCCTCGCTTTCTTCGCCACCGGCGCCGCGCAGGCGCAGGCTCCCGCGCCTTCCGCGCCGGCCAAGGAATTGTTCGGCAAGAAATCCGACGCCGCCCCGATGAAGGCCCGCGCGATCGGCTTCTACTCGAAGGGCTGTCTTGCCGGCGGCATCGCGCTGCCGGTGAACGGCAAGACCTGGCAGGTCATGCGCCTGTCACGAAACCGCAACTGGGGACATCCGGACCTGATCGCATTCCTCGAGCGCTTCGCCATCAAGGTGCCGAAGGTCGCGGGCTGGAACGGCATCCTGGTCGGCGATCTCGCGCAACCGCGCGGCGGCCCGATGCTCACCGGACACGCTTCGCATCAGGTCGGCCTCGACGCCGACATCTGGCTGACGCCGATGCCGGGCCGCACGCTCGGCAAGGAAGAGCGCGAATCCTTCCCGCCGCAATTGATGGTGCGCGCCGATCGCCGCGACATCGATCCGAAAACCTTCACGCCCGGCCACGTGCAGGTGATCCGCGCGGCCGCGGAGGACCCCGAGGTCGAGCGTATTTTCGTGAATGCCGCGATCAAGAAGGCGCTATGCCGCGAGGCGCCGAAGACGGCGTGGATGTCGAAGGTGCGCGCCTATTGGGGGCACGACTATCACATGCATGTGCGGCTGCGCTGCCCGAAGGACAGCCCGGACTGCACCCCGCAGCCCGCGCCCGCAAACGACGACGGCTGCGGCAAGGAACTCGATTTCTGGTTTCAGGACAGCATCCTGAATCCGCCGCCGCCCAAGGTGAAGCCGAAACCGAAGCCCCCGCTCACGATGGCGGAACTGCCGCCATCGTGCCGGGATGTGTTGCT
>CAZNPX010000036.1:0-31136 GCA_964575175.1 uncultured Hyphomicrobiales bacterium | reverse complement strand
CGAAATCGAGAAGGCGCATCCCGATCTTTTCAACGTGCTCCTGCAAGTCATGGATCACGGCAAGCTCACGGATCACAACGGCAAGTCGGTCAACTTCCGCAACGTCATCCTGGTGATGACCACGAATGCGGGCGCGTCCGACATGGCGAAGGCCGCGTTCGGCTTCACCCGCTCGAAGCGGGAAGGCGACGACGCCGAAGCGATCAACCGCCTGTTCTCGCCGGAGTTCCGCAACCGGCTGGATGCGATCATCCCGTTCGCGCATCTGTCGACCGAAATCATCGGCCAGGTGGTCGAGAAGTTCGTGCTGCAACTGGAAGCGCAGCTTGCCGACCGCGGCGTGACGATTGCGCTCTCCGACGAAGCAAAGCGCTGGCTGATCGACCGCGGCTATGACGAACTGATGGGCGCGCGGCCTATGGCCCGCGTGATCCAGGAGAGCGTCAAGAAGCCGCTCGCCGACGAGGTGCTGTTCGGCAAGCTCAAGGACGGCGGCCATGTCCGCGTCATCGTCACCGAGCAGGAGGGGAAACCCGCGCTGGCCTTCGAGTACATGGAAGGGCCGGTGACGCCCAAGCCGGAGCAAGACGTGGCGAAGAGCGCGAAGCGCGGCCGCAAGGCTTCGAAAAAGAGCGACGGTTCCGGCAACGGCGGGCCGAAAGCGCCGCTCGTCAACGTCTGACCTCAGGCAATCCTGAACTGCGTGCGGCGCGCTTGTGAGAGGCGCGCCGCCGTGTATGGTCGCCGCCGATTCAATCGCTGCGATTTTCCCCTGTGTCCGATCTTTCTACCAACGGCGCCACGCCGCCCGCTGCCGCGCCCTTGGCGCCCCCGCGCGTATGGTTCTGGCGCGGCGCGCGGGCAGCGCTGCTGTCGGTGCAGTGCCTGGTCCTGTTCGCGGGCTATATCGGCTTCGGCGGGCTCGTACGCGATCTCGGCTTTCCACTCGGCGCGGCCATGTTGGCGACCCTTCTGGTTTGGGCGCTGCCGGCGCAGTTATTGATTATCGGCGGTTTTGCCGCGGCGGCGCCGGGGCCGGTAATCGCGCTCGCGGTGGGGCTCTCCTCGGTACGCTTCTTTCCGATCGTGGCGTCCCTCATGCCGATGATCCGGGGCAAGAGCGGCCTCGGCACGCAATTGCTGGCGTCGCATTACATCGCCGTGAGCGCGTGGGTCGAGAGCATCCGGCTGATCCCGCCGCTTCCCGTGGAAGCGCGCATGCCGTTCTTCTTCGGGCTCGCGAATGTGTTCCTGCTCGGCAGCGTGGCGGCGACTTTCGTGGGCTACCTGCTCGCGGGCACCCTGCCGCAAGCGCTCGCGAACGGCTTGATATTTCTGACGCCGATTTCGTTCCTGCTGCAACTCATCCGAAATTCGCACGATCTCGTCGACCGGCTAGCGCTGATCTTCGGGTTGGCGCTTGCACCGGTCATCGCGCAGATCGGCGGCTCGCTCGATCTGTTGTGGATCGGCTTGATCGGAGGCGGGGCGGCTTACGGCATCGGCCGGTGGCGGAGATCACGGGCGTGAGCTTCGACGATCCGATGCTTTATGCGTATCTGCTCGTTATCCTCGCGGGCTTTCTGCCGACGGATGTATTTCGCTTTGCGGCGGTTCTGTTTTCGCAGCGTCTCGACGAAGACAGTGAAGCACTGGTCTTCGTTCGTGCGGTGGCGACGGCGCTGCTCGCAGGCGTAATTGCGCGGCTCGTGCTTGCGCCAAGTGGCGATCTCGCCGCCGTGCCGTTGTGGATCCGACTGGCGACGATCGCAATCGGCGTTGCAACCTATTTTCTGTGCCGGAAATCCGTTCTCGCAGGCGTTATCGCCGCCGAGATTGCAATCGTCGGCGGTGCAGTCCTGTTCCGCTGAACGGGCGGCACAGTCCGCTTCGGTTTTTTAAGGGCGGCTTTTCAGGAGATGCGTCAGGCGAGTGCCTGCTTCAGCAGGTTCGCATGCTCGGCAAGCACTTCGGGCTTTTCCATCTGGCTTGCGGCCGGCTTCATCGCCACGTCCTTGTGACGCGGAATGACGTGAACGTGGAGGTGGAACACCACCTGACCTCCCGCGGCCTCGTTGAACTGTTGCATCGTGACGCCGTCCGCGTTGAAGGCCTTCTTGCCGGCAATCGCGATCTTCTTTGCAGTCTTGATCACATGGGCGAGCTCTTCGGGGTCGATGTCCAGGAGATTGCGTGCGGGCTTCTTCGGAATGATCAGTGTATGGCCGGGCGCGCGCGGCATGATGTCAAGAAAGGCGAGGGTGTGTTCATCCTCATAGACCTTATGAGCAGGCAGCTCGCCGCGGAGGATCTTCGCGAAGATATTGTTGTTGTCGTATTCGGCCATCGTTCTCGTCCTGTGTGGCATTTGAATTGCAGTACCCCTTGGCGTCGTCAAGTCGCGGCGCGCTTATAGGGTGCTGCTTCCGCGAGATGCTCGCGCTCGGCTTCGACATATTCGCGCTCGCGAACGAGATAGTCTCCGACCGCGCGCCGCAGCGCTGGGTTTGCGATGTAGTGTGCCGAGTATGTCGGCACCGGCACATAGCCGCGCAGGAGTTTATGCTCGCCCTGCGCACCGGCTTCGACCGACTTCATCTTCCGTTCGATCGCGTATTCGATGGCCTGATAATAGCAAACCTCGAAATGCAGGAAGGGATGATGCTCGATAGCGCCCCAGTTGCGGCCATAGATCGTATGCGCGCCTAGAAAATTGAGCGCGCCGGCGATGAAATTTCTGTTGCGCTTCGCCATGACGAGCAGGATGCGATCCGCCATCTTCGCGCTGATCAGCGAGAAGAACTCGCGGGTGAGATAAGGGCGGCCCCATTTGCGCGAACCCGTGTCCATGTAGAAATCGAAAAACGAGTCCCAGACGGATTCCGTGAGATCGCTGCCGGTCAGGCGAAGGATTTCGATGCCGCTTTCCAAGGCGCCGCGCCGCTCGCGCCGTATGGTCTTGCGCTTGTTCGATGAGAGTGCGCCAAGGAAGTCGTCGAAGCTCGCGTAATCCTTATTGTGCCAATGGAATTGCCGGTCGGTCCGCGCGAGCATCCCGGCCTGTGTCAGAAAATTCCATTCGCTCTTCAGCGCGAAAGTCACATGCACCGAGGATGCCTTGCGCATCTTGCAGAGTTCCACCATGCCCGCGACCAGCGCGTTGCGCGCAGCCTCCACGTGCGGCCCGGGCTTGACGAGCAGGCGGGGCCCGGTGACCGGCGTGAAGGGGATTGCGACCTGTAGCTTCGGATAATAGTTGCCGCCCGCGCGCTCATAGGCGTCGGCCCAGCCGTGATCGAAGACATATTCGCCCTGGCTGTGTGCCTTCAGGTAGCAGGGGGCGACGGCGTAGATTTCGCCGTGCTCGTCTTCGACGACAAGATGCTGCGGCAGCCAGCCGCCTCTCCCGCCGACCGACTGCGAGGTTTCCAGAGAAGCCAGAAAATCATGTGAAATGAATGGGTTGCGCGGGTCTGAGAAACCATCTTCAAGTGTTGATTCAAGCGCTTGAGAAATTGATTCCGCTGCTTCGGAATTTGATTCAGGAAGTCCGGCGAATCCATTGGCGCAGGAATCCCAGACGCGCGCGCCGATTGCCGCAATCGACGGCTCGACGCGAACCTGAAATTTCGGGGAATTGCTCATTGCCGTCATTGTCGCCGATCCGTGCGGCGGCTCAAGGGCACGAAACTACGGCCTGATATGCTCGAAAATGAGCTGGTCGGCCCATTGCAAAACCCGCTCCCTCTCGCGTTCCACACGCACGGTCCAGCTCAGGAGCGGCATGCCGAAGACCTTGCGGGTAATCCGCGGCGCAATCGCAGGCAGATCGAACTGCGCATAGGCGACAAAATGCGGCCTCGTGCGCGGCAGATGCAGCAGCAAGCCAAGATAGTGCTTCTGCCACGACGTCATGAACTTCCATTCGGGATGCTTGTACCAGCGCTCGGCAACGATGCCACGCGGCAATTCGGGGGCGTATTTCCGTAGCGCCGCGACCAGATCCGGATCGAAGGACATGACGGCGGCCGGGCCAGCATAGCGGGCGAGCATGTCCGCTACCTTTCTGGCGAGCGTCGTGTCTCCGTTCCAAGGGCTCTTGAGCTCAAGCACGAGCGGCACCCGACCTGCGACGAGCGCGAGCAATTGCGCGAGCGAGGGGATCGTGTCTTGCGTGTCCTTCAGCTTGATCGCATTCAGCTCGGCAGCGGTACGCGCGGCAACTTCGCCTTTCTCTGCCGTCAGCCGGTCCAGCGTGCGGTCATGAAAGACGACGACCTCGCCATCCTTGCTGAGTTGCAGATCGACTTCGATGGCATAATTGGCTGCGATCGCCGCGCTCGCAGCGGAGAGCGAGTTTTCGACGATGCCGTTGCCGTGCAGGCCGCGATGGGCGACCGGCCGCGCCGTCAGCCATTCGAGCGGCATCAGGCAATCTCGAACATGGCTTCGACTTCCACCGGCGCGTCGAGCGGGAGCTGCGAGACGCCGATGGCATAGCGGGCGTGCCGACCGGCATCGCCGAGCACATCGACCATGAGGTCGGACGCACCGTTGATGACCTGGGGAATGGCCTGATAATCCGGCGCGGCGTTCACGAATCCGCCAAGGCGAATGCAGCGCCGGATGCGGGAGAGATCACCGAGCGCCGCCTTCGCCTGCGCGAGGATATTGATCCCGCAGAGGCGGGCGGCCTCCTTGCCCTGGGCTTCCGTCACCTCCACGCCGAGCTTGCCCTTGACCGCGATTCCGCTGGGGCCGATCGGCAACTGGCCCGACACTACCAGCAGGTTGCCTGCGACGAGCGCGCCGACATAATTCGCCACCGGCGCGGCGGCCTGCGGCAGCTCGATGCCGAGCTTTTGCAATCGCAGTTCGATTTCGCTAGCCATTCCCATCCTCGCCAGTTCCGCCTTAGTCTTGGCAACAAGTCTTGATGACAAGTCTTGGCGGATAGGCTCGCAGGGCGCAAGGCGCGCTCACCCCCGGAGAAAAGCATGTTTCGCAATTCCTTTGCTGCCGCCGCTGTCCTGCTCGCGGCCTTTGCGGGCGACACATCGGCAGCAGGGCTCGCGGCACATCGCGCGCTGTACGATCTTTCGCTCGATGCGGAACGGCCCGGCACGCAGGTCGACAAGGCGTGGGGGCGGATCGCGTTCCAGCTCACCGGCAACGAGTGCGAGGGCTACACAATCCTGCTCCGGCAGGTGACTTCGCTCGATACCGGTGAGGGGCAGGAGACGGTCAGCGATCTCAGGAACGAAAGCTGGGAGAATGGGACCTCGACCAGCTATCGCTTCAAGACCCAGAACTTTGTCAACGAGCAGATCCGCGAAGACGTCACCGGCTCCGTGACACGCCAGAAGAACGCCGGGCTCGCGGTTCGCGTAACCAAGCCGAAGCCCATGAACTTCGTGCTGCCGGGCCGGATTTATCTACCGACCCAACACACCCGCGCGATGCTGGAGGCCGCTGCACGCGGCGAGAAGCTGCTCAGCGCGAACATCTACGACGGGTCGCCGGACGGCCGGAAGATTTACGAGACGCTGACGGTGATCGGCGCGGGCGTCGTGCACGATGACAAAACCCCGGCGCCTTATCCCGCGCTCGCGCGCGTGAAGCGCTATCCGGTCGTGACCAGCTACTTCGAAGCCGGACGGGCCGACCGCGTTCCGGCCTATACGCTTGCCTTCGATCTCTACGAGAACGGCGTCTCGGGCGCGCTCAGGCTCAACTACGGCAACTTCGCGCTGAAGGGGAAGTTGCAGAGCGTCGAGCTGTTGCCGCAGAAGCCCTGCGCGGCGAAGCCCCCGGCCAAGCGCTAAAGGATCACCGGCGGCGCCAGCACATCGCGCGCGGCGCGCACCTGCGCCGGATCGAGGTTCATCTCCTGCGCGAAGGTGACGAGGTCGGCTTCGTTCGCCAGCAGATAATCGAGGAGCGCGGGGAGGAACGAGGGGTCGCGGGCGGCCGCGCGCACGTTCTCGGGCCCCAAGCCGGTGATTGCGAGAAAACGGCCGATCCGTTCGGGCTCGGCTGCGAGATAGCTCAGGCCGGCCACGCCGATCATCTCGGCTTGCGGTTTCGTTAAGGATGATTTCCCGCGTCCTAGAGCCATTTTCACTTCCGTAACGATTGTCTTTTACCTTCGCGGCAGGATGCCGGAAGAAGCATCTGGATGTCGAACGGCTCCGAAAGCCTGACCTTTCGAGCCTGCCGGACGGCTTCTTCGAGCTTGCAGACGTTTGACGCGATGATCTAACGCAGGCAAGCGATTCGGGGACGTAGTTTTGGAGCGGGCCAGGACGGCACGCTCAAGTGGACGGGGAATGACGGGATGGCGAAGACTGTCCTGATCGTGGAAGACAACGAGCTCAACATGAAGCTCTTCCACGATCTGCTCGAGGCGCACGGCTACCAGACCATCGAGACCCGGAACGGGATCGAGGCGCTGGATCTCGCGCGCAAGCACAAGCCCGACCTCATCATCATGGACATCCAGCTTCCCGAAGTCTCGGGCCTCGAAGTCACGAAATGGTTGAAAGAGGACGATGAGCTTCGCTCGATCCCGGTCGTTGCGGTCACGGCCTTCGCCATGAAAGGCGACGAGGAACGTATCCGCGAGGGCGGCTGCGAAGCCTATCTCTCCAAGCCGATCTCCGTTTCCAAATTCCTGGAAACCGTGCGCCATTTCGCGAAGGACTGAGACGAAATGAGTGCCCGCGTTTTGATCGTTGACGATGTTCGCGCCAACCTGAAGCTTCTCGAGGTGCGGCTTTCGGCCGAATATTTCGAAGTCGTGACCGCGACCAGCGGCCTCGAGGCGATCGACATCGCCGAGCGGGGGCTTTGCGACATCATCCTGCTCGACGTGATGATGCCCGGCATGGACGGCTTCGAGACCGCGCGGCGGCTGAAAAGCTCGCCCGCCACCTTGCATATCCCGATCGTGATGGTCACTGCGCTCGACCAGCCGTCCGACCGCGTGCGCGGCCTCGAGGCCGGCGCCGACGATTTTCTTACCAAGCCCGTCAACGATCTCGCCCTGATCACGCGCGTGCGCTCGCTGTCGCGGCTCAAGATGGTGATCGACGAGTTGCGTATGCGCGCGGTGACGTCGCACGAAATCGGCGTTACTCCCGACCTCGCCGACACCGTCAACGAGACGGGCGAGGGCGGCAAGATCCTGATCGTCGATGACCGCCAGTCGTCGTCGAACCGTATTCACGACGCGCTGGTCGGCATGCATGCGGTGGATGTCGAAAGCAATCCGCAGGAAGCGCTGTTCCGGCTTGCCGAGGGCAGGTACGACCTGCTGCTCCTGAGCCTCGATCTTTCCGAGTTCGACGCGCTACGTCTGTGCGGGCAGGTCCGCTCGCTGGAACGGACACGGCACCTGCCGATCCTGCTCACGACCGAGCCGGGCGACCAAGCGCGGCTGCTGCGCGGCCTCGATCTCGGCGCCAACGACTACATCGTACGGCCCATCGACAAGAACGAGTTGTTCGCGCGGGTGCGCAGCCAGATCAAGCGCAAGCGCTATACCGAGCGGCTGCGCGACAGCGTGCAGACCTCGATGGAGCTTGCCGTCACCGACTCGCTCACCGGCCTCTATAACCGCCGCTACATGGAGAGCCATGTCGGTACGCTGGTCGATCGTTCGGCTGCGCGCGGAAAGTCGCTTTCCGTGCTTCTGCTCGACATCGACTATTTCAAGTCGATCAATGACGGCTACGGCCACGACGCCGGCGACGACGTGCTGCGCGACTTTTCGGATCGCCTGCGCGCGTGCATCCGCGGCATCGATCTGGCGTGCCGTTACGGCGGCGAGGAATTCGTGGTGGTGATGCCCGACACCGATATCGGGGTTGCGACCATGGTCGCGGAGCGTATTCGCCGCAGGGTTGCGGGGGACATGTTTGCAATCCACCGCGGGGAAAAGCAGATCGAGGTCACGATTTCGATCGGCATTGCAGCGCGTTCAACGCCTGAGGATACGGCCGCCATGATCCTGAAGCGGGCCGATGAAGCGCTCTATCGCGCCAAGCGCGACGGGCGGAACCGGGTCGTCGCCGACGCTGCCTGAGCGTCCGGAAGGATTTCCATACTTAACGGGGTTCCCCGGTAAGGTTATCCTTTTAGGTAACCGCGCGATTCGCTATCCAAGCCTTTGAATTCTCATTGCCTTTGGCGTGGCCCGCGCTACGTTCAGATCACGTTTTTACTTCCAGCTAACCCTACGGAGTGCTCAGGTCCGCCGCATCTCCTGGGTCCGTGGGGTTCGGCCGGCAGGTGAGAGACGAGAGGCCTCCTCTTTCTTTTCCTGCCGGCCACCAATTTTCTGCAAGGCTCCAAATCTCTGCAGACTTCAAACTGAAAAAGGCGCCCGAGAGGGCGCCTTCTTTCTTTCCGCTCCGGGGAGCGCGAGCAGCAAAGAGCGATTACTTGATCTTCGCTTCCTTGAACTCGACGTGCTTCTTCGCAACCGGATCGTACTTCTTCTTGACCATCTTCTCGGTCATGGTGCGCGAATTCTTCTTCGTCACGTAATAGAAGCCGGTGTCGGCGGTCGAGACGAGCTTGATCTTGAGGGTGACGGCCTTGGCCATTGCAAATGTCCTGAAAATGGGGGCCGAAGGCCCGAATTTGGCGGCAACCTAGCGGCCGCCGCCGGTAAGTCAAGGAAAAGGGGCTTTTGCCCGTTTTCGGGGGTTCTCGCCGGAAAGCGGCATCCCACCTGGCGCCTCCGCTAGTCCAGTATTTGCCGCTGAAAGCCGCCGTTCCGGAAGAAGTAGAACGGTGCGGGCCGGTTGATTTCCCCGGTTTTCAGGCGGTCGGCGATGTCCCTCAACACCACCTGGGTGATGTTCGGCAATTCGACCTGCTGGGCGTCTTCGAAACTCAGCCAGTCGAGAGAAACCAGCTCCGTTTCAGGCCCGACGATTCCCGCGATCTCCGCGCCGATGCTTTCACGGTCCGCAAGAAAAAAGCGGGTATCGAAACGCTTGGGGCGCTTCGGCGGCGTGATCGCGCGCGCAACGAAGGTGAGGGCCGAAAGGCAGGGCCGGATACTCCTGCTGACGAAAGGCGACCAGGCATCGGACTTTGCGCTCACGCCATTCGCATCGGATTTTCCGATCAGCAGCCCGGTCTCCTCGGCGGTTTCGCGGATCGAGGCCAGCGCAAGCGCGCGGCCGCGGCCGGTGCTCCATTTCACGACATGCTGGCCAAGCCGGCGCGCGCAAGTTTCGCACAGGTCGTCGGCCGGCTTGATGGTGCGGTCGGCGGCGTCCAGCCGGCCGCCCGGAAACACATACTTCCCGGGCATGAACTTGTGGCTGTGGTGGCGCTTGCCCATGAGCACGCGCGGCACCTTGCCGGAACGATCGATCAGGATCAGCGTCGCGGCGTCTTTCGGTTTCAGCGAAACGCCGGAGCCGGGCCCGAGCTTTACCCGCTCCCGCTCGGAGAGCTGCCGTTCCGTCTCGTTCATCGGACGTCCTTCATCAACGCGATTTCGTCCTCGTGGCTCGGGTCGAAACCGTGCATGCGCTGTGCCCATTGCCAGCTAACGATCACGCCCTTGATCGGTTGCAGGAGCGCGAGCGACAGGATCAGCGTGAGCGGCAGCCAGATCGTGAAAGCGAGCCAGTGCGGCGGCTGGTAGAGTTTCTCGATCAGCAAGGCGAGCGGCACGATAATGTGGCCGACGATCAGGATCACCAGATAGGCCGGGGCGTCATCGGCGCGGTGATGGCGCAGGGTTTCGTGGCAGGCCGGGCATTCGTCCACGACCTTGAGAAATTTGCGAAAGAGCTTGCCCTGGCCGCAATGCGGGCAGCGGCCCAGAAAGCCGCGCTTTACCGCCGCTCCGGGATTCCGGGGTTCGCGGACATCATTCATCGCCGTTTGCCTTTCGCTTTTCCCTTGCCGCGCTTGCCAGCTTTATCTGGCATCGGGCGCCCGTGTTTGCCACGTTTCGAGGCGTTTTGCCGCTCGGCGGGCGCATGTCTCCCGCGCGGACCGTGCGGGCTTCGCGTTTTGCGGCTGGTTTTGAGATCGTAACGGCCTTCGGACAGCAGTTCGAAGCGAAGCGCGCCGGCGACGGGAACCGCTTCCACCAGCTTGACCTCGACAATATCGCCAAGCCGGTAGGCTTCGCCGGAGCGATCTCCGACGAGGGCCTGTAGCGCCTCGTGATAGGCGAAGAAATCGTTGCCGATGGTGCGCGCCGGAACGAAACCATCCGCGCCGATCTCGTCGAGTTTCACGAAAAGGCCGGCGCGGGTGACGCCCGCGACCACGCCCCGGAAATGCGCGCCGACACGGTCGGCCATGAAATGCGCGATCAGGCGGTCCACGGTTTCGCGCTCGGCCGCCATGGCGCGCCGCTCGGCGGCGGAAATGCGTGCGGCGATCTCTTCAAGGCTCTCCGGCGTCGTTCCGCGCGGCAGCCCGTCCTCGCCGAGATCGAGCGCGCGGATCAGCGAGCGATGCACGATCAGATCCGCATAGCGCCGGATCGGCGAGGTGAAATGCGCGTAGCGCCGCAGCGTCAGTCCGAAATGGCCGTAATTATTCGCCGAATACTCGGCCTGCGCCTGCGAGCGCAGGACAACCTCGTTCACCAGCCGCTCGTATTCGGTGTTCTTCACGCGCATCAGCACGCTGTTGAAAAGGGCGGGGCGCAGGGCGTTCGATTTCGGCAGCGAGATGCCGATGGTTTGCAGGAAATCGCGCAGCGCTGCGGCTTTCTCCAGCGATGGGCCGTCATGTACGCGATAGACGATCGGCGTGCGCTTCGCTTCTGCGGTTTCCGCAGCGGCGACATTCGCGAGGATCATGAACTCTTCGATCAGCCGGTGCGCGTCGAGCCGTTCGGGCGTGGTGACGCGATTGAGCGTGCCATCCGGATTCAGAACCAGTTTCCGTTCCGGAATGTCGAGTGCGAGCGGTTCGCGGGCGTCGCGTGCTTTCGAGAGCGCGCGATAGCCGGCCCAGAGCGGTTCAAGCACGTTCTGAAGGAGCGGCTTCGTCGTGTCGTCCGGCCTGCCGTCGATCGCCGCCTGCGCCTGTGCATAGGAGAGCTTGGCCTGCGAGCGCATGAGAATGCGGTGAAAGGAATGGCGCAGCTTGCGGCCATTCGCGTTGATCACCATGCGCACGGCCATGGCGGCGCGGTCTTCATCGGGGCGCAGCGAACACAGATCGTTCGATATGCGCTCGGGCAGCATCGGCACGACCCGATCGGGGAAATAGACCGAGTTGCCGCGCAGCAGCGCCTCGCGGTCGAGCGCGGAGTCCGGCGTCACGTAATGCGCGACATCCGCAATCGCGACGGTGAGCACGAAGCCGCCGGGATTGTCCTTGTTCTCGTCGACGGCCGCATGAACGGCGTCGTCATGATCTTTCGCATCCGGCGGATCAATGGTGACGAGCGGCAGTTCGCGCCAGTCTTCGCGGTCTTCGAGGATCGCGGGGCGGGCGGCTTCCGCCTCAGCCGTCACCGCATTCGGAAAGCTGTTCGGGATGCCGTGGGCGTGGATCGCGATGAGGCTGACGGCTTTTTCGGATTTGATCGAGCCCAGACGCTCGCGCACTTTCGCGGTCGCCAGTCCGAACGCGCGTTGCGACAGCGGATCGGCGGTGACGAGATCGCCGTCCTGCGCGCCGTTCTCCATGCCCGGCGGAATTGCGATCTCGCGCCCGAGTGATTTCTTGTCCACCGGCACGAGCCGGCCGCCGCCCTGCGCGAGCACGCGATAGATGCCGAGCAACTGCTTCTGCGCCTTTTCGAGAAGCTTGATGATGCGGCCGGTATAAGGCGCATCTTCCTCATCATTGGTGCGGTAAGTGCGCAACAGCACGCGGTCGCCGATGCCCGGGGAAGGGCCCGCGCTCGGCTTGCGGCCGAATACGAGCCGGATGCGCGGCGCCGCGCCGAATTCGGCTTCGTCCCAGTCGAGCGGTTCGGCGAGGAGGTCGCCGTCATTGTCCCGCGCGACCACGCCCGCCATGACGGTCGCCGCCACATGCCCCGCGGCGCTGACCTTGCGGTGTCTTCCTTTCAGCGCGCCATCGTCCTTGAGATCGCGCAGCAGCGATTTCAGCTCGGCCTTGGCGGCAGCGTCCAGGTGAAAGGCGCGGATGATGTCGCGCTTCGACACATCTCCGCCGCGCTCGGCAATGAAGGCGAGCAATTCTTCCCGCGACGGCGGTGCGCCGTGCGGTTTAGGATCTTTCGTTTTCTTTTTGGGTTTCCTGGGCAATCTACTTTCCGTCATCGGCAGCATGGATGGCCGAGAGAAGCCCGGCCATGACGAAGACGAACGAAATAGATCTATTCGTCCGACTTCGCAGTTTTGCCGGCGCCGTTCGTTTTCTTTTTGCTCGCCGCCTTCTTGCGCGGCGCGGGCTTCTTCTTCGGCTTCGCCGCCGCCTCTTCGCCGCTGCCGTTAGCAGCTTTCGCACGCTTCGGCTTTGCGGTTTTGGCCCCGGCTTTCTTGCCGCCTTTTGCGCCGCGAGCGTCGATCAGCACCACCGCTTCCTCGAGCGTAACCGTCGCGGGATCGGCGGTGGAGGGGAGCGTCGCATTGACCTTGTTATGCGAGACATAAGGGCCGTAGCGGCCCTCGTGCGCGGTAACGGGTCCGCCGAGCGTGGGATGCTCGCCCAGTGCGCGGCCCGCTGCTTTGCGACGACCACGGCCGGGGCCCCGCGCGACTTTCTCGGCGATCAGCGTAACCGCGCGATTGAGGCCCACGGTCAACACTTCATCGCCGGACTCCAGGCTCGCGTACGTGTCCTGGTGTTTTACGTAAGGACCGAAGCGGCCGATGCCGGCGACGATGGGCTCGCCGGATTCCGGATGCTTGCCGACCTCGCGCGGGAGCTGAAGCAATCCGAGCGCGGTGTCGAAATCGATTTCGTGCGGATCGAAATTCTTCGGGATGCTCGCGCGCTTCGGCTTCGTCAGAACGGGTTTGCCGCCCTTGGTCTTCTCGCCGGTATCTTCCGCTTCGCCGAGCTGGATATAGGGGCCGAAGCGGCCGGAGCGCACGGTGACCACCTTGCCGGACGAAGGATCTTCGCCAAGCTCCTTGGTGGCCGCCAGTTCGCCTTCGCCCGGCGCGGAGAGCGCGCGGGTAAAACGGCACTCGGGATAATTCGAACAGCCGACGAAGGCGCCGAACTTGCCGACCTTCAGGCCGAGGCGGCCGGTGCCGCATTGCGGACAGGCGCGCGGATCGGAGCCGTCCGGTTTCGGCGGAAAGTTGTGCTCGTTCAGCAACGCGTCGAGCACGTCGATCACTTCGGAGATGCGCAGGTCCTTGGTTTCCGCGACGGCTCCCGTGAAGCCCTCCCAGAACTCGCGCATGACCTTCTTCCAGTCGAGCTCGTGGTTCGCGATTTCGTCGAGCTTACCTTCGAGATCCGCGGTGAAGTCGTATTCGACGTAGCGCGGGAAATAGGATTCGAGGAAGGCGACGACGATACGGCCCTTGTCCTCGGGAATGATGCGCTTCTTGTCGAGGCGGGTGTAGCCGCGGTCGCGCAGCACCTGAAGGATCGAAGCGTAAGTGGAAGGGCGGCCGATGCCGAGCTCTTCCATGCGCTTGACGAGCGAGGCTTCCGAGAAGCGCGGCGGCGGCTCGGTGAAGTGCTGGTCGATCTTGAGTTCGTTCTTGTTGAGCGCTTCGCCCTGACTCATAGCGGGCAGGCGGCGCGCGTCTTCGTCTTCGAAGTCGTCGTCGCGGCTTTCATTATAGAGCGTGAGGAAGCCGTCGAATTTCACGACCGTGCCGGTCGCGCGAAGATTGACGAGCTTGTAGGGTCCGCCGTTCACATTCGCGTCGATCTCGACGACGGTGCGCTCGAGTTCCGCGCTTTCCATCTGGCAGGCGAGCGTGCGCACCCAGATCAGCTCGTAGAGCTTCATCTGGTCCGCATCGAGACGCCGCGCAAGCCCCTTCGGAAGGCGGCGCATGTCGGTCGGGCGGATCGCTTCGTGGGCTTCCTGCGCGTTCTTCGACTTGTTCTTGTAGATGCGCGGGCTATCGGGAAGGTAACTCTTGCCATAGTCCGACACGATCACATCGCGCGCCTGGGCGATCGCTTCCGGCGCGAGATCGATGCCGTCGGTACGCATATAGGTGATGAGGCCGGTGGTCTCGCCGTCGAGCTCGATGCCTTCATAAAGACGCTGCGCGAGCCGCATGGTGTGCGCCGGCGCGAAGCCGCGCTTGCGGCTCGCTTTCTGCTGGAGCGTCGAGGTCGTGAACGGCGGGTAGGGGTTGCGCTTCGCGGGTTTGGCTTCGGTGGAGGCAACTTTATAAGACGCGGCGTTCAGTGCTTTTTCGAAGGCGCGGGCTTCCTGCTCGCTGCCGACATCGAGACGCTGGATCTTCCGGCCGTCGGCGCCGACGAGGCGTGCCTCGAAGGTGTCGCCACGCGGTGTCGCCAGCGTCGCGGCGACCGACCAGTATTCCTGCGGCTTGAAGGCTTCGATCTCGCGCTCGCGGTCGCAGACCAGGCGGAGCGCCACCGACTGCACACGGCCCGCGGAACGCGCGCCCGGCAGCTTGCGCCACAGCACGGGCGAGAGCGTGAAGCCGACCAGATAATCCAGCGCGCGGCGCGCGAGATAGGCGTCCACCAGTGAGTGATCGATCTCCCGCGGATGCGCCATGGCTTCCTGTACGGCCGCCTTGGTGATGGCGTTGAAGACCACGCGATCGACCTTCTGGTCTTTGAGTGCGCGCTTCTCCTTCAGCACTTCCAGCACGTGCCAGGAAATAGCTTCGCCTTCGCGGTCGGGGTCGGTTGCCAGGATCAGGCGGTCGGCGCCTTTCACGGCGGCGGCGATTTCGGCAAGGCGTTTCTGCGCCTTGCTATCCACTTGCCAGATCATCCGAAAATCGTCGTCGGGCGCGACCGAGCCGTCCTTGGGCGGCAAATCGCGCACATGCCCATAGGAGGCGAGGACCTCGAAGTCGGGTCCAAGATACTTGTTGATCGTCTTCGCCTTGGCTGGCGACTCGACAATGACGACGTTCATTCAGCGTCCGAGGGTTGTCGCGAACGGCGAGAAACTGGTCCGCGGCCCCGCGCGGCGGCGGGAACATGGTGAGATCGGCCGGCTTAGTCAAATCGCCTGCCTATAGCGGAACGATTAAGACGCCCTGAGTGATACCCTCAATGAGGGAATCTTGAGTTTATACAACCTATGATATAGGTTGTGCTTCCGGGGTCTTTAGCAGGCGGACCATGACGGAAATCGGCTCAGGAGAGGGGAAAACCCGCCCGGAGGAGGTGGCAGCCTATATTGCCGTCATGAGTGCTGAGATGGCGCGCCTGGCAAGGAATAACAAGCTCTTGACCCTTGCCTACCTGCTTGAGGTGGCCCGAATGGAGGCCGGGGAGCACGCAAAACCGGCGAATGAGGCCGAGTCCCAGCGAATCGCCTGAATTTCAGAGCAGCGAGACCAGCCCGCCGCCGTGGCGCTCGATGCGGCCGGCAAGTTCCAGTTCCAGCAGCGCCACCTGAACGTCCGAGGTGCGAGCTTTTGCCTCCCGCACCAGGTCGTCCAGGGTGACCGGGGTACTGCCGAGAAGGCCCGCAACCCGTTCGCGCAATTCGTCACCGCCCGGCGCCGCCTCGGGGGAAATTTCCATCACGGGCTCCCGCGCGGCTGAAACCGTACCAAGCCCAAGCGTCGGTTTCAGGCTTTCGATTACGTCGGCCGCGGAGGTTACGAGCGTTGCTCCCTGCCGGATCAGTCGATTGGTGCCGCCCGCCCGCGGGTCCGCGGGCGATCCGGGCACCGCAAAGACTTCGCGGCCCTGTTCGCCGGCAAAGCGCGCAGTGATGAGCGAACCCGAGCGCTCGGCCGCCTCGACGACAACGACACCGGAGGCCAACCCTGAAATCAGGCGATTGCGGCGCGGGAAGTCGCGGGCGCGCGGCTCCCAGCGCTGCGGCATCTCGCTGATCGCAGCACCTTCCGCAAGGATCGCTTCCAGCAGACTCTTGTTCTCGGAGGGGTAGGGTCTGGCGTGTCCGCCCGCGAGCACCGCGATCGTGCCGGAGCCTAGCGAAGCGCGATGTGCCGCCGCGTCGATGCCGCGCGCGAGCCCCGAAACGACGATAAAACCCGCCTCGCCGAATTCGCGCGCTAGCTGTGCGGCATAGCGCGTACCCGCAACAGAGGCGTTGCGCGCACCTACCATTGCAATCGCGGGCCGCGAAAACACTTCCGCATTGCCGCGGATCGCGAGCAGCGGCGGCGGATCGTCGATCTCGCAAAGCAGTCTTGGATATTCCGCTTCGCCGGGAGCGACATAGCGCACGCCCATGCGGGCGGCTTCACTCAATTCCGCTTCCGCTTCTTCGCGGCTCGGAATCTTCAGCACCGAGCGGCCGCCGCGGCGCGCGAGTTCGGGAAGCAGCCGAACCGCAGGACCCGCACCGCCGAATTGGTTGACCAGAATGCGGAATGTTCGCGGGCCGACATTTTCGGCACGGATCAGGCGTAGCCAATCGATCCGCTGCTCTTCCGTAAGCTGGAAGGGGGTGCCGTTTTCCATGGGCCGGAACGATCCGCGATTTTGACGCGCAAGACAACGGCGCCGCAACCTGCGGAAAGCGAGCCTTTAAGCGACGCCGGCGGCTGCTGGCCTCGTCGTTCGGCTAAGCCTTTTTCTTCTTCGATCCAATCTTGGATTCGTTGCCCGCGAGCAGGCGCGAAATATTTTCGCTGTGCTTCCACCAGACGAAGACGGCCATCACGAGAAACAGCGCGGCGACGGGCGGGTAGCCGAGAAAATAAAGCATGATCGGGCTCGCGGCGGTTGCGACGAGGGCAGCCAGCGACGAGTAGCGCGAAGCGACAGCGACCGCGATCCAGACCAGGGCCGCGCCGATCGCGGCTTGCCAGGCGATGCCCAGAAGCACGCCGAGAAAGGTGGCGACGCCTTTGCCGCCTTTGAACTTCAACCATACCGGATACATGTGACCGATGATGGCGCCGACACCCGCAAGCACGGAGCCGAGGCCGGTCGTCATCGGCCATTCGTGGCTGACGAAGCGCGAGGCGATCAGCACCGCAACCGTGCCCTTGAGCAGGTCGCAGGCGAGCGTCGCCGCGGCGAGCGCCTTGTTTCCGGTGCGCAGGACGTTGGTCGCGCCGATATTGCCGGAACCGATTTTCCGCACGTCCCCGAGCCCGGCGTATTTCGTGAGCAGCAATCCGAAGGGGATGGAGCCCAGCACATAACCGAGCAGGAAATCCACGACGAGAACGGTGGTCTGGGACATGGGTTCTGGTGTCGCTTCCGGACAGGATCAGGCGCGGGTTCTTCTTGCGTCAAGCATCTCGCGCACGCGCAACGCAAGAGCTTCCTGCGTAATCGGTTTTTGCAGGAGATCGACACCGGGATCAAGGCGGCCGTGATGGACAATCGCATTCCGCGAATAGCCGGTCATGAACAGCACCGGCACGTTCGGCCGCTTGTCCCGGATTTTGTCGGCGAGCTCCCGCCCGTTCATGGCGGGAAGCACGACATCGGTGAGCATGAGATCGAAGTCGAAACGGTCGTTCGCGACGATAGCAAGCGCCTGATCGGCGTTGGCGACGCCCATGACGTTGTAGTTCAACTCGCGCAGCGTCTCGATGACGTAGTCGCGCACGTCGTCGTCGTCCTCGACAACGAGAATCTTTTCGCTGCCCTGCGCGCCGGAAATCTCGATGACGGGTTGATATTCAGTTTCCACCTTTGCCATCGAACGGGGCAGGTAGATCTTCACCGACGTGCCCAGACCCGGCTCGCTGTAAATTTTCACATGCCCGCCCGACTGCTTTACGAAGCCATATACTTGGCTCAACCCGAGGCCGGTGCCTTGGCCGCTCTCCTTGGTGGTGAAGAACGGCTCGAACGCGCGCTCGGTCACGTCCTTGCTCATGCCGGTCCCGGTATCAGCGATGGCAATCATTACATACTGGCCGGGCTTAATGTCGTTGCCCTGACGGGCGTAGGCTTCGTCGAGAAACGTATTCCCGGTTTCAATCGTGAGCTTGCCGCCGTTCGGCATCGCGTCGCGCGCATTCAGCGCAAGATTCAGGATCGCGGATTCCAGTTCGGCGGGGTCGGCCTCGACCTGCCAAAGTCCGCCGGCGCCGACGATTTCAAGATCGATGGTCGCGCCGAGCGGGCGGCGCAGGAGATCGGATAGTCCCGCAATCAGCTTCGCGGGGTCGAGCGGCTTCGGATCGAGCGGTTGCCGACGGGAGAAGGCGAGCAGCCGCTGCGTGAGGGTCGCGGCACGCTGGGCTCCTATGTTGGCATTCCCGATGACGCGCTCAAGACGAGCGCGGCTCGTATCGGTCCAGTTGCCGAGCTGCTTCTTCGCGATTTCGAGATTACCGAGAATAACCATCAGAAGGTTGTTGAAGTCGTGGGCGATGCCGCCGGTCAGGTTGCCGACGGCTTCCATGCGCTGGGCCTGCCGCAGCGCGGACTCGGCGTGTTCGCGCCTTTCGATCTCTTCATAGAGTTTATGGCTGCGACGCAGCGCAAGCGCGATGACACTGAACAGCAGGAGCGTCGCCGGCAGGCCGAATACCAGATGCGAGCCCATGGTCGCCAGCCATGCCCGGTTCAACTCCGCTTTTTCGATCCCGGAAGTGACGTACAACGTGTGCTCAGGAATTTTCCGCAAGCCGACGCGGATGGGCTGGTCCAGCATCAGCGAGCGCGTGTCGTAAATCGAGCCTTCCGGGTGCTCTTTGATCTGCTGGAAAAACGGCGAGTCGGCGCGGACACGCATCGGCGTTTCGAGGGGGCCGGGATGCCGCGCGAGCAGCATGCCGTCGGCGCGCAGCAGCGAAAAGAAGCTGCCATAGGCCGTGCTTGCGATACGTTGATAGAAGGCGGACAAGTTGCGCGACTCAACCGAGAAATGAACCACGCCTTCGAATGCGCTATTCGTGCTCTTGCGGCGGCGGCTGATGCTGAAGAAGGGATTTGAAATTCCCGCACGCGCGATCAGCAGTTCGCCGATATAAATGCCGATATCCTGATCCACGTGAGCGCGAAAATAGTCGCGATCGGAAAAATCGAGATCGGGAGGATTGGCAACCGCCCCGGTGACGAGCACGCGCCCGTTGCGATCGAAAATCCAGATCGACTGCACCTCGCGCAACGTATTCGAGATATTGTTCAGGCGCTGTTGGAACTCGGCTCTTCGTGCGAGAATTCCCTCGTCGGTGAGCCCTGAAAAAATTTCATCGACGGCGGTGAATCCGACTTCCACCGATTGCATGACCTTTTGGGTATGCTCGGCCAGAACATCAAGATTGCGGGAAATCCGCTCGTCAGCGGTTGCGCTGATCGCCCGGTAGCTGGACCAGGAACCGTAAGCGAAGAGGACGGCGGGTGCCACGACCGCTCCGATCATCGCAACGCGCAGCAGATTCAGTGTTTGGCGGCGCTGTTGCGGCATGAACCCGGCAAGCGAGGGAGCGGTATCGTTCGCTAAACATACTCATAGACGGTGCGCCCGGCAACGATGGTGCGGGTGGCGCGGCCGGTCAGCCGGGCTTCATCGAAAGCGGTATTGGTGCAGCGCGATTTCAGCGTGTCGCGCGCGAGCACCCAGGGCACGTCGGGGTCGAATACGACAAGATCGGCGGGGGCGCCCGCCCGGAGCGTGCCGCCGGAAAGCGCAAGCAACTCGGCGGGGCGCGTCGTCATGGCGCGCAGCATCGCGAGCAATGTCAGGGAGCCGTCATGGACGAGGCGAAGGCCCACCGGCAGCATAGTTTCGAGCCCGATCGCGCCGAAGGCGGCCTCGGCAAAGGGCAGGCGCTTCACTTCGACGTCCTGCGGGTCGTGGTCTGACATCACGACGTCGATCAACCCTTCCGTGATCGCGGCGACGAGCGCCGCGCGATCCTGCTCGCCGCGCAGCGGCGGCCGAAGTTTCAGGAAGGTACGGTAGGAGCCGATGTCGTTCTCGTTCAGCGCGAGATGATTGATGGAGGCGGAAGCGGTGACCGGCAGGCCGCGCTCTTTCGCGCGGCGTAGCACGTCGAGAGAATCCCGGCAGGTAATGGAAGCCGCGTGATAGCGCCCGCCGGTGATTTCCACGAGGCGGATGTCGCGCTCCAGCATGATCGTCTCGGCGGCTTTCGGAACGCCGGAAAGCCCGAGGCGCGAAGCGAATTCGCCCGCGTTCATCACGCCGGAACCGGTGAGGTTCTGCTCCTCGGTGTGGTGGACGATCAGCGCGTCGAAATCGCGCGCATACGTGAGGGCGCGGCGGAACACCTGGGCGTTCATCACGCTCTTTGCGCCATCGGTGAAGGCGACGGCGCCCGCGGCCTTGAGCAGGCCGATTTCGGTCATCTCGTTGCCTTCGAGCCCCTTGGTGAGGGCCGCCATCGGATGAATGTGCACGACCGCATTGTCGCGCGCGCGGCGGAGCACGAAATCGACCGTTGCGGGGTCGTCGATCGGCGGATCGGTCTCGGGCTGGCAGATGATGGTGGTGACGCCGCCCGCCGCCGCCGCGTGGCTTGCGGTTGCAAGGGTTTCGCGATGCTCCGCGCCCGGCTCGCCGATGAAGGCGCGCATGTCGATCAGGCCCGGCGCCACGACCTGACCGTTCACGTCGACGATCTCGGTGCCTTCCGGAGCGCCGGAAGTGCGGATGTTCTTGCCGGCTTCCTTGATCGTTCCGTCCGCGATCAGGACGTCGCCGCGCTGGTCCATGTCGCGCGACGGATCGATCACGCGGGCATTGGCGAGCAGGAGCGGGCGATTTTCGTTGCGGGCGATCATTTCGTTGCGGTCTTTTTTGCGAGCGCGATGAAAACCCACCACAGCGCTGCGAGCGACGTCGCGAAGAGGACGCCAATGACGATATTGACCAGGAGGTGCGTGCCGCCGCCGTCGCTGGTGGCGAATATTTTGGAAACGATGGCCGCAATCATCAGGCTGAAGCCGAGGATCAACAGCAGCAGCAGCGAATACAGGATCGCATAGTACCAGTGCTGCCGCTCGAAGATGAGCACGATGAGGTAGCCGATGGCTGCGAGCGCTTTCTTCACTGTCCGCACCCTTTACGCATTGGGCAGATTCCGCGCGAGCGCTTCGAGTACGGCCATGCGCACCGCAACTCCCATCTCGACCTGTTCGCGGATCAGCGACTGCGCGCCGTCTGCGACCGAGGACTCGATTTCGACGCCGCGGTTCATCGGCCCGGGATGCATTACGATCGCGTCGGGCTTTGCAAATTTCAGCTTTGCCGGATCGAGTCCCCAATAGTGGAAATATTCGCGCGACGAGGGAATGAGCGATCCCGCCATACGTTCGCGCTGGAGCCGCAGCATCATCACGACGTCGGCGTCGCGCAGGCCGTCGCGCATGTCGCGGTGGACTTCGACGCCCATGCGCTCGATGCCGGACGGAAGGAGCGTGGAGGGAGCGACCACGCGCACGCGCGCGCCCATGGTGTTCAGGAGAATGATATTCGAGCGCGCAACGCGCGAATGGGCGATGTCGCCGCAGATCGCGACCGTCAGGCCCTCGATGCGGCTCTTGTTGCGGCGGATCGTGAGCGCGTCGAGGAGGGCCTGGGTCGGATGCTCGTGTGCGCCGTCGCCGGCATTGATCACCGAGCATTCCACCTTCTGCGAGAGCAATTCGACCGCGCCGGAGGCGGCGTGGCGCACGACGATCATGTCGGGGTGCATGGCATTGAGGGTAAGCGCGGTGTCGAGCAGCGTCTCGCCCTTGCGGATCGAGGAGGAGGCGATCGACATGTTCATCACGTCGGCGCCAAGCCGTTTTCCGGCGAGCTCGAAGGAGCTTTGCGTCCGGGTGGAGGCCTCGAAAAAGAGGTTGATCTGCGTGCGGCCGCTTAAAGTCGTGCGCTTTTTCTCGATCTGGCGATTCAGATCGACGAATTCCTCGGCAAGATCGAGCAGGCCGGTGATGTCGGAAGCGGAAAGCCCTTCGATGCCCAGCAAATGCCGTTGCGCGAGCGCGAAACTGGAAGGACTGCGAGTTGTCATTAAAGGCAATCGCATAGACCCAACGCCCGCGCATCGCAAGCGGCGAATGCCATGTTAGATTAACGGTCCACTACGGAAAAAAGCGCCATGACCGTAACGTCACCATTCGCCACCCACGAGGTTTTCAACCAGTCCCCGCTTCTGGGCGACATCGACCTTTATTCCAGCGACACCGCGCTCAAGGGCGCAATCAACGCCTTCGGCGCGGGAAAGTCCGCGGCATCGCTGGAAGCCTTCGGCAAGGCATTCGGCCGCGCGGAAATGGCGGAACTGGCGCGTGTTGCGAACGAATACACGCCGAAGCTGCGGACCCACGACCGCCAGGGGCACCGGGCGGACGTGGTGGAATTCCATCCGGCCTATCACCGCTTCATGGAAGAGAGCATCCGGGCCGGCGTGCATTCGTCGGTCTGGGCGGCGGACGGCGCTTTCGTGCCGGGCGAGCACGTCGCGCGTTCGGCGCGGCATTTTCTCGCCAGCCAGGTCGAGCAGGGCCACTTGTGCCCGATCACCATGACCCATGCCGCCACCGGCGCGCTCGGCGCGGAGCCCTCGCTTGCGAAGGAATGGCTGCCCCGCATCCGCTCGCGCGAATACGATCCTCGCTTTATCGCGCCTGCGCAGAAGAAGGGCATCACCTTCGGCATGGGCATGACCGAGAAGCAGGGCGGCACGGATGTGCGCCAGAACACGACGCGCGCGGAGCCGGACGGCGATGCCTATCGTCTGGTGGGCCACAAATGGTTTTTCTCCGCGCCGATGTGCGATACGTTTCTCGTGCTCGCGCAGGCGAAAGGCGGGCTCACCTGCTTTCTCGTTCCGCGCTTCAGGCCGGACGGCACGCCGAACGCGCTGCGCCTGATGCGGCTCAAGGAAAAGCTCGGCAATCGCTCCAACGCATCGAGCGAAGTCGAGTTCGAGGGCGCCTATGCGCAGCGCTGCGGCCCCGAAGGCGAGGGCGTTAAGACCATCATCGGCATGGTGCAGCTCACGCGCCTGGATTGCGTGACCGGCTCGCTCGGCATCATGCAGGGCGCGCTGCGCCATGCCGTGCATCACACGCGCTACCGGACCGTGTTTCAGAAGAAGCTGGTCGACCAGCCGCTGATGCGCGTGGTGCTCGGTGATCTCGCGCTGGAGCGCGAAGGCGCGCTTGCACTGGCGCTTCGTCTCGCGTCGGCCTTCGATAAATCGGCCAGCGATCCCGACGAGGCGGCGTTTGCACGCATTGTGACGCCGGCCGCGAAAATGTGGGTGTGCAAGACGACGCCCGGCTTCGTCTATGAAGCGATGGAATGCCTCGGCGGCAACGGTTACGTCGAGGAAGCGCCGCTCGCCCGGTTTTATCGCGAGAGCCCGGTCAATGCGATCTGGGAAGGTTCGGGCAATGTCATGGCCCTCGACCTCTTGCGCGGTGCGGCGCGCGAGCCGGAAGCGGTACAGCGCGTGCTCGCTTCGCTCGAACGGGATACGCAAGATCTACCCAATGCCGCCAAAGCTCTCGAAATCGTGAAGGCGGGATTCACGAGTCCGGAGCGTGAGGCGTTGGCGCGGCGAACGGCGGAGGTGCTTGCACTGCTCGCCGCGGCAGGGGCGCTTGCGCAAAGCGCGCCGCATGAAATTGCCGCAATCTTTGCCGAGCGGCGGCTCGGGGGACTTGCCTTCAGAAGCTTCGGGAACCCGATGCCGGGCTCGAGCGTTGAATGCCTGATCGAACGGACATTCCACCAGGCTTGAATTGCCCGCGCGACATTCCATCTGGAACATCGCTCGCTTTCGCCGCCTGAACCGCGAAAGCGGCTGAACCTATTAACGAGGTACTCATCATGAAGAACGTCATTCGTACCGCGGTCACCGCCGGAGCGGCGGTAGCACTGCTCGCAGGTGTTTCCGCCATGCCGGCGAGCGCGGCTCCGCTCGGAAAGAATCTGGAAGCCCTGAAGAACGGCGTGTCGTCCGCGACGACTGACGTGCAGTGGCGCCGTCATCGCCATCGTGGGGTCGGGGTCGGTCTCGGCCTGCTGGGTGCGGGCATCATTGCCGGCGCGGCGATCGCCAACTCGAACCAGGGCTACTATTACAACGAGCCTTACGGTTACTACGACCAGCCCTATGGCTATTACGAGCGCCCCTACCATTACCGCTCGCACGACAACAACAGCCAGCCTGACGGCTACGAAGATCTGAGCGACATCGCAAAATAACGGAATCGTGACCGGGGCTTACCCACAGCCCCGGTTATCCCTTTGCGGGAAAAGGCATTTTGTAATACCTGGCCACGGGAACGCCGCAGTTTATTCAGGCGGGGTTCATGCCGGGGGAGCGAAATTCCACCCGAGCGTGCTACAAAAGGCGCGTCAATAGCGAGGCTATCAAACCATGAAGAAGTTCAAGCTTTATCAGTTCGTGCTGGCGCTGGTCGCCGCCGTGCTCGTCTCGGCCGCCGGGAGCCAGATCAACACCGCTTACGCCGCGCCTGCGGCTTCGGCGCATAATTTCAAGGGCGTCGTCGGCGACAACACCGTTGATGTTCAGCATCGCCGCCGCCATCACCACCACCACCGCAGCAATCGCTGGGTTGGACCGGCGGTTGCCCTCGGAATCTTCGGCGCTGCCGCTGCGGCTGCCGCCGCGCAGAATCAGCCCTATGGCTATTACGAAGCTCCGCGTCAGCGCTGCTGGGTGCAGAGCGGCCCCTATCAGGGTCAGGGTTACTGGGCCTGGTGCTAATTCGACCGGACTTCCGGTTACCGAGAACGGCGGGCGAAAGCCCGCCGTTTTCTTTTTAGAGACCGAGAGCGGCCGCCACGAAGAGCGCCGCCGGAATTGAAAGCAGCGCCACGAAAGTCTGGATGGTGAGAATGCGCGCGAGCAGGGGTGCGTCGCCGCCCATCTGGCGCGCAAGCATGTAACCGTTGGGCGCCGACGGGACAGCGGAAGCAATCGCGACCACGGCAAGCGCCGGACCGGTTACGCCCAGAAGGTATCCCGTGCCGAGCGCAATCGCCGGCATGAGCAGCATCTTGAATGCCGTCGAGATCAGCGGCGCCGCATCGAACTTCGCCATCGTTTTCAGGTCCAGGCCGGCGCCAACGATGATCAGGCCCAGCGGAAGCGAAGCCTGGCCGAGGACGTGCATGAAATCCGAAACGAATTTCGGCATCGGTACGCCGGCTGCGTTGAACGCGACGCCGATGCAGCAGGACCAGATGAACGGGTTGCGGAGCAGGTGAAAGAGGACGTGCTTCACATTGGCGGGGGAGTTCGGCGCGTAGCGCGCGAGCACGATAACGCTGATGACGTTCACCAGCGGGATCATGCTGGCGAGCGCGACAGCGGCAAGCGCCAGTCCGATTTCTCCGAGCAAGGAGGAGGCGACGGCGACGGCGATATAAGTGTTCCAGCGCACCGCACCCTGAAACACCGAGGTATAGGCGGGACCCGACCAGGCAAAACGGCGCTGCAATGGTTTGCGCAGGATCAGGAGCAGGACCGCGCTCGTGACGATGCCGGTGACAAGCGCCGTGAAGATTCCCCAGATCGGCACCTTGGAGAGGTCCGCGGTCGCGGTCGCGAGAAAGAGCAACGCGGGGAAGAGAACGTAATAGGTCAGGTCTTCGAGCGAGTCCCACGCGTTCTCGTTTTTCAGAAGCGTGCGTTTGAGAAAAACGCCGAGGGCGACCAGCAGGAAAACCGGCGCGAGGGCATTGAAGACGGCGATCATGCTGGGCTTCCATAACCGAGGCGATCGAGCGCGCCCTGCAGAATGTAGGCGGCGGCAACCTTGTCCACGACTTCGTCCCGTCGCCGGCGCGAGGTATCGGCCTCGATCAAGGTGCGTTCGACCGCGGCGGTGGAAAGCCGCTCGTCCCAGAAGCAGATTGCGAGATCGGCAAGCGGCGTGAGGTTGCGCACGAAGGCGCGGGCCGATTGCGCACGCGGACCCTCGGAGCCGTCCATGTTTCTCGGCAGGCCAATGATGAGGCCGCCGACATCGAATTTCGCGACCAGCGCGAGCAGCTTTTCCGCGTCGGCTTTGAACTTGCCGCGGGCAAGCGTCTCCAGCGGGCTCGCGATCGTCCGATTCACGTCCGAAAGGGCGAGGCCGATGGTCTTTTCGCCGAGGTCGACGCCGATCAGCCGCGCGTTCGGCGCGAGCAGGGCGGGAAGCTCGTCGATCTCAATGAGGCGGGCGGGCATGTCGGGCCGAGGCGGTAGCATGAGCCGCGTTGCCGCGCCATGTCGGTGCCCTATACTTGCGGAAACGATAATGCATCGGAGGAAGCTATGCGCGTTACCTGGTACGGCCATTCAGCCTTCCGGCTCGATTTCGGGGACAAGGCGGTGCTGATTGACCCGTTTTTCACCGGCAATCCGGCCTTCGTCAGCGACAGGAAGGAAGCCGTGAAAGGGGTAACCCATATCCTGCTCACGCACGGCCATTCCGACCACATCGGCGACACCGTCGAAATCGCGAAAGAGCTGGAGGTTCCCGTCGTCAGCCACTTCGAAGTCTGCATGTGGGTGAACGGCAAGGGCGTGAAAAAAATCGACCCGATGAATATCGGCGGCACCACGGATCAGGGCGGTTTCACGGTCACGCTGGTGCGTGCGGATCACTCGTCCACCATGATCGAGGACGGCCAGTTTGCGGTCATGGGCAATCCCGGCGGCATCATCGTGAAGGCTGCCGGAGAGCCCACCGTCTATCACATCGGGGACACCGATATTTTCTCGGACATGGCGCTGATGAACGAAATTCACCAGCCGCAGGTGGCGATGGTTCCGGTCGGAGACCGGTTCACCATGGGCGGCAAGGTGGCCGCGCTGGCCATGAAGCGCTTCTTCAAGGGCCTGAAGACCGCGATTCCGTGCCACTACGGGTCGTTTCCGATCATCGACCAGACGCCGGACAAGTTCGTCGCTGAAATGCAGGGGGCCGAGGCGAAAGTGGTGGTCCCGGAGAAGGGCAAGGCTTTCGCGGTCTAGCCCGCGCAAATTGCGCCATTGCGGGCCTAAAAGCCGGTCTGCTATAGCCCGCGAAACGTTCTCCCTGCCCACGGAGTCTACTATGTCCGTCGATGCCGCGACCGTGCGGCGGATCGCGCATTTGGCGCGGATCGCCGTCGCCGACAACGAGATCGAACACCTTCGCGGCGAGATCAACAATATGCTCGCCTTCGTCGAACAACTGGACGAAGTGAACGTCGATGGCGTCGAGCCGACGGCGAGCGTCGAAGACATGAAGCTGAAGATGCGCGAAGACGTGGTCAGCGACGGCAACTACGCCAAGCGCGTGCTCGCCAATGCCCCGGCGAGCGACGACGGTTTCTTTCAAGTCCCGAAAGTCGTGGAGTAACGCGTGTCCGATCTGACCTCGCTCACGCTTGCGGAAGCGCGTGACGCGCTGCGCGCGAAGAAAATTTCCGCCAAGGAGCTTGCGACCGCGCATCTCGCCGAGATGGAGCAGGCGCGCGTACTCAATGCCTATGTGCTGGAAACGCCGGAGCACGCGCAGAAGATGGCGGCGGCTTCCGACGAGAAACTCGCCAAGGGTGAGGGCGGACCGCTCGAAGGCATTCCGCTCGGCGTGAAGGATCTCTTCGCGACCGACGGCGTGCGCACAACCGCATGCTCCAAGATTCTCGAAAACTTCGTGCCGCAATATGAGTCGACCGTGACCTCGCAGCTATGGCGCGACGGCGCGGTGATGCTCGGCAAGTTGAACAACGACGAATTCGCGATGGGTTCGTCCAATGAAACCTCCGCCTTCGGGCCTGTGTTGTCGCCATGGCGGCGCAAGGGCGATAACAAGCCGCTGGTGCCGGGCGGATCGTCCGGCGGCTCCGCAGCGGCGGTCGCCGCCAAGCTCTGCCTGGGCGCTACCGGCACCGATACCGGCGGCTCGATACGCCAGCCGGCGGCTTTCACCGGCATCGTCGGCATCAAGCCGACCTATGGCCGCTGCTCGCGCTGGGGGATCGTGGCGTTTGCGTCTTCGCTCGACCAGGCCGGTCCCTTCGCGCGCACGGTGCAGGATTGCGCGATCCTGTTGCGCTCGATGGCGGGCCACGATCCGAAAGATTCCACTTCCGCCGACAAGCCGGTGCCGGATTACGAGAAGGCGATCGGAAGAAGCGTGAAGGGCATGAAGATCGGTATTCCGAAGGAGTATCGGGTCGACGGCATGCCCGCCGAGATCGATGAGCCTTGGGAGAAGGGCCGCGAGTGGCTCAAGGCAGCCGGTGCGGAAATCGTCGATATCTCCCTTCCACACACGAAATATGCGCTGCCGGCTTACTACATCGTCGCGCCTGCGGAGGCCTCGTCAAATCTCGCGCGCTACGACGGCGTGCGTTACGGCTTGCGCGTTCCCGGCAAAGACATCGTCGATATGTACGAGCGGACGCGCGCGGCCGGTTTCGGCAAGGAAGTGCGCCGGCGCATCATGATCGGCACCTATGTTCTTTCCGCCGGTTATTACGATGCATATTATCTGCGCGCGCAGAAGGTGCGGACCCTGATCAAGCGCGACTTCGACAACGCCTGGAAGCAGGGGATCGACGCGATCCTGACGCCGGCCACGCCCTCCGGCGCTTTCGGCATCGGCGAGAAGGGCTCCGGCGATCCGGTCGAGATGTACCTGAACGACATCTTCACGGTGACCGTGAACATGGCTGGATTGCCGGGCATTTCCGTTCCCGCCGGCCGCGATCACCACGGCTTGCCGCTCGGTCTGCAGCTCATCGGCAAGCCCTTCGGCGAGGAAGATCTGTTCGCTTTCGCGCATGTAATCGAGCAGGCCGCGGGTCCGCGCATGGTCGCCGACAAATGGTGGGACAAGTAGAGGCGTCACGAGCGGCCGTTTCGTAGCGGCCTGTTTCCGCGCTCCGAGCCTGCGCCGGCCTTGCCATTGGCGCGGAGCCACCCTTTTGGCGCCATGATGGTGCTGCATCACGCGCCGCCGCTCCGGATGACGCCTTTAACCCTTTGCGCCGGGCGCCATGCTAGTATTGGCCTTGGAGCTTGCGAGGAGCGAGTAGTTGTTGCGTGGCGTTTCAAAAACCGTTGCGATGCCGCTTGCCGCGGCCTGCGTATTGTTCGCGGCCGGCTGCTCGGTTCACAACGTCCCGATCAATATGCCGGTCAACGTGCAGAACGCGGGGCTCGTTCCTGAGCAGCAGGAACCGGCAGCATCCTATGCCGACGAATTCCTGATCACGCTCGCATTTTCCGGCGGCGGTACGCGCGCGGCGGCTTATTCGTTCGGCGTATTGCGCGGCCTCGAGCGCTTCCAGCTTCCGACTGCGCAGGGGCCGCAGCCGCTTCTCGACCGCATCGATTTCGTCAGCGGTGTCTCCGGCGGCTCGATTACCGCCGCCTATTTCGGCCTGAAGAAGCGGGCGGCGCTCGACGACTTCCGCGAAAGATTCTTGCTGAAGAATGTCGAGAGTGACGCGCTTTCGACCAGTCTTACGCCGGGAAATCTCGTGCGCGGGTTATCGGGCGGCGTGAACGACGCCACGCATCTGCCCCGTTGGCTGAGCGAGAACCTGTTCGACGGCGCGACGTTCGCGGCGTTTCGCGCGCATCAGCGGCCGCGGGTCTGGATCAACGCTTCCGATATTTATAACCGCACGCCGTTCGTGTTCGGCCGCACCGCCTTCAGCGTGATGTGCAGCGACCTCAACAGCTATCCGATCGCGGATGCGGTGGCGGCGTCGGCCGCAGTGCCGATCGCCTTCGCGCCGATCGTGATCGAGAGTTATGCCGGGAAATGCCGCGCGCAGCTTCCCGAGTGGGCGGTGAAGGCGCGGGCGAACCCGAATGCGCCGCCGTTGTTGAAGAGTTTCGCCAACGCGCTCGTGAGCTATCACAACGGCAGCGTGCGCTACGTGAAGCTGCTGGACGGCGGCCTGGTGGATAATTTCGGCCTCTCCGGTTTCACCATCGCGCGGCTTTCGGCGTCGTCGCCTCATGAGCCGCTCACGGCCGAGCAGGCGGTCAAGTTGCGGCGCGCGCTGTTTCTCGTGGTCGATGCCGGACGCGGGCTTGCCGGCGACTGGGTCAACACGCTCGAGGGTCCGCGCGGCGCCGATCTCGTTTCGGCGGCGGCGGACACCGCGATCGATGCAAGCGTGCGCGCGAGCTACACGGCTTTCGAGCAGACCATGGAGGAGTGGCGCCAGCAGCTCGTGCGCTGGCGTTGCGGGCTCAGCGCAGACCAGCGCAAACGCTATGGGGCGCCGGTGCGCTGGAATTGCCGGGACGTTCAATTCTTCATCGGCCGGCTCGGTTTCGACCAGCTTGGCGGGCAGCGTGCGGACGATCTGAACAAGGTGAAAACGACGCTGCAACTGCCGCAGGTGCAAGTGGACGAGGTAATTACCGCCGGCGATGAAAGCGTCACCAACAGCGACGTGCTGCGCCGATTCCTGAACAGCACGCGGCGATAACTAGTTCGCGTTCTGCGAATCCGTCCGCGGCTCACGCAGTTCGTTCGGCTTCGTTTCCGCTGCAGGCGGGGCCTTCGTCTCGGACGCGGGGTTCACTTTAATCTGGTCGGAATTTGTTTTCGGCGCGGGCTCAGTCGTTGCAGGCGGGGTGGCCTGCACCTGATTGAACTGGTCATCCGAACGCGGCACCAGAAAATATGCGGCAGCGACCGCGGCGATCACCAGGGCGGGGATTCCGATCCCGATGAGGCTGGCGGTAGGGGAGTCGTCGCGAGTTTCTTTGTCGTGATGTACGGGTTTCATAAATAAAATATCCTCTTGCGTCGGTTGCATGATCTGCAAGTCAACGCGGACATCGGCGCCGAAGTTCCAAAAGAAGTTCCAAAGAAGAACCCGGCGCCGCGTTGCCGCGGGCCGGGTTGCTCTTAGTGCCAGTATTAGTTGTTGGTTGCCGGCGGGGTCTGCGGCGCAGGCGGCGTCGTCGGACCAGTGTTGTCCGGGTTCGTCGGCGCGGCAGCCGGGGGTGCGGGCGGAGGCGCGGGAGGCGTTACCGCCGGCGACTGCTGCGTCGTCGGTGTCTGGTTCATGCCGATCGTGGTCGTGT
>CAZNPX010000035.1:0-31568 GCA_964575175.1 uncultured Hyphomicrobiales bacterium | reverse complement strand
ACTGCCACGGCCTGCCGATCGAATGGAAGATCGAGGAGCAGTATCGCGCCAAGGGGCAGGACAAGGATCAGGTCGAGATCAACGAATTCCGCAAGCAGTGCCGCGAATTCGCGCAGCACTGGATCGACGTGCAGCGCGAGGAATTCAAGCGCCTCGGCGTCGAGGGCGACTGGAAGCATCCCTACACCACCATGAGCTTCGATGCGGAAGCGACCATCGCCGGCGAATTGATGAAGTTCGCGGCGAACGGCACGCTCTATCGCGGCTCCAAGCCGGTGATGTGGTCGGTGGTGGAGAAGACCGCGCTCGCGGAAGCGGAAGTCGAGTACGAGGATTACACCTCGGATACGATCTGGGTGAAGTTTCCCGCCCCCGACGGCACCAGTGTCGTGATCTGGACGACGACGCCGTGGACCATCCCCGGCAATCGCGCGGTCAGCTATTCGTCGCGCATCAGTTACGGCGTGTATGAAGTCACCGCGGCGCCTGCCGACAACTGGGCGAAGAAGGGCGACAAACTCATTCTCGCGGACAAGCTCGCCGAAGCGGTGATGAAGTCGGCGCGCGTCGAAAGCTACGAGCGCCGGGCCGATGCCGACCTGAAATCGATCCCGTCGCTCGCCCATCCGCTGCGCGGCAAGGGCTACGACTTCGATGTCCCGCTGCTCGACGGCGATCACGTCACCGACGAGGACGGCACCGGCTTCGTCCACACTGCGCCCGGCCACGGCCGCGACGACTTCGACATCTGGATGGCGAACGGCAAGGCGCTCACCGAGCGCGGCATCGATACGCATATCCCGTTCACGGTCGATGCCGACGGCCGCCTCACGAAAGAAGCGCCGGGTTTCGAGGGCCGCCGCGTCATCGACGACAAGGGCAACAAGGGCGACGCCAACGACGCCGTCATCAAGGCGCTCTCGGAAGCGAACGCGCTGATCGCGCGCAGCCGCCTCAAGCATCAGTATCCGCATTCGTGGCGCTCGAAGAAGCCGGTGATCTACCGCAACACCCCGCAGTGGTTCATCGCGATGGACAAGCCCATTCGGGGCCTGAACGCGACGCTCCGCGGCCTCGCGCTCCAGGGCATCAAGGACGTGAAGTGGGTGCCGCAGTCGGGCGAGAACCGCATCAACGGCATGATCGAGAACCGCCCGGACTGGGTGATCTCGCGCCAGCGCGCCTGGGGCGTGCCGATCGCGGTCTTCGTGAATAAAGACACCGGCGAGACGCTGCTCGACGAGCGCGTGAACGCGCGCATCGTGGAAGCCTTCAAGCAGGAAGGCGCGGATGCCTGGTTCGCGGACAAGGACGGCGCGCGCTTCCTGAAGCCCGACTACGATCCCGCGAAATTCGAGAAGGTGAACGACATCCTCGATGTCTGGTTCGATTCCGGCTCGACGCACGCCTTCACGCTGGAGGATCCCGAACAGTTTCCGTCGCTCTCCGGCATCAAGCGCAAGCGCGACGGCGGCAGGGATACGGTGATGTATCTCGAAGGCTCGGACCAGCATCGGGGCTGGTTCCATTCTTCGCTGCTGGAAGCCTGCGGCACCCGCGGCCGCCCGCCTTACGACGTCGTGCTGACGCACGGTTTCGTGCTCGACGAGAACGGCCGCCCGATGTCGAAATCGGTCGGCAATGTCGTGGCGCCGCAGACCATCATCAAGGACAACGGCGCCGATATTCTCCGGCTCTGGGTCGCCGCCGCCGATTACTCCGACGATCTGCGCCTGGGCCCCGAAATCCTGAAAACCACGGTCGATACCTACCGCAAGCTCAGGAATACGCTGCGCTGGATTCTCGGCTCGCTGCATCCCTTCACCGAGCAGGATCGCGTCGCCTTCGAGCAGATGCCGGAGCTCGAGCACCTCATGCTGCATCGTCTCACCGAGATGGATGCGGTGGTGCGCAAGGCCTATGCCGAGTTCGACTACAAGCGCGTGTTCGCGGCGCTGAGCCAGTTCATGACGGTCGATCTCTCGGCGTTCTATTTCGACGTGCGCAAGGACACGCTCTATTGCGACCCGATCTCTTCGCTTGCGCGCAAGAGCTGCCTCACCGTGCTCGACCACACCTTCCACTGCCTGACGAAATGGATCGCGCCGATCCTTTGCTTCACCGCGGAAGAAGTGTGGCTCTCGCGTTTCCCGAGCGAGCACGGCTCGGTGCATAACGAAACCTTCCCGGAAATTCCTGCCGCCTGGCGCAACGATGCGCTTTCCGAGAAGTGGAAGAAAATCCGCACCGTGCGCCGTGTCGTCACCGGCGCGCTCGAAATCGAGCGCGCGCAGAAGCGCATCGGCTCCTCGCTCGAAGCGGCACCCGTCATCCACATCGCGGACAGGGAACTGCTCGATGCCGTGACCGGCATCGACATGGCCGAGGTCTGCATCACCTCGGACGCGAAGATCGAAGCCGGCGAGGGGCCAAGCGATGCCTACCGCATGCCGGAGGTCGCAGGCGTCGCCATCGTGCCCGCGCGCGCCGAAGGAACGAAGTGCGCGCGGTCGTGGAAAATTTCCCCGCTCGTCGGCACCGACAAGGAATTTCCGGACGTGACCCCGCGCGACGCCGATGCGCTCCGCGAATTTCATGCCGCGCGTGCAAAAGCCGGATAACGATCTCCCCGCGCAGGACGGCGCGGCGGCGGATGCGGAACCGGCGCGGGTACGGCGTTACTTCCGCCTCGGTTTCACGATCGCGGCCGTCGTGTTCGTGCTGGACCAGCTCACGAAATATGCGGTGCTTTACGGCCTCGATCTTGCGACCCGCGGCAAGATCTATGTCGCGCCGTTCATGGATTTCGCGCTCGCCATGAACCGCGGCATTTCCTACGGGCTCTTTCCACAGGATGGGGAACTTGGCCGCTGGCTGCTGTTTTCGGTCAAGATCGGCGCTTCCATGCTGTTCCTGTTCTGGCTGCGGCGGGCGGTCTCGCCGGTCGTGGCCATCGCGCTCGGGTTCCTGATCGGGGGCGCCCTCGGAAACGCCCTGGACCGGGCCATTCAGGGCGCGGTGGTGGATTTCGTGGCGCTCCACGCCTTCGGGTTCCGCTGGTATGTGTTTAACCTTGCGGATGCGGCCATCGTTGCCGGGGTAATCGGCCTCCTATACGATGCCTTAAGGCCTAACGCCTTGAAATCGCCGCCAAAGGGCGGGATTTGAGCCCCTCAAGGCCCTGTTCTTTCGAGTTGAGGCTAGCAATGTCGCTGCGGCGCTTTCTTTCAAGTCTGGCCATGTTCTCCCTCGTCAGCGGGGCGATGCTCGGCGCGATGCAGCCGGCCGTCGCCGATGACGACGACGATGACCAGCCCAACTTCATGAGTCAGATTCTCGGCTCGGTGGGGCTCCTGCAATTGCCGGGGCCGCAGATCGATTACCGCGAACGCCCGCCGCTCGTGGTGCCGCCGATTTCGCCTTACGTGCAGCCGTCGGCGCCGGCGCCCGGACCCAACACCGCGTCGAGCAATCCGTGGGACTTCAACAATCCGCCGGAGCAGAATTTTTCGGCAGCGCCCCAGTTCGAGCAGCCGCCGCAGCAGGCGCTCGCGTTGCCGCCGCCGGTCGACCCGAATTCCGTGCGCCAGCGCCATCCCGACTTCCCGATCGATCCGGAAGTGAAGGCCGCGCAGAAGAAGAAAAAGAACACCAAGCGCATCTTCTCCCGCGCCGAGGACGATCCGAGCTACAGCGGCCGGACGTTGCGGCCGGATGAGTTGAAGGGCGTCGGTCCGATGACCACCAGCAGGAGCCGCGGCACCGGCACCGACTCGACCACGAACGAAGCGCAGTCCACGGTGCAGCAACTGAACGTGCCGGTGATCTCCAGGCTTTTCCGCACCAAGCAGCAGGAAGAGAGGATGGAGTTCACCGGGGAGCCCGAGCGGCAGACCTTGACCCAGCCGCCGTCCGGGTATCTGACCCCGTCGAAGAACGCGCCCTACGGCACGATCGCCAGAGACAAGCAGGGACGCGATACGACGAGGCTGGTCCATCCGAATATGCCGGATTATTCGGGGCCGATTCCGACGCGCTAGCCGAATCCGCGTGCATCGCGCACGCGCGAAATGCGGCCCGCGCGTGCGGCGTCGAATCTCAAGGAGTAGTCCAGAAGGTGCGTAGAGCTGTCATGAGCGCGATTGCAGTGTGCGCGGCCGCCGGTTCGGCGGCTGTTCTCTTGGCCGATACCGCGAAGACGCAGCCGCAGGGCTTGCAGGTCAGCGAGTTCAAGCTTGCGAACGGCATGGAAGTGGTGGTGATCCCCGATCGCCGCACCCCGGTCGTGACCCACATGGTCTGGTATCGCGTGGGCTCCGCCGACGAGACGCCGGGAAAATCCGGCCTCGCGCATTTCCTCGAGCACCTGATGTTCAAGGGCACCGAGAAAAATCCGGCAGGCAGTTTCTCCAAAGCGGTCGCCACCATCGGCGGGCAGGAGAACGCCTTCACCTCGCAGGATTACACCGCCTATTTCCAGCGCGTGACCAAGGAAAATCTCGAGCGGGTGATGACCTTCGAGGCCGATCGCATGACCGGGCTTCAGCTCACCGATGCGGTCGTGCTGCCCGAGCGCGACGTCGTGCTCGAGGAGCGCCGCACCCGCACCGACAACGACCCCGGCGCGCAGCTCGCCGAAGCGCTGACCGCGGCACTCTACGTCAATCATCCTTACGGCCGCCCGATCATCGGCTGGATGCACGAAATCCGGCAGCTCAACCGTGAATCCGCGCTCGATTTCTACAAGCGCTTCTACACGCCGAACAACGCCGTGCTGATTCTCGCGGGCGACATCGACGAGGCCGAAGCGCGCGAGCTCGCGCAGAAGACCTACGGCGCGGTGCCCCGCGTGGCCGAAGTTTCGCCGCGCGTGCGGCCGGTCGAGCCGGAGCCGCGCGCGCACCGGCGGCTTTCGCTCGCCGATCAGCGCGTCCGCCAGCCGTCGATCTCGCGCTATTACCTGGTGCCGTCCTATCGCACCGCCACCGGCCACGACGGCGAGGCGCTCGAAATTCTCTCGCATGTGCTGGGCGGCGGACAGACCAGCCGGCTCTATCGCGCGCTCGTGGTGGAGAAGGGCATCGCCGCCAATGCCGGCGCCTGGTATCAGGGCACGGCGCTCGATGCGACGCGCTTCGGCGTCTACGCATCGCCGCGTCCGGGCACCACGCTCGAAGCGCTGGAAACGGCGCTCGACGAGGTGATCGAGCAGATCGTGCGCAAGGGCGTCGATGCCGAGGAGATCGAGCGCGTGAAGACGCGCATCATCGCCTCGACCGTTTTCTCGCAGGATAACCAGACCGCGCTTGCCCGCATCTATGGCGCGGCGCTGACCACCGGCCTGAGTGCCGCTTCCGTGAAGGAATGGCCCGCCCGGATCCGCGCGGTCACGCCCGAGCAGGTTCAGGCCGTGGCGAAGAACTGGCTCGATCTGCGCCGTGCCGTGACCGGGCATCTCGTTCGCCCCGAACCGGCATCGCCGGAGAAGCGCACGTGAGCCCGCTCCGTTTCGCGGGCCGTGCTGTTGATTTCTTGAAAGGGATTGCGATGGCGCTCGCGCTGTTTTCCGCGTCAAGTTCGGCCGACGCGCAGGTTGGCAAGATCGAGCGTATCGTGACGCCGGCCGGGATCGAAGTCTGGTTCGTGCGCGACGACACGCTGCCGATCCTGTCGGTGAATTTCGCTTTCGACGGCGGTGCTTCGCAGGACCCCGCCGATCGCGCGGGCCTTGCCTATATGACCGCGGCCATGCTCGACGAAGGCGCGGGCGACCTGGATGCGCGGGCGTTTCAGGAGCGCCTCGAGAGCCGCGCGATTTCGCTGAGCTACAGTGCCGATCGCGACACCTTCCGCGGCTCCGTGCGCGCGCTGAGCGAGCACCGCGAGGAAGCCTTCGAGCTCCTGCGCCTGTCGCTGAACGCACCGCGTTTCGATCAGGAAGCCATCGACCGCATCCGCGCGAGCGTTCTCGCCGCGCACCGGCGCGCGCTGACGAGCCCGGACGAGGTCGCGAGCCTGCGCTGGTTTGCGGAGGCATTCCCGAGCCATCCCTATGGCCGGCCGGTGCGGGGCGACGAAAAATCCATCAGCGGCATCGAGCGCGCCATGCTGTTCGCCTATGCGAAAAAGAACCTCGCGCGTTCGAACCTGAAAATCGCCGTGGTCGGCTCCGTGGAAAAAGCGGAACTGGCGCGGCTGATCGATCATGCCTTCGCCAAGCTGCCGGCGAAGGCGGAGCTCGTGGCGATTCCCGAAGCGACCCCGCAGGCGCTCGGCCGCCGCGAGGTGATCGACCTGAACATTCCGCAGACCACGATCATCTTCGGTGGTGTCGGCGTGAAGCGCAAAGATCCCGACTTCATGCCCGCCTTCGTGCTGAATCACGTTCTCGGCGGCGGCTCGTTCTCGTCGCGTCTTTATCGCGAGGTCCGCGAGAAGCGCGGGCTCGCCTATTCGGTCTATTCCTACCTGTCGACCCTCGGCCACGCCGGGCTGTTTCTCGGCGGCACCTCCACGCGCAACGACCGCGCCGCCGAAACCCTCCGGATCATCGAGGAGGAGGTCGTAAGGATCGCGAAGGAAGGTCCGACCGACGAGGAGCTGGCGCAGGCCAAGAGTTACCTGACCGGCTCCTACCTGCTGCATTTCGATACCTCCGCGAAGGTCGCGTCGCAGCTTCTCGAAATTCAGCTCAGCGACCTCGGGATCGATTATTTCGAGCGGCGCAACAAGATGGTTAATGCGGTGACGGCCGAAGACGTGCGCCGCGCCGCCAAGCGGTTTTTAACGGACAGCAAGCTTTTGGTGATTTTGGTGGGACGCCCCGCGCCGCTATCGAAATCGAATGGCGGTTGATTTCGAGGGTTCGCGGGCGCCCATAGCACTGGTATGATGGGCGGCGGAGGAGTGGTGAGTATGCGTAAACAATCCAGGCAAAGCCTGCACATGCAGGGCTGGGCAGCCGTGGTGTTGGTCGGCCTTTTGGGGGGCTGTAGCACCATCGAGAATGTGGTCGGCCCGGTCGGCAACATGAATATTTTCAACCAGGGGCCGGCTGCGCCGAACGCCGACAACCCCAATGGTCCGCCCCGCGTCAACGCGGACGAGGATTGTCCCGCCGCGTCGATCCGTCAGGGCGCCAGCGCCTGGGCGCAGAGCGACGGGCAGGGCCCGACCAACGTCCGCTATCAGGCGAGCATCGTGCAGATCGCGCGCGAATGCGCGCTGCTCGGCGACACCATGACGGTCAAGGTCGGCGTCGAAGGCCGTCTGGTCGTCGGTCCCAAGGGCAGCCCCGGCACGGTCATGATCCCGATCCGCATCGCGCTGGTGCAGGAAGGTCCGCAGCCGCGGCCGGTCGTTTCCAAGTTCTATGCGGTGCAGGTCAGCGTTCCGCCGGGATCGACCCAGGTGCCCTTCACCCAGGTCGAGGACGACCTGACCTTCCCGCTGCCCGCCGACAGGAATCTCGAGAAGTACGTGATCTATGTCGGCTTCGATCCGCAGGGCGCCCCGCCGCCGGCCAAGGCCAAAGCCAAGGCCCGGCCCAAGGCGAAGGCTGCGCCGAAGAAGCAGGCGCCGCAGCAGCAGCCGCAACAACAGCAGCAGCAGTTCCAGCCGCCGCCGAGCCAGCAGCAGCAGCCGACCTTCCAGCCGCCGCAGCAGCAGCAACAGCAGCCGACGTTCCAGCCGCCGCCGCAGCAGCAACAGCAGGCGCCGTCGAACGTCCCAACCTTCGATCCGCCGCCGCGCCAGTAACGCCGGCAAGCCAACGGAAAAACGGCCGCTCCTGCGGCCGTTTTTTTATGCCTGTGCGTCGGGGATCGCGCCGTTCGCGGATGCGCCGCGGGCTGGAAGAAGAAGCGGCGCGGTCGGGAAGTCCGTCCCTGGCCCGCGCCAACGGCTGTACCGGCAGCACGATAGCGACGGGCGGCGATGGGGCGACGCAGGTACGGCACAGCCCAAAAGAAAACGGCCGCTTGCGCGGCCGTTCCTAATTCCTGCGTGCAGGCGAGGCGATCAGAGCCGCGCCTTGACGTCCTTGATCGCGTTTTCGAGCAGCGCCTTGCCGTCCTGACCCTTCGCGGTTTCCGCGACGATGGTTTCGGCTGCCTTGACGGCGGCGTCGGCAGCGGCGGCGCGAACCTCGACCATCGCCTGCTGTTCGGCCTGCGCGATCTTGGTTTCCGCCATCTTGGTGCGGCGGGCGACGAAATCCTCGAGCCGGACCTTGGCGTCGGCCGCGATCTGCTTCGCTTCCGCGTTGGCCTGCGCGATGATCGCCTGCGCTTCGCCTTCGGCCTCGCGCGCCTTGCGCTGGTATTCGGCGAGCAGCTTCTCGGCTTCGTCCTTCAGCCGTTTGGCTTCGTCGAGTTCGGCTTTGATCGCGGCACCCCGCTGGTCGAGCATGCCGAGGACCGAACGATGCACGCCGAAGCGGAAAACGAGAAGGATGAACACCGCGAAAGAGACGGCGACCCAGAGCTCGGCTTCATAGATCCAATGTGGCACGTCTCACTCCTCAGTGCAGCGCGGCGTCGACCGCGCGCTCGACCGACTGCTGGGCCGGCACCTTGCCGGTAAGCCGCTCGACGATCAGGCCCGTGGTATCGACGGCGATGCCGCGTACGTTCGACATTGCCGACGCCTTGGTCGAAGCGATCTGCTTCTCCGCGGCGTCGAGCTTGGTCTTCAGGCCTTGTTCGAGCTGCTTGCGTTGCGCTTCCGCTTCCGCGGCCGCCTTCGCCTGGGATTCGGAAGCGAGCGCCTGCGCTTTCGCGCGGGCATCGGCGAGGGCCTTTTCGTAGGAGGCCTGCGCCGCTTCGCTTTCGTTCTTCAGACGGTTCGCGGCTTCGAGGTCGCCCTCGATCTTCGCGTTGCGGTCGGCGATCACGCCGCCGAGACGGGGCAGCGCGACGCGCGACAAGAGCACGTAAAGCGCGACGAAGCACAAGACGAGCCAGAAGATCTGCGAAGGAAACGTCTCGCCCTGGAACGGGGGAAACGGCGCCTTTTTGCCGCCCGGCACTTCGGTATGCGAATTCGTCGCCATTTACGTCGGCTTTCTTTCTCGTTCGCTTAGACGGCGAACAGGAGGAGGAGCGCGATGAGCAGCGAGAAGATGCCCAGCGCTTCGGTCACCGCGAAGCCGAAAATCAGGTTGCCGAACTGGCCCTGCGCGGCGGCCGGGTTGCGGAGCGCGGCGGAGAGATAGTTGCCGAAAATGAGACCGACGCCGACGCCGGCGCCGCCCATGCCGATCGCGGCGATGCCCGCGCCGATCAGACGGCCAAGTTCTTTTGCTGCTACTGGATCCATAGTGAAACTCCTCTGGAAGCTTTCTGGTTGAACTGTTCGGCCGTTAGTGGCCGGGGTGAATTGCGTCGTTGAGATAGAGACAGGTGAGAACGGCGAAGACATAGGCTTGCAGGAACGCGACCAGGAGGTCGAGCGCGGTCAGCGCGACCAGCATGCCGAACGGCAGGATGCCGAGCGCCCAGCCGGCGACGCCGAGCGAGGTCGCGAGCAGGCCGATGAAGCTTGCGAAAACCTTGATCGTGATGTGGCCGGCGAGCATGTTCGCGAACAGTCGCACCGAGAGCGACAGCGGCCGCGACAGGAACGAGAGGATCTCGATCAGCACGATCATCGGCATGACGAACATCGGCACGCCGGAAGGCCAGAACAGCTTGAAAAATTTGAAGCCGTTCTTGTAGAGCCCGTAGATGATGACCACGAAGATCACGAGCAGCGCGAGCAGGCCGGTGATGACGATATGGCTCGTCACGGTGAAGAAGCCCGGGATCATCCCGAACATGTTCAGCACCAGCACGAAGGTGAAGAGCGAGAACACGAAGGGGAAGAACTTCATCCCCTCGTTGCCGGCGGTACTTCGAACAGTTCCCGCCACGAATTCGTAGGTTATCTCGGCCAGCGACTGCAACCGGCCGGGGATCAGGGTCTGGCCGCGCGTCGCAAGCAGGATGACGCCGACGATCAGCGCGACCGCGGCGATCATGAAGACCGCCGAGTTGGTGAGCGCGATCTCGTAAGGGCCGATATGGCCCAGCGTCACGATCTTCTTGATCTGGAATTGTGCAATCGGGTCGGCCATCGCTTTTCAGTCTCGTTCGGCGCGTCGCGCCAGTTATTTGTCCCGCCGCTCGCCGTATTTCGGCAACGCGCCGATCGAGCGAAGCACATTCAAAACGCCGGCCGCGAAGCCGAGGAGAATGAAAACGATCAGCCCCCACGGCGACCATCCGGTGAGTTTGTCGAACACCCACCCGACGGCGAAGCCTGCGACCACACCACCGACGAAGTCGCCGGAGAGCTTGAAACCCGTGGAAAACCCGGATCGATCCGCGGCGTTGGCCGAAGGCGCGGGACGTTTCCGCATCTCCTCCGCTTCTCGCGCGTCGAGTTTTTCGTCGAGGCGTCGCAGCCTATCGGAAAGATCGCCCCCGCCGTTTCCGCTCTTGGGGTCGCCGGTCATCGGAAACCTCTCAAAAGACGAGGAAAATAGCGGCTTCTCTCCGAAGCCGCGCGGACCATAGTGAGGGGGTCTATGGGTGTCAAGAAACGTAAACGTCTCTTAACACCCTGTTTTTGTTGATAAAATCGCCACCCTTCAAAGGTGCGGCGGCGAGTCTCGCTCTAGCTCGCTTCGCGAAAGCTCTGCGCCGTCTGCAGATCGACCGAGACCAGTTGCGAGACGCCCCGCTCGGCCATGGTGACCCCGAACAGGCGGTCCATCTTCGCCATTGTGATCGGATTGTGCGTCACGGTGATGAAGCGGGTTTCGGTCTGCCGGGTCATTTCCTCGAGCAGGTTGCAGAAGCGCTCGACGTTGGAATCGTCGAGCGGCGCGTCGACTTCGTCCAGCACGCAGATCGGCGACGGGTTCGTCAAAAATACCGCGAAAATCAAGGACATAGCGGTCAGCGCCTGCTCGCCGCCCGAAAGTAGCGACAGCGACTGCGCCTTCTTTCCGGGGGGCTTGGCGATGATGTCGAGGCCGGCCTCGAGCGGGTCTTCCGAGCCGGTCAGGACCAGCTCCGCGGTGCCGCCCGAGAACAGGCCGGTGAACAGCTTCTTGAAGTGCTCGTTCACGGTCTGGAACGAGGCGGTCAGCCGCTCGCGGGCTTCCTTGTCGAGGCTCTGGATGCCTTGGCGGAGCCGCTTGATCGCTTCCACGAGGTCGTCGCGCTCGGTGGTGAGGCCGACATGCTGCTTTTCGACCTCGGTTAGCTCCTCATCCGCGCGCAGGTTGACGGCGCCGAGCCGCTCGCGCTCGCGTTCGAGGCTTTCGAGCTTGGCGGCGACCTCGGCCGGCTCCGATTCGGCGCCCTTGGTGTCGAGCGCTTCCGCGATTCGCTCCTCGGTCGGCTCGCCGCCCAGCACTTCCGTGACTTCGCGGGCGAGGTCGTTCTTGCGGGTGCGGGCGGCCTCGAGCCGGGCCTCGTCGCGGACGGATACCTCGCGGGCCGCCGCGAGCGAGTCGCGCAGTTCGCGCTCCGCCTTGTCGGCATCGCTCAGCACCTGCTCGGCCGCGACCAGCCGGTCGTCGGCTTCGCGCTTCTTCGCTTCCGCCGCGTTGATCTCGGTGAGGAGGCGGTTGCGCTGCTCGGCGAATTTGGCCGGCGCTTCGTCGAGGGTCGTGCGCTCGTTCCGGGTTTCCGCGATGCGCTGGTCGATCGCGGAAATCTGGAGGCCCGCGCGCTCCTCGCGCTCGCGCCACGACGCCCGCTCGGCGCCGATGGTGGAAAGGCGATGCGCGCGCGCCGCGCGCTCGCGCTCGATGCCGTCGATGTCGGCCTTCGCGTTGGTATAGGCGGCGCGGTCGTTGGTGACGCGGGTGCGCAGGGCGTTGAGCGCCGCTTCGCTCACCGCGATCGCGGGCAGCGAGGCAAGCAGTCCCGCGGCTTCCGACGAGGCGCTTTCGATTTCGGCCTGGTTCGCAAGCAGCCGGGCGCGGGCTTCGGAAAGTGCGGAGAGCCGCGACTGCTGCTCGCCGGCTTCGCGCTCGGCATCCGCGAGCGCTTGCAGCGCGGCGTCGTAGCTGCTGCGCGCGTTGCGGAGCAGCCCGCGCGCATTCGTTTCCGCAGCCTCCGCGGCGGCAAGCTCGGCCTGCGCCTTGTCGTTTTCTTCTTTTGCTCTGGCGGCAACGTCGCGCGCGGCGGCGACTTCGCGGTCGATTTCCTCGAGCCGGTTGCGCGCGGCAAGACGGCGCGCGGCGGCGGTCGGCGCATCGGCGGTGACGGTGTAGCCGTCCCAGCGCCACAGGTCGCCCTCCCGCGACACCAGCCGCTGGCCGACGGAAAGTTGCGCCCGCAGGGCAGGACCTTCGGCGCGCGACACTACGCCGATCTGGCTGAGCCGGCGCGCAAGCACCTCGGGCCCGTTCACATGCGCGGCAAGCGGCTCGATGCCCGGCGGCAGGACCGGATCGGAACCGGCGATTTCCGCCCCGGCCCAGTGCATGGGCGAGGCCGCGTCGAGGGGCGCATCGAGTTCGTCGCCGAGTGCCGCCGCCAGCGCCGCTTCGTAGCCGCTGTCGACCTTGACCTGATCGACCGCGGGCGGAAACAGCGTTTTCGACTGTTCGCCCAGCATCTTGGCGAGCGTCCGGGCTTCCGTTTCGAGGCGGTGCAGGTTCTGCTCGGCCTGCTGGAACGGCTTGCGCGCGACATCGAGCGCCTGCACGGTCGCCGAACGGGCGGCTTCGGCGCGGAGCGTATCGGCATCGGTGGCGCCGAGATGCGCCTGCGCCCGGCTCGCGGCTTCGCGAAGGCTCGCGAGTTCGCCGCCGTTTTCGGCCAGACCCTGGCCGGCTTCCTGCTCGATCTGCGTGATTTCCGCGGCGATCCGCGCGAGCCGGTCGCGGTGGCTGTTCATCGAGCCTTCGAGCGAGCCGCGCTTGGCGACAAGGGACGCGAGTTGCGCGGTCGCCTCGTCGAATTCCTTCTCGGTCGCGGCGAGTTGCTGCTCGGCGGCCGCCATGCGCTCGCGCGCGGCCGCTTCGCCGCTGGAAACCGAGTTTTCCTCGGCCGCCAGCGCTTCCTCCTCGCGCACGAGGCGGGCGAGCACTTCGACGGCGTCGTTCGCAAGTGCGCGCTCGCGCTCGATGTCGGCTGCGAGTTGCGCGAGGCGCCGGTCGAGTTCCTCGGCGCGGTTCTTCGCGCGGGCTTCTTCCTTGTCCAGCTCGGCGCTGGCGAGGTTGAGCCGCTGCAACGCGGCCCCCGTGACGGCGGCGTCTTCGCGCGCCGGATTGAGCTGCTCGCCGGCTTCGGCCTGCTTGCGGCTCGCTTCGAGATGGAGTTGCGTCTGCTCCGCGACCGCGCGCACGGCGAGATCGCGGGTGCGCTCGGCTTCGGTGATCTGCGCTTCCGCCTCGCGCCAGCGCAGCGCCATCAGAAGCGCCTGACGGCGGCGGATTTCGGCGGAGACATTCTTGTAGCGGACGGTCTGGCGGGCCTGCCGCTTCAGGCTGTCCATCTGGGTCGCGATCTGGCCGATCACGTCTTCGAGGCGTTGCAGGTTGTTTTCGGCGGCCTTCAGCCGCGTTTCCGCTTCGTGCTTGCGCGCATGAAGGCCGGAAATGCCGGCGGCTTCTTCCAGGATGCGGCGGCGCGATTCGGGCTTGGCATTGATGATCTCGCCGATCTGGCCCTGACGGACGAGCGCGGGCGAACGCGCGCCGGAGGAGGCGTCGGCGAACAGCAGCTGCACGTCGCGCGCACGCACTTCGCGGCCGTTGATGCGATAGGCGGAACCCGCTTCGCGCTCGATGCGGCGCGAGACTTCGAGCACTTCGGCGTCGTTGAACTGCGCCGGCGCCTTGTGCTCGGAATTGTCGACGACGATGACCACCTCGGCGGTATTGCGCGCCGGCCGGTGCGCGGAACCGGCGAAGATCACCTGATCCATGTCCTGCGCGCGCATGGCCTTGGTGGAACTTTCGCCCATGGCCCAGCGCAGCGCCTCGACGATGTTGGATTTGCCGCAGCCGTTCGGGCCGACGATGCCGGTGAGCCCGGGTTCGATCACGAACTCCGAGGGTTCGACGAAGGATTTGAAGCCGAGAAGCTTTAGCCGCGTGAACTGCATGGATTTCAAGCCTTATGACGCGCTTGTTTTCGCGCGATTCGGGTGCCCGTGACGATGGGGCTACCACCCGGGGGCGGCAAGTCCGCCCCGGCGTTCCGATAGAATCATATTGGGGATAGCGGGCCGGAAAAGCCCGACAAATCCCGCTAGTCGCCCTGACATTCGCAAAAACACTGCCGCGAATACCTGCGAATGTAGAGCCGGGTCACTAGGTTATTTAAGCAGCGGGTCGATGATCTTCGAGAACTGCTCGATCGAGATGTCGCCGTCCACCACGGTGGTGCCGTTGATGAAGAAGGTCGGCGTGCCCTCGACGCCGAAGGTCTCGTAGCCGCGCAGGCCGGTGCGCTGGATTTCCGCGGCGAGCTGCTGGTCGTTCAGGCATTCCTTGAACTTCTCGTCGCTGATGCCGGCCTGGTTCGCGAGCTTTTGCAGCACCGGCACCGGGTTGTTGGTGCCGGCCCAGTTGCGCTGGGTTTCCATGAGCGCCGAGGTCATCGCGAAATAGCGCTCCTTGCCCGCGCAATGCGCGAGCATGCCGGCCGCGATCGAGAGCTCCGCGGGCCCGGTCGGGAACACGCGGAAGATCAGCTTCACCTTGCCGGCGTCGATGTATTTCTCTTTCAGCTTCGGGAAGGTGTTGACGTGGAAATTCGCGCAATGCCCGCAAGTGAAGGAGGCGTATTCCACGATCGTCACCGGCGCGTCGTCCTTGCCGAGCACGTGATCGCCGAGCGGGCCGGGCTTGTAGAGCTCGCCGACCTCGAATTTCTTTTTCGGTCTGCTCTGCGCGACCGCGGTTGCGGGCACGAAACTCAGGGCAGCCGCGGCAAGACCGGCGGCGGAAATTCCAGCAGCAAAATGGCGGCGCGATACGGACAAGACAGCCTCCGGAAATGGCAGCGAGCAGGATTGGACCTAGACTGCGCTTCCGATTGTGGCAAGCGTGGGATGCTTGCGTGACGGCTGCGTCACTTCGCGCCGCGATCCCGGATCAGCGCGCCGAGCCGCGCCACCGAATGGGCGAGCTGTTCGTCCTCGAAACTGCCGATGCTCTGGCGTGTCCTGCCGATTTCGTCGGCCGACGGCTCCTTGCGCGGGGCCGGACGTTTTCGCCGGGGAGCAACCGGACCTTGCCGGATTGCAAGCCGGCCGACGCAGCGCCAGCCGAAATAGCGGTTCACCCGCTCGATGATGACCGGCTGGAGATGCTGGATTTCGAGCGCATAGGCACCCTCGACCCGGATCTGGAGCATGCCGACGGAATCCGGATCGTCGCGCCGTGGCCAGGAGAGCTTGATCGGCTCGGAACGCCGGCCCAGATCTTCGCCGACGATGTCCTGCCAGTGGGTCACGATCTCGACCGCGGCGAAACCCTGCCGCGCGAACGCATCGCCGACCGTCTTGCCGACAAGATCGGCAAGCGGGGAAGCGTTGCGTGGGCGTCTGGTCGGCGCGGCCATCTTTGCGACTCCGGCTGGTTTCGGCGTAGAGCTTTCACATGCGCGAGACAAGCCGGGCAGGGCGTGAACAGCGGGCAAAGCCGAAACCGGCGCCGGACGCCGCGACCCTGCTTGCCTGGTACGATGTCTCCGCGCGCGTATTGCCGTGGCGCGCGCGCGGCGGCGTAAAACCCGATCCCTATCGCGTCTGGCTTTCCGAAATCATGTTGCAGCAGACGCGCGTCGAAACCGTGCTGCCGTATTACGCGAAGTTTCTCGCGCGCTGGCCGGACGTGAGCGCGCTCGCGCGCGCGCGGCAGGAGGAAGTGCTCTCGGCCTGGGCCGGCCTCGGCTATTACGCGCGGGCGCGCAATCTTCACGCCTGCGCGAAAACCGTAGTCGTGGAATTTGCCGGGCGCTTTCCCGAGGAGGAAGCGGAGCTGCGGCGGCTTCCCGGGATCGGCGCCTATACTTCGGCCGCGATCGCGGCGATCGCGTTCGGAAGAAAGGCCACGCCCGTCGACGGCAATATCGAGCGCGTGATGTCGCGCCTCTTCGCGGTCGAGGAAACCTTGCCGGCCGCGAAGAAGACGCTCGCGCGCCTCGCCGCGGAAATGACCCCCGCGCATCGCGCCGGAGATTTCGCGCAGGCGCTGATGGACCTCGGCGCCACGATCTGCACGCCGAAGCGCCCGGCCTGCGCGCTGTGTCCGTGGATGGATCCGTGCGTGGCGCGCATGCGCGGCGATCAGGAAACGTTCCCGCGCAAGACCGGCAAGGCCGAGCGCAAGCTGCGCAAGGGTGCGGCCTTCGTGGTGTTGCGGGAAGACGGATGCGTGCTTCTGCGCACGCGCCCCGAGAAGGGCCTGCTCGCGAGCATGACCGAGGTGCCGGGCAGCGAGTGGAGCGCCTTATATAAAGAGAAGGACGCGATGCAGGCCGCGCCCCTCGCGGAGGTGAAATGGCAAAAGACGGCCGGCATCGTCCGTCATGTCTTCACGCATTTTCCGCTCGAGCTCACCGTCTATCTCGCCGCCGCGCCGAAGAAGATGCGCGCGCCGAAGGCCATGCGTTTCGTGCCGCTCGATGCGCTGGACGACGAAGCCCTGCCGAGCGTGATGCGCAAGGCGCTGGCTCACGCGCTGAAATACCGCTCCTGAATTTAGGGTCGCCTCGCTGGCGCGCTTCGCTTAAAACCATCCGGCGCGTTGATGGAGGAGAGATGTCGGATATGTCGAATCGTTTGCTTGCCGGTGTTGCGGGTCTGTCTTTGATCGTTGGCGCGGCACTCGCGCCGGTACCGGGATTTGCCGCGGTACCATTGGGGGGACTGACGGTGGCGGTGTCGCCGGCCGGCGACAAGCTGGTGGCGGGCGGCGACTCGCGAACGCTGCTCGTGCTCGATCCGGCGACGCTCGCGGTGAAGGAGCGCATCTGGATCGAAACCTCGATCGTGGAGCTTGCCTTCGATCAGGCCGGCGCGACGCTCGCGGTGACCGACACCAGCGGCGACGTGCTGCTGTTCGATACCGCGAGCTGGAAGCCGCGCGCTTCCATCCCCGCGCGCGGCACGGTGGCCTATTCGCCGGCGGCCGGACTGGTCGCGGGCGCCGACAAGCAGAACCGTTCGGTTTCCATTTTCTCCATGAGCGACGGCAAGGAAACGAAGAAGCTCGATCTTCCCGCCGGCGTCACCGTCGCCAATCTCGGCTTCAGCGCCGACGGCAAGCGGCTTGCGGTTCTGTTTCGCGCGAAAGACGGCGCGGAGCCGAAAGTCGCGGGCAACGCCGTCCCGAAGGAATTGAAGGGGATGGAGCGCGAAGAGTTCATCCTGAAGAACGACGGCAAGGTTTCCGAGTTCGCGGTTTACGATCTCGGCTCCGGCAAGCTCGTGAGCCAGAAGACGACCTATTTTTCGGTGGAAGGGTCGGCCGCGGTATTCTTCGACGGCGACACCGTCGTCGCCGTGAACTATCGCAATATCAACGCGCGCTTCGCGCCCGACGGCAATGTCACGCTGTTTCGCAGCGAGAACGGCTTCAACTACGGCATCGGCGTCTCGCCCGATAACACGCGGGTGCTGACCGGCGGGCTGCGCGCGTTCAGCTTCACGAAGGCCGACGGCGCGCCAGCAGCCAAGGGCGAGCTCTCGAAACTTCCCGGTTGGCCGGAATATTTCAAGGGCTTCTCGGCGACCGCCGACGGCAAGACCATTTATGCCGCGACCACCGGGTACCGGATCGTTAAGATGGGCGCGGACGGCAAGGTCATCGGCGTCGAGCCGGTAAAGTGAATCTGTCCTGTTCAATCGGAGGAAGTAAGTAAATGAGCATTCAGCGTATCGAGCCCGGCAAACGCATGAGCCAGGCTGTCGTCCATAACGGCGTGGTTTATCTCGCCGGCCAGGTCGCCGACAAAACCAAGGGTCAGGGCGTGGCCGAGCAGACCCGGGAAGTGCTCGAAACCATCGACGAGCTTCTGAAGGCGGCGGGCAGCGACAAGTCGAAGCTCCTGCAAACGCAGATCTTCCTCCCGGACATTTCCAACTTTGCCGAGATGAACAAGGCCTGGGAGGCCTGGGTGTCGCCGGGCAACGTGCCGGCGCGCGCGACCATCGAGGCGAAGCTCGCCTCGCCCGACTACAAGGTGGAGATCATGGTCGTCGCGGCGCGTTGAACTGCGAGGCGCCGCACTTTTCTCATGTACGGATGACCGGCGCGGCGGCGGCCTTCGGGCGGCCGCCGCGTTTTCTTTTTGCGAGCCTCCCGCATGGTTCGGCCTCGGCTTCGCCCGCCCGCCGGGTCCCGTGTTCGGGTATCGATTTCGTGACCGCATGCGCGCGTTTTCGTTTGCATCCGGCGCGCTGCATCCTCTAATTGAAGCGAGGTCCGTCTCGCGCACATAGAGGAAGAATGCCGCACTACACTCCGCTGATAGCCACGATCGTTGCCGGTCTCGTGCTTGCCTTCATCCTTGGCTCGCTCGCGCACCGGCTGCGGATTTCTCCCATCGTCGGCTATCTGCTGGCGGGCGTGATTGCGGGGCCCTATACGCCGGGCTTCGTCGCCGATCAGGCGCTCGCCCACGAGCTTGCCGAGCTCGGCGTCATCCTGCTGATGTTCGGCGTCGGCCTGCATTTTTCCCTGAAGGACCTGCTTTCGGTTCGCGCCATCGCGATTCCCGGCGCCATCGCCCAGATCGGCGCCGCGACGCTGATGGGCATGGCCATGGCCTATTTCCTCGGCTGGGGCTGGACCGCGGGCTTCGTGTTCGGGCTTGCGCTCTCGGTCGCCTCGACCGTGGTGCTGCTGCGCGCCTTGCAGGAGCGCCGCCTGATCGAAACTGAGCGCGGGCGCATCGCGGTCGGCTGGCTGATCGTCGAAGACCTCGCCATGGTGCTGGCGCTCGTGCTGCTGCCGGCGCTCGCGGGCGTGATGATGGCCCAGGACGCCGTCTCCAATCCCGCGATGTGGCAGCCGATCGCAATCACGCTCGGCAAGGTCGCGGCCTTCGTCGTGGTGATGCTGGTGATCGGCCAGCGCGTGATTCCCTGGGCGCTGCATTGGGTCGCGCATACGGGCTCGCGCGAGCTGTTCCGGCTCGCTGTGCTTGCGATTGCGATCGGCATCGCCTACGCCGCTTCCACCTTGTTCGGCGCTTCCTTCGCGCTCGGCGCGTTCTTCGCCGGCATGGTCATGAGCGAGTCGCCGCTCTCGCAGCGCGCGGCCGAGGAAACGCTGCCGCTGCGCGATGCCTTCGCGGTGCTGTTCTTCGTCTCGGTCGGCATGCTGTTCAATCCCGCGATCGTCGTAAACCATCCCTGGCTGCTCGCGGGCACGATCTTCATCATCATCTTCGGCAAATCCTTTGCCGCCTTCCTGATCGTGCGCGCGTTCAAGTACCCGACCTCCACCGCGCTCGTTATTTCCGCCTCGCTCGCGCAGATCGGCGAATTCTCCTTCATCCTCGCGGGCCTCGGCGTTTCGCTGAAGCTGATGCCGCAGACCGGCCTCGATCTCATTCTCGCCGGCGCGATCATCTCCATCATGGCGAACCCCTTCGTGTTCCAGGCGATCGACTGGATCAAGCCGAGGCTGGAGCAGCGCAAGGTGAAGGCGGCGGAGGAGATTGCTTTGCCTGCGGAGCCGGCGGAGGAAACCGTCGGCGTGCTCGAGCCGACCAGGCAGCAGAATCACGCGGTCGTTGTGGGTTATGGCCGCGTCGGCTCGCACATCGGCGACCGGCTGCACGAACTCAGCATTCCCTATCTCGTGATCGAGGATCGCGCCGACGTCGTGAAGCAGTTGCGCGCGCGCGGCATCGAAGTCTTCTTCGGCAACGCCGCTTCGCCGGAGCTGATCGCGGCCGTCAATCTTCCGGAAGCGAAAACTTTATTCGTGGCGATTCCGGAGAGCTTCGAGGCCGGGCAGGTCGTAAGCCAGGCGCGCAAGGCCAATCCCTCGCTCGAGATCATCGCGCGCGCGCATTCCGACGCGGAACAGAGCGCCCTCAACAAGCTCGGGGCGAGCTTCACGGTCATGGGCGAGCGCGAGATCGCGCAGGGCATGATCGAGTGCGCGATGAAGAACAATATAACGCCGGGGCCGGTAAACCACGCCGCGGCTCGTATGGAAGTCTAGCGGAGCGCTATTCCGCGGCCTGTAATTCGCCGCGGATGATGCCGCGCAGCGCGTCGATCGGCTTGCGGATCTTGCCGTCCTCGAAGTGCCAGTAGGTCCAGCCGTTGCAGGCTTCCAGATTCTGCGCGAGCGCGCCGATCTTGTGGATCGAGCCGACCTGCGCGCCGAGCTGGATCGAGCCGTCCGGCCGCACCGTCGCGCGGATCTTGCCCTTCGCGTCGGTGAGCATGGCGCCCGCGCCCAGCAGCCCGCGCTCCACGATGCTGGCGAAGGCGACCCGCGGCGCTTCGCGCGCCGTCATGAACGGCACCAGTGTCGCTTCCGGATAGGGCACCACTTCCGCGATCCGCGCTTCCGCGGCCTTCGCGTAGGTCGTTTCGCGCTCGATGCCGATGAAGCGGCGCGAGAGTTTTTTCGCGACTGCGCCGGTCGTGCCGGAGCCGAAGAACGGATCGAGCACCACGTCGCCGGGCCGGGTCGAGGAGAGCAGCACGCGCGCGAGCAACGACTCCGGCTTCTGTGTCGGATGAACCTTGTCGCCGTCCTTGTCTTTCAGGCGCTCCGCGCCGGTGCAGAGCGGCAGCGTCCAGTCGGAGCGCACCTGCACGTCTTCGTTGCCGGCTTTCAGCGCCTCGTAATTGAAGACGTATTTGCGCGCCTTCTCGTCGCGCGCGGCCCAGATCAGCGTTTCGTGGGCGTTGGTGAAGCGCCGGCCGCGGAAATTCGGCATCGGGTTCACCTTGCGCCACACCACGTCGTTGAGAATCCAGAAGCCGATGTCCTGAAGCGCGGTGCCGACGCGGAAGATGTTGTGATAGGAGCCGATCACCCAGAGGGTGGCGTTGGGCTTCATGGCGCGGCGGCAGGCGGAGAGCCATTCGCGCGTGAACTTGTCGTAGACCGCGAAGCTGGAGAACTGGTCCCAGGCATCGTCGACCGCGTTGACCTTGGACTGGTCGGGCCGCGAGAGGTCGCCGCGCAGTTGCAGATTGTAGGGCGGGTCCGCGAAAACGAGATCGACCGACGCCTCCGGCAGCTTGTTCAATTCCTCGATGCAATCGCCGACGATGATGCGATTGTGTTCGAGACCGGGAAGGTCTGGTTTGGAAGCTGAACGGGGCGCCCTACTGGGCGCCCCGATACGCGAGACTCGCATACGCAATACCGGTACTCGTTACGCAACAAAACACTGCGCGCAGCATGTCCCGGTTAGGGTAAAAACGTAGTAAATGCAGAGTGTTAACGGTTGTTAGGGATTGGCCGCTCAATCCGGGAACAAGATGTGCCCGTGCGCGTCGAACGTCGCCTGCGGATTATGCGCGACTTCCCAGATATGGCCGTCCAGATCCGCGAAATGGCCGCACCAGCCGCCCCAGAATACGCGCTGCGCGGACTTCAGGATGGTTCCGCCCGCGGCCTTCGCGGCATCCAGAACGGCGTCGACTTCCGGCTCGCTCGCGACATTGTAGGCCAGCGCGATGCCGCTGAAGCCCGGCCGCGAATTTTCGACCTGCGCATCCTTCGCCAGTTCTTCGCGGGGAAACAGCGAGATGACGACGCCGCCCGCTTCGAAAAAGGCGACGCCTTCCGCATCCTTCATCCGCCGCGGCATGCCGAGCGTGTCGTAAAAACCCGCCGCCCGCGCGAGGTCGTCGACGCCGAGCGTGACCAGTGTCAGCCGCAGGGGAGGAGCCTTGGTCATGCCGCGAACAGGTCCATCTGGCCGCCGCGCATGACGGGCTTCCTGAACAGCGCGGTGGTGAGGCGATAGCTGCGGCGGTTCAGCCCGAGCTTGTTGCAGGCCAGTTCGAAGCGCCGGCCGATCGACCAGGCATAGGGGCCGGTGCCGGTCTGCCGCGTGCCCCAGGTCGGATCGTAATCCTTGCCGCCGTGGATGTCGCGGATCAGCGAGATCACGTGCTTCTCCTTGTCGGGGAAATGCTCCCGCAGCCATTCGCGGAACAGGTCCTTGATCTCGAACGGCATCTTGAGCATGACGAAACCGGCTTCGACTGCGCCGTTCGCGGCGCCCGCGTCCAGCAGGCGCTCGATTTCGGAATCGTTGATCGCGGGAACGATGGGCGCGGTCATGATCGCGGCAGGCACGCCCGCGCGGGAAAGTTCGCGGATGGCCTCGAGCCGCTTTGCCGGCGTCGAGGCGCGCGGCTCCATCGCGCGCGCGAGTTTGGGATCCAGCGTCGTGACCGAGAGCGCGACCTTGGCGAGCCCCTTCGCCGCCATCTCTGAAAGAATGTCGAGATCGCGCAGCACGAGAATGGATTTCGTGACGATGCCGACCGGATGGTTGGCGTCGCGCAGCACCTCGAGGATGCGGCGCGTGAGCTTCCACTTGCGCTCGATCGGCTGATAGGGGTCCGTATTGGTGCCCATCGCGATCGTGCGTGGCTGGTAGCCCGGCGCCGCCAGTTCCTTGCGCAACAGCTCCGGCGCATCGGGCTTCACGAAAAGCTGCGTTTCGAAATCGAGTCCCGCCGACATGCCGTGATAGGCGTGCGTCGGCCGCGCGAAGCAATAGATGCAGCCATGCTCGCAGCCGCGATAGGGATTGATCGAGCGGTCGAAGCCGAGATCCGGCGACTCGTTGCGGTTGATGATTTTCCGCGCGCGCTCCTCGCGCTCCACGGTCTTGAACGGCGGCAGGTCGTCGAGCGACTGCCAGCCGTCGTCGAAGGGAATGCGCGCCGAAGGCTCGAAGCGGCCGCTCGCATTGGAGACGGCGCCGCGCCCGCGGCGGCGATCGTTGCCGATCACGGTGGTCAGCAGGCCGTCCGCGCTTGCGGGCGCGGGGTCGGCGTCGATGCGGTCGATTTCGGCTCTGCGGTTCACGGCGTCTCTCCCGATGGAAAGAAATCCTAATCCTGAAATGAGAACAAAACAAGAACAAGATATAGAGGCAAAACGATGAAGCCTCCAAGGTGTGGTTTTCGGAGACGCACCCAACCGGCGTGGATGCAGCGATAACGCGCGAATCCGCCCTCGGGTTGCATGGCCGGCCGGCGCGGCGCTGATTCGCGCGTGCTTGCGCGCGCGCGGACGGAACCGTCTAATCGCCGCGTAAACGGAAAACGGGGAAGTGACCATGAACTGCATGAAGCTCACGCTTGCCGCCGTCGCCGTGCTCGCCCTCGCGGGGGTCGTGCAGGCGCAAGGCGGCAAAACCGTAATCTCGTCGCCGAACGCGCCGGAAGCGATCGGCCCGTATTCGCAGGCCATTCAGGTCGGCAACACGCTCTATCTCGCGGGTCAGGTCGCGATCGATCCGAAGACCAAGAAGATGCGCGCGGACGCTTCGATCGAGGAACAGACCCAGCAGGTGCTCGACAATCTCCGCGCCGTGCTCGAAGCCGCGGGCATGACGCTCGACCACGTCGTCTCCACTTCGGTGTTCCTGCAGGACCTCAACGACTTCAAGGCGATGAACGGCGTCTATGCCAATTACTTCACCAAGGCGCCGCCGGCGCGGGCGACGGTGCAGGTCGCGCGCCTGCCGCTCGACGCGAAGATCGAGATTTCAGCCATCGCGGTAAAGCCGTAAAAAGCCGCTGCGGCCCTGCGCTCCGCATCCGGGCGCAGGGCGCGCAACGAGGTCCAGCTTATGAAGTGCCTGCGTTGATTAGCGTCGTCATTCCCACGCTCGATTCGGAGCGGCAGATCGTCCCCACGTTGTCCGCGCTGGTTTCCGGTGCTGCCGCCGGCATCGTCCGCGATGTCGTGCTCGCCGATGGCGGCTCGCATGACGAGACCGAAGCCGTTGCCGATGCCGCGGGCTGCATCTTCGTGAAATCGGAGCGCGACCTGGGCATCCGGCTTCGCGCCGGCGCGCAGGCGGCGATGCGCGGCGAGTGGCTGCTGTTTCTCGATCCGGGCGGAATGCTGGAGGAAGGCTGGACCCGCGAAGTGCGGAAATTTCTCGACACCATCAGCCGCGCCGGTCAGGCCGACCGGCAGGCAGCCACCTTCCGGCTTGCCTATGAAGGTTTCGGGATGAAGCCGCGGCTTGCCGAAGCGGCGGCGAGCGCGCGGCTCGCGCTCACCGGCCGTCCGCGGGCGGAGCAGGGCTTGCTGATTTCGAAGCTGCTCTATCAGAAGCTCGGCGGTCACCGGAACGGCGACAACGCACATCGGCGTTTGATCGCGAAACTCGGCCGCATGCGGATCGCGAAGCTGCGCAGCCGCGTGCTGCTGGCCGCACCCGGCGAATGAACAGGCTCACCGCAATCGGAGCGGCGCAAGTTCAGTGCCCGGTTTCCTTCACCCAGACCTTCTTCGCGAGCGGGCCGGTGTCTCCTTCGCCTTCGACATAATGGGCCTCGGTGCCGCGGACGAGATAGTCGAAGTCCCCCGACAGAATTGCGTTGCGATGGAAATAGAGCAGCGCGCCGTCCTTGTTCATCAGGTAGCCGAAGTCCTGAAGCGGATAAATCTCCGCGACCTGACCGAGAAAGCGCTCCTCGCCGTTCTCCGGCTGCACGCGCCCGTTCGTCTCGCGGGTTTTCTTGAGGTCCGCGAGGCGCCGCTCCGCGATCCGGAAGGCTTCGTGGATCGCGTTGTCGAGGTCGGGCGTCTGGTATTTGCGCAGCAGGTGATCCGGCTCGTGCGCGACGACGATATTCTTGTGGCCGGGAATGCCGAGCTCGATCCGCACCACCGGCGGGATCGTGTGGCTCGCATTGTCCGCGCGCTGGTCCACCCGCACGCGGCAGGAAGTGATGCGGTCGTAGATTTCTTCCAGGTCGGCGACATGCGCGCGGATCGCCTTGTCCGCGGCCTCCGACTTTTCGATGTTGTGATAGGAAATCTCGAGCGGAACCTGCATTTTACCTTCGCTCCGGAAATTTTTACGCCCAAGGGTAAAACGCCGGATGCGAAATTGGTTCCGGGCCGTCAGCCGGTCCGATCGTCGCGGGTAATCAGCCGCGCGCCGCGCTGGTAGGTGACGTAGCTCCACAGCCAGGTCATCGCGACCATCAGCCGGTTGCGAATGCCGATCAGGAAATAGATGTGGGCGACCGACCAGAACAGCCAGCCGATGAAGCCGGTAAGTTTCAATTTATTCAATTTTACCACCGCCGATTTTCGCCCGATGGTCGCGAGATCGCCCGCGTGCCGATAGACGAAGGGCGCGGGCGGGCTTGCCTGCGCGATGCGCGACGCGATCAGGCGGCCCACATATTTCCCCATCTGCTTCGCGGCGGGCGCGATGCCGGGAATGGGGGTCGCGAGCGTCGCGGTGTCGCCGACCGCGAAGATTTCCGGATGTCCCGGCACCGAAAGATCGGCATTCACCTTGATTCTTCCAGCGCGATCCGCCTCGGCATGAATCCATTCCGCGGCGGCGGACGCCTTTACGCCCGCGGCCCACACCACCGCCTCGGATTCGATTTTCTTTTCCCCGAGCGAGACGCCGTCCCGGCGCACGTCCGTCACCATGGTCGAGGTCATCACCTCGACGCCCATCTTGCGGAGCGATTTCTCGGCATAGGCCGAAAGGTCTTCCGGGAAGGTGGGCAGGATGCGCGGGCCTGCCTCGATCAGCAGAATACGCGCCGCGCGCGGATCGATATGGCGGAAGTCGAAGCGCAAGGTCTGTCGCGCGATTTCGGCGATCGCGCCCGCCATTTCCACGCCGGTCGGCCCGCCGCCGACGATGACGAAGGTCAGTAGCCGCTTGCGGTCCGCTTCGTCGGTGGCGAGCTCGGCGCGCTCGAACGACAAGAGCACGCGGCTCCTGATCTTGGTGGCGTCGGTCAGCGTCTTCAGTCCGGGGGCGGCGTTTTGCCAGTCGTCGTGCCCGAAATAGGAATGGGTGACGCCGGTGGCGAGCACGAGATAGTCGTAGGGCAAGGCCACGGTGTCCGCGCGCACGATGCGCGCTTCGGTGTCGATGCTCCTGATGGTTCCGAGCATGACGCCGGCATTCTGCTGTCTGCGCAGGATGCTCCGCACCGGCCAGGCAATATCCGCGGGCGAGATCACCGCGGTCGCGACCTGATAGAGCAGCGGCTGGAAGGTGTGGTGATTGTGCCGGTCGATGACGGTGATGTCGGCGTCGGCTTTGCGGAGCGCCCGCGCCGCTTCCAGCCCGCCGAAGCCCGCGCCGATGATGACAATTTTCGGCTTCGATGCCGCTGGCATGGGCTGGTCTCTTCTGACTCTACTTACTTCTTCATCTTCGCGCGCTTCAGATGCTCGTCAAGCCGCGGCATGATTTCCACGAAGTTGCAGGGCTTGTGGCGCAGGTCGAACTGGTGAACGAGAATTTCATCCCAGGCGTCGCGGCATGCGCCGGGCGAGCCCGGCAGGCAGAAGATATAAGTGGAATTGGCGACGCCCGCGGTCGCCCGGCTCTGGATGGTCGAGGACTTTATCTTCTCGTAGGAAACGCGGTGAAACACGATGGAGAAGCCGTCCATCCGCTTCTCGAACAGCGGCTCGACCGCATCGGGCGTCACGTCGCGCCCGGTGAAGCCGGTGCCGCCGGTGGTAAGCACCGCGTCGATGTTCCGGTCCTTGATCCAGCCGCGGACTTTGGCGCGGATCGAACGCACTTCGTCCCGCACGATGGCGCGATCCGCGAGCGTGTGGCCCGCGGCCGCGATCCGCCCGGCCAGCAGCGTGCCCGACTTGTCTTCCGCGAGATCGCGGGTGTCCGAAACGGTCAGGACCGCGAAACGAACCGGAACGAACGGCTTCTCGTCCACGATCCCGGCGCTCTAGATCGCGCCGGCGGCGAAGGTGTTGCAGCGGTTGACGTCGCCGGTCTCGAACCCGGTCTGGAACCAGCGCTTGCGCTGGGCCGCCGAGCCGTGGGTGAACGAGTCCGGCACCACGGCGCCCTGCGAGCGCCGCTGCAAGGTATCGTCGCCGATTGCGCTCGCGGTCTGCAATGCCGCATCCACGTCGCCCGGATCGAGGAACGGCCGCTTCTTCTGCTGCCGGTTGGCCCAGACGCCGGCGAAGCAGTCCGCCTGCAACTCGACGCGCACCTGCATCTGGTTGCGCTCGCGCTGGCCCATGCCGCGCTGCGCCTGCTGCACTTTAGGCAGGATGCCGAGAATGTTCTGCACGTGATGGCCGATCTCGTGGGCGATCACGTAAGCCTGCGAGAATTCGCAGGTCTTCGAGCCGGCCGGGCAGGCGTTCAGCTTGCGCTGGAGATCCTGGAAGAAGGAGGTGTCGAGATAGACCGCCTGTTCGGGCGGGCAATAGAACGGGCCCATCGCCGATTGGGCGTAGCCGCAGGCCGAATTGGTGGCGCGGCTGAAAATCACGAGCCGCGGCGCGCGGTAGCGCGAACCGCTTTCGCCGAAAATTTCCGACCAGCGATCTTCGGTTTCGCCGAGCACGCCGGCCACGAAGCGGCCGAGTTCGTCGGTCGGCGGGCCTTTTTTCCGCACGTTGGTCTGGTTGGGCACCTGGCGCTCGTATCCGCCGGTGGGGCCTTTGCCCTGCGTCATCTCGATTCCCGAGAGAATGACGCGCGGATCGATGCCAACCGCCCAGGCGAGCAGGCCGAGAATGATGATCGTGCCGAGGCCCATGCCGCCCCGGCCGGTGGGAAGCGGAAATCCGGGCCCCGCGAGCGGGCCGTCGCCGCGGCGGTCTTCGATGTTCTCGCTGCTACGAAAATCGTCCCAACGCATATTCTTCATGCCTCCAGCCGCGGGGTTCGGGCCCCGCTCTTGCCGCCATGTATCGGCGCGATTGTGGCCGACCTGTGAGTTTGCCGCAAATGTCCGCTCTTATAAGTAGAAGAGGCCGGATTCGCATGGCATGGTCCGGCGCATCCGCACAGTCGAGTAATCGCAAAGTGCCTGCCATGATTCCCGAACGCCGTGGACCGACTTTCGCCCGCGAAGCCAATGCGATGCGCCGCGGCTTCGCGCCGGTCGCAGGCTGCGACGAAGCGGGCAGGGGCCCGATCGCGGGCCCGGTCGTGGCTGCCGCGGTCATTCTCGATCCTGCGGCGATTCCCGAAGGGCTCGACGATTCGAAGAAGCTGGTGGCGTCGCGCCGCGAGCAGTTGTTCGAGGAAATCTGCGCGCGCGCCGAAATCGCGATCGCGGTGGCGCCGCCCGCGCGCATCGACCGCGACAATATCCTCCGCGCGAGTCTCTGGGCGCTGGCGCAGGCGGTCTGCGCGCTCCCGCGCGTGCCGCAACTCGTCTTCGTCGACGGTCGCGATACGCTGCCGCTGCAATGCGAGGTCAAGGCGGTGATCGGCGGCGACGGCATCATTGCCTCGGTCGCGGCCGCCTCCATCGTCGCCAAGGTTACGCGCGACCGCCTGATGATGCAGCTCGGCCTCGCGCATCCGGAATACGGCTTCGAGAAACACAAAGGCTACGGCACCAGCTTCCATGCGGAGCGGTTGCGCGCGCATGGTCCTACCATCCATCATCGCAACTCCTTCGCGCCGGTTCGCGAATGCCTGGGCGGCGCGCCGCTGCCGGAGCATGCGGCCGTCTCGTCGCCTGATCGTTGATGCGCTTCCTTCGCGAATCCGCCGGACCGCTCGAAGCCTCCATCTTCGTCGAGGCGCTGCGCGCGATTCCCGCGGCCTTTCTCGCATTCGGGCTGCTCGCGCATGCGCTGCTCTGGGCGATCGCAACGCAGATCGCCGAGCCGGCACCGCCGCCGCAGATGGCGCTCGCGCTCGTACTCGGCCGCGAATGGCTCGCGGGCTACGCCGAGCTGCCGCCGCTCGCGGCGTGGATCTCCGCGGCGCTCCATCAGCTCACCCATTCGCTTTTCGCGATCAGGCTCGCCTCCGCGCTTTGCGTGGCGCTCGCGGGATGGATTTTATTTTTGTTCGCGCGGCGGATCGTCGGCGACCGGCACGGCGCGATCGCGGTTCTCTTGATGGTCAGCGTTTTCCCCGTGGCGTTTCCCGGCGGCGCGCTGACGGGAGAATTGTTGCAGATGCCGCTCGCGGCCGCGGCAATTCTTGCGTGGTGGATTGCGGCCGGCGAAAGAAATCCGAATGCATGGATGGCGCTCGGCGCGATCCTCGGTGCGATGCTCTATGCCGGGCCGCAGGCGCTCGCATTGCTCGCGGTGCTCGTCGTCGTCACGCTCGCGAATGCGCGCACGCGCGCGACGCTGTTGCGTCTCGACGCCGCGCTGTGCATCGCCTTCGCCTGCTTCGTGCTCGTCTTCGTCGCGGGCCCGCGTCTCATCTGGCTGTGGCAGCACGGATGGCAGAATCTTTTTGCCGGGCCGGGGGCGGGCATTGCGGCTGGTGAGATGCAATCGTCCATGCGCTTGCTGTTCACGGCGATTGCCGGCCACTTCGGATTTGCGCTGCTGATCTTCCTCGCGACCACATACGCAGCAAACGCAAAAGACAACGCGCCCGTATTCATTCGCGAGTCCGCGGCGCCGCTCCTGTCACGCGACGTGTTGATGCTTGCGCTCATTCCCGTGGCGCTCGCGCTGCTTTCGATCTATCTGCTCGGCCGCGGCGCAAGGCCGCAATTTCTTTCTCCGCTCCTGCTGCTCGGTGGAATTGCAGCGGTGATGATGGCGGGCGAGCGGCTGGTGGTGCGCCGGCAGATGCTGGTCGGAACGATTGCGCTGATTTTTCTCGCGCTGCCGCCGGCGATGCATCTGCTTTCGAGTTTCATTCCCGGATGGTTCGGCGACAACAGGGCGTCAAACTGGCCCGCCGCCGCTGCCGCGCGAACCTTCACCGACATTTATCACACCCGTACCGGCCGCCCGCTCGACTTCATCGTCGGCGCGCGGGTGCCAGCCGCGCAGATCGCGGCGCTGAGTGCGAGCCGCCCCCGCATCTTCATCGACGCGAACCCGCAACAGTCTCCATGGATCGACGACGCGGAATTCAGGAACAAGGGCGGGGTGGTGTTCTGGGAAATTCGCGGCGCCGATCCGTCGCCGCCTGCCGAATATCTTTCGCGTCTTCCCGCCTTCGTGCAGGAGGCGCCGCTGCGCTTGCCGTGGGCACGCGGCGGCGGCGATCCCGTGCGGCTCGGCTGGGCGATCGTGCCGCCGGCGCAGTAGCCGGAATCTATGCTTTAAGAAGAACCGCGGAATCCCCGCGCGAGCGGCACGATTCAGCCGCCTGAAAAGACTCGGTTTTTTCTTGAATCGGTCTCTGAGCCCCGCGCCGCGGGCGCTTTACTTCATGCATCGGGCGAGGTTGGTGCGCCGCGCGCGATACGTGCACGGGGCTAGTGATAACCTTCGCCCTCGCGGATTTTGCCGCGGAAGATCCAGTAGATGAAAGCCGTATAGCCGACAAGTATCGGAAACATGAACAGCGTGCCCATCAACGCGAAAAGCTGGCTCGCGGGCACCGCCGCCGTCTCCCAGATGTCGAACACGGGCGGCACGAGATACGGAAAGTTGGAAATCACCAGTCCCGAATAGCCCATGAAGAAGAGCGCGATCGCGCACCAGAACGGCATGGTGTCGTTCTGCTTCCTGAGCCAATGCCAGCACAGCACCGAAAGCACCGCGGTCACGAGCGGCACCGGCCAGAAGAACAGGAAGTTAGGCAGCGTGAACCAGCGCTCCGCGATGCGCGGATGCTCGAGCGGCGTCCATAGCGAAACCACCGCCATGAAGAACAGCACCGCATAGAGCGCGATCATCGCCTGCTTGCGCGCGTGCTTCGCGACATCGCCTTCGGTTTTCATGATGAGCCAGGTCGCGCCGAGGAGCGCATAGCCCGCGATCATCGCCACGCCGCACATCAGGTTGAACGGCGTGAACCAGTCGAAGCCGCCGCCGGCATATTGTGTGCCTTCTACCTTGATCCCGCTCACCATGCCGCCGACGATCACGCCCTGCATGAAGGCGGCGACGGTGGAGCCGCCGGCGAAGGCGATGTTCCAGAGATATTTGCTCGTCTTCGCGATCCAGCGGAATTCGAACGAGACGCCGCGCAACACGAGCCCGAGCAGCATCAGCGTCACCGGCAGGTAGAAAGCCGGCAACAAAATCGCATAAGCGACCGGGAAAGCGACAAGCAGTCCCGCGCCGCCGAGCACGAGCCAGGTTTCGTTGCCGTCCCAGAACGGTGCCACCGTATTCATCATCTGGTCGCGTTCGCGCTCGGACTTGGCGAAGGGAAAAAGAATCCCGATGCCGAGATCGAAACCGTCGAGCACGACATACATCGCGACCGCGAAGCCGATGATGAGCGCCCAGATCACGGGAAGATACCATTCCATGTCATGCGCCCTTCGTAATCGCGAACGGAATCATTGCCGGTTCTCCGAGGCGGCACTCATCGGCCGGTTCGGAAGACCCTGCTTGACCTTGCCGCCTTCGCCGACGATCGGCCCCTTCGCGATCAGCCGGTTGATGTAATAGATGCCCATCGAGAACA
>CAZNPX010000034.1:0-31849 GCA_964575175.1 uncultured Hyphomicrobiales bacterium | reverse complement strand
CCTCGAAGTAGGGCTTCAGGCCCTTGAGGATGGCGATGCTGTCCTCGACCGTCGGCTCCTTGACGTCGATCTTCTGGAAGCGGCGGGCGAGGGCGCGGTCCTTCTCGAAGTGCTGGCGGTATTCCTTGTAGGTCGTCGAGCCGATACAGCGGATCGAGCCCGAAGCCAGCGCCGGCTTCAGGAGGTTGGAGGCGTCCATGGCGCCGCCCGAAGTAGCGCCCGCACCGATCACGGTGTGAATTTCGTCGATGAACACCACCGCATTCGGATGCGCTTCGAGCTCCTTGATGACCTGCTTGAGGCGCTCTTCGAAATCGCCCCGATAGCGCGTGCCCGCGAGCAGCGAACCCATGTCGAGCGAGAACACGGTAGCGCCCTTCAGCACTTCCGGGACGTCCTCATTGACGATGCGCAGCGCGAGGCCTTCCGCAATCGCGGTCTTGCCCACGCCGGGATCGCCTACATAAAGCGGATTGTTCTTCTGGCGGCGGCAGAGCACCTGGATCGTGCGCGCAATTTCACTGGCGCGGCCGATCAGCGGATCGATCTTGCCGTCCTTCGCCTTCTTGTTGAGGTTGACGCAATAGGCTTCGAGCGCCTCGGTTTTCTTTTTCGGCTCTTCGCCGGCCTTGGCGTCACTTTCCTCCTCCGCGCCGCGCACCGGCTTGCTCTCCGTCATGCCCGCACGCTTGGCGATGCCGTGGCTGATGTAATTCACGGCGTCGTATCGCGTCATCTCCTGCTCCTGCAGGAAATAGGCGGCATGGCTTTCTCGCTCGGCGAAAATCGCCACGAGCACATTCGCGCCGGTCACTTCTTCCCGGCCCGATGACTGCACATGGATGACCGCGCGCTGGATCACGCGCTGGAAGCCGGCGGTCGGCTTGGAGTCTTCGTTCGCCTCGACGATGAGGTTGTCGAGCTCGCCGTCGATATATTCGACGAGATTGCGCTTGAGCTTCTCGATGTCGACATTGCAGGCGCGCATGACCGCGGCCGCATCCTGATCGTCGAGGAGCGCGAGCAGCAGATGTTCTAGCGTCGCATACTCGTGATGGCGCTCGTTTGCCTGCGCCAGTGCACGATGCAGGGAGTTCTCGAGGCTGCGCGAAAAAGTCGGCATCGGTACCTTACTTCCGGGTGATTCACCGGGCTTCTGAAGCGGAAAGTCTGCCGGTGCTTGGGCGGGATGTCCACTATCTAGGTCGTGCGAAGCGGGTTACAATGGCCCAAGATCAGGGCGATTTTCCGCCCCTTTCCACTTTGGCCGCGCTCCGGCTGATGTCGAGTGCCGTTGGCCGGTTCCGCCGGTTCGGCAGTCCAGGAAAGAAAATCCGGCTCCGGGCCTATTTCTTTTCCATGACGCATTGAAGCGGATGCTGATGCTTCCGCGCGAAGTCCATGACCTGCGTCACCTTTGTCTCGGCCACTTCATAAGTAAAAATGCCGCATTCGCCGACACCGTTCTGGTGCACGTGAAGCATGATGCGGGTCGCGTCCTCGCGCTGCTTGTTGAAGAAGCGCTCGAGGACGTGCACGACGAATTCCATCGGCGTGTAGTCGTCGTTCAGCAGCAACACGCGATAGAGATTCGGCCGCTTGGTCTGCGGCTTGGTGCGCGTGATGACCGACGTCCCGGTTCCATCGTCCGGGCCGTTACGCCGCTCGTCGTCGCCCTTGGCCATCCGCGGGGAAAGCCCGGCACGTTGATTATGGAAAGGAGCAGTCACGACTTCGCGTTCCCAGAACATCTGCCCGGCCACCGGAGCGCCGGAAGTTAAATGGTTGAGAGGGCCAGACTCTGGCCGAAGCATAATATAGGGCACCTTCCGCTCAAGCCAACGCCGTCCGGGCTTCCGGAAGGCTTTTCCTAACCAAAGCTATCAATTGATCTTCATCTGAAGCATTTAAATCCTTCAAATTTAAGGTGATTTAGAGGAATTCCACCAAAGCTGCCCGGATCAAGGGGGATCCTCCATGCGCGCGCTACTCACCTCGCTCCGGCAGTTCCTGTCGGGCTCGCGCAGTCGCGCAGGAAACGTCGCCGTCATCTTCGGGATCGCGATCGTGCCGATCATCGGCGCCGTGGGCGCGGCCGTCGACTATTCGACCGCGAACTCGAACCGCACGTCCATGCAGAAAGCGCTCGATTCGACCGCGCTGGCGCTCGCCAAACTGATGCCGCTGTCGCAGGCCGAGTTGAACACCAAGGGCTGGCAGCTTTTCAGCGCGAGTATCGGCCACGTTAACGTCAATCTGCCGCAGGCCAACCTCGTCATCACCACGCCGACCGTCGGCAAAATTCACCTCGAGGCAACCGGCCACTACACGCCGCAAATTTCGGGGGTAATCGGGATCCAAACCTTTCCGATCAGGACGAGAACCGAAGTCCAGTGGGGCATGAAGAAGCTCGAACTCGCGCTCGTCCTCGACGTGACCGGCTCGATGGCGGAGCAGAACCGGATGGTGGAGCTGAAGAAAGCCACCAAAAGCCTGCTGACGACGCTCAAGAACGCCGCCAAGCAGCCTGATGACGTCAAGATTTCGCTGATCCCCTTCGCCGGTCAGGTGAACATCAACAAGAACAACGTGAACGCCTCGTGGCTCGATTGGAGCGAATGGGAAGCCCAACCTGCCGTCATGGCGAACTGGATCAACAACAACAAAACCACGTGGGAGCAAACCGGCCCCGGCTCCAGTTGCCCGTTCACCAACAACGCGCACGGCTTTCGTTGCAGCGCCGGCCCGGCGAGCACGTCGAACGATTCCGTCGTAAACAACGTCCCTTCGAGCGGCACCAATAAGGGCCTAATCTGCCCGAGCAAGCACGCCACCGCCTCGGTCAATATCGGCCGCTACTACAACGGCTGCTACAACAGCACCGAGAAAACGCGACAGATTTCGAGCGGCTCGAACGCGAGTTGCGGCAATACCGTGAACTGCTCGTGCAGCGGCTCCGGTAGCAACAGGAAGTGCACGCAGACCTATTACGAGCATAGCTGGGTGAAAAACGCCCGCAGCACCTGGGACGGCTGCGTGCGCGACCGGCAGCAAAACCATGACGTCGCGGACACGCTGCCGACTTCCACCGCAACCTACTTCCAGCCGTTCCAGAACTTCTACTGCCCGCCGAGCCTGCTCGCCCTGACCAACGATTGGACGGCGCTGAACAACAAGGTCGACGATCTGGACTCGCTCGGCGCAACCAACATCACGATCGGACTGATCTGGGGATTGCACTCGCTCACGACAACGCTGCCGCTAACCGAGGCCAATACGACCGAGCCGCAGCTCACGCGGGCCATTATCCTGATGACCGACGGCGACAATACGATCAACCGCTGGAACGGCGTCGGCACGGACCCGAACCAGTGCACGGGCTGTGACGCGCGCACGACGCTGGCCTGCAACAGCGTCAAGGCGAGCGGCATCAGGCTCTACACGGTTCGATTGATCGACGGCAACGCCACCCTGCTACGCAACTGCGCGAGCGATCCGTCGATGTATTTCGAGGTGCAGACCGCGAGCCAGCTCAATGCGGTCTTCAACGCCATCGGCGGCGAACTGGCGAGCCTCCACCTGTCGCAATAACGGTCACGGTGTGAAATCCGCTGAGAAACGGAATTGCTAAAATTTTAGCGATCTCGTTTTCGGTTCGCTAACCCCCTCTCCGGCGTAAACCCCGTGTCGGGGCGGTAGCCCGGTGTTTCGAGCATCCCTGCAAGACTCGGTTAAAATTCGAAAGGCAGAGTCTTCGGAGAAACCCCGGAGACTGTCATGGGTATGTTCCGCCGCTTTTGGTCAGGCGCTGAAGGCCGCAAGGGCAATGCCGCGATCCTGTTTGCGCTTTCCATCATTCCGCTGGTGGGCGCGACCGGCGCGGCTGTCGATTATTCGCTCGCAAATGCGAGCAGAACCTCCATGCAGAAAGCGCTCGACTCGACGGCGCTAGCGCTGGCCAAGCTGATGCCGCTGACGCAGGCGCAACTGGACACCCAGGGCTGGCAGATCTTCACCGCGAGCCTCGGCAATATCAGCGTCAACATCACTCCCAGCAACCTGCAGATTACCATGCCGGAGTCCGGAAGACTGGTGCTCAACGTTTCCGGACAATACCAGCCGTCGATTTCCGGCGTCATCGGGATCAATAATTTCCCGGTCGGCGCCAGTGCGGAAGTGACCTGGGGCATCGGCAAGATCGAGGTCGCGCTCGTGCTCGACAACTCCGGCTCGATGGACGGGCAACGGATCACGGAACTGAAGAAGGCCTCGAAAAACCTTCTCAACGTGCTCAAGAGCGCCGCACGCGAGGAAGGCGACGCCAAGGTAGCGATCGTCCCCTTCGACTCGCGCGTTAAAGTGGGCACCCAGCACCGAAACCAGTCCTGGCTGCGGTGGGACAACTGGAATTCGGAGAACGGCTCCTGCAACAAGTCCGGATCGAGCTACCAAACGCAAAGCGCCTGCACTTCGCAGAAGGTCTGCACGAAATCGCAATATACCTCCCAGAGCTCCTGCCAGAGCAACGGCGGAAGCTGGGTCACTGCGACGTGGACGACTGCAAATACGAACACTTGGGACGGCTGCGTCTGGGATCGCGATCAGTCGGGCTCGCCCAATTACGACATCAGCGACGCGGCCCCCACGACGACGAATGCGACCAAGTATCCCGCGTGGCAATGCGCTCACGGCCTCAGCTTCCCCGGCATGGTCACTGAAATGATGCCGCTGACGACGAACTGGACCTCACTCGCGGGACGGATCGATCAGATGCAGCCTTCCGGCTATACCAACATCACGATCGGCCTGGTCTGGGGCTGGCATGCGCTTTCGCCAACGCCGGTGATGCAGGAAGGCGCAGCCTACAACACCGCAAACCTCTCCAAATTCCTGATCCTGCTGTCGGACGGTGACAATACCCGCAGCCGGCACAGTTCGACGACCACGACGATCAATACACGCACCTCGAGCGTCTGCACGAACATCAAGAACGCCGGCATAAAGATCTACACGATCCGCCTTATCGACGGAAACGCCACAGTGCTGCGCAATTGTGCGAGCGATCCGTCCATGTACTACGACGTGCAGAATGCCAGCCAGTTGAGCGAAGTGTTCAACGCGATTGGCGGCCAGATCGCCAGCCTCCACCTCTCCCAGTAACGGGATCAGCCCAAACAAAAAGCCCGGCCAAAAGGCCGGGCTTTTCGCTTACGCATTAAGCAACGCTTACTTGAAGGTGGAGACCTTCGCGAAGGCGCTTTCGAACGGCTTGTAGGCGTCCTTGGCGACATCGCTGTAGAGGCTGCCGAGCTTGGTCGCTTCGGCGACGAAAGCCTCGTAGGCGCTCTTGAAATAGGTGGTCTGCACTTCGATCGCCTTGTCCAGCGACTTGGCGCCGAGCAGCTTTTCGAAAGCCGCGGAGCCTTCCTCGAAGGACTTCTTCGAGTAGTCGGCAACTTCGACGGCAATCGCCTGCGCGCCCTTCTGGAACGACGCAAAGCTCTGCGCGGCCAGTTCGGCGTTGTCTTTGCTCAGCTTCTGAAACTCTTCGAATTTCTCGATCATGGTAATCCCCAGTTCGCGCCGCTTGGCGCATCCAGTTCCTAGACTTTCGGGCGATGCATTCGCGCGCCGCTCCCTGCCTAGATAGTGCACTGCACAATAGAGTCAACAGAAATATTGCACCGCAATAAGCCTAGGTATCAGGCATTTTCCTCGAATTTACCGAAATCGAGCCTCAAATTCTGCACTGCAAACAGGGGTTTTACCCTTTCATAAGGCCCGCCCCTTACCTTTGGGGGCTTCGGGCGCCCTCAGAGGCGTCAAGGTTGGGCAAATGCCGGTCGGGCCCACCGCCGGCATCCTAAGGCACGGGACGGGCGTATGTGTTTTGCGTACTGGCGTACCCCGCGGGGAAAGCGGGCCGCCTTGGCAGTCGCCGTAACCCTCGTCGGCGCATTTTTCCTGCTCACGACGGCAGACGCGGAAGCGCGCTCGCGCAAGCGCCAGCGCGCGGCTGGCGCATGGCAGGCCGGGTTTGCCGCGATCGTGGTCGATGCCAAGACCGGCAAAATCCTCGACGAGGAGAACCCGGACGCGCTCCGGCACCCCGCCTCGCTGACCAAAATCATGACGCTTTACATGCTGTTCGAGCGTATCGAGCAGGACCGACTGACGCTGAAATCCCGCCTGAAAGTCTCCGAATTCGCCTCCGAGCAGCCGCCGTCGAAACTCGGCGTCCGGGAAGGCCAGACCATCGAAGTCGAAGACGCGATCAAGGCGCTGGTGACCCGCTCCGCGAACGACGTGGCGGTGGTGATTGCCGAAGCCCTCGCCGGCGACCAGGAAAGCTTCGCGCAGCAGATGACGCGCAAGGCGCGCGCGCTCGGCATGTCGAACACCGTGTTCAAGAACGCGTCCGGCCTCCCCGACCGCGAGCAGGTCACGACCGCGCGCGACATGGCGACCCTCGGCCGCGCAATTCAGGATCGCTTCCCGTCGCTGTATCGCTTTTTCTCGACCCAGAGCTTCCACTATCGCGGCCGCGTGATTGCGAACCACAATCGCCTGCTCGGCCGCGTGACGGGCGTGGACGGCATCAAGACCGGCTACACCAACGCTTCCGGCTTCAACCTCGTCACCAGCATCCGGCATAAGAACCGCCATGTGGTCGCCGTTGTCCTCGGCGGTCGTACCGGCGCGGTACGCGACCAATACATGCGCGAATTGATCGCGGACAATCTGGACGACGCCCATGCCGGGCCGCGCACCGCTCCGCTCGTCGCCGAAGCGCCGACACCGGCCGTGAAGACCGCCCAGGCCCCGGCCGCGAAAAATCAGAAAGCGCAGCAGCCGCGCGTCGCGCGCGCGGCGCAGCAGCCCACCCAGCAGGCGAAGGCGCAGTCCAAGCAACAGCCCAGACAGCAGGCCAAGCAGCAGCCGGTGGTCGTCGCCGGCTCGAACGAGCCGATCCGCCCGATTCCGGTGAAAACCATGCCGGTCGATGCCGAAGGCAAGGTGAAGGAACAGACCGTAGCACAGGCGAGCCTGTTCTCATTCTCGAACTTGAGCGCCGAGAACGTGGTGCCGGTACCGATGACGCCCAATCATCCGGGCCAGACCCCTGTCGTCGTTGCCGATGCGACCCCTCCGCAGGCTCCCGCGCAGGCCGACGCTCCGATCCAGGCCTCGATCACGGGCGCTCTTGCGTACAGCGAGACCAAACCCCACCCCCTCGCCGAAAACCCGCGGCTGGTGCCCCATCCGCAGGCGCAGCCCCAGACCCCGGCGCCCGCCCTCAGCGAAACCGAAGAGCTTGAACTTGAGGCGCAGGCTATTGCCGCACAGCGCAAGGAAAACGAGTTGATGCCGGTGGCTCCGAAGGCCAATCCGCGCCGGACGCAGGTGGCCTCCGCCACGAACAGCATTCCGGCTGCCGCGGCGCCTGCCGCAGCACCGGCGAGCGACGATGAAGGCGACCCGGTTCCGACGGTTGCGAGGACCGGCTGGTCGATCCAGATCGGGGCCTTTCCGAATGCGAAGGCCGCACGGGACCGTCTCAGCGACGTGAGGGAATCCGCGACCGCCCTGCTCGCGAAAGTGACGCCCTACACCGAGAAGGTCTCGAAAGATTCTACTAATCTTTTTCGGGCACGCTTCGCGGGATTCAAGTCGGAATGGCACGCGCGGCGCACGTGCCAGACACTACAGCGAAACAATTTCGATTGTATCGTAGCGAAGAACTGAAATACGAACTGAGAATAAGAACTGACCGGAGCAAATCCGGCGGGAGACGTCACGAAAGCGAAGCGTAAGTTGCGTGGAGTTTAGTGATGGCGGCGCAGAAGAACTTCCTTGGCCTCGTTGACGCGGGCCGCGAGATACGTCGAGCCCCCCTGATCGGGGTGCAGTTTTTTCATAAGGCTGCGGTGCGCCCTGCGGACTTCCGCATCGGTAGCGCCCGCTTCAAGCCCCAGGATCTGATGCGCCTCTTCTTCGGTCATCGGGCCATGGCGCGGCGGCTCTCGGCTCCCCGCACCCGCATCTTCATCGACGTTCTCACGCCATCCGGGCGTCCGGCGGTCGAGATAAGCTTCGAGTAGCGCGCAGCTCTCGGCGTCGAATTCGCCCCGCAGCGTCAGCAGCGTCGGCGGATCGAGCGCATCGAGCGGCACATTCTCGTATTTTCCCTTGAGCACGCGGCCGCGCATTTCGCCGCTGTCGTGATCCAGCTCCATTTCCACGAATTGCGCGCGGACACGGGACACCTGCCCCGTGCTGCGGCGGGTACGGCTGGTCCAGCTCGCGGGCGAGGGAATCCAGTTGAGCAGGCTCGCCGCGAAAAAGCCGAGTGGCACGGCAAGGAAGAACTGCCCCCTGAACGCCAGCAGCCCGGCCAGCGCAAAGCCCGTGATCCCGCCGCTGATACGAAGCGCTTTCGCGAGCTTCTTCGGGTCGCTCGTCGTAATCATGCGGCCCACGAACAGAAACATGAGCAGCACGGCAAGACCGAGCAGGAGTGTCGGAATTCCCATCAGCGCATCTGCTCGATCAGTTTCACAGCACCCCGGCCGCCCCGCTTCGAAAGGTCGCTGAGCGCCCGATGGCCGCCCGCGGCATAGGCCGCCGCCGCGCGCAGCAGTTCCCGGAGCTGCGAGGCCGCGCCCGCGTCGAACGGGCACCACGCGCCCTTGGTCAGCCGCGCGATCTCGCGGAACGCGCTTTCAGCAACCGGATCTCGGCCTTCCTGAAACATGAAGGCCGGCATGCCCAACAGGCCAAGCTCGCCCGCGATCGCGCAGAGGTCGTCGACGGCCTCCTCCATCGCATCCCCGACATAGACCAGCGCGTCGATCTTCGCGACCTTGCTTTCCGCGCGCACGTGCTCGAGCACACGGCCGATCTGGGTATGGCCGCCCTGACAGGCGATACCCGCCATGATCGCCCCAAGCCGGGCCGGATCGGAATTCCATTTCGAGGCCCGGCATTCGCGGAGCCCACGGAAATAGATGAGCTGCACGTCAAGACCGCCGATCGCACCCGCCTCCTCGAACATCTCCGCCTGGAGCTTGCAGGCGAGATCCCAGGTCGGCTGGCGGCTCATGGTGGCGTCGAGTGCGAATGCGAGCCTCCCGCGCTTGCCGTCGGCGCGGGGCCCGAGCGTCTTGGCCTTGGCAAGAAAAGCGTCGATCTCGCCGCGCTCGGACTTGTGCTCGGGGGTCTTCGCGCGAAAAGTCGCGGGGCTTTTGTCCTTGGTACCGGCCATGCCCTATTAAATCGGGTGTTTCGGGCGTCTGCGCAACTGGCCCGATGCCGCGCTCAATCCGCGAACAGTTCGGCGTCGTCCAGCGGTTCCCTGGAGGCGCGGAACCACTCGCTGCGCGCATGCAGGCGCCGCAGGCCCCGTTCGTTGATCGGCAGCAAAAGCGCGTCGATCAGCGCCCGCACTTCATAGCGGGCCGCGAGATGCGACATGTTCGGCTTCGCGCCGAGGGTCTTTTCATCGAGTGTATCTAGCGCGGTAAGTCCCCGCGGGAACAGCTCGCGATAGACCACGCGCTCGCCGAAGCCCCCGGCAATGCGAAAGTTCAGGCGCTTCGACAGGTCTTCCAGCCCTTCGGTGAAATTGCGGCCATTGCGCGTATCGAGCTGCCCCACCCGGTTGCGAATGACAATCCAATCGGTTTCGGCCTGATCGACCATGCGCCGCTGTCGCCGCGCTTCGCGCACCACCTCGGCATAATGGCTGGTCGCGATGATCTCGTAACTTTCGGCGTCGATGCGCCCGAGCACATCCATGTCGACGAAACTGTCGTTGAGCGGCGTGATCAGCGTATCGGCCATCGCATGCGCGAGCCGCATCAGATAACTGTCCGTCGCCGGCGTATCCACCACGACGAAATCGTGATCCGGTTCAACCGCGGAAATCGCAGCCGCGAAGCAAGCAAATTCCTCCGCTTCGTTCTCGTCGATGCTGCGGCCGGCTGCGCGGGCAATCGAATGCAACGCCGGCAACGCCAGCGCGACCTTCGACTTTCTCGACCAGGCCCGGCGGTTTTCGATGTATCGGCTCAAGCTCAACTGGCGGCTGTCGATATCGACGGCCGCGACCTTCTGGCCCGCCTGTAGCAGCGCCACGGCGACGTGCATGGCGGTGGTGGTCTTGCCGGAGCCGCCCTTCTCGTTGGCGACCACGATGATATGCGCCGTCTTCGCCGTCACCGGCGCGGCACCAAACCCCGATACGCGTCCCTCAACACCCATAACCGCCCGTTGCGCGGTGACTTCCACCCCGCGCGCATCCTGCAAACTGGCAGGCGGTAGGGTCAAGCAAATTGCGGCGCGGTGCGGCGATTGGCGAAGATTAAGCCGTTTTGCTATTTCTGCGGGCACAGGTTCGGAAATGCGCGGGAGGCGCAGCAATGGCCAAAGCCGCCAAAATTACGCGGCCCCGCGTGGTGAAATCCGTGAAGGCGTTGCGCGAGGCGCTCACCGGCTGGCGCGCGCGCAAGAATACCATCGCGCTCGTGCCCACCATGGGCGCGTTGCACAGCGGTCATATTTCGCTGGTCGCGCTCGCCCGGAAATCCGCGAAGAAGGTTGTGGTTTCGATCTTCGTGAACCCGACCCAGTTCGGACCGAATGAGGACTTCTCGCGCTATCCGCGCACGATCGAGGCCGATCTCGACAAGCTCGCCGAAGCGGGAGCCGATCTCGTCTTCATGCCGGACGCGAAAGAGATCTATCCGGAGGGATTTGCAACCATGCTGACGCCGGGCGGCCCCGCCGCCGTGGGGCTCGATGACAAGTTCCGGCCGGGGCATTTCTCGGGCGTCGCAACCGTCGTCGCTAAACTCTTCACGTCGGTGATGCCGGACATCGCAATCTTCGGCGACAAGGATTACCAGCAATTGCAGGTCATCAAGACCATGGCGCGCGATCTGCACTTGCCGGTGAAAGTAATTGGCGCACCGATCATGCGCGAGAAAGATGGCCTCGCCCTCTCCTCGCGCAATGTCTATCTTTCACCCGCCGAACGCACGGCAGCGCCGGTGCTGCATCAGGTGCTGAAAGAGTCGGCAAAAGCGATCGCTGCGGGCGAGCCGGTCGAATCCGTCCTCAGTCGCGGACGAACGAAGATCATGGCAGCCGGTTTCAAGCTCGATTATCTCGAAGCGCGCGACGCCTCCACGCTGGCGAAACCGGACGACACGCAACGCAAGCCGAAGCTGCGCCTGCTCGTCGCCGCCAAGATCGGAAAAACCCGTTTGATCGACAACGTTGCCGTCTGATTACTGGTTCGGGGGCGTGGTCGCGAAGAAGCCGAAGTAGATCGCGATGAAAGCGATCACGACGAGCGCGATGCTGACCATCAGCACCTTGCCCATATTGCCCCGATTTTCCGCCTGCCTGGCCTTGTTGGTCGGCAGCGTCACCGGATCGCGCATATCCGCGACATTCTTCTCCGGTTGTTCGTAGTCCGCGCTCGCGCGTTGGGCCATGGCTCGCTCCATTTTTTCCTCTGGGGAAACGCGGAGCGGTCGATTTGGTTCAGAGCAGGCCCATTTGGTGCAATTCGCGGCGCATTTCCTCGGGGATCGCCGCAGCGCCCTTGGCGCCCTTTGCAAGGTCGGCGGGGGCTTCATTGGCTTTCAGGTATCGCCAGCCCTGGAATGCGCTGCGCGGTTTCGGCAGCACCGGAATGAGTTTCGGCTCCATGACGATCCGGCAGCGCTTGACGCCCTCTTTGTCGCTATAGGGTCGGAGATCGAGCAGCTTCTGCCGACACGAAATCGCGCCCTTGATCACCCAGTAGAGCGAGCCGCCATCGAGCAGCGCCTCTTTCTGGGTCGGCATCATCCGCGTCGTATGGATGCTTTCCAGCGGCTCGCGCTTCTTTTTCTTTTGCGCCATCCGCTCCTTGATCCAGTCGTCGAGTTCGCGAATGGAATCGACGCCGACGCATAGCTTAACGAGATGCAGTGCCATCGGATTACGAAGCTTTCGCTTCGGCTTTTGCGGCGCTAATCAGGATCAGTTGCGCGCCTTCGCTTACCTGATCGCCCGCGGCGACGGAAAGCTCGGCAACGATCCCGTCCGTGGCAGCATCAAGCGCATGTTCCATTTTCATGGCTTCCAGCACCATCAAGCGCTGGCCCTTCGCAACCTTGTCACCCTTGGTGACGGAAACGCTCAGCACCTTGCCATGCATAGGCGCCGCGATGGCGCCGTTGCCGCTTGCGCGGCCGAGATCGGCGCTGGAAGGCTCGGCGAGTTTCACGCTGGTCTGCCTGCCCTCGCGGATCGCAATTAGCAGATCCCCCGCCTCGATAAGCTCGCTCGCCGCTGCGCCCGCGCCCTCCACGAAAGCGCGCAGCTTGTCTCCGTCCTGCTGCAACCGGGCAACCACGCGCGCGCCATTCACATGCACAACGACGGGGATGTCGCGATTGCCGCCAAAGTCGTAGGCATCGAGCGCGCTCCATGGCGAACGGCGTGCCGAAGCCGGAAGACGGCCCAGCGCCGCGGTCTGCTTCGCCTGTTCGCGCCGCATCAATTCTTCGACCGCGGAAGCCGCCGCCGCGAAGTCGGTGTTGGTCGCTTTCACAAGCGTATCGAGGTTACGCTCGATATAGCCGGTGTCGACGATCCCCGCGCGCATCTCCGGTGCGTTGGCGAGCGCATGCAGAAACTCCACATTGCTGCGCGGCCCGGCCACGACCGTGCCCCCAAGCGCGTGTGACAGCCGGTCGAATGCCTGTTCGCGCGTAGCACCATAGCCAATCAGCTTGGCGATCATCGGATCGTAGAACGGCGTCACTTCCCCGCCCGCTTCAACGCCGCTGTCGACGCGAATGCCGTTGCCTGCCGGAAAACGCAACGCCGCCAGCTTGCCGGTGGACGGCAGGAAGCCGCGCGCGGCATCTTCCGCGTAAATACGCGCCTCCACGGCATGACCGTGAATCCTGATCTTGTCCTGCGCGAGCGGAAGTCTTTCGCCGGCCGCCACCAGGAACTGCCAATGCACGAGATCGGTGCCGGTGATGAGTTCCGTCACCGGATGCTCGACCTGGAGCCGCGTATTCATTTCGAGAAACCAGATCGCATCGGCGCGCAAGCCCTGCGAACCGTCGGCGAGAAATTCGACCGTACCGGCGCCCACATAATTCACGGCACGCGCGGCTTCGATCGCAGCTTTCGTGACATGCGCACGGACGTCTTCGGGCATTCCCGGCGCCGGTGCTTCTTCGATCACCTTCTGGTGGCGGCGTTGCGCCGAGCAATCGCGCTCGAACAGATGCACGACGTTGCCGTGGGTGTCGGCGAAGACCTGCACCTCGATATGACGCGGGCTCGCGACATATTTTTCGATCAGCACGTCGGGGTTGCCGAACGCCGCTTCCGCTTCGCGCTTCGCCGCTTCCAGCGCTTCGTCGAAGTCGATCTGCTTGTCGACGCGGCGCATGCCCTTGCCGCCGCCGCCCGCCGCCGCCTTGATCAGAACCGGATAGCCGGTCTCATAGGCCTTCTGCTTGAGAAACTTCGGTTCCTGGCGGTCACCGTGATAGCCGGGCAGCACCGGCACGTTCGCGGCCGCCATCAGCGCCTTCGCCTCACCCTTCAGGCCCATCGCACGGATGGCGGCGGGCGGAGGCCCGACGAAAACGAACCCGGCGCGCGCGCAGGCTTCGGCGAATTCCGCACGCTCCGAAAGAAAGCCGTAGCCCGGATGAATGCAGTCCGCCTTCGCGGCCTTCGCCGCGGCGATAATTTTGTCGATAACGAGATAGCTCTCGCACGCGGGCGCGGGGCCGATCGCGTGCGCCTCGTCGGCCATCTTCACATGCAACGCGTCGCGGTCGGCATCGGAATAGACCGCGATGGTTCGCATCCCCATCGCCCTGGCGGTGCGGATTACACGGCAGGCAATCTCGCCGCGGTTGGCGATCAGGACGGATTTAAGCGGGAAAGCGGCATTGGCGTTCATATTGGCCGCATACTAGCGCGGGCTGGCGCTGCCGCCAGCCCGTGCCCGACATTTCAAACAGGTCAGCGGCCGAAGATGCTGAAGGGCGAGCGGTTCTGCTGTTGCTCCGGCGCCGGCGGCGGCGCTGGTGCCGCAGTTGGCGTATCGTCTTCGTCCTCGTCGGCAGGCGGATTGCTGCCGCGTGCAGTGACGCGCGGCAGGCCGCCGACCGGCTCCGGCGGTCCCTTCCGCCTCGCCTGCTGCGGCGACTGCTGCTTCTGCTGCGCGGCGGCGGGCTGCTGCCTTTGCTGCGCCGGTACGGCCTTCTGCTTCGCGGTGTTCGCGGGCGGCGTCTGCCGCTGATTCTGCGGTAATGAAACCGGCGTCGAAGTCGGCCGCTCGTTGGTAGCGGCCGCCGGCGGCTGTTGCGTTGCCGGCTGCTCCGTCTGCTGCTGTGGCGGGGCCGGCGGAAGAATGACGGGCGTGGTCGCGGTCTCGCCGGTCGGCGTGCTCATGCGCGTGAGCGAATCCCAGTTCGGCAGTTCCTTCTCGTCGAGCTTGGCGCCAAGCGTGCGCAGCGGCGGCATCGCGTTCATTTCGCTGACGCTCATGCCCGGCCCTACCTTGACCCAGCTCTCTTTGTATTTCGCGAGCAGGCCGTCGAATTTCCGGCTGCTCAGGTTCGCCTTGACCTTCTCGACATCCTTCAGGATGCGAAAGCGCGTGCAGGAATCCGGAATGCACTTGTGTTCGGTCGCCAGGATATGCGCGACCAGCCCGTAGGGATCCGCCTCCAGCGACTTACGCAGATGCTCGAAGCGGTCGAGGAAGGCGGGCTCGCGCGTGGCGTAGGCCGTGGCATCGTAAAGCAGTGCCATGCGATCCGCGGTGACGCCGATTGCGGAGGCAACACGTTGCGGCTCGGCGAAGATCGTCTTTTCGCAGGCCTCGTCGAGCGTCGGCAGCACGGCGCTGGTCAGGCAACCCAGAACCGACCCCGGCTGGTTTCCCTGCACGAGCAGGGTCGCGGCCCGATCCTCGATCGCCTTGCGCTCCACGAAGCGCGAATTGTCCTCGTATTGCTTGAGGCCGAAATAGGCGGCGCCCGCGACCACCGCCACGAAGGCGAGCTGCGCAAGCGTGGCAAGGCCCGTGCTGTCGCTGCGCGGGCGCATCATCAGGATCAGGAGGATGAAAACGCCCAGGCCCGCGGCGGCAAGCGCCCAGCCCGGCATCGTCAACGTCACCCCCGACAAGAGGTTATTGAGGTCCATTTGTCGATCTTACCGCATCTGCACGGCGGCCCGAAGGCCACACGAAGCCGTGGAAAACAAAGCGATTCTCCCCCGCCAAAGGCTTCCCGCCAAGCCTTTTTTCGTTAACGCCGGCCCTGTGCCGGAGCGGCACAGAATTCGCCGCCCGGAAGGCTCAGATCGCGACCTGGGTTCCCACTTCCACGACCCGCTCGGAGGGGATCTGGAAATAGTTGGTCGCGTCGTCCGAGGTGCGGGCGAGCGAGATGAAGAGCTTGTCCTGCCAATGTGGCATCAACGAGTTCTTTGCAGGCCGCAGCGTCCGGCGGGACAGGAAAAAGGAGGTCGACATGATGTCGAAGGTCCAGCCCGCCTTCCGCGCGATCGCCAGCGCCTTCGGGACATTGGGGTTTTCCATGAAGCCGTAGCGGATACGGACGCGCGAGAAGGTTTTGCTCACCGCCTCCATCTCCACCCTCTCCTCCGGCGAAACGCGCGGCGTGTCTGCGGTCTGGACCGTCAGGATTACGTTGTGCTCGTGTAGGACCTTGTAGTGCTTCAGGCTGTGCAGCAGCGCGGTCGGTGCGTTCTCCGGGTCGCTCGTCAGAAACACGGCCGTACCGGCAACGCGGTGAATGTCCTTCTTGTCGAGATTCTTCACGAGCGCTTCGAGCGGCACCTCCTGGCGGCGCGTCTTCTCGAAAAGCTGCCGTGAGCCGCGACGCCAGGTGAGCGTGATCAGCATGATGAAGGCAGCGATCGAAATCGGCGCCCAGCCGCCGTCGTAGAATTTGAATAGATTCGTTCCGAGGAAAATGGTGTCGATCGCCGCGAGCGGCACCAGCAAGGCCGCGACCGACAGCCAGTTCCATTTCCAAACGCGGCGGATCACGACGAAAGCCATCAGCGTCGTCATCAGCATCGTCCCGGTAACGGCAATGCCATACGCCGTCGCCAGCGCCTCCGAGGTGTGGAAAATGCCGACCAGAAGCACGACGCCCGCGAGCAGGAACCAGTTCACGCGGGCCATGTAGATCTGGCCGTAATGGGTCGCCGAAGTGTGACGCACCTCGAAGCGCGGCAGCAGGCCGAGTTGCACCGCCTGTTGCGCGAGCGAATAGGCGCCGGTGATAACCGCCTGACTTGCGACAACGGTGGCACAGGTAGCGAGCAGGACCATCGGCAACAACGCCCACTGGGGATAGAGCAGATAGAACGGATTGCTGATGGTCTTCGGATCGCCCAGCACAAGCGCGCCCTGCCCCAGATAATTGAGCAGCAGCGACGGCAGCACGATCCAGAACCAGGCATCCTTGATCGGCCTGCGCCCGAAATGACCGAGATCCGCGTAAAGCGATTCCGCGCCAGTCACGACCAGCACCACCGCGCCGATCGTGAACAGCGCCATCCAGCCGTAATTGAAAACGAACGCAATTCCGTAATGCGGGCTGAAGGAAGCCAGCACGCCCGGATCGTCGGCGATGTGCCAAAGGCCGCCCACCGCAAGCGCGAGAAACCACAGCAGCGTAAGCGGCCCGAAATAGGTCGATACCTTCGCGGTGCCGCGCGACTGTACGGCGAACAGCGCAATTAAAATGACCAGCGCGATCGGCACGACAAAAGGCTCGAGCCGCGGCGCCGCGATCTTCAAGCCTTCCACCGCCGACAGCACCGAAAGTGCGGGCGTGATCATGGCGTCGCCATAAAAAAGGGCAGCACCGATCAGACCGAAAAGCAGAACAACCGGGCTTGATCGCCCGAGCGCCCGCTGCGCAAGCGCCATCAGCGCGAGCGTGCCACCCTCGCCACCGTTATCCGCACGCAGAAGCACGATCACGTATTTGATCGTGACCACGAGAAGCAACGCCCAGATGATCAGTGAAAGCAGGCCCAGCACCGCGCCGCGCTCGGCCATACCGTCGGCGCCCGCGACCGTGTTCGCCGCAACCCGAAACGCATAGAGCGGGCTGGTGCCGATGTCCCCATAGACGACACCGACCGCGCCGACGACGAGGGCAAGATGGCTGGGCTTTACGGAGGTGCCGTCGGGATCGGCCGCAGCTGACGCCGAAGCCGCGCCAGAATTTTGAATGGCCATGGAGTTTTTCGCTTTTGCGATGCACGAGCCGAAACGGGCCGGGCTTCTAACACCGACGGGAACAAACCCTTCCATGCATATTTAGCATGGATTTCTTCTCATTTTGCATGCCGTTGACGTAACGGAAACCGAAGGAACCTTTACCCGCACCCCTGGGTTATCAGCCCGACCTAACGGGAGGTTCCGATATGCGTTTTCTCCTTGGAATTATTGTCGGCGCGGCGCTGACGATTTTCACCGCTTACCTGATCGACAGCCGCTCGACCGTTGCGGGAATTGAGCCCACCACCACGCGCCAAATGGTGAACTGGGACATCGTTTCCCAAAACTGGCAGCAATTTTCGGATCGCATGCGCGGCGAATGGCGCCGGCTCTCGAATAGTTGAACACAGCCTTTGCCGCTTATGCGCTAGATTTTTCTTCCCCGCCCGGAATGGCGTTCCCCCTCGCTCATTCCGGAAAATGCAGAAGCCCGGCTTCCCCACAGCCGGGCTTCTTTTTTGGTAGCGAGCGGGGTCAGACCCACTGCTGCATTGCTTCCGTGCTCGTCTTCGTCAGGTGCACCTTCTGGTCGACATGGTCGACCCAGTCGAGCGGAATGAAGTGATGCGTGCCCTTGGCTGCAGGGTCGTTTTTCGTCAGCTTGATCTGGCTGACGCCTTCCAGATGGTCGACCGTGCCTACGTGCTTGCCGTCGGAGCCGAGCACTTCCATGTGTTCGATGATTTTGTCTTTGACCGCCATTACCTTCTCCTTGCAGAAAGTGAGGCCCTCCTGCGTGTAGAACGCCTGGAGTGGCAAGGAGTTCGAGAATCAGACCACGCTGCGGGCGGCCTCTTCCGGCAGAAGCGGCGGGCGCGGATGGCCTCGTGACTCTTCCGTGACAACGACCACCAAACCGCGATGCGATTTTGCGGCCCAGGCCATCGCTTCCGCCAATGCGGAAAATACCCGGCTGGTGCGGGCCGTAGCGGCAAAAGGCCCCGAAGGGGCGGTTTTCAAATCGGTGGAAAGGACACGATAAGGCATCGCAAGCCAAACGCACCGGCGCGCGAACCGTTCCCTTTTTGCTTGCAGCGCGACGGAACTCACAGCAGACTTGGGGTTCAAGGCCCGCCTCAAGGGCGAAGAGAAGAGGGAGATCAGTATGAGCATTTTCGGAAGCATCATGGCCGCGATTTTCGGCAAGAACGAAGTCAAGGCCGACGGTACGCCGGCGAGCTCGGCGGCGCTGCCGATGGTGGACGTCGAAGCCATGATGGAGAAGCTCGCAAAAGATAGCGGCCGCCCGTCGAACTGGCGTGTTTCGATTGTCGACCTGATGACGCTTTTGAAGCTCGATTCGAGCCTCGGCGCCCGCCAGAAGCTCGCGCAGGAACTCGGCTATACCGGCAACGTGAACGATACCGCGCCGATGAATATCTGGCTGCATCAGCAGGTCATGACCAAAGTTGCGAATGCCGGCGGAAAAATTCCGTCCGATATCAAAACTGCCTGATTTTCCAATCCAGGTACGAAAACGGCTCCTCCCCCCGGGAAGGAGCCGTTTTTTTTCGGAACCATACCCGGCCAAGCCGCGTTGGATACCGAATAGCTCGAAAACCCAGGGAGGCCAAAGATGTCGAATTTGAACCGATCGAATTTGAATCGATCGAATTTGAATCGAATGGACCGGGCTTCAGCAGAGCGCCGCGCGCTTCGCCGCGGCGAACGCGAAGACATGCTTCGCGTGATGGGGGACGACGAACAAACCGATGCGCCGGACGCTGCCGTAATCGCGGTGAGCTCCCGCGACAGCAAGCCGAATGACCCGCGCAGCGGCCTTTAAAGACGCCGTCGGAGAGCCCGGACCGAGGTCCGTGCGGCCCGCAGGCAGGGATGCCATGCGCGATCCGCCGCCGGACTGGGACGAAATCGATGAAGCCAACGACGAGTCGTTCCCTGCCAGCGACCCGCCTGCCTTCACGACCCGCGGCACCATCCGCCAGGACGAACGGGCGCTGAAGAAGGCGCGGCGTTAGCTGCAGGCAGTGGCGTCAGCCGCGCTTTCCGCACGCGCGAAGAACGCATTCCGAAACGATGCAGCGGATGCTTTACCGGGCGGTACTGCGCACGAAGTTGTCATTCCGGAGACCCTTCAGCGCGCACCGGAATCCATTACGATAGCCTCGCATTTCGGGAGGGGCATCGATGGATCCGAAATACACCGATCCAAACTATGTATTGAAGTTCAGCCGCGCCAAGCTCGGCCAGAAATACTTCATCATCGGCGCGATCAGTCTCGCCTTCGGTATCCTTTTCATCAATTTCGGCGGCAAGCCCGACATCGCATTCGTGGGGTATGTCCTCATTGCCCTCGGCTTTGCAATTTGCATGTACGAGATGCACAGGTATTTCCATCCCGGCAAACCAATATTGACGCTTGCGCCCGATGGGCTGCGCTTCAACATTGAATGGGTGAAGGAGTTGTTCGTGCCCTGGCACGAGGTAAAGGCGCTACGCTCGATCACCGTAGCGGATCGCACCAGCCGCTCCCCCTTCCCCTCGAAGTTCGACAATGTCACGGCGCTGGTCCTCACCAACGAATTCTACGAGCGCGCCATTCACGTCAACAATCTTCTTCTCCGCGGCCCCGGCTGGGGGAATATGTTCATTGCGGACGAGCGGAACAACGTGATGCAGTTCGCGCTGCATCACGCGGTCTTGCCGGTTACGGCCGAAGAGTTATATGCCGCCGTCGAGGCGCGCTGGAGCGCATTCAGAAACAAGACGCTGACGGCGCAAAGTGCACGGCCGTGAGCGAAGACGGCTATATCGACGTAAACGAACGGGTTATCTGGAGCCGCAAGAAGCTCCATCGCGCGCGGCTTGTCATATTCGCCATCGGCACCGTCGCGGCCGCCGTCGTCGTGCTGATCGCAGATCATCAGCTTGAGCGCATCGCATTCGGCGCGGCCGCCGCCGTTTTCTTTCCTCTGTGCTTCTATGAGATCTATTGGCTGATGAAGCCGAACACCGCGCTGGTCGAGCTGCTACCGCAGGGCATCATCATGCGAACGACCACCGAGGATTTCATCATTCCCTGGAATGAAATCAAAAGCGTCGACACCATCAACATCCACACGACATTTCGCGGACGCTCGATAACCTACTCTAACGTGACCGCCATTCTCGTCTCAAAGTTCTTCTACGACCGCGTGATCCATGTCGACAATTTCATCATGCGCGGCCCCGGCTGGGACGCGCATTTCATCCCGAGTGGCGAAAGCATGATGCATATCGCCTTGCACGAGTCGCTCATCCCCGCGAGCGCGGGAGAAATAAAACGGCAGGTGGAAGCGCGGTGGAAGGCATTCGGGAGCAACACGCAACCGAATCTCCACACAAACTAGCTCTTGTGCCCTTCCAGAAACTCCGAGAACTTCGTCTTCGCGCCCGAACCAGCCGCGAGATACGCGTCGAGCTGCTCGACATACTGGCTCGCGAACTCGTAGCGATCCATGCTCATCGCCGTCACGAACGAGCCGACGTGCTTGTACGAATACATCCCGCACATGGCATCGAGATATTCCGGAGACGGCGCGGTCTTCTTTCGCAGCTTGCGGCATTGCTTATGCGCCGCGATCATCGCTTCAGCCAAAGCATTCCCGATTTCGATACGCGCGTCGGCGGGAAGTTGCGAAAGGGTAGCGACGCTATGTTCGCCGCACTTCGCGTCAAGACTTGCGAGATAATCCCGCCAGGAGCGCGCGACCTTGTCAGCGTAGGCCTGACGAACTTCCGGCTGCCACTTCTCGTTGATGTAGCTCGCCTCCTGACGGAATTCGGTCAGCATTTTATCGAGCGCCTCCTGCTCCCGCTCCTGCGGCGACTTCACTCTCAGCCAGGAAAACACGCTGCCTCACATCCTCTTCGCGACTTCTTCGAGCATTACTTCCGTGGCGCCCCCACCGATGGCCTGTACGCGCGCATCGCGGCTCATGCGCTCGATCGCGCTTTCGCGCATGAAGCCAAGCCCGCCGTGGAACTGCACGCAGTCATACATCACTTCGTTGACGAGCTCGCCGCAATAAGCCTTCACCATCGAGACTTCCTTGGTCGCATCATGGCCCTGCGCGTCGAGCCAGGCCGCGTGATAGACCAGCTGCCGCCCCGCCTCTACCTTGCCCGCCAACTCCGCAAGCCGCTGGCGGATCGCCTGCTTCGACCAGAGCGGCGCGCCGAACGCCTCGCGGCTCTGCACCCACTCCAACGTGAGCTCGAGCGCGGCGGACGCCTCGCCGATGCACATGGCGCCGATGGTGGTGCGCTCGTTCTGGAAATTCTTCATGATCGCGTAGAAACCGCGGCCCTCCTGCCCGAGCAGGTTTTCCGCCGGTACGCGACAATTCTCGAAGGAAAGCTCGGCCGTATCCGAAGAACGCCAGCCGTGCTTGTCCAGCGGACGCGCCACCGAGAACCCGGGCGTCCCCTTCTCTACTAGGAGCATCGAAACGCTTTGCGAAGGCTGCGCCTTGGGATCCGTCTTCGCGGCGACACAGTAAAGATCGGCGTGCACGCCGTTCGTGATGAAGGTCTTTGAGCCGTTGATGACGTAGTAATCGCCGTCGCGCCGCGCGGTGGTGCGGATGCCCTTCACGTCGGAACCGGCGAAAGGCTCGGTGACGCAGACCGCGACGATCTTTTTGCCCGCAACGACATCCGGCATGAACTTATCTTTCATCGCCTTGCTGCCGGCGTTGAAGATATGCACCGAGGCCATGTCGGTATGTACGAGCACCGTGATCGCAAAGCCGGAGAACGTGCTGCGGCCCAGTTCCTCCGCGAGTACGACCGTGCCGAGCGTATCCATCTCCGCCCCGCCGTATTCTGCCGGATAGCGAATACCCAGAAATCCAAGCGCGCCCATCTTCTGCAGGACGTCGCGCGGGACATAGCCCTGCTCTTCCCACTTGAGCCCGTGAGGCTTCACTTCCTGCTCGACGAAGCGGCGCAGTTGCGCTCGCAACTGCTCATGCTCTTCAGAAAAATAGATCGAGCGGGTGGGTACTGCTGCCTTGTCGAGCATGGCTACATCCTGAAAACGCCGAACTTCGTCTCCGGAATGGGCGCATTCAGTGCCGCCGCAAGCGCCAGGGACAACACCCTGCGCGTTTCCGAAGGCTGGATGATGCCGTCATCCCAAAGCCGCGCTGTCGCGAAATAGGGATCACCCTGTTCCTCATACTGCTGGATGATCGGCGCCTTGAACGCGGCCTCTTCTTCCGTGCTCCAGCTTTTGCCCTCGGCCTCTATATTGTCGCGCCGTACGGTCGCGAGCACCGAAGCCGCCTGCTCCGCGCCCATGATCGAGACGCGCGCATTCGGCCAGGTAAACAGGAAGCGCGGGCCGAAGGCGCGGCCGCACATGCCGTAATTGCCGGCGCCGTAAGAGCCGCCGATGATGAGCGTAAGCTTCGGCACGGCTGCGCAGGATACGGCGGTGACGAGCTTGGCGCCGTCCTTCGCAATTCCCCGGCCTTCATATTCGCGGCCGACCATGAAGCCGGTGATGTTCTGCAAAAACAGCAGCGGGATTTTCCGCTGGCAGCACAGCTCGACGAAATGCGCGCCCTTCTGCGAACTTTCGGAATAGAGAATGCCGTTATTCGCGACAATCCCGATCGGCATGCCCGAAAGATGCGCGAAGCCGGTGACGAGCGTGGTGCCGTACAGCGCCTTGAACTCCTCGAAATGCGAGCCGTCTATGATTCGCGCAATGATCTCGCGCACGTCGAAAGGCTTGCGCTTGTCGGCAGGAATGATGCCGTCGAGCTCGCTGGTCGCGAACGCAGGTTCTTCCGCATCCAGCAGCTCGATCCCTGCGCCCGCTTCGCGCGGCAGGGTCGAGACGATATTGCGAACGATTTTGAGCGCATGTTCGTCGTCTGCCGCAAGATGATCGGCGACACCGGATTTGCGCGCATGCACGTCGCCACCGCCAAGGTCTTCGGCCGATACCACTTCGCCGGTGGCGGCCTTCACAAGCGGCGGTCCGCCGAGGAAGATCGTGCCCTGGTTCTGCACGATCACGGTCTCGTCCGACATCGCCGGAACGTAAGCGCCGCCCGCGGTGCAGGAGCCCATCACGCTCGCGATCTGGGGAATGCCGAGCGAGGAAAGCGTCGCCTGATTGTAAAAGATGCGGCCGAAATGCTCGCGGTCGGGAAACACGTCCGGCCATTGCGGCAGGTTCGCGCCGCCGCTGTCCACGAGGTAGATGCACGGAAGACGATTCTCGCGCGCGATCTCCTGCGCGCGCAGATGCTTCTTGACCGTCATCGGATAATAAGTGCCGCCCTTGATCGTGCTGTCGTTCGCAACGATCACCACTTCCCGGCCTGAAACCCGGCCGATTCCGATAATCACCCCCGCCCCGTGGATCGGCTCGCCATACATGCCGTTGGCGGCCAGCGGCGACAGCTCCAGAAACGGCGCCCCGAGATCGAGCAGCCGCAACACCCGCTCGCGCGGCAGGAGCTTGCCGCGGGCGGTATGCCGCGCGCGCGATTTCTCGTTGCCGCCGAGGGCAGCCTCGGCGCGGCGGGCTTGCAGCGCCTCGCACAGCGCCGCCATCGCGGCGCTGTTGGCTTTGTATTCGGCGGAATGGGCGTCGAGCTTGGATTGGATTTTTGTCACGGGCGTTCCTCAGGCCCGAAACTGCCGCGCGCCCGCGAGGAAGGCAACTCGGGAAACGACAATGGACCGCCGGCCCGCTCGGCCGACACCGCCGAGCCTAGATCGCGTCGTAGTCCGCCTGCGCCCACGTCTCTTTCAGGGCCGCTTCCTTCCATCGCCTGAAAGAACCGAGGTTGTGGATCGCCGTGACATAGTCCTCGCAGGGTGTGTCCAGCTTCACGGCATAGGTACGGAGTCTGGTCGCCACCGGCGCGAACATGCAGTCGGCGGCGGAGAAGGCGCCGAACAGGAACTCGCCTCTTGCTCCGAAGCGCGTGCGCGCATCGCGAAAGATATCGCAGATGCGTTTGATGTCCGCCTTCACGTCGTCGGCAAATCCGGCCTTGGGCGGTGCCGGCGTGCGCTTCAGGTTCATCGGCAGCGCTTTCCGGAGCGGAACGAAGCCCGAATGCATCTCGGCGGATACGGAACGCGCGAGCGCGCGCGCCTCGGGGTCTTTCGGCCACAGATCGAGCTGCGGGAACTTATCGGCAAGCGTTTCCAGAATAGCGATCGAATCCCAGATCGTGCTTTCGCCGTCGATCAGGATCGGCATCTTCCCGGCGGGAGAATATTTCAGGATCCGGGCCTTCGATGCGGGATCGTAGATATTGATGACCTCCTCCTCGAAGGCAATGTCGTGTTCCGCAAGCGCAAGCCACGGCCGGAGCGACCAGGAGGAGTAATTCTTGTTGCCGAGAATGAGCTTCAGATTCATGGGATCAATATAAAACGCGCGGGGCGTTTGTCACCCCGCGCGCCTTTGCCGAACAAGCCTTGCTTATTCCTTGTTGCGGGCCATCGCGTCCACGCTGAGCGGGCCGCCACCTGCCGAAGCAAGGTAGAGGAACGTAAAGCAATAGAGCGCCGCCAGTTCGCCGCCGTTCAGGATCGGATAAAAGCCCCGCCCCGCATGGCCGTAGAAATAGGCGACGGCGCACATGCCGGACGCAATGAAGGCGGCCGGGCGCGTGAACAGGCCGATCACCAACAGCGTGCCGCAGACCAGCTCGATAATGCCCGCCGCGCCACTCATCGTGCTTGGAGACGCGCCGGCCATCTTGGAGGCCGGGATCGACAGATACTTCGCCGTGCCGTGTTGCAGGAACAGCAGTCCAGCCATCACCCGCAGAATGCTGAGCAACTGCGGGCGCCACGGCTTTAGAAAGTTTTCCATTTGGGGAATCTCCAACCAAGTTGAGACAGCTAATCCGTATCAACTTTAGTCGAAGGTCAATACCGCGCCGTGCAAAGGTCTGTTTTCAATTTTGCGGTGCAAAAAACGGACGCTATTTCTTCGCGTCGCGTTCGTCCATTTCGAACGGGCCGCCGTCCTTCTTCCACTTCGAGAAGCCGCCTTCGATATGGGCGACCGGCTTCAGGCCCATGCGCTGCGCGGTTTGCGTGGCCAATGCAGAGCGCAACGCGCCCGCGCAGAAGAAAACGAACTTCTTGTCCTCGGCAAAGACCGGCTTGTGATACGGGCTTTCGGGGTCGATCCAGAATTCGAGCATGCCGCGCGGACAGGGAAACGCACCCGGAATGCGGCCTTCGCGGCGGATTTCACGAATATCCCGAATATCGACGAGCACGGTGTCGTCGCGCCCGACCAGCGCGAAAGCGTCCTTTGTGGGAATCGTCTCGATCTCGCGCATGGCCTCGTCGACCAACTGCTTGTGGCCGAGGGTAATCTTCTGCGGCATTAGTATTGCTCCTTGTGGGCAAGGTAGCAACATCCCGCCGCTTCGGCCAAGCCGTGCCGCTGCGATGCGGCGCGAACCGGAACAAAAACCGGCGCCGCTTCGATTCATCGCAAGAAGCGCCGCCCCGACTTCGCCGCGGCGACGATGTGTGGCACCCTTCATCAAACCGGAATCGCCAGAAAATGTTCGGCCTCTCCAATCTCGACATGCTTTCGATCGGCTGGTTCGTTCTGGCCTGGACGATCCATGCGGTCATCGTCGAGCGTTCGGAGATGCGCAAACGCAGCCTGAATTACCGCATGGATCTCGCGCGAAGCGAATGGATGCGGCGCATGCTCGCGCGCGACGTGCGGATCGTGGACACGCAGATCATGGCCTCGCTTCACCAAGGCACGGCCTTTTTCGCCTCCACCTCCCTCTTCGCAATCGGCGGCGCACTCGCGCTGTTGCGCTCCTCCGACGAGGTCGTGGCGATATTCCGCGCCCTGCCATACGCAGTCCCCGCCACGCGCGGCGTCGTCGAGATCAAGGTCGTCGGGCTGCTCGTGATCTTCGTCTATGCCTTCTTCAAATTCGCGTGGTCGTACCGGATGTTCAATTATGTCGCGATCCAGATCGGTGCGACGCCACCGGCAGATGAGGCGGACACGCCGGCGGCGCAGGCGCATGTGGAACGGATCGGAAAAATGATTACGGTCGCGGGACGGCACTTCAACCGCGGCCAGCGCGCGATTTTCTTCGCGCTGGCCTATCTCGGATGGTTCGTGAACGGCTACATCTTCATGATCGTGACGGCGGGCGTGTTGACCGTGACCCTGACGCGGCAGTTCGGGCCCACCGCGCGTTCCTTGTTCGAAGAAAAATAGCTCGCTTAGACCCCTTTCCCGGTGGGGAAAGGAGAATGAGATATTGTCAGGCCACCCTGGATTGCGGCTTGGCGCAGGAGCGCTGCACGAGGAAGTCCGCGATCTTTCCCGCGGTAGCGGGATCGAACAACAAGCGGCGATGACCCAGCTTCTCCAGCGTCAGCATCTGCGCCCCGGGCCAGTTCGCGGCCCACTTCTCGCCGGTCGCGAAGCGGACCATGGCGTCGTCCTTCGAATGAACGATCAGCGCCGGGATCGCGAGCGAAGCAACCTTCGGCATCAGCTCGATTTCCTCCGGCCGATAGCCGACGACGCGCTTCAACTCCTCGAAGAGCTTCTCCTTGCGCGCTTCGTTCATGCCGAAGCGACGGGCAATTGCATTGAGCATATAAGTCGGGCCCGTAGGCGCTGCGATAATCGCTGCGCGCTCGACCTCGAGCCAACCTTCGGTGATTGCGAAGGTCGCCGCGGCACCACCGAGCGAATGACCCACAACTGCGCGCACCGGACCCAACGCATCGGCTACGCCCTGCACGGCCTGCGCTGCCAGCGGGATCGTGGCCTGAGCGCCGCCGGACTTGCCGTGTGCGGGAAGATCAAAGGCAACGACTGCGTGCCCACGCTTTACGAATTGCGCGATGATCGCATCGAAGCAATGATGATCGTCCTCCCAGCCGTGCACCAGAAGCACTGCGGGTCCATCGCCCCAGCGCCATGCCTGCACCCAGGTGTCGGAAACGAGGCCGATGCCACCGCCGACCGGAATACGCATCGACTGGTCCGGTGGCGGCAGATCCGGCCGCTCGCGCGAGATCAGCAAAGGCCGCTTCGGTTTCAGGAAATTCTGCACGAAGCGCTTCTGAAAGTGCTCTGGCGCAATCTTGCCGTAGGTGCGCAGCAAGAACATGCGCACGGCGTTGTTCAAATTCGGAATGCTGGAACGTGCCATCACGCGGCTCCTTTCAGCGGAGGATTTTTCAGGAGGGCTTCGAAAGCGCGCATGGTGTTCGCGCGCGCAGAAGGATCGCGCATCAGGCGAACACGCAGGAGATGCGACAGCGCGAGGCCGTCGATCGCGGCCACCATGGCATCGCCATCCGCCTGCGGCAGGGCAGCCGCCACGAGGCGGCGGATGAAAGCGTAAAGCTCGCCATTGTGCTTTGCCGCCTGCTCCCGCACCGGGCCGGGCACGTCGTCGAACTCGAAATAGGCCGCGAGAATCGGACAGCCGCCATTGCCCGAACCAAGGCTCGGATGCTCGATCCAGTCGAGCCAGTTCGTGAAAAACAGGGGGAGCCGCTTCGGCCGGTCGCTCTCGGTGCGGATCGGCGCGATCACTGTTTCCGTGAAACGCTCCGCCGTGCGGGCGAGCACCTCGACCTGCAGGGCCTCCTTGGACTTGAAATGGGCGAAGAGCCCGCTCTTGGACATCCCAAGGCGCTCTGCGAGCGGCCCAAGGGTTACGGCCCCGATTCCGCTCTCGCTGGCGAGTGCTGCTGCCTCGTCGAGTATCCGGATGCGGGTGCGCTCACCCTTGGTGGCGTCGGGGCCGGAAAATTCCAGCTCGTCCGAATGTTCCTGATTCTGAGCATTAGCGATCATGCCTATAGAATAGCACGACCGTTCGTTTTATTCAACGGCAGAGCAGCCATGAAAAAACGGGCGGCTAGAAGCCGCCCGTCTCACGCGCTATGCCTCGTAAAGACCCGGAAATCAGCCCTGCAAGCCCGCATAAATGGCGAGACCGGCCACTATCGCGAGAGCGCCGCCGGTCCAAAGGGCAGTCTTCTTGAAGCTTTCGTGCTCTTGGCCTTCAAACTTGTTATTCGGTTCCATGACGTACCTCCGGGATTGGGGTGATACGTAGGCATCAACGCACGACTTAGACGAAAGTTCTAGGTCTTTCGTATAAAATTTATCGATCCCATTCCGGCGCCCAGGCTGGGCGGACCATGCGCCCATCCGGCCGCGCCAGCTTCCGGATTTCATCCATTTCGGCCGCCGTCAGCTCGAAATCGAAAATCTCCGAATTCTCGGCGAGCCGCTCGACCTTGCTCGTGCGCGGGATCGCCACGATCCCCTGCTGCGCGAGAAAGCGCAGGCAAACCTGCGCTTCGGATTTTTTATGGGCACGGCCGATCTTCGCCAGCACCGGGTCGCCGCCGGCCTTGCCGCGCGCGATGGGGGAATAGGCGGTGACCGAAATTCCGCGCGCCTTGCAGGCCGCGATCACCTGCGACTGGTCGAGATAGGGATGCAGTTCGACCTGATTGGTGGCGAGCGGCTCCGTCGCATATTGCACGGCGCGGTCGATCAACGCGGTGGTGAAATTCGAAATGCCGACATATCGGGTCATGCCGTCGCGTTTCGCCTTGCAGAGCGCGGCGATGGTCTGGTCGAGCGGCACGGAGGCGTTCGGCCAATGGATCAGCAGAAGATCCACATAATCGAGCCTCAGGCGCGCAAGACTTTCCCGCGTCGAACGCAGCACGTCCGCAGGCGCAAGGTTCGTGTACCAGACCTTCGTAGTCAGAAAGACCTGCTCGCGTGGCACAGCGGAATTGCGGATGCCCTCGCCCACCTCGCGCTCGTTTTCATAAGCCTGCGCGGTATCGACATGGCGGTAGCCGAGACGCAGCGCCTGCTCGACGATGCGCTTGCAGACATCGCCGCGAATGTCCCAGGTCCCCAGACCCAGAAGCGGGATGTTGGCGCCATTGGCGAGAGCGGTCTGGGTGAATGCCATTCCGTCAGCCTACTTCCTTTTTGACGCCTCGTAACGCGCCTTCGTCTCCTCGTTCGGCGGATAAAGACCCAGGAGCTTCGCACCTTTCAGCACTTCGTCGGCAGCCCAGGCTTCGAACACCTCCTGCTCGACCGCCTCTTTCGCAACCGCTTCGACCAGCTTCTGCGGCACGCACACCGCGCCATCATTATCCGCAACGATCACGTCGCCCGGAAACACCGCGACCCCACCGCAGCCGATCGGCTCCTGCCAGTTCACGAAGGTGAGGCCCGCGACCGAAGGTGGCGCCGCCACCGCCGCGCACCAGAGCGGAAACCCCACCGCCTTGACGCCGTCGGCATCACGCACGGCTCCATCGGTCACCAGCCCCGCGACCTTCTTCACTTTCATGCGCGCGACCAGAATGTCGCCGAAGATTCCGGCGCTGGTAACACCCATCGCATCGGCCACCGCGATCACGCCTTCCGGCATGTCCTCGATCGCACCGCGGGTCGAGCGCGGACTCGCCCAGCTCTCGGGGGTGGCGAGATCCTCTCGCGCGGGGACGAAGCGCAACGTGAAGGCTTCGCCGACGATACGCGGCGTGCCCTCGATCAGCGGTTTCGGCCCGCGCATGAACGTCTGACGGACGCCCTTCTTCAGCAACACCGTGGTGAGCGTCGCGGTCGATATTTTCTCAAGCGTCTTCTTAAGGTCGGCCGAAAGCGGCATCGGATTACTCTTGCCTAAATGTTGAGGATGCTCAGGAGATAGATTGCGCGCCGCGCCGTTTCGCTATTCACGCAGCTCGCCGCCAGCGGGACGGCCAGCGTGCCCTGAATGACATCGCGGTAGAACTCGCATTGCTGCTTGCGGGATTCGATCCACACGCGCTGGAGATCGCGCAATTGCGTTTTCAGCTTTCCTTCAAGCTGACCCTGCAAGCGCCGATAGGTTTCATTCAGGATGTCGTCCCAGACCAGATGCTCGCGGTTGTAGCATTGCGACTGGCCGAGCGTGGATTGGTTTTCGGAACGATCCAGGCATGGATTGGCGATCAGGCCGATGCAGCGTTCGGCGCCTTCGTTCCGCGATTCCTTTTCCTTGATGCAACTCTGGATCGCCTGCGAGTCCTCGGCGCTGAGTTTCAGCGATTGCGCCGAAGCAGCGCCAAGCGAAAGTGCAAGCATGACGATCGCTAATCCGGATACTCTCATCCTTCTGCCCTCGTCTTGTATTTTTCATAGCCGCTCGCCCGCAACTGACACGCCGGGCATGTGCCGCAACCATAGCCCCATTCATGCCGGTGCGCGCGGTCGCCCATATAGCAACTGTGGGTTTCCTCGATCACGAGATCCACGAGCCTCTTGCCGCCGATCCGCTCGGAAAGCTCGAAAGTCGCCGCCTTGTCGATCCACATCAAGGGTGTGTGCAGCACGAAGCGGCGATCCATGCCAAGGCCGAGCGCAAGCTGCATCGCCTTGATCGTGTCGTCGCGGCAATCCGGATAGCCGGAATAGTCGGTCTCGCACATGCCGGCGACGAGATGCCTGAGTCCGCGCCGATAGGCGACCGCGCCGGCAAAGGCGAAGAAAATGAGATTACGGCCGGGCACGAAGGTCGAAGGCAGGCCGCTTGCCGTCATCTCGATCTGCGAGTCCCGCGTGAGCGCGGTCTCCGAAATCTGCCCGAGCGATTCGAGATTGACGACATGATCCTCGCCGAGCCGCCCTTCCCATCGTGGGTCGAGTTTGACGATCTCCGCAAGAATGCGCGGCCGCACCGTCATCTCGATGCTGTGGCGCTGACCATATTGAAAGCCGATGGTTTCGACGCGCGGAAAGCGTGTCAGCGCCCAGGCGAGCGAAACGGTGGAGTCCTGCCCGCCGGAAAAGAGGACGAGCGCGTCCTGCGAGGAATCTGCGTTGGCCATGCAGAGCGCATGACTATCATGTCCTGCCTCCGCGCCAAGCCCTTTAGAGAGGCAATTACTTCGTCTTCTCGAACAATTCCCGTCCGATCAGCATGCGGCGGATTTCCGAGGTGCCGGCGCCGATCTCGTACAATTTGGCGTCTCGCAGCAGCCGCCCGGTGGGAAATTCGTTGATGTAACCGTTGCCGCCGAGGCACTGGATAGCGTCGAGCGCCACCTTGGTCGCGTTCTCGGCCGCGAACAGGATTGCGCCCGCGGCATCCTCGCGCGTGGTCTCACCACGGTCGCAGGCGCGGGCCACGGCATAAACATAGGCCTTTGCCGCATTCATCGTGACATACATGTCCGCGAGCTTCGCCTGCATGATCTGGAAGGTGCCGATCGGCTGGCCGAACTGCTTGCGCTCGTGGAGATACGGGATGACCGCATCAATGCAGGCCTGCATGATCCCGGTTGAGCCCGCCGCCAGCACCGCCCGCTCATAGTCCAGGCCGGACATCAGCACGCGCACGCCTTCGTTCAGGCCCCCCATCACGTATTCTTCCGGTACCTCGCAGTCCTGGAACACCGGCGAGCTGGTGTTCCAGG
>CAZNPX010000033.1:0-32568 GCA_964575175.1 uncultured Hyphomicrobiales bacterium | reverse complement strand
CGATCGTCCCGATGTTGCAATGCGGTTTGTTGCGTTCGAATTTTTCCTTGGCCATGGCCCTGTCTCTTGCTGCTCTGCCGGTTTCGAAAGGCCGTCTATATCGTCGGAATGTGAAGCGGTTGCAAGGGCGAAAAAATCCCTTGATCCGAAGGGGTTACCCGTAAGATGCGGCGCGGGGACGAGGTTCCGTCCACCGCTGCCCGCGGCGCTCAAAAGCGGCGGCGTATCGCGTCGGCGGGTATCGGAATTCGCCGCGTAACGGCTCGCGCGACGGCGCGCGGATTTGGAGCGGGTGAAGGGAATCGAACCCTCGTATTCAGCTTGGAAGGCTGCTGCTCTACCATTGAGCTACACCCGCAATTCGGCGGTCTTTTTACCGGCAACGCCTGCGAACGCCAAGAAGCAACATGCGCCGAAAGCCGCGGGCCTGAGGCGCATAGGCTGGTGGGGGAGGCAGGACTCGAACCTGCGAAGGCATAGCCAGCGGATTTACAGTTTTCCACAGTACAAATGATTTCAAGGGGTTATCGGTAATTCGTTTGCGCTTTCCTGCGTGAGTTTGCGTCAGTACGCAAATCTATTCGACGTCAATGCCTACTGCCCTCGCCTTGGCGATCAGGTAGCTCACGAACGATGCACAAGCGCCAAGCATGAAAATCGCGTCGGTCTGATCCACATTTCCATTTTCGGCGCTGACCCGAGGGTGCCTCATCCCCTCCTCTTGGCTAGTATAGCCATAAAGCTGCTCAAAGGCCTTTTTCAAACTACCGTGAATGCTTGCACTCTTCTCGAGCGCTTGAAGCGCCTTACCGAGACCTTTTGTGCCGGGAGAAAGAACTCTCGCCACAGACTCTACAGCATGAATACTCTCTCGAATGCTGTCCGCGAATTTTCCTGCTGTTAAATTGCTCGCACCGTTCTTTAGGTGCATTCGCGCGCCGGCAAGTTTTCCGGTGCTCAATTGTCCTAAGGCCGACTCAATTGAATCACGTTCAAATTCAGATCTGACGGGCGCGATCGTGTCCCCACCGAAAACGCGAAAGGCTGATCCTGTTTCCGAAAATGCGAGATTAACAAGCGGAGCAAGTTCGCTAGGACAGTCCCGATCACGAAGAATGTACTCAATTAAACTGAGCACCTTCCAAAAATCTTTGTGCGTAAGAAGGTAATCGAGCCGGGTAACGCCGAACGAGAAATCGCCATCGTACTTGATCGGCGACTCTCCCTCGTAAAACACATGCACCCGAGCCAAGATGCTGTACCAAGGATCCGGCATTCGTCGTTCGCCGAAACGCTCGTAACTTTCGATCGACCGCAACAAGGCAGCCATGAGCGCCGCGCGAGCATGTTTCGACAGATCATTAGTTAGCTGGCTGGGGACGGATTCAAATCCGTGCCTCTGAGCAAAATTCAGCCTCGGCTCTTTTGGTGTCATACAAATCGTCCACGCAATATCGGCCAGCGGATTCTATATCCCCCGGCGAGAAGCAAAAAATCCTTGGTTTTGAAAGGCGTTGAATCCGTGCGCTTTCGCGTGCGCTTTCCCTGAAAGCGCAAATCCGGGTTTGTTCACGCACTACCCGGATAAGCACAACTGTAAGATATTGAAACGCAAAGGAAAAAAGGCTGGTGGGGGAGGCAGGACTCGAACCTGCGAAGGCATAGCCAGCGGATTTACAGTCCGCCCCCTTTGCCGCTCGGGACACTCCCCCGGATAAGCCGGGTTTCCCTCAAGTCTGAGTAGAAACTGACAGGGCCCCGCGACCCGCGAGACCCAGCGGCGGGACTTATGGTTGCCGCTCTTGGGGGTGTCAACCCTGCGAAAAGGCCCCGGCGCGAAACGGCTTAGCCCGGCCGCCGGCACAATTGCCAAGCCGCCGTTGCGGGGCCTAGATGCCGCCCCGACAAGGCAATATTCATGGCCACACGCCCGCAAAAACCGCCGAGAAAAGCTGCCGCGCTGAGCGGCAGGAGAAACTTCGGCGCCGACGGCCGCAAGGTGCCGCTGGATCACGCCATTCTCTATGGCTGGCACCCGGTTGCCGAGGCCCTGAAGAATCGCGCCCGCCGCTTTCGCACGCTGATCGTGACCGAAAACGCGCTCCGCCGCCTCCAGGAAGCGGGCATCGAGCTTCCCGTACAGCCGGAAATAGTGCGCCCCGACGCGCTCGACAAGAAGCTCACGCCCGATGCCGTGCATCAGGGCCTGTTCGCGGTGACCGATCCGCTCCCCTCGCCCGGCCTGCACGAACTCGCGCTCGACAAGCTGGTGCTGGTGCTGGACCAGATCACCGACCCGCATAATTTCGGCGCCATCGTCCGCACCGCCGCGGCCTTCAACGTGTCCGCGATCGTCACCACCGCGCGGCATTCGCCGGAGGCCACCGGCGTGCTCGCCAAATCCGCGTCCGGCGGCCTCGAGCACGTGCCGATCGCGCTCGTGCAGAATCTTTCCCGCGCCATGCATGAACTGAAGGAGCGCGGCTTCACGCTCGTGGGGCTTGCGGAAGAAGGCGACAGCGATCTGAGCGAGATCAAGCTGCGCGCGCCCGTGGCGCTCGTGCTCGGCGCGGAAGGCAAGGGCCTGCGCCAGCTCACGCGCGAGACGTGCGACCTGCTCGCGCGGGTCGATCTTTCGGGCGCGATCAAGAGTCTCAACGTGTCGAACGCGGCGGCACTCGCGCTTTACATCGCGGATCGCGCGGTCCGTGCAAAATAAAAAGGAGTGAGGCCGGTGCATTTCGGAAAGTGGCTCAACTCCCGCCCGCCGAAAGGAAACTGGATCAATCGCTTTGTTATTCCGTCCCTGGCCGGCCTCATACTCGTTGCCATTACGACGGCGCTCACCGCCGCACTGGTCCGGGCCATCGAACTGGGCAATGTCGGCGTCATTTACCTGCTGCCGGTATTTATCGTGGCGGCCCGATGGGGACTGGTCCCCGCACTGATTTGTGCCGTCGTCAGCGTCGGCGCATCGGCGTTCTTTTTCTACCCGCCTATTTTCAGCTTCAAGGCGCAGAACTGGGACAATCAGGTCGATCTTGTGCTGTTTACGATCGTCGCGATCGTCACGAGTCATCTGGCAAGCCGGCTGCGGCGCAAGGATGAAATCGACCGGTTGCGCGAGGCGCTGATCGGTTCCGTATCCCACGAACTGCGCACGCCGCTCGCCTCAATTCTCGGCGCATCATCGGTGATTTCGGAAGCGCCGAGCGTAAAAGGCGACGCCCGCCTTTCGACGCTGGCCAATGTCGTGCGCGAAGAAGCGGATCGGCTGAACCACGACATTCAGAACCTGCTCGACGCGACGCGCATATCGAGCGAGGGCATTCGTCCAAAACTGGTGTGGATCGATCCCGCGGACATCGTGAACACGGCGATCGAGCGCCGGCGGCGCGGTCTATTCGCGCATAAAATTGAAGTAAAATTTTCAGACTCGCCGCCGCTGTTTCAGGGCGATCCCGTTCTGATCGATCAGGCCATCGGACAGGTCTTGAGCAACGCCGCGAAATACTCGCCAGCGAAAACGACGATCAAGGTCGAGGTCGCGCCGGAACGCGACATGATCGAAATACGCGTTGTAGATCAAGGCGGTGGCCTGACGGCCGATGAGGAGAAACACTGGGGCGAGCGCTTCTACCGGGGCGAACGCCACATGCAGACGACGACCGGATCCGGTCTGGGCACATGGATCGCCAAAGCCTTCGTCGAAGCGAGCGGCGGAACGATTGAGGCGCACAGTCAGGGCCAGGGCCACGGTTGCACCGTAATCATCAAGCTGCCTATACCCGATCAGCCGCCGCAGGAGGCAGACAACCATGCCGATGAGTAAGAACAATCCCGCAGTTCTCGTGGTCGACGATGAGGCGCAGATCAGGCGCTTCCTGCGCGCCGGTTTCGAGATGGACGGTTTCTCCGTGCAGGATGCCGAAAACGGCTTCGACGGCATCAAGAACGCAACCATGCGGCCGCCCGATCTCGTGATCCTCGACCTCGCCTTGCCCGACATCGACGGCTCCGAGGTGCTGACGCGCCTGCGCACCTGGTCGAACGTGCCGGTGATCGTGCTTTCGGTTCGTTCCAGCGAAGACGAGAAGGTGCGGCTCCTGCAACTCGGCGCCGACGACTACGTCGTCAAACCCTTCGGCATGGCCGAGCTTCTGGCTCGCTCCCACGCCGCGATCCGCCGCCACACCCGCAACCAGAGCGGCGACCCCGTCATCAATCTCGGCAGGCTCTCGATCGATCTGGCGAACCGCGCGGTCTTCGTCGATGGCGAACGGCTGTCGCTGACGCGCAAGGAATTCCGCCTGCTGCAAGTTCTCGCGCAGCACGCGGGCAACGTGGTAACCCACGTCCAGCTCCTCAACGAAGTCTGGGGCGCCGGGCACGACCAGGATTCGCATTACCTGCGGATCTTCGTTCGCAAGCTCCGGCAGAAAATCGAAATCGACCCGACACAGCCGAAACTGCTGCTCACCGAACTCGGCGTGGGCTACCGTCTCACGGTCGATGACAGCGCGCGATCGATACAACCCACCCAACACTGACCCTGCTGCGGCTTCGCGAGGCTCCGTCGCGCCATCGCGCTATGCTACATTTGCGCCAAAACCCACATTCGTTACGGGTTTTCCGGAATTGCTTTCGCTAGTTTGTGCTCGAAGTAGCGCAAGACATGATTCAAAAAGCGCAAAGCGATGCCGGCAACAAAGCGTGGATCCCTCTCCCGCAGCCAGGCGCCGATCGATCGGCGCGAGATCGCGGCGCGGCGCTGCGAATATCTGCATCATTTCAACCGGCTTGCTCCGAGCGATGCATCCGCACCTCTCGTCGCGCGGGTCGACCTCGCCCACGGTTCGGGCGTTGCGGAGATGACCAAGTCCTGAGGACGAAACAAAAACGGGGCGGTGGAAACAGCCGCCCCGTTGATCCTGCCTTCGCCCCGGCCTCGCGCCGGGGCTTTTTATTGTGCTGCTATTTCGCGTCCGGCGCCGGCGCGGGAATGACGTAGGGCCCTTGGGGCCCCTGCGGCGGCTGCCGGGGCAGATCCGCCGGCGCGTCGGATTGCGTGCTCCAGGAGCGATGGTAGCGCGGCCCCGGAACCGAAGGCTGCCGGGTCGCGCGCGAGCGATAGGCGAAGGGATCGCCGGCATTGGAGGGGAAGTAATAGCCCCGCCGCACGCCGGGACCGTAGTAATATTGCGGGCCCCAATAATCGGCGTAGGGCACGACGTTGTTGCTTCCGGCGAGGCCCCAGTCGCCGTAGACCACCGTACCGTCCGGCAGGATCACCGGACGCTTGTCGGCGCTCGCAGGCGCGGCAACGGCGGCGGCAAAAACGAGCAGCAGGATGAAGCGCATCATCGCGGGCGTGTCCCAATAACGGCGGCCATCCTGCCATCCCCGGCAATTCCGGCCGGTTACCAGCCCTTCAACTCTTGAAACTATGGTTAGTGCCTTGCGTATCGCGATAAAGCATCGCAAATAGCCCGCGCGTGGCCGCCGACGGCAGGAACCGGCTGTCCGGACGGACATGCATCAGACTTTGGCCGGCGTAGCACAGCGGTAGTGCAGCGGTTTTGTAAACCGAAGGTCGGGAGTTCGATCCTCTCCGCCGGCACCATCAACGTCTTAGGCGCGGCTACCCTCCTTCGGGCAACACGCAGCATGAAGCCTCTGGAAACTGCGCCCTCCGCCACGTCTTCGCACTACCGCCCCGACATCGACGGGTTGCGGGCAATCGCCGTGCTTGCGGTCGTCATCTATCATGCGAACCCCGGCGCGCTGCGCGGCGGCTTCGTCGGCGTCGACATCTTCTTCGTCATCTCGGGATTCCTGATTACCGGAATCATTCTCGAAGACCTGCATGCAGGCCGGTTCAGCCTGTCCGGATTTTATGCGCGCCGCATCCGCCGCCTGTTTCCCGCGCTCATCCTCGTCATGGCGAGCGCGTGGATTGCCGGCTGGACATTCCTGCTGATCGATGAGTTCAAAATCCTCGGCCGGCATATCGCCGCCGGAGCCGCCTTCATTCCGAACATCGTCTATTGGCGCGAGTTCGGTTACTTCGATCAGGACGCTTCACGCAAAGTCCTGCTGCACCTGTGGTCGCTCGGCGTCGAGGAGCAATATTACCTGCTCTGGCCGCTGCTCCTGTTGTTGCTAGCAAGGACGAAGGCCGCGCTCACGCTGGTCGCGGTGCTGATTGCGCTTTCGTTTGCGTCAAATCTGCACCTGACATTCCAGTCGCCGGCATCCGCGTTCTACCTGCCGTTTCCGCGTTTCTGGGAATTGCTGATCGGAAGCTTTCTGGCTTTCGCCGCCAATCCGCAATACCGGCGGCACATTCTTGCGCGCTCGCAGGGTCTGCTCGCGCTTGCGACACCCGATGCATCCCCCCGCTTCAACGAAGCAAAGGCATGGCTCGGCCTGTCGCTGATCGCGATCGCCGTGCTCGAAATATCGCGATGGCGCGCCTTTCCCGGTTTCTGGGTAGCGCTGCCGGTCATGGGCACGGCGCTTCTGCTCGCGGCAGGCCCGGCGACAACGATCAATCGCGTATTGCTGAGCAACCGGCTGATGGTGACGATCGGACTCATCAGCTATCCACTATATCTGTGGCACTGGCCGCTGCTCTCGTTCGCCGAGAATATCCGGGGCTACGACCTCTCGAAACTCGAACGCCTCCTGATCGTCCTGCCGGCGTTCCCGCTTGCATGGCTCACCTATCGCTTCGTCGAACGGCCGATCCGTTTTGGAAAGGGCGAGCGCAACTTCGGGCCGAAATCGGTCGCCCTTTTCTGCGCCATGGCCGGCGTCGCCGCGCTGGGCCTGTGGACTTACTACAAAGGCGGCTTTCCCTCACGCTTCCCGCCCGAGATCAGGGCGCTCCTGCAACACGAGCATGTGCCGGAGGTTTCGTATCGCTACCGCAAATGCTTCCTCGATCTGTCGCGTCGGGATGTGCCGGAGTTCAGCGCGGAATGCGTCGAGACGCCCGCGCAGGGTGAGCCATACCGGCCCCTCGTGCTGCTGTGGGGCGATTCCCACGCAGCACACCTTTATCCGGGCTTCCGGCATCTTCAGCGCAGGCTGGATTTCCGGCTCGGGCAACTGACCGGCTGCGCGCCGTTCGATCAGCCGCGGGCATCGGAGCTTTGCAGGCAGGCGAATGCCGCAATCGAAAAGCGGATCGCGGAGAGCAAGCCGGAGGTCGTCGTGCTCGCGATGCGCTGGTCACAACAGCCGGACCTCGAAACCGCGCTGCGCGCGCGTGTCGAACTTCTCCGCGCCGCCGGCGTGAAGGAGATCATCCTCATCGGCCCGCCGCCGCAGTGGCGGCCGGATCTCAAAGGCGCCGTCGCGCAGAATTATTTTCTCAACGGAAAGATCGAAAGCCGCACGGTCTTCGGGCTGACGCGCTTCGAAGTCCTGAAGCGGCAGGACGAGCTGCTCGCCCGCGTCGCGAACGGCCTCGGGGTTCGCCATGTTTCGGCACTGGAGATGCTGTGCAACGAAAGCGGCTGCCTGACGACCGCCGGCAGCGCGCCTTTTGCAATCGACAGCGATCACTTCTCGGACGCCGGATCGGTCTATTTCGCCGAGCAGGCTGCGGCCGCTATCGCGGCCGCGCTTTCACGGGTGGCGAAGTAAAGCTCCGCCGCGTTCAGCTCGTCTGCTGAAGATAAGGGTTGAACACCACGAGCTCGCGCTTGTGCGACGGCAACGCATTCACGTCGGACGTGCGGCAGCGCATGGGCTTGAAGTGCTTCTTCGACACATAGCAGAAGGTCAGCGTGTCGCGCATCTCCTTGTCGTTGCGGTTGCCAGAATGCAGGCCGTTGGCGTCGAAGATCGCAAGCGTTCCGGCTTTTCCGATCACTTCGACGATGCGGTCGGGCGAAATGTTCTCTGCGCCGAGATCCTTGTCGAACTGCGTCTTCACGATGCCGCGATAGTGCGAATAATAACGGTTCTGCGAGCCCTTCAAGTAAACCATGCGCTGCCCGTTCGAAGTGACGTCCGAGAGCAGCAGCATCATGTGGAGTTGCCGGCCGCGGGCATCGTGATGCCAGCTATAGGAACTGTGCCGGATCGGCGGTGTCGGCATCAGGCGCGACACGCTCGCGCGGCCGATCCCGAAGCGGCGGCGATAATAGCCGCCGACGATTTCGAGGATGGTATCGTCGACCGCGGCGTCGAGAAACACCGGGTCCTGCATGATGTCTTCGTTGTAGAGCGAGTCCGGCGTGTAGGGGTTCACCTTGCCGTCGGTCGCTTCGTGAAAGGAGCACTTGAGCTGCTCCAGCTTCTCGCCGGTAAAATGCTCCGGCAGCATGACGATGCCGTCACGGCGCAGCGTCTCCAGGGCTTCCTTCGCCTTCGCGGATTCCGCCCCACGCGCGAAGCTCCACGAATAGCCGCTTTCCGGCATCCGGTGGAGCACCTCCTTGGCCATATAGATTGGCGATTTCAGATACGAAATCACGATATTGTTGCGCAGCTTCATGGCGGCTTTCCTATCGTTCGACGGCGAAATGCGCGGGCGAACAGCGAGCAATTTCATACTCCTGATGCCGTTTTCAGGGCAAGAGTAGCGACCGGAAGATGGCATCGAACTGGCCTGCGGCCCGGTCGATATGAAACCGCTGGCGGATGCTGCCCTGCACCGCCGCAAGGCCGAAATCCATCTGCCGCCAATTTTGCAACAGGTAGGCCAGCCGCTCCGCCAGCGCCGGGGCATTGCCGGCCGGGAACAGCATTTCCGGCCTTGTCAGCACCTGCTCGATCACGCCGCTTCGCGAGGAAAGCAGCGGCACGCCCGCGGCCAGCGCTTCGATCGCGGCCATGCCGAAGGTTTCCATCCGGCTCGGATTGATGACGAGATCGTAGCCGCGCACGAGCTCGCGAAATTTCTCGGTCCGGCCGAGAAACCGCAGCTCCGCTTTCTTCACGCGATCGAGCCCGAGCTCGTTCGTGGCGCTGTCCGGCCGGTCGCCGGTAAAATCGAACGCAATCGCCGGCAGCCTGCCGCCTTGTTCCAGCGAAACGATGGCATCGACCAGATCCCGCCATCCCTTCCACGCAAGCGGCGAGCCCAGCACCAGCACCCTTGCCGGGGCATCCGCCGCCAGTTTCTTCGGCGGCAGGAATTCCTCTTCGAGCAGGCCGTCATAAGCAAGATGGATTTGCGCGTTGCGATCCCAATTCCGGATGCGCGCGGTCAGGTCGTCGCCGATGGCGCTGATCGCGTCGTACGCGTTCGCGCGATACTTGAAATAATCCGTCTCCGTCGTGCCGGGCGAGCGCAGCAGGATCGACGTCTTCGCCGCAAACTGACGCGCGAGCAGAATGCCGAGAATGCCCTCAAGATGATCGTTCGCCTGTACCAGCACGGGGGAAAGCCCCTGCTCGCGGATGCGCGCGGCCGCGCGGCGCGCAAACAACCGGTTTCCGAACAGCCGCGCGGGCACGGATCGCGAGCTTGGAAATTTCTCGACGATGACAGGCACGCCGATCCGTCCGCATTCCTCCGTCAGCCAGCCCCGCTCCGAGCACAGCAGCACCGGATTCCATTGCCGGATCGCCTCGCTTCGCAAAAGCCGCGCGAGGCAGGTCTGCGCGCCTGCCCGATGCGCCCGCTTCTGTACGAATAGGATGCAGTCCGACATCGGCGGCATTTCACCGGAACGAGATGGAAGCGCCGGAAATCGGCGAGAACTCGTCGGGTATCGCGACGATGTTCTGATAGGCGAAGGTTTCGAACATCGGATTGAACGTGAAGGCGACGAGCCGATCCGGAAACAGCTTGTAAGTGCGATAGCGGCATGCGCGCAGAAGCGCGCATGCATCGCGCAGCCGCGCCTTCCCCGCGATCCAGAAATCGCTGTATTCGAACTGCACCAGCGGCCGCGCGCGCTGGAGCGTCTCCCTGAAACCCGACAACACGTGCAAATCGTGCCCGTCGCAGTCGATCTTCACAAGATAAGGTTTCTCGGCGCCGGCGGAGAAATATTTGTCGCCGCTCGAAATGGCGACCTTGTGCGGCACCGCCACTTTTGCCGAAGGCGCCGCGGCAGGCTTCGTTCCGGCGTTGCCGCGATAGCTCTGATAGAGCCTGCCGCCACCCGCGATCTCGAAAATCTCGGTTTCGCCGCCGGCACGCTGCGAGAAAATCTCTCGGATGAGGACGACGTCCGCACGCCCGGCAAATCGCGTTTCGATCTGCGCCGCGTAAGATGGAATGGGCTCGACGCAATAGAACTTCGAGATTCCCTTTTGGGCGAAGATCGCGACGGCCGCGGCGGTCCACTCTCCGATATTGGCGCCCACATCGACGATCGACCGGGCATCGCCGGGCACCGGCAAGGCGCTGACGAATTTCAGGAATCGTTCTTCGCCGTTGGACCCGAAATCCGCATTATGCGCGGGCTCCGGCGCAAAGCGCCCCAACAGCTTCGATTTTACTTTTCCATACTCTTTCAGAAACATTCGCGGCCCTTCGACGGACGCTCGAAAATGCGCCCGATTGCCTGCCTGGCATTCTACGGCTTGATAGATTTCTGATAGCTGTAAACCTTCACGGCCTGCCGCTTTGGCGAGAAAATCTCTTAATCCAGCTACTCGATGTTCGGGGTTTTCCTTGCCGCAACGCGGGAACAAGTCAAGGCTGCCGCTATGCCCGGCGTACCGTTTTCCGGGCAGCCCATTCCTGCGCGAGCAATCCCCAGCATTCGAAATCGACGAACGCGCCGTCGACCAAAAACGCGCTTCGGCGGGTACCCTCATGCACCCAGCCAAGCTTCCTCATGGCCGCATGGAATGCGGGATTTGGTGAGTCGGCGGATAGCCGGTTTAAGCCCATTGCCGTGAAAGCATGCGCGGTGAGCAATTCCATCGCTTCGCTGCCGTAACCGCTACCCCAGACGTCCTTCTCGCCGATCATGATCGCGAGTTCGGCCGAGCGATGCACCCAAAGAATGCTATTGAGCGAGATATTGCCGATGTGTCGGCGGTCGCTCCGCATCCTCACCGATAGGACGAGATCGTTGCGGGCGGGCAGAGACGCGATCCATTCGACAAGCTCAGGCATCGTAGTTGGAAATGCCTTGGGCCCGCGATAGCGCAGCACTTCCGGATCGTTGAGCCAGGCAAGATAGGCGCTGTTCGCATCGCTCGGTCCGAGTGGCGAAAGCACGACCGACCGTCCTTGCAGAAAAACCGGTTCTCCCGATTTCACGTCACGACACTCCGGTCGGAGGAAATCGGGTGTCCTGTCGAGAAAGTCACGGCGCGGTTGAGTTGGCGCGTCACGGACGACACGGGAGACGTTATGAACTGCATTCGCTGCACTTCACTTCCCCGACCCAGGGGCGGGGAAACTGCATCGCCAACCGGATAAGGACCGCGAAGCCGGAAAACCTTTCATGCTCCAAACCTCCCCTTGGTGATCGGGGAGTTGGAAAACCTCAGTCAGGAGGTCGCACCAGCCTTTAGGCTTTCGCCCTGGACATGCGCTGACGCCTCCCCGACCGCATGGGTCAAAGGGAGTGCTAAACGGCAGCACTGGGCCGCTGACTGAGGGGTTTCCACGCCCCAGGTCCACCTTTGGGCAGACCCGGTTTCATCCTGCCCAATACGGCCAAAAACCTCAAGGGCACTCCGCCAGAAACCAGTCCGGTGGCGGTAGCAAAGTTCGGAACAGACCTTAAAGCTCGGCTGGTCGCGCAGCGGCGAGCAATCCGACAATGGATCGTTTTCCCGAAAATCGAATTGAACTGGACGCTTTCTACAATTTGCCAATCTATGGCTGGCGGGTTCTGTCTGGCGAACGAAGGCCGCAACTTATCGTAGAGCACGTATCCGCATTCTTCGCATTCGAGCTTGCGAGCACGCCTTGCCGCTATTTTCCTTTAAAGGCGCTCCGGCATTCGGACGTTACGAACTGACCGTGTCAGCTCCCACAAGGAGACTAACCCCCGGCCGCCTAACCTTGATGTGCCTGTGAAGCGGTGGTTTCTGCGGCCGCGTTTTCGAGAATTTCGCGCGCCTTGCGAACGTCACCCGGCTTGATCGACTTCTCGTAGGTCATTCTCTTGAACGCATATTTCGAACCGAACACGAGTTGCTTCAGTTTCAGAAACGCATCGAAATGATACGCCTGACCGATCGCGCCGTATAATTTAAGTTTCCAGCCCCTGCGGTAATCGCGCAGCGTCAGTCGGGACCAATCCGCGGGCTTCTTGCGCTTGATCGCATCGGCGGCAATCGAGGCGACCTGTAGCGAGGAATCCCCGTCGAGCCTCGAGCACCATTTCTCCAGATGCTCGCGCCGCGTCTCCATTTTCGCGGCGTCCTGCGGCTTGCGAAGCTGCGCCTCCACCACTTCCACAAGCTTCCGTGGGTCGTCGCATTCGACATTGGCGGCGGCATGTTCCGCGCGATACCAGATCGGATTGCGCTCGAAGATGAGCTCGACCGTGGGCTTGCGCGCGATCCAGCTCTCGATTGCCGTCGTGCAGGTTTCGCAGGAAATCTCGAGATCGCAATCGAGGATCAGCGTGCTGATGTTCACGCTGGGCTGATAATCCACATGCTTCGCCTTTTCCGGCGGCAGCGCGGCGAGCCAGTCTTCGTAGAAGGTGAGTTGCTCGCGTGGATGCGGCCGCAAGACCACTTCGAACTTTCCGGAATCCACGAGCGCATTGAGATAATCCAGAAAGCGCGTACGGCCGCGCCAATGCGCCTCGATCCCGCGCCAGTAATCGCGCAACAGCGGAATCGTCTTCGACCAGCCCGAGAAGAAGCGATCGCCCTCCTCGCGTGGCAGCTCCCAGAACTTTGCGGTCTGAAAATTGGTGCAGACCAGCACGCGCGGCCGCGTTGCCGGTGGCCGGTTCTTGAATTCATAAATCTGCGACCACGGGCGAAAATAGAAATCGAACCGCGGCACGCCGATGACCTTCACGCTTTCGGGCTTGAGCCCTTCCTCGATCAGCGCCTGGCGGTGCGGCTCGTTCCAGCAGAAATAAAAATCGATATGCGCGTTGTTGTGATAGCGGCCGGCCATGAAGCGCATCTCGCCTTCGTCATAGACGATGCCCTCATTCGGCAGCACGGCGGTCAGCACGCCCATATCCGCAAGCCGGCGCGACCACGACGCGAGATGGCTTGCGGTCAGATGATTGAAAATGATCATTCCCGGCCGGTGCGCGGCCAGCACCGCGCGAAAAGCCTCGAGCGGCTCCAGCTTCACTTCCACGCCCTGATCGCGCAGATGTTTCGCAATCAGCGAGCAGCCATTCAGATCGCGCTTCCTGTCATCGACCAGAATAACGACCGGCTCAAACGTCTGTTTTGCCTGAGGCGGCACGGTCATTCCTGCGATCCGATATGGGCTGGGGCCTGAATTCGGCTAGTTACGCAACGACCGCCGCGTTGGCAAGCCGTGAGCCTGGAGGAAGGCTTTTGCTTCGAGCGGCGTCTGCTGCGTGAAGTGGAAGATGCTCGCCGCGGCGACGGCGCTTGCGCCGCCTTGCTGCACCGCCTGCCGCATATGTTCGAAATTGCCGGCACCCCCCGACGCAATCACGGGTATCCGGACCGCCGCCGTTATCCGCGAAATCATGTCGAGATCGTAGCCCTGCATCGTGCCGTCGCGCTCGACGCTGGTCAGCAGGATTTCGCCCGCACCATGCGCCTCCACCTCTTTCGCCCACTCGACGGGGTCCTTTTCCATCACCGCCGTGCCGCTGAGGCTGCAACAGCGATAGCTGCCGTCTTCGAGCTTCCGGAAATCGATGGAAACGACCACGCATTGCGTGCCGAAATGATCCGCCGCATCGCGGATGAGCTGCGGATTCTCGAAGGCCGCCGAGTTGATCGAAACCTTGTCCGCGCCCGCCAGAAGCAGGTTCCTGACATGCTCCACCGTGCGGATGCCGCCACCGACCGTCAGCGGCACGAAACACTCGGCCGAAAATTCCGCGATCGATTCATAATCGGGCTCGCGGCCCTCGAGCGAAGCTGCGATGTCGAGCAGCACCAGTTCGTCGACCTGCCGCGTGTTGTAAACCTTGATTGCGGGCAAGACGGTTCCGACGCGGCGCCAGCTTTCAAAGCCGACGCCTTTCACCAGGCCGAGATTCTTCCATAACAGCGTCGGGATGACGCGAACCTTAAGCATCTGGCGGCCGCCACGCGAGAAAGTTTTTCAGCAACTGGAAGCCGGCATGCGAGCTTTTCTCCGGGTGAAACTGCGTGCCCCAGATATTGCCGCGCCGTACCGCAGAGACGAACCCGCCGCCGTAAGGCGTCGTCGCCGCGATATCGGATTTTGATTTCGTCTTGAAATGATAGCTGTGCACGAAATAGAAATCGGTCTTTTCCGGCACTTCGCGAAATATCGGCGAAGTCTCCGCGATATTGATCTCGTTCCAGCCGACATGCGGAATGCGCTCGCCCGGCGCCTCGGTAAGCCGCACCACTTCTCCGGGGATCAGGCCGAGGCCCTTGTTCTCGCCGTGCTCGAAGCCCTTGTCGGCAAGCAACTGCATGCCGAGGCATATGCCGAGAAAGGCGACCTGCGGATTGGCGACGGCGCGATGGATGTATTCGGGCCAGCCCGCGGCATTCAGGTTCTGCATGCCGAGGCCGAAGGCGCCGACGCCCGGCAGCACGGCCCTGTGCGCCGACAGCAGGCTTTCGGGATCCTTCGACAGGACGACATCGGCGCCGCATTCCTCGAGCGCACGGAGAACCGACGCAAGATTGCCCATGCCGTAGTCAATGATTACCGTCTTCATAGCGATACCACGCGGGCCGTGAGGAAGCGGCGGCAGCGAAAGCGGCCCATCGGCCGCATCGTCGCGGCCCGCCTCGACCTCACTTCGCTGCCGTCTTCTCCATGAGAAACCAGGTCAGGTCGTCCTGCGGGAAATTGGCGTCGCCGTGATAGACGAAACCGTAGTCGCGAAGCCGCAGCGAGGGAAACTGCTTCAGCATCTCGCCGGCAAAATCGCGCTTGAACAGTTTGTCGCTATGCCCGCGATAGGGAATCGCGACGGGCGACGGATTGTAATATTCCGCAAGGCAGATGAACCGCGAACTGCTCTCGTAGAGCGAGCGATAGACATCCGTCAGCCGGTCTGGATTGATGTGGATGAGCACGCCCTTGATGAGCGCGAGCTCGTATTGCTTCTCCGGCGTGAAATCGAGAATCGATTGATGATAGACCGAAACGCCGGAGATTTTCCGCAGAATGGAAACCGCTGTTTCGTTGATCTCGACGCCGGCCAGCGCAGCGTTCGGCAGCAAAATGCGGAGCGCTTCGAGATTGAGGCCGCGATTGGCACCGAACTCGATGATCGAGTCCACCTTGCCGGCCGCTTGCAGCACGCGCGAGAATAACGCGGTATTGCTGGCAACGACGCGCGCGCCGCTATTGCGATCGGTATATTCGTCGCCGAACTCTCCCGCCCAGAACTTTTCCTGTTCCGTGACGGACCTCGAGGCGGTGCCGTTATCCTGCTGATCCGGTTTCATTGCTTTCCCGTTCGCGTTTACGCTCTGGATGCCCATTGCGAGGCGAGCATTCCCCAGCACTCTATTGCCACATGTTTGCCGTCGACGAAAAACGCTTCGCGCTTGGTTCCCTCGTGGGTCCAGCCGAGCTTCGCCATCGACTTGTTGAACGAAGGATTGGCCGATTCCGCCCACAGCCGATGGAATCCCATCGCGTTGAAGGCGTGGCCGGTAATCAGATCGATGGCCTCCGTCCCGATCCCCCTGCCCCAGATATCCCTGGCGCCGATCATGATCGCGAGTTCGGCGCTGCCATGCGTCCATTCGAACGTCGCAAGCGAAATGTTGCCGACATGACGGTCGTTTTCTTTCAGGCGGATTGAAAGCACGAGGCGTTCGGCGGGCGAAAGACCGGCAACCCAGGCCTTGAGCTGCCCGCGCGTGGTCGGCAGCCGCGCCATCCGATAGCGCAGGACTTCCGGATCATTCAACCAGGCGAGATATTCCTCGCTGACATCGGCCGGTCCCAACGCGCGCAGGTAAATCTGCCTGCCTTGCAGAAAGGGTAACTCCGCGCGCGCCTTACCGGCCTTCTTTTTCTTCTTCACCGATGTTGCCATCTCTTGTGACTTTCGCTGCGCATGTCCCGCCGCGGTGGACGTTAAACGCGCAAGTCCGCGCCGACCAGCGAAACCGTCGGCCGGTTCAGCGCCAATGAATCCCTGAGCAGGGACGAGTCCATGCCCACGACCACATCCGCGGCAAGGATTGCGCGCTCCGGCACGCCTTCCGTGCTCACGACCCGCCTCAGCTTCCCGTCCCGGTTCTCGCGCCACGCATTATACTTGCCGTCGCGGTCCCGGGGATGCGGCCGCACGACCAGAACGACCTTTTCCGCCCCCTCCCTGACCGGACCGACGGCTTCGCCGGCTTCGAGCTTTTGTGTCAGATCGTCGAGCACCGCGAACTCATTATACTTCCCGGGGCGGCCTGCCTGCGCCATTTCCTCCACGCATTCCGACGCGAACAGCACGACCTTGTCGCCGGAATGCGCGCCCCAGGCCGCGCGGAGCAACTGCTCCTGACCGCTGCCGGCCGCAACGCGGCGAAGCCGCTCGGCATGGACGGGACCCGTAACCGAAACCCGCTCCAGAGGGACGCCCGCCTTTTCCAGCATCGGAAGATAGGCGGCATCCGGTGCATGAATGAAATCGGGCAGAACCTGCGTGCCATCCGGCAGCCGGAAGCGGCGGTCAAGGCTCGCCGGATGATCCATGAAAGCATGACTGGGAATTGCGGCATTGCGCGCCGCGGCCCACAAGGCGCGATCCGTGTTCTCGTCGATGTCGCTCGCGCCCGTTACGACGCAGGAAATCTTCCGCTTGCGCAACAGCGCCGTCAGCGCCTCGACCTTGACGGGATAGGCGGCCGCGGCATCGACTTCACGATCGAGCGGAAGAAAAGGAACATTGGCGCGATGCCAGACCTGCTCTCCCGCGCCGCGGACATAAACGACCGCCGGCGCAAAAGACCGCAGTTCCCTCACGACCGCACCCGCGAGCCCGGGGTCGAGCTCGGGCGACGCGACGAGTTCATGCACGGCGACGAGATAATTTGCCGGCCCCGGATCGCGCGCGAAAAACAATAGCGGCATCACCGCCCTCAGGACTGAAGTTTCTGCCGCGTGCGATTGCTCAGATCCGCGACGTTCTCGGCGACCTTGTGAAAGGCCGCCGCCACATCGTCGATATCCTGCTTCGTCATCGGCGGGCGGATCAGTTCGTGCGTCACGATGCGGTTGAAATGAATGTCTTCGGTGTTCGGGCAAAGCCCCTTCTCGTAGGAAGCCTTGCCGTCGTAATGCGGGCAACGGAACGGGCACTGCACGTCCCCATATCCGATCATCTGCTGAAACAGCGGTGCAAGATAAAGCGGCCGCGCATAACCCGCTCCGATCAGCGGCCCTTCGCCTTCGCGGAGTTCGGTGACCGGCAATTCCGCGCGCAGGGCCTGAACGAAAGTGTCGCGCGAAAGCCCAGCCGAGGACTCGTCCCATGACAGCGGATGCACGTAATAGACATGATCCCCGGCCGCGCCGACCTTCGGCATCGTCAGCCCGTCGATACCGGCAAGTTTCGATTCCAGATACCGCACGTTTTCCTTGCGCTCGTCGATCAGCTGCTGGCCCTTCTTGAGTTGCTCGCGGCCGATCGCGGATTCGATTTCCCCCAGACGAAAATTGAATCCGATCATGTTGACGAGATTCTTCACGCCCTTGCGCTCGACCACCGCTTCCGCGTGGTTGCGGATGAGCTGCATGCGTTCCGCCAGATCGTCGTCGTTCGTCGTGCACATCCCGCCTTCGCCGGTATGGATATGCTTGTGATAATTCAGCGAGAACACGCCCACATGCCCGAGCGAGCCGACAGGCCGGCCCTTGTAGGTCGCGAACGGCGCCTGCGCGCAGTCCTCGATCACGGTGATGCCGTGCTTGGCGGCGAGCGCCATGATCGGGTCCATATCGGCAGCCTGCCCGAAAATATGAACGACGATGATCGCTTTCGTGCGCCTGGTGATTTTAGGCGCGATGGTTTCCGCACTGAGCGTGTAGGTTTCCGGATCGATATCGGCGAATACCGGCACGCCGTTGAAGATCAGGGCCGCGGTCGCGGAAGCGATCATGGTGAAGGGCGAGACGATGACTTCGTCGCCGGGACCGACGCCTGCCGCGCCGATCGCCGCATAAAGACCGCTGGTGCAGGAGTTCACCGCAATCCCGTGTTTGGTGTTCGCAATCGCCGCCCACTCGGCCTCGAAAGCCTGCACCTCGGGACCGCCGTAGAAATCGGGATGCCACACGCCGAGATAGCGGCTCAGGATTCCGCTCTCGATCACGCGGGTCGCCGCGAGCTTCTCCGCTTCGCCGATGACCCGATAGGCGGGAAACGGGTTCCGGCGAACGGGCTCTCCCCCGAACAGCGCTAGTTTGCTCATCGCTCGCCTTTCATTGCCGCGTCCCGGATCGTCCCGCAGATTTCCATGGCCGGAAGCGCGCTTCGGCCCGTGCTGGCAGCAGGCCCGGTCGAATGAATTACATTAAACATAGCGTCAAGGGCCCGCAGAAAGGCAACATTCAGTTGCGTCGGCTCTGCCTTTCCTTCGCCGGCGCGAAGCACGCCCGGAAGAATCCCCGCGGTTTCGAGCCGCCTGCGCCGGCAAACGAAGCCGCTCTGCTCGAGCGCGACGACCCCTTTGGAGAAAACAAGCGTGATCTCGAAAATCGCAAAATGCCGCCCGTCGGCGCCGAGGAAATGCACGGTCGCGTCGCCGAGGCTCGCGACCGCATCCACCGTGGGATCGCCGGGAACGCCGTCGTCGAATTTGCGCCCCACCGACTTCAGCCTGAAGTCCGGATTTCCCGTGAGGAACGAGAGCAGGTCCGCCGCATGCGAGCCGTTATTCATGATGCCGCGGCTATAGAGGATGGATGCGGTCTGAAGCGTTCCCCACGCGCCATCCGCGATTTCGCGGCGAAGCGCCTCCATCGCGGGATCGAAGCGGCGCAGGTAGCAAACCAGCAGCGGCTTCTTCTTTTTCTCATAGGCTTCGACAAGGGACAGCGCGGCCGCATGATCCCCGCCGAGCGGTTTCTCGGCGAGCACGGCCCTGACCGGCGCGTCGATCAGTTCCCGCAATATCTCCTGATGCGTGTTTGTGGCCGAGGCGACGCTCGCGACATCGAACGTCAGGCCGGACGACAGCGCTTCGCCGAGCGAACGAAAGCCATGCGGCACCGACCAGCGGCGCATGAATTCGTGGCGCGCGGCATCATCCGGTTCCACGCATGCCGCGAGCGCGAACCGCTCGTGCCGCGAGTAGGCCAGCGCATGCGTCATTACGGCGGCGTCGGCAGCCGACTGATTCAGCGTGCCGCCGATCTTTCCGCAGCCGATGACAAGGGCCTGCAAGCGCTCAGACATGACGATGCTCGACCGCCGCGTTGATGGTCGCAATCGCGGGATTGGCGTCCAGGAAGGCGAGTATCTCGGCGAGAGAAAATGCCGGCGAGCCCGGCGAAAGCGCTTCATAGACCGCGCGGATCACAGCGAGGTCTTCTTTGGTATCGAGCGTCAGCCGCAACTCGGGCTTCGCCAGCGCGGCGGCGGCAGCGACGTTCTGCAACGAATAGAGTTGCGGGTTGCGGTAGATAAAAAGACTCACATGCTCGTGGTCGTCTTTGTCTTGCGTGCGTCTCGCCACGTCTTCCAGGATGCTGCGCGCGAAAACCTGCGTCTCCATGCCCATCGGAAAGCTGCGCGTGAGAACGTTGGAGACATAGTCCACGCCCGCGCGCCGATAGGTGTCGATCACCTGCTCCACGATGCCGGGATCGATCAGCGGGCAGTCGCCGGTAAGCTCGACGATGACATCGGCCTCGAACGCGGTCGCCGCGTCGAGCACCCGCTGGAGAACATCGTCTTCGCTCCCCCGCCAGCAGCCCACGCCAAGGCGCCCCGTCAGCGCTTCAATCGGATCGTCGGTATTGTTGGAGGTGGTCGCGACGACGATCTGGTCGATCGACGGCACCAGCCGCACGCGCTCCACCATCACTTCCAGCGCCGGCTTGCCGCCGAGCGGCGCGAGCACCTTTCCCGGCAGGCGCGAGGAGGTCATCCGCGCTTCGATCGTGGCGACGAATTTCAAACGGCTGCTCCCGCTTTATCCATGGACGCGACCTGGATCAGGCCGGCGTCCCCGCCTCCGGGTTGTCGTAATTGACCTTGGTGAGATTTCCGTCCTTGTCACGCAGAAGGTTGCCGCTGCCATCTTTCATGAAAATCTTCTTCGTGGTGAAGCGGTCGCAGATCTTGATGAACTGCTCGACCGAAATATCGAGCGGCGCCAGAATCTTTTCGAGCGGCTTGCCGAGATAGGTCCACGGAAATTTCCCGTCGTGCTTCCGGACAAGTTGAAGCGCGTCTTCGCGCGTGATGCGGCCGCGCCGCAAATGCAGGCACGCAATATCGGTCGCCCGGCCGAAGCCGAACTTCAGAAACTTGAAGTAGTCGTGGATGCCGGTCTGGTAATTGTCGACGTTCTCGTAATTGACGATCGAGCCTTCAACCGTGGTCTGGTACGGGATGAAGCCGTTCGCCTGCGCGATCAGCGCGTTCGAATAGCCGTCCCAGGGAACGTAGTGGCCGAGGAAAAGGCCGGTAACGCCGACGCGCTTCAATTCCTCGTCGCTGGGGTAGTTGTAGGGAATGAGATCTCTTTCGGTGATCCCTTCCATGCCCATGAGGTCGGTCACGCGCAGCCCGAGCAGCCCGCCGAATTCCTCCAGCCAGCGGCGATCCAGCACGTTGTTGTTCTCGGCCGCGGCCGGGCCGCCATATTCGTTCTGCGAATTTTCGCCCCAGATCAGCAACGGCACATTGAACTGGACCGCCGCGCGTACCGGGATCGTGAATATCCCGACATGCTCCGGCCAGGAAATATCCCCGACCTGCAACAGCCCGACCCGGTTTAGCTTCCGGCGGATGACTGCATTGGGCGAGAACTCCATGTAGTCGACGCCGAGATTCTTGATGTTCTCTATATTCTTGCGACCGATATCGCTCAGGTCGCAGGTCGTCGCCGTAACGCAAAGCGGGTTCATTCCCAGTTGCAGCATGCGCAGAACCTGGAAGGTAGAATCCTTCCCGCCGCTGACGGGAATAATGCAATCCCAGTTGCTGCCGTCCCTGCAACGATAGCGGTCGAGAACGGCGGTGAGTTCTTTCTGCCGCTCGCTCCAGTCCACTTCCTTCCGGTTCTCGTAGCTGCGGCATGCGTTGCATACGCCCTCCGCATCCAGCTTCAGGTCTGGCTTGGAGTCCGGCATCACGCAGCGAATGCAGTAGCGCAGCATTTCGAAATTTCCATTTGGCGCGGCCGCTGCCGTGGGCGGCAGCAACCATAAAAGAGGGTTGTCAGGCGGCTATTCGACGAGATCCCAGTTCATGGGTGTACCGCGTTTGACGGCGCGCTTCACCCTCTTGCCGAGGAGCTCATCGTAATACTTCGGTGCAAGGCCATAACCGGGACGAATGGAGCGTAGGTTCTTCACGGTCAGCGCCTCTCCCGCCGCAATATCCTCGACGGCATAGAGTGAGCGCCGGAAGATCAAATTCGGCGTTTCGCTCTTGGCGCGACCGTAGTCGGCTTTCCCGAGCGCGGCGAAAGCGGTCTGCACGCTCGAAACCAGCGCCTTGAACTCCGCGGGCTCCAGCGAGAAGCCCGCGTCCGGCCCGCCGTCGGCACGCGCCAGCGTAATGTGCTTCTCGATCACCGCCGCGCCGAGCGCGACCGCCGCGGTCGCGGCTTCCGCGCCCATGGTATGATCGGAAAGGCCGATCGGAAGCGCATAGCGATCCTGCAACACCTTGATGCGCGCGAGATTGGCTTCCTCGACCGGCGCCGGATAGGCCGAGATACAATGCAGGAGCGTAATTCCGCTCGCGCCGGCATCCCGTGCCGCGGCAACGGCTTCGTCGATCTCTTCCAGCGTCGCCATGCCGGTGGACATGATCAACGGCTTGCCGGTCTTCGCGGCGCGGCGAATGAGCGGTGTATCGACAATCTCGAAACTCGCGATCTTGTAGGCCGGCGCCTGCAAGCCTTCGAGAAAGTCGACCGCCGTTTCATCGAACGGCGACGAGAAGCAGGCGACGCCGACTTTGCGCGCGTGATCGAACAGCGCCTGATGCCAAGCCCAGGGCGTATGTGCTTCACCATAGAGATCGTAGAGCAGCCTGCCGTCCCACGGTCCGCCCTTGATCCTGAACTCAGGCCCGTCGTGATTGATGGTGATGGTGTCGGCCGTGTAGGTCTGCAATTTCACGGCATCGCAACCTGCGGCTTTCGCCGCATCGATCAACCGGAATGCGCGGCCGATGTCGCCGTTATGATTGCCTGACAATTCGGCAATCACATAAGGCGGGTTACCCGCGCCAATGGCCCGGCCTGCGATGGAAAAACTCACACTGCTCATTGCGGCTCGCGCCTGTAGGAATCCCCGCCGTCATGCCGATAGCCCTCGGCGGAAAAGAGCGCCAGCGAAGCGGCGTTATCCCGGTGAACCTGGGCGCGAAGTATCCTACCCGGCGCTATCCGCGAGGCAAGCCGCAGCGCCGCGCGCCCGATCCCGTCACGCTGAAACTCCGGCGCCACCGCGATGCTGACGGTTATGTCTTCCGGCCCGCGATCCAGGCGCAACATCCCGGCGGCCTTGCCGGCCACCTCGACGATCAACAAAAGCCGCGCCGGATCGCTTCTCGTGCGGTTGAACCAGACGGCATGTTCCGCGGCGGAAGGCACCGCCGGGTTGTTCGCGTAGCGCCGGGTCTCCGGCGCCGACTGCAACCCGAGCAGCCACGCTTCATCCGATGCTTCCGCGAGCCGGGTCCCGACAGGCTGCCCGCGCTTGCTCTTTTCCTCGGCAATCGCCGCAAGGTAGATTCGCACGCTGCCCTTGCCGTCGACCAGCGCGGCGCCGGCCGCGGCCATTGCCTTGCGCGCTCCGGCATCGGCAAGGAGCGTGCGCAGCATCTCGGCCAGTTGCTCCTTCGTGACTGCCGATTGCGCGCCGGCACTCGCCAGCGCGCTCTTCCCGGCAAGTTGCGCGATCACGCCGCGCTGGTTCGCGGCGATCTCGATCGCGATTGCGGGCAGACCGAGACAGCATCGCTCGAAGGCGGTGACGCCGCCCGCGCCGATGGCGAGATCGCTGGTTGCCATCAGCGCCGGCATGGTGGCGGCGTTGACGTGCAAGGTGGTTCGCCCTTTGGCCCGCCTGCGGATCGCAGCAAGATGCGGCGCCGACTGTCCGAGCACGACGTCGACAGCGCCCGTAAATCCGGCAAGCTCGATGGCGTCGAGCGCAAGTGCCGTCGCATTGTCGGGATCCATCTGCCCGAAGGCGACGAGAATGCGCGCGACCGCGCGACCATCCCGGCGCGGCAGCGCGGCTTCTCGCGCGAGCAGAAAATTCGGATGCACGATCGCATAAGCCGGCCCGGCAAGAACCCTGCAACGGCTCGGCACCAGCGCTTCATAGGCCGAAGCCGACTGCGCGCCACTGTCAGCCAGGAGATCGGCGTCGTGCTGGCGATCCGCGAGATCGTCGATCACAAGAATTTCCCTGGCCCACGGCCGGCAAGCCCGCTCCAGCGCAGCGTCGCGCCCATAGTGATCGACCACCAGCAGATCGCAGCCTTGGGGCCATTGGGCCGCCATTGCCGCCGCTTCGTCCGCGCTATCGTCCGGTAACGACAGCTTGTCGTAAGGCGAAGCGCTCAGTTGCGGCATGGACTTCAGGGTTTCAGCGCTGGCCGCAAAACCTACCTTCCAGCCGTGGTCGGCGAAGGCGGCAGCAAGCGCGAGCGAACGCATGACGTGCCCGCCGCCGATCGCAGGGCCGCCATCCGCCCGGAATATGACGCGCGCGCTCAATGCGCCCTCACCTGCTTCCGCTTTGCGTTGATCGCGGCGATATCGGATCTCGATGCGACGAGCGCCGCAATCTCCAGCCAGCCCGGCATGCGCGACAAGTCGCTCGCCGCCCAGACCGCCTGAAAGAATTCGTAGTCTTCAGGAAAGTCCAGCGTCCAGCGCTGCTCTGCATATTCGCGTGAAGGCGCGGCAAGATTGGCGCGCTTCACTTCCGTGTTGCGGCGAAGCCAGGGCGTCACGTGCTCGCGATCGAACGCATCGGTGGCGGCATGCGCGGCGCGCTCCAGCGCCGTCATCGTAAAGGCTTCGCAATCGAGCCCATGCGGAAAGCTCGGCGGCATGTTGTTGCTGGCGTAGTCCGCGTTTTCCCGCTCGCGCAGCGCAAGCACTTCGCCGCACACGGCCGGATCGATGAGCGGACAATCGGAAGTGACCCGCATGACGGTATCCGCCTGCACCGCGCGCGCCGCCTTGTAGTAGCGGTCGAGCACGTCGGTTTCAGAGCCGCGAACCACGACGGCGCCCGCCGCCACGGCTTCCTGCGCAATCGGCTCGCAATCGGGATCGTCCGGAATCGCGCACACGACCACGTCGCAGCCGCGCGCCGCCGCGCAGCGGCGCAGGACATGATACAGCACGGTCTTGCCGCCAAGATCGCGCAACACCTTCCCCGGCAGCCGCGTCGAGCTCATGCGCGCCTGAACGATGACCGCGGTCTTCATGGCGTTTATGCCCGGCCGACCAGACGCCCGAGCGCCGCGGCCACGCGCCCGGCGTCCGCGTCGGTCATCGAGGGAAACAGCGGAATGGAAAGGCAGCGCGCATAATAAGCGTCGGCGCCGGGCAGCGACCGCTCCCCGTAGCGGTCGCGGTAATAAGGCTGCCGGTGAACCGGGAGATAATGCACCTGCGTGCCGATGTTCTCCGCGCGCAGGGCGTTCATGAATTTCGCGCGCGTCGTCCCGATCGCCTCGAAGTCGATCAGCACCGCATAAAGATGCAACCCATGCGGCGCGTTTCCGCGAGGCACCGGCTTCAGCGCGGGCGCAAGCGGCGCCAGCAGCCGGTCGTAGAGGCGCGCGATTTCCTCGCGCCGCCTGATGAACCGATCGAGCTTGCCGAGCTGGCTGATGCCGAGCGCGCAGAGAACATCCGGCAGGCGATAATTCCAGCCGATCTCCTGCATCTCGTAATACCACGGGCGCTTCTCGCCATTCTCGAAGCCTTCGTCGCGGTGTTGCAGGTCTTCCGGCGCGTGCACCATGCCGTGACTGCGCAGCTTGCGCATGCGCTGCGCCGCCGCCGCGTCAGCGGTCGTAACCGCGCCGCCCTCGCCGGTCGCAACGGTTTTCACCGGATGCGTGGAGAAACAGGCAAAGCGCGAAAACTCGTTCGCCCCGGCGGCGGGAACGCCGAGTGCGTGACAGGCGTCTTCGATCAGCGCGATGCCGTTGCGTTGCGCGACATCCGCAAGCGCCTTCATGTCGCAAAACCTGCCGTTCAGGTGGACCGGAACCGCCGCCTTCACACTGCGCCGGTATTTTCCGGCAAGCGCGATGGCCTCTTCGAACCCGGCCTCCGTCAGCAATCCGCTGTCGGGATCGACGTCGGCGAAGAAAACTTCCGCGCCGGTCATGCGGATGGCATTGGCGCTCGCAAGGAATGTAACGGAAGGGACGATCGCGGTGTCGCCGGGCTTCAGATCGAGCGCCATCGCCGCGAGGTGCAGCGCGGCGGTGCCGCTGTTGCAGGCGACCGCGTGTTTCGCGCCGGTCGCCGCCGCGAATTTCCGCTCATATTCTTCGACCAGCGGGCCGGTCGTCAGAAAATCAGAATGCAGCGCGGCGGCGACCGCCGCGACATCGTCATCCTCGATTGTCTGCCGCCCATAGGGCACCATCCGCCGGCTTTCGCTCATGCTGCCTTACGGCCGATCAATCCGTTGAGAACCTCACCGTCCAGCCACTCGGTGTTGATCTCGGACGAGTAGCGGAACCCCTCATCGACCGGCCGCGCGCCGAGCTTCGCCAGGTGATCCCGGCTCCAGTCCACGAGTTGCGGACAGATGACATAGCGGTCGTCGAGTTCGAGCGTCATCCGCGCGTCGTCTTCGGTGATCATCACTTCATGAAGCTTCTCGCCGGGACGAATGCCGACGACGTCGTGCGGCAGGTTCGGCGCCATCGCGCGCGCAAGCTCGGTCATGCGCATCGACGGAATCTTCGGCACGAACAGTTCGCCGCCGTTCATCATCGCGAGCGACGACAGCACGAACTGCACGCCCTGCTCCAGCGTGATCCAGAAGCGGGTCATGCGCGGATCGGTGATGGGCAGCGCCTTGACGCCCTTCTTGATGAGGCTGTCGAACAGCGGGACCACCGAGCCGCGCGAGCCGATGACGTTGCCGTAGCGCACCACGGAGAACTTGGTGCCGTGCGAGCCGGTGAGATTATTCGCGGCGACCATGATCTTGTCGGAGGCGAGCTTGGACGCGCCGTAGAGATTGATCGGGTTCGCGGCCTTGTCGGTCGAAAGCGCGACCACGCGCAAAACCTTGTTGCGCAGCGACGCCTTTACGACGTTTTCCGCGCCATGCACATTGGTGAGGATCGTCTCGAACGGATTGTATTCCGCGATCGGGATGATCTTGATGGCCGCGGCATGGACCACGTAGTCGATTTCGCGCATCGCGAGCTCGAGGCGCGAAAGATCCCGCACGTCGCCGATGAAGTAGCGCATGCGATCCGCGACCTGCGGGTGCGCCGCCGCCACTTCCCGCGCCATGGTGTCCTGCTTCTGCTCGTCGCGCGAGAACACGACGAGCCGGCGCGGCGCGTTCTGGGAAAGCAGCGTGTCGATAAAGGCGCGGGCGAAGGAGCCGGTGCCGCCGGTAACCAGTACCGACTTGCCCGAAAAATCGATTGCGGGACGGTCAAATTTGCGATGAACGGCTGTCACGGGTTTCGTCTCGGATTCTCAAGGACTTGCGAGGCCCGGCGCAAGCACAGGCCGGTCATGGACGGGCTATAGCAAGGCGGGCGGCCTTTGACCACAACAAGGCCCGGCCGCCCGTTAACGATAGCCCCCTCAATGCCCTCTTGAGTGCCGGATCATGGCGCCGATGACGTTGGAATAGTCGTCGGTCCAGACCCATTGGGCGGGGTCCACCTTCTGGTCCAGCCAGTGCTTCTTTTCGTCGAGCGCGCCAAAATCCTCGGGCTTGCGCACGATGGCGCTGACGGTGCCGGAGAACTTGTAATCCTCGTCGCTCACCTCTTCGTCGCCCTCGATCGTGTTGTGGGTGCGCACCACCATGCCGTTCGCGGCGGCGATCCCCGCCACCACCGAGGCCAGCTCGAGGTGCCGGTTCGAGATGTGCATGACGAGAATACCGCGCGGCGCGAGCTTGCGCTTGTAGGTATCGACCGCCTCGCGCGTCATCAGATGAATCGGAATCGCATCCGAGGAGAACGCATCGATGACGATAAGATCGTAGCTGCCGTCGGGCGCGTCCGCGATCGTGAGCCGCGCGTCGCCGAGCGTGATCTTCGCATCCGGCGCGCATTGCGCGAGAAAGCTGAAGCCGTATCGGGACGGGTTCGTGGCGATCTCAATCGTGGTGGGATCGATCTCGTAGTAATGCACCTGATCCTTTTCCTGCTTGTGGCAGGCAAGCGTGCCGGTGCCGAGACCCACCACCGCGTAGTTGATCGGCCCGTTCTTGTTCTCCCGTGTCTGCGCCACCGCCTGCGCGATCGCCGCCGACTTGTAATAATAGGTCGTGAGTTCCGGCCGGCCGGAATAGGGCTTGAAGTCGTTGGTCATCATCCGCTGCGCGCCGTGAATCGTCGTGCCGTGCAGGAGCACGCGGAAACGGCCGTCGTAGCTGTCGGTCACTTTATGGACGCCGAAGAAGCTGCGCAGCGTGTGGCGCGTGCGCGAGTCGATGTTCTCGTAGGCTTTGATGGTCAGGAAGCAGAGCGCCACGATGTAGGCGTACTTCACCGAGTCGAACGAGATCAGGATCGAGATCACGAGCAGCGCCGCGATCGCCCACTTCATGTACGTGTAATTGCCGGGCGCGAGGTCGGACAGGAACGGCACCCGGTAGCCGAAGGCAGGCGCGAGTGCGGCGGCAGCGACGACGGCAAGCACGATCCAGAAGATCGATGCATAGCGCCCGCTCGGCCAGACCCAGCCCGGACGGCACAGCAGCGCCAGCACGATCAGGATCGGATACTCGGCAACCCAGTTGAAAATCTGCGGCGCGACCAGCGCGGCCGCGATGCCGCCGAGCATGCCGCCCGCCGACATCCACATGTAGAATTCTGTGAGATAAGCGGGCGCCGGGCGCAGCCGCGCGAGTTCGCCGTGACAGACCAGCGCCGTGAAGAAGAACGCGGCGATGTGGATCGTCAGGATCCAGAAAATCGAATCGAAGCCTTCGAAGACCTGCGAAGCGATCAGCACCGCGATGAAGACCGGCTGCACGATCACCGCGATCCGGTGGACGGACCCCGCGAAGCGCGAAAATACGAGCACGAACGTCAGCAGATAGAGCGCAAGCGGCACGACCCAGAGAAACGGCACCGCCGCGACATCGGTCGAAATGTGATTGGTGACCGCGATCAGAAGGCCCGACGGGATCGCGGCAAGCGCGACCCATACGGCCGCCTCCGCCCAGGTCGGCTTGGGCTTGCCGGCGGTCTCGCCCGCTGCCGGCTTTGCCATCTTCAGGTCTTTGGTGTTCCAGATCAGATAGCCGCAACCGGCGATCAGCAGGATCAGGAAGACGAAGCCCGCCGACCAGGCGAAGGTCTGCTGCTGGAGGCGCGTCAGCGGCTCGACCACGAAGGGATACGCGAGCAGCGCGATGAAGCTGCCGACATTGCTCGCCGCATAAAGGAAATAGGGATCCTTCGCCGCCGGATGATCGGTGCGCGCGAACCACGCCTGTAACAGCGGCCCGTTCGCGGAAAGCGCGAAGAACGGCAGGCCGATGGAGACGGTGAACAGCCCGAGCAGCCAGAACGCCTCCCCCGAAGCCGGCGGCCGGTTCCAGCCGCTCGCGATGCTGAGCGGCAGGAAGACGACCGCAACCGTCATGATCGCGAGATGGATCAGGATGGCCTGACGGCCCTGCAAATTCCTGGTGATGAAATGGGCATAGGCATAACCGGCCAGCAGCACCGTCTGGAAGAACACCATGGCGACCGACCAGACCGCCGGGGTGCCGCCGAGTTTCGGCAGCACCATTTTTGCGAACATCGGCTGCACGAAAAAGAGCAGCGCCGCGCTGACGAAGATCGCGAAGATGAAGAGCGGCAGCAGGGCCCCCGTTGGCCGCGCCTCGCCAGGCTTCCTGGCGGTCGCAGGCTGCGGCGTCTCGTTCTTGTTCGCGTTCATGGAAATTCCTTCGGTAAAACGGCCCCGCGCCAACGGAACCCGGACTTCGTTGCGGTGCGGGAAAGATCCGCACGCCGTTCTACAAGAATTCGTGCGGCTTGGGGGTGCTGGATGGAAGGTTCTGGGGAGCCTGCTTAACCCGGACTGAACGGCGGCCGGGGGCGGAATAATCGCGGAACAGGTGATTCCGGTCCAGCCTGCCCTCGCGTTTTTCCGCAGCGCAGTGAGATGGCACGGAAGCCGCTTGCCGTTGCATTACCGCAATCGAAAGTCTGCTAAAATGTCGCCGGAAACCCCACAAAACCAGATCGCCTCAGGGAGCATTTTATGTCTGACATTTCACGCCGCACGCTGCTCGCCGGCAGCACCGCTGCCGCCGGAGCACTCTCGCTCGCACCGAGTTTTATCGAGGCATTCTTTTCTCACGCCATGGCCCAGGCCGCAGGATTCAATCATTACAAGGTCGGCAGCCTCGAGATCACCGGCATTGCCGATGGCGCGAACACCTTCCCGCTTCCCGACCGATTCGTCGTGAACCAGCCCAAAGAGGAAGTCAGCAAGGCCCTGAAAGCCGCCGGCCTCGACGGCGAGAAACTGACAGTCCCCTTCAACCCGGCCGTGGTGAAAAGCGGCAACCGCATCGTCGTGATCGATACCGGCATGGGCCCGGGCATGAACGCCAAGAACCCCGCCGTCGGCAATTTCCAGAAGAACTTTGCCGCCGCCGGTTACGACCCGGCGAAAGTGACCGATCTCGTGATCTCGCATTTCCACGGCGATCACATCAACGGCATCCTCGACGGTGACGGCAAGCCGCTGTTCCCGAATGCGCAGGTGCTCGTACCCGCGCCGGAGTGGAAGCACTGGACCGACGAAGGCGAAGCCAGCCGCGCGCCGGACGGACGCAAGCCCGCCTTCGCCAACGTGAAGCGTATTTTCATCGACGGCCTGAAGAGCAAGGTCACGCAATACGAACACGGCAAGGAAATCGTGCCCGGCATCACCGCGGTCGCCACGCTCGGCCACACACCCGGCCACACTTCCTTTATCGTGGCCTCGGGTAACGACAAGCTCTTCATCCAGTCGGACATCACGAACATTCCCGCGCTCTTCGTGACCAATCCGGGCTGGCACGCGATGTACGATCAGGATGCGAAACAGGCCGAAGAAACGCGCCGCAAGACCTACGACATGGTGGCGGCGGAAAAGATGCGCGTGCAGGGATTCCATTTCCCCTTCCCGTCGCTCGGCCGCATCGAGAAAGCCGGCGACGGCTATCGTCTCGTTGCCGCGTAACGACGCGCACTCGAAACAGCAAAAGGCCGCCGGAAACGGCGGCCTTTTCATTTGCGCTTTTGCGCCTTGCGCGCGTGATAGGTCAGCGCAAGCGCGATGCAATGCGCGAGCGCTTTCTCGTCCGGCGCTTTCTTCGCATCGAGGACGATCGCGCGGTTGCCTTCATAGGCGAACGTCTTCGGATAGAGCGTGCGAAACGTCGAAACCAGATCGGTCTGACAGTGGAAATAGATGGCGTAGCGATCGCCGCCATCCTTCACGCGGTCGATCCGAATGGTGCTGCCGCTCCTGCTTTGCGTGGTGAGGAAGCTGGGCTGGCCCCATTTGAGCGCTTCCTCGAGCGTCCCCACGCCTTCGGTCCTTGCCGCGGTCTTCAGAATCAAACGCCGCAGCGCGATCAGCCTGCTCCGCAGCCGCGCCGGACAGGCGCGAAAGACCGCAGCTACCTCGGCCGGCATTCCGGCATTCGTTCGCTTCTTCATCGGTTCCGGCCGTCGATTCCGCACCCTATTCGCGCGGCTATTTACTTGTCTTGCGGAAATTTGACTTCGCCGTAGTTCCCGCGTTTAGATAAATACGATGACGGTGTCCCGACGCGCCATAAACGCCGACGGACATGGGAATACGGTATCGATCTGCGTTCCGATCCAATCCGTAGCTGCCCCCGCAACTGTAAGCGGTAGCTCTCGCCTCAAGTGCCACTGGACGAAAGTCTGGGAAGGCGAAGCCAGAGCAACGACCCGCGAGCCAGGAGACCGACCGCATCAGTCACCCAACCGGCGCGCGGGGCGTGCGATCGGTGCGGACTACCGCAGCGGTGACACGTGAAGACGTGAACCGTTGCGGGGGCGCAGATGGGGCTGCATCTCGAACAGGCTATCCGAATGAACGGGGCTTCCGGCCTCGGGCTTTCGCGTGTCTCCGCGACTTGTCCAAAGACAATTCCTGGAGGCTCCCCGTGTTTCGGTTACCCACTACGCTCGCGCTGATCGCGCTACCCCTTTCCCTCACCGCGGCACAGGCGCAGACGACGATGCTGCCCGATGTCGTGATCTCTGCAAACCAGGCGCCGCAGCCCGCCGACCGCGTCGGCGCCAGCGTGACCGTGCTGCAAGGCGAAGAACTGCGCGCGCGCGGCGTCGAAACCGTCGCCGACGCGCTGCGCACCGTTCCCGGCGTGCATGTCAGCGGGTCGGGAAACAAAGGATCCTTCACGCAGGTCCGCATTCGCGGCGCGGAAGCAAACCATGTGCAGGTGCTGATCGACGACGTGCCGGTCGGCCGGCTCGATGGCGGCGATTTCGACTTCGCCGATTTTCTGGTCGATGACATCGAGCGCATCGAAGTCGTGCGCGGCCCGCAATCGGGCATCTATGGCGGCAACGCGCAATCGGGCGTGATCTCGATCTACACCAAATCGGGCCGCGGGCTGAAAAAGCCGGAGCTCGCCGTCCGCGCCGAAGCCGGCACGCAGAACAGCTCGCTGCTCAGCGCGAGCCTGCGCGCGGCGAACGGCCCGCTCTACGGCGCCTTCACGGTGCAGACGCGGGACACCGACGGCCACAACATCTCCCGCTTCGGCAACGAGCGTGACGGGCACCGCGCCTTCACCCTGAACACGAAAGTCGGCGCCGATATTTCGGGGCAGATCAACATCGAGGGCGTGATCCGCCACACCGACCGCAAGGTCCAGTACGACCCCGAAACCATGGTGCCCCTGCCCGATGCCTTCGCGCAGGACATCCAGCGGCACACCCATGCGCGCATCAACCTGAACACGCGCTCGTGGGATGGCGCGCTGGTGCAGCGCTTCGGGTTCTATACGCGGCAGGAAGATCTGGAATCGAGCTG
>CAZNPX010000032.1:0-32635 GCA_964575175.1 uncultured Hyphomicrobiales bacterium | reverse complement strand
CGAAGCCCCCGCTCACGATGGCGGAACTGCCGCCATCGTGCCGGGATGTGTTGCTGGCGAAGTAGCGCTCAGCGCAACGCCAGGGCGGCGAACGGAAACAGCAGCAGCCCGCCGATCACCGCCGTGATCAGGATCGAAACCACGATCGCGCAGATCAGCGAGACGATGAAATAACCCGTCACCTTTTCCTGCGGCGTGCGCATCATCGTCGGCAGGCCGATGTAAAGCAGGTAGAGGCTATAGATCCCGCCGACCAGCGCGAGCACGCCGCCGACCAACGGAACGATGCTGAAAATCCCGGCCACCCACGACGCGGTGTAGGAATAGGCGGTGAGTTTCAGCGCGCTCGGAAAATGCTTCTCGCTGCCGAAGGTCGGCGCAAGCGCATCGATGATGAAGGCGACGAGATAGACGACGGCAAAGGCCAGCAGATAACCGACCACCGCAGCCGCCACGATATAGACGAGCGGCAGGCCGCCGATGATCGCGCCGCCGATGATTCCGCCGATCAGCGGCAGCAGCGCGAGAACCGCGACATAAGAAAAGACTTCCTTGATGTCGCCGGATTCACCATCGATCACCGGCCACTCGGTCTTCGGCGTCAGCAGAATATTCTTTACGCGATCGACTAGTCCGGCCATTTCACCCTCCTGCCCCGATTGCCTCGACCCTCGAGGCGATTCGAATTTCGCGGCGGATATTCCCGCCGAAACCCTGTAAAGTCACGCGGAACGGGCCGCAGATCAACGGATTTCGGCCTTTCATCGCGACCGCCGCGGCCACTTCCGGCCCGTTCTAATCCATCCCCATTCCGGCTCATGCGAAGCTTTCCACCCCGCCGCATCGTCTGCCTGACCGAAGAAACGGTCGAAACGCTCTATCTGATGGGCGAGGATGCCCGAATTGTAGGCGTCTCGGGCTATGCGGTGCGGCCGCCGCGGGTGCGCAAGGAAAAGCCGCGGGTCGCGGCCTTCATCTCGGCCGATGTCGGAAAAATTCTGGCGCTGGAGCCGGACCTCGTTCTGACCTTCTCCGATCTCCAGGCAGGGATTGTCGCCGATCTGGTCAAGGCGGGCGTCGCGGTCCACGCCTTCAACCAGCGCGACGTCGCCGGCATTTTTGCAATGATCGCGACGCTCGGCGGGCTGATCGGGGAAGCGGAAAAGAGTGCCACACTTTGTGCCGGCCTGCGGCAGCGGCTCGATGCGGCAAAGACGCGAAGTGCCGCCCTGCCCGCGCGGCCGCGCGTCTATTTCGAAGAGTGGGACGAGCCGATGATTTCCGGCATCGGCTGGGTTTCCGAGCTGATCGAAATCGCGGGCGGCGTCGAAGCGTTTCCGCAACTCGCCGGAATGAAAGCGGCGAAGGAGCGCATCGTCACCGCAGGGCAGGTAATCGCGGCCCGGCCCGACATCATCATCGGCTCGTGGTGCGGAAAGAAGTTCCGGCCCGAGCATGTGGCGAACCGGCCCGGCTTCGGCGCGATCCCGGCCGTGCAGAACGGCTTTCTCCGCGAGATCAAATCCACGATCATTCTTCAGCCCGGCCCCGCGGCGCTCACCGACGGGCTCGATGCGATCGAGGCCATCGTCGCCGAATGGATCGCGGCGCAGGCGGGCGGCAATCGCGCGGCGGCGGCGAAGGGCTGAGCCCGCCGCAAGCGGTTTTGCGATTTGGCGCCGCATTTGTTTAATTGGCTTCGACAAGCGAAGAAACCGGCCGTGGCAACGAACAAGAGCTTTCTCAGCGAACTTTTCCAGGCGATCTCGGAGCGCGGACGCGATCTGCTGTCGCGGGCGCGCGGGCGCACGAAACCGAGCGGCGAAACGCGGACCCAGAACCTCGTGGAGCTTTGCGAGGACCTTTTGTCGGGACGCGGCGAAGCCTCGGGCGTCGCGCTGGCTGCGGAAATCCTCGAGGCCTATCGCGAACTCAAGACCGGCGAGCGGGTCGCGTTCTTCGAGGCACTCGCGCACCGCTATGGCCCCGACCGCGACCGGCTGAAGCAGGCCGCGCAGAACTATCTCGCGGCACCGGACGAAAGCAGCGAGGAAGCCCTGCAGGAGGCGAGCGAGCCGAGGCGGCAGGAAATCGTGCGGCGGCTCAATCTCGCGCCCGACGGAACCGAAGCGCTGGTCGCGATGCGCGCGCACCTGCTGGATGCGCTGAGGCTGCGCGGCGATCTCGCGATGGTCGACCGCGACTTCGTGCATCTGTTTGCTTCCTGGTTCAACCGGGGCTTCCTGGTGCTGCGGCGGATCGACTGGTCCTCGCCGGCGATCGTGCTGGAAAAGATCATCCGTTACGAAGCCGTCCATGAAATCCGCGACTGGGACGATCTGCGGGCGCGCATCGACCCGCCCGACCGGCGCTGCTACGCCTTCTTCCATCCGGCGCTGGTGGACGAGCCGTTGATCTTCGTCGAGGTCGCGCTGACGCAGGGAATTCCGGGCGCGATCGCGCCGATTCTGGCCCGCGGCCGCAAGCCGCTCGATCCGCGCGACGCGACCACCGCAGCATTCTATTCGATCTCGAACACGCAGCGCGGGCTCGCGGGCGTCTCCTTCGGCAGCTTTCTCATCAAGCATGTCGCCGAGGAAATCTCGCGCGAATTTCCGAAGCTCGATACCTTCGTGACGCTCTCGCCGGCGCCGGGCTTCGCGAAATGGCTGGAGCGCGAGCGCAAGGACGGCACCTCCGGCGCGATCCACGATACCGACCGCGAGGCGCTCGCGCTGCTCGATCAACCCGGCTGGCACGAGAGCGAGGCAAAACGAAAGGCGCTGGAAGCGCCGCTCACGGCGCTGGCCGCGCATTATTTTCTCGCCGCCAAGGACCGGCGCGACCGCCCGGCGGATCCGGTCGCGCGATTCCATCTGGGCAATGGCGCGGCGCTCGCGCATATCCACGCCGCCGCCGACCTGTCGCCGCGTGGCTTGGCGCAGTCGCACGGCGTCATGGTCAACTACCGCTACGATCTTGCCGAGATCGAACGAAATCACGAAGCCTATGCGGAAGCCGGCGAAGTCGTTGCCGGCAAGGAAGTCCGCAAGCTATTGCGCCAGCCGCAGGCGGCGCGCCCGAACCTCGCGAGAATCCCTGCAATGCAAGAAACGAATTATCTCTTCAGCGCTCTCGAAGCGGCCATTCCCTCGCGCGAGAAGGCGCTGATCGAGCTGCCGGACGGCAGCACGGTTTCCTATGGCGACGTCTTCGACCTCGCCGGAAAGATTTCCGCGCACCTGATCCGCCGCGGCGTCGTGCCCGGCGACAGGGTCGCGGTGCAGATCGAGAAATCCTGGCAGAACCTTGCGCTCTATCTCGGCGTGGTGCGCGCGGGCGGCGTCTATCTGCCGCTCAACACCGCCTATCCGCTTGCCGAGCTCGAATATTTCCTCGGCGACGCCGAGCCGCGCGTTATCGTCTGCAAGCCTGAAACCGAGAGCGGCGTACGGGCGCTCGCGGACAAATTGAAGATCGGCACGGTCGAAACGCTCGGCATCCACGGCGACGGCTCCCTGCTCGCAAACGCGAAGGACGGGCAGCCCCACGCCGCGGTGGCGCGCGGCGCGCGCGACCTTGCCGCCATTCTTTATACATCCGGCACCACCGGCCGCTCGAAGGGCGCGATGCTCAGCCACGAGAACCTGCTCTCGAACGCCGCGACGCTCAAGGACTACTGGCGCTTCACGGAGCGCGACGTGCTGCTGCACGCGCTGCCGATCTATCACACGCACGGCCTGTTCGTGGCGATGAACGTCGTACTGCTCGCGGGCGCGTCGATGATCTTCTTTGCGAAGTTCGACGCCGAGGAGATGCTGCGCCTGATGCCGAAGGCGACTGCCATGATGGGCGTGCCGACGTTCTACGTGCGCTTCGCCGACCATCCGAAGGTGACGAAGGAAGCGACGAAGCACATGCGGCTGTTCGTTTCCGGCTCCGCGCCCCTGCTCGCGGAAACGCATCGCGCATTTTCGGAGAAAACCGGGCACGCCATTCTCGAGCGTTACGGCATGACCGAAACCAATATGAACACGTCGAACCCGTATGAAGACGACCGCATTCCCGGCACGGTCGGCTTTCCGCTGCCCGGCGTCGAACTTCGGATCGCGGATCCCGAGAGCGGCAAGGTTCTCGCGCAAGGCGAGATCGGCGTGATCGAGGTCAAGGGCCCCAATGTGTTTCAGGGCTACTGGCGGATGCCGGACAAGACCGCCGCCGAATTCCGCGCCGACGGCTTCTTTATCACCGGCGACCTCGGCAAGATCGACGAGCGCGGCTACGTCCACATCGTCGGCCGCGGCAAGGACCTCGTGATTTCCGGCGGCTTCAATGTCTATCCGAAGGAAGTCGAGACGGAGATCGACGCGATCCCGGGGGTCGTCGAATCCGCGGTGATCGGCCTGGCCCATCCCGATCTCGGCGAGGGCGTCACCGCGGTCGTGGTCCGGGCGAAGAATGCCACCCTTTCCGAAGCCGAAATCCTCGGCGCGCTGGAAGGGCGGCTCGCCCGCTTCAAGCAGCCCAAGCGCGTCTTCTTCGTCGAAGAATTGCCGCGCAACACCATGGGCAAGGTGCAGAAGAACGTGCTGCGCGACACCTACGCCGAGACCTATTCCCGGCACGTCGCCTGAGGCCGGCGCTGGCGCTTGCGCGCCTGCAAAAAGGGCATCGCGCCGAAGCCGTTCAAGCGCTTCGGGGCGAGCCTGTCGCCGCCGCATTTTTTTGCGGCGCAATGCGCATTGCCATCCCCCAAAGATACCGTTGGCAGTCCAATGGTTTCGTCCCATGATGGACGGATAAGAAGACCTCAGGGAGGGACTGCCAATGCTCAAGAGATTACTATGCGCCGCCGCCGCGATCGGCCTGATCGCCGGCTCGACGCAGATGCTGACGGCGCAGGACGCGCCAAAATCCATCAAGCTCGGCTACGTGATTTCGCTGTCGGGCCCGCAAGCGGCGGGCGCGCTGCTGACGTCCGTGCCGAACTACCGGTTGTGGGCCGACGAAGTGAACAAGGCCGGCGGAATCATGCTGAAGAAATACGGCAAGCGCATTCCGCTCGAAGTCACCGAAGTCGACGACCGCTCGAACAACGAAGACATGGTGCGCCTCGTGGAGCGCCTGATGACCGTCGACAAGATGGACATCGTGCTGCCGCCGTGGGGCACCGGTCCGAACCTGCAAGTGCTGCCGGTATTTGCGAAGCACGGCTACCCGCATGTCATGGGCACCGCCGCGACCGACCGCATCAACGACCTCGCGCCGAAGTTCGACAATGCGTTCTGGATGCTCGGCCGCCCGAGCGACGGCGTGAAGGCGCTCGTCGATATGCTCAACGAGCTGCGCAAGAAGGGCCAGATCAAGGAAACCGTCGCGCTGTTCTCCGTGCAGCACCCGTTCGGCGCCGAATTCCTGGTGCCGGCGAAGGCCGCGCTCGCCGCGAACAACTACAAGATCGTTTACGAGACGACCTACCCGCTCGGCTCCGCCGATCTCTCGGCGCAGATCAAGGCGGCGAAGGCGGCAAATCCGGATATCATGCTTGCCTTCTCCTATCCGCCCGACACCTTCATGCTCACCGAGCAGTCGATCGCGAACGACTTCAATCCGAAGGTGAGGTTCCTCTCGGTCGGCGCCGCCTTCCCGAACTACAAGGCGAAGTTCGGCGACAAGATCAACGGCTTCTTCGGCCTCGGCGCGTGGGATCCGAACGGACCCGGCGTGCAGGACTGGGTGAAGCGTCACAAGGACGTGAACAAGGGCCAGGAGCCGGACCGCTGGGCCAGCTCGAACACCTATGCCGGCTTGCAGATGTTGCAGCAGGCGATCGAGCGCGTCGGCGAGATCGACAACAAGAAGATCATCGCCGAGCTCAAGACCGGAACCTTCAAGACTATCCTCGGCGACGTGAAGCTGGAAAATAACCAGTTAACCAAGCTGTGGTGGGTCGGCCAGTATCAGGACGGCGAATACAAGGGCGTTGCGCCGGCGAGCCTGCCGGGCGCCGTGGCCCCGCAGGTAAAGTAAGGTTAAGCAAAAGCTTACGGGCCCGCGTGTCGAGAACGCGGGCCCTTTTCTATAGAATTTGCGGCGGAGTAACGGGCGCGCTGCCCTCGGCGCGCGCGAACAGGATTGTTGCCGCGTGACGCTGTTTTTCGACTTCATGATTGCGGGCCTGGTGATCGGCGGCATCTATGCGCTGATCGCGATCGGCCTGAATCTGCAATACGGCGTCGCGCGCGTGCTCAATCTCGCTTACGGCGAGTTCCTGATGCTCGCGGGCTATGCGGCGTTCTGGGGCTTCACGCTCCTGAACGCGCCGCCTTTCGTGACGCTCCTGTTCGGCGTGCCGGCCGCCTTCGCCGCGAGCTGGCTGCTCTTCATGTACGTGCTGCATCCGCTGCTTTCGCGCACGCGCGACCAGGGCAAGCGCGAAATCGATTCGATCATCTCCACCTTCGGCCTGCTGTTCGTGCTGCAAGGCGTGGCCCTCGTGCTGTGGACCGGCACCGACCGCGCCTACACTTATCTCGCGGACGTCATCAAGCTCGGCCCGCTTGCGCTTTCCGCGAACCGGCTCGTGACGCTCGCCGCCGCGCTCGCGCTCGCCTTCGGCGTCTATGCGGCGCTGCGCTACTCGAAAACCGGCCGCGCGCTGCGCTCGATCGCAAGCAACCCGGACGCCGCGCCGCTCGTGGGCGTCGACGTGAAGCGCTACAGCGCGCTTGCCTTTGCCGCCGGCGGCGCGCTCGCCGCATGCGCGGGCATCCTGATCTCGATGTTCTTCGGCATGAACCCGACCACGGGTGCCGCCTTCACCATGAAGGCGCTGATCGTCGTCGTCATGGGCGGCATCGGGCACGTCATGGGCGGCTTCGTCGCCGGCATTCTGCTCGGCCTCGCGGAGCAGTTCGGCGCGCTGCTGCTGAACTCCGGCCTGATCACCGTCGTCTCCTTCACGCTGTTCTCGCTCGTGCTGCTGTGGAAGCCGGAGGGCCTGTTCGGCGGCACCGCGCGCACCGGCAGCGGGCGCTCGATCCGGGTTCCGAAGGAGCTCATCGCGCTCGCCGTGCTCGCCGCGCTGATCGTGGCGCCGCGCTATGTCGACAGCTTCCGCCTCGCGCAACTCCTCGACATCTTCAAGTACGTGGCGCTGGCGACGGGCTGGGCCTTCTTCTCCGGCCCCACGCGCTACATTTCGCTCGCGGCATCGGCCTTCTACGGCGTCGGCAACTACACGGTCGCGGTGCTCGCCCCCGATTACGGCTATCTCTACGCGCTCGGCGCCGCCGCGGTCATCGGCATTCTGCTCTCGGCCTTCGTGGGCCTCGCCACGCTGCGCCTCAAGGGCATGTATTTCGTGATCTTCACCTTCGGGCTGGCGACGCTCGTGCGCGAAGTCGTGACCTGGTACGAAGCCAGCATCGCCATGAAGGCCGGGCGTTATCTCTACAACCTTGAAGTCTTCACCAGCGACACCACGCGCGACATCTATTACCAGTTGCTCGCGCTTTGCGTCTTCATCATCGCGCTCTGGCTCATCCGCGACCGCACCCGCATGGGATTTGCGATGAAGACGCTGGGCGCGGACGAGACTGTCGCGCGGCAGATCGGCATCAACACGACCGCGCTCAAGATCGGCACCTTCGTCGTCAGCGCACTGGTGATGACGCTCGCGGGCGCGATCATGGCGCCGCGCGCGAGCTACATCGACCCCACCACCGCCTTCAACCCGACGGTATCGTTCCTTACCGTCATCATGGCGCTGCTGGGCGGCGCCACCTCGGTCTGGGGCCCGATGCTCGGTGTGATCCCGCTCGTGCTGATCCAGGACTGGATCTCGATCAACCTGCCGAACTATTTCTCGATCGTGCTCGGGCTCTGCTTCCTCGGCATCGTGTTCTTAATCCCGAACGGGCTGCTCGGGCTGTTGCAGGATTGGCGCAGACGATGGCGCGCGCGCAGGGACGGTGACGCATGAGCGGCCACGCCCTCGACATTGCAAGCGTCTCGCGCCGCTTCGGCGGCCTCAAAGCCGTGGACCGCGTCTCCTTCTCGGTGCCGCGCGGCGAGATCATGGGGCTGATCGGCCCCAACGGCTCGGGCAAGACCACGCTCTTGAACGTCATCATGGGCCGGCTCGCGCCCAGCGACGGCACGATCCTCAAGGACGGCAAGCGCATTTCCGGCCGCACGCCGGAGCAGATCTGCCGGCTCGGCGTCGCGGGCACGTTCCAGCTCGTGCGTGTGCCCGACGCGCTGGATGCACGCGACAACGTCGCGGTCGCGGCGATGTACGGCAAGCGCAAGCTCGGGGTTTCCGCCTCGCGCGCGGAAGCCGAACGGCTGCTGGAGCGCGTGCAGTTCGAGGGCAGCCTGGAAGCCCATGCGGACCAGCTCACCTATTTCGATCAGAAGCGGATCGAGCTTGCGCGGGCGCTCGCCTGCGCGCCGGACGTGCTGCTGCTGGACGAATGGCTCGCGGGCCTCAACCCCTCCGAGCTGGAGCGCGGCATCGAGCTCATCCATTCGCTTCGCAACGAAGGGATCACCGTCGTCATGGTGGAGCATGTGATGCACGCGATCCGGTCGTTGTGCTCGCATGTGGTGGTGTTGAGCGCGGGCAAGCTGATCGCGTCGGGCAAGCCCGACGATGCGCTCGCCAATCCCGAGGTCATCCGCGTCTATCTGGGGGACGACCAGTGATCGAGGCGAAGAACCTCTCCGTCTCCTACGGCCGCCACATCGCGCTCGAGGACGTATCGATCAAGCTCGGCCGCGGCGACCTGACCGTGGTGCTCGGCGCGAACGGCGCGGGCAAGACCACGCTCGTCAACGCGCTTGCCGGCACCGTTGCGCTCGCCGGCGGTGCCATCACGCTCGACGGCCGCGACATCACCCACGAGCCCGCCCACAACCGCGTCAAGTTGCGGCTCGCGACCGTGCCGCAAGGACGCGGTCTGTTCCCCGACATGTCGGTCGAGGACAATCTCGCGCTCGGCAGCTTCGTTTCCAGCGACAAGGAAGAGATCGAATTTCGCCGCGCGGAAATCTTCCGCGTGTTTCCGCGCCTCAAGGAGCGCGCGAGACAGGCGGCGAGCACGATGTCCGGCGGCGAACAGCAGATGCTGGCGATCGGGCGGGCCTTGATGTCGTCGCCGGCCTATCTCCTGCTCGACGAGCCCTCGCTCGGCCTCAGCCCGGTCCTCACCGGCGAATTGTTCAGGACGATCCGCAAGATCGCGGACAAGGGGGTCGGCGTCCTGCTGGTCGAGCAGAACGCGCTACAATCCCTGAAGATCGCGGAGCACGCCTATCTCGTCGAAACCGGCCGCGTGGTGGATCAGGGCCCGGCACAGGGCCTGCGTTACGACGCCAGCGTCATCGACACCTATCTCGGCGGCAGGAAAGCCCTGCCCACCCCGGTGAAGCCGAAGCTGATCGGCAGCTAGGTTTTATTTTTTACGCGCGACCTTATCCGAAAACCGGTACCCACTTTTCGGGGTCGCGCGCGCTACATCCGCGACGGCAGGAACAGCGACAGCGCCGGAAAAATCACCAGAAGCGCGAGCCGCAAGAGATCCACCAGGATGAACGGCGTCACGCCCTTGTAGATTTTCTGCAGCGGAACGTCTTTCGCGATCGAGTTGATGACGAAGACGTTCATCCCGATCGGCGGCATGATCATCCCGAGACAGACCACCATGACGATGATGACGCCGAACCAGATCGGATCGAAGCCGAGGGTGGTGACGACGACTTCGAACACGATCGGCACCGTGAGCAGGATCATTGCCAGCTCGTCCATTACCGCGCCGAGCAGGATATACATCAACAGAATGAGCGTGAGGATGCCGTGCGGTCCGAGCGGCAGCGACAGGAGAAACGCGCTGAAGTTCTGCGCCGCCTGCGTAATCACGAGCAGGTAGCCGAAAATGAACGCGCCGATCACGATGGTGAAGATCGCGGCGGAGGTGCGCACGCTGTTGACGAGGCATTCCATGACGATCTTCGGCGTCATTCTTCCGCGCAGCAGGCCGATGACGAAAGCGCCGCTCGCGCCCATCGCGGCCGCCTCGGTCGCAGTGAAAAGGCCCCGATACATGCCGCCCATCACGAAGACGAAGAGCAGCAGCGTCGCCCAGATGTCCTTGAGCGAGGCGAACCGCTCGCTCCAGGGCGCGCGCGGCCCGCGCGGCATCAGTTCCGGGCGGAAGAAGCCGACCACCTGCGAGGCGAACATATAGAGCGCCGCCCCGAGCAGGCCGGGAATCACGCCCGCAATCAGGAGCTTGGAAATATCGGTTTCGGTGAGGACGCCGTAGATGGCGAAGATCACCGAAGGCGGGATCATGATGCCGAGCGTGCCGCCCGCGGCGATCACGCCGGTGGCGATGCCGTCGTCGTATCCGGCCTTTCGCATCTCGGGCAGCGCCACCTGCGTCATGGTCGCGGCGGTCGCGACCGAGGAGCCGTTGATCGCGGAGAAGCCCGCGCAGGCCGCCACCGTCGCCATGGCAAGGCCGCCGCGTTTGTGGCCGAGCCAGGCATTGCTCGCGCGAAACAGTTCGCGGCTCATGCCGGCCGCGGTCGCAAAGGCGCCCATGAGAATGAACATCGGGATGATGCCGAGATCCCAGTCGGTCACGTTGCGGATCGGCGACTGCGCGAGCAGCGACAGCGCGGGAAAACGGCCGCTCAGATACCAGTAGCCGGCGACCCCCGCGATCGCCATGCCGATGCCGATGGGCACGCGAATGGCCATGAGCGCGAACAGGCCGACAAAGGCCGAAATGGCGACGATCGTATTCTGGGTCATGTCCGGATTACTCGACGAATTCGGCCTTGTGTTCGCGCTCGACATTCCTGCCGCGCGCGAGACGGATGAAACGGACAGCGACCAGAAGGGTCGCGAGCAGGATGCCGAATGCCATCACGAGATGGAACGGCCAGAGCTTCAGGCGAAGATCGTAGGTCGCCTCGCCGCTCCAATAGCCGCTCATGACCTTCACGCCGAGCATCCAGGTGAAGACCAGCAGGAAGAGCAGCAGGATGCCGGTGGCGGAGAGATCGATCAGGCGCTTGCCGGCCGGACCCATCCAGTCCCAGAGAATGTCGACCTTGATGTGGTCGTTGCGATAGCTCGTCGCGGCAAGGCCCCAGAAGATGCAGACGCCGAGCGCGAGACAGGAAAGGTGGTACCACTCTGGAATCGTCAGCACGAATTTCATGTCCGTGCGCCCGGTGACCCAGTTCAGGAAATCGCCGAGACCCGTGCTCGCGCCGCGGAGCATGACGTTCACGAAGACAAGAAGCGTAACAGCGGCGAGGAAAATCCCCGCCGCCGTTTCCGTGTAAGCGATCAGCCGCTCGATGCCGCCGTGTCGCTTCGTGTCGCCGGCCATCAGTAGGCCGCGTCCGCGGTCTTCAGCTCGTCCTTCAGCGCTTTCAGGATCGCATCCGGGTCGCCGGCATTGGCCTTCTTGATGTTGTCGCCCCAGACCTTGGCGAGCGGCTCGGAAGCCTTGCGCCATGCCGCGACCTGCTCGTCCGTGATCTTGTAGACGGTGTGACCGGCTGCGTTGCGCAGCTTGTCGCGGCCGGCGGCTTCGTAATGCGCCCAGGGAGTCGCAACCTTCGCCGCCCATTCCGGCGAGCAGTGGTCGTCGATCACCTTCTTCTGCGCCGCCGACATGCCGTCATACTTCGCCTTGTTCATCACCCAGGCGAAGGTGGTGGCGTAGAGCGGCACGTCGAGGTGGAACTTGGTCACGCTGTCGATCTTGAAGAGCAGGATCGAGCCCCAGGGGAACGTGATCGCATCGGCAACGCCGCGCTCGAGCACTTCGCGCGATTCCGGCGCGGAAGCCTGCACGTTGGTGCCGCCGAGCAGCGTCACGAAGGACGCCATGGTCGCGTGCGCCGGTCGGATCTTCATGCCCTTGATCTGGTCGGGCGTTTCGATCTTCTTCTTCGAGTGCAGCGCGCCGGGATCGTGCACGAACGCGAGGCAGAACTTCACGTCCTTCATCTCGGTCGCGGCATATTTGCGATACCACTTGTCGAGGGCGACCGAGCCGCCGGTCGCGTTCTTCATCAGGAACGGAAGCTCGCCCGCCGCGATGATCGGGAAGCGGCCCGGCTGATAGCCCGGGTTGATGTATGTGACATCCGCGATACCGTCGCGGGCCATGTCGTAATGGTCCGGCGCCTTCCCCAGCTGCTGGGCGGGATAGACCTGGAACGTAATCGTACCGTTCGAGGCCTTCTCGACCGACTTGCCCCACTCTTCCATTGCCTTCTGGAGCGGATGAGCGGGCGGCACCCAGTGCCCGAGTTTTAGGTGGACGGGCTTGTCCTGGGCCGCGGCAATACCGGCGACACCAAATGCAAATGCCGCCCCCAGCGCAATCGCGCGCAATTTCATTGCAGTCCTCCCTTTGTCGCCGGCCATTGTTCTGGCGTTGCCGGCGGCGGTTGGCCGGTATGGTACCGGCGTTCGATTGTTATACCACGTAATGGTTTTCGTTCTCGGCTTTTATGGCAGCATGGCGCCCCAATATTCGCTATGACCCGACAGGCCGAAAAAGCCCTGCAAGATTTTAGCTTTTCCAATTGAGCCAAAGACTGCTTGGGTTGTAAAGTGAATTGGTTGGGTACGAAACCAATTTCGGCTAGAATCTTCCCAGTACCGAACCGCTTGCAGGCGTGCCTACTCGCCTTTCTGGACCAGGACACATGAAACAAGAGCCATTCTCCCGCAGCGCGGAAACCGATGCCGTCACGCCGCGCAAAAACGCGGCAAACGAGAATGTCGATTTCGGCCCGCTCGCAAACTGGGTCGGCTTCCATCTGCGGCTCGCGCAGACGGCATCCTTCCAGGCTTTCACGCAGGAGGCCCGCTCGGTCGACCTGAGCCCCGGGCGTTTCGCGACGCTGATGCTGATCGGCCGCAACCCCGGCATCAGCCAGACCGTGCTCGCCGCCGCCAACGGCCGGGACAAGTCGACGCTGACGCCGATCCTCGAAGATCTCGAGCGCCGCGGCTTCATCGTTCGCGAAAAACTGAAAACCGACCGCCGCAGCTATCAGCTCACGCTGACGGATGCGGGCCGGAAGATGCTGGACCAGCTCACCGCCTGCGCGAAACGCCACGACGACAACCTGGACCGCGTCATTGGATCCAAGGACCGCGCGAAGTTCCTCAAGATTCTGCAAAAGATCGCGACCGAGATCGGGCGCGGCGAATAGGCAAACGGAAAGTCGTCACGCATGGCCGAAGTCTCGTTCCATAGCGAGATCAAGAGTCTCACGCTCGGAAACGGCGAAACCTTTCGCGGCGAAGGCATCCTCGGCGTGACCAAGGCGCTGCTGCAATCCGGCGTCGCCTATGTCGGCGGCTATCAGGGCGCGCCGGTGAGCCATCTGCTCGACGTGCTGGTGCAATCCGAAGAGCTGCTGTCCGAGCTCGGCGTGCATCTGGAAACCTGCACCAACGAGGCGGCCGCGGCGGCGATGCTCGGCGCCTCGATCAATTATCCGCTGCGCGGCGCGGTGACCTGGAAATCCATCGTCGGCACGAACGTCGCGGCGGACGCGCTGTCCAACCTCGCCTCCGCGGGCGTGATCGGCGGCGCGTTGATCGTGGTCGGCGAGGACTATGGCGAGGGCGCGAGCGTCATCCAGGAGCGCACGCATGCCTTCGCGCTGAAATCCTCGCTGTGGCTGCTGGATCCGCGGCCGGAACTTCCCGCCATCGTGCGCATGGTGGAAAAGGGCTTCGAGCTTTCCGAAGCCAGCAATACGCCGGTGATGCTGGAGCTGCGCATCCGCGCCTGCCATGTCTATGGCAGCTTCGAAGCGAAGGACAACGTCGCCGCGAAATTTTCCGCGAAGCACCGCATCCCGACCCCGGCCGCTTTCGAGTACGACCGCCTCAGCCATCCGCCGGCGACGTTTGCGCAGGAAAAGCACAAGACCGAACAGCGCCTGCCGCAGGCGCAGAAGTTCATTCTCGAACATGAACTCAACGAAGTGCTCGGCCCAGAGCAGGGCGATGTCGGCATCATCGTGCAGGGCGGGCTTTTCAACGTCCTGAACGGCCGCCTCGCGCTGGCGGGACTGAGCGACTCCTTCGGCAACGTAAACGTGCCGGTGCTGGCGCTGAACGTGACCTATCCGCTGGTGCCGGAGCAGATCGTGAAATTCTGCGCGGGCAAGAAATCCATCCTGATCGTCGAGGAAGGCAGCCCGGAGTTCATCGAGCAGTCGATCGGGCAAATCCTGCGCCGGGCCGACCTGAACACGAAAATCTTCGGCAAGGACGTGCTGCCGACGGCCGGCGAATATACGCCGCTCGTGATCGCGCAGGGGCTGACGAAATTCTTCGACGCCAACGGCCGCAAGACGCCCGCGCTGCAGGAGTGGATCGCGCAGACCGAGGCGCACCAGAAGGAAGTCGCGACAGCATTGGGAAGCCCGCTCCCGCCGCGCCCGCCGACCTTCTGCACCGGCTGCCCCGAACGCCCGGTGTTCTCGGCGATGAAACTGCTGAAGAAGGAAATGGGTCCGGTGCATGTCGCCGCCGACATCGGCTGCCATGCCTTCGGCACCTTCGCGCCCTTCAGCCAGGGCAATTCCATTCTCGGCTACGGCATGTCGCTCGCCTCCGCGGCTGCGGTTTCCGGCACGCAGAAGAAGCGCCCGATCTCGATCATGGGCGACGGCGGCTTCTGGCATAACGGCCTGCTCACGGGCGTCGCCGGTGCCACGTTCAACAAGACGGATTCCGTCCTGATCGTGATGAACAACGGCTATTCGAGCGCGACCGGCTTGCAGGACATTCCTTCGAGCGTGCCGGATAAAGACGGGCGCGGTAATGGCCTCGAAATCGAATCGGCGCTGAAGAGCCTCGGCGTCCCTTACGTGAAGCGCCAGCGCACCTACGGCGTCGAAGGCATGATGAATACGCTGCGCGACGCGCTGACTTCGGACGAGAAAGGCCTGAAGGTCGTGATCGCCGACGGCGAGTGCCAGCTCGCGCGGCAGCGCCGCGTGAAGCCCGCGTTTGCGAAAATGAAAAGCGAAGGCAAGCGCGTCGAGCGCACGCGCTTCTGGGTCGATCCCGATGTCTGCACCGGCGACCACTCCTGCATCCGCCTCTCCGGCTGTCCGTCGCTCACGATCAAGCCGAACGAGGATCCGCTGCGCCCCGATCCGATCGCGCATGTGAACAACGATTGCGTCGGCTGCGGGCTTTGCGGCGAGGTCGCCCATGCGGCGCAGCTTTGCCCCTCCTTCGCGGAGATCAAGGTCATCGAAAACCCGAACTTCCTCGACCGCCTGCGGCACCGCATTGCCTCGGCGCTGATCCGCCTGCTCGGCGGCAACCGCGCGGGCCAGATGCCAGCGCCGGCGGAATGATGCCATGAGCGAAGTGCAGCCGGTACGTCTGCTGATTGCGGCACTGGGCGGCGAAGGCGGCGGCGTGCTCGCATCCTGGATCACGAACGCCGCGGTGGCCGCGGGCCATGTCGCGCAGCGCACCTCCATTCCCGGCGTCGCGCAACGCACCGGCGCCACGACCTATTACCTCGAGATCGTTCCGGCCGCCGCCGGTGGCGCGAAGCCCGTGCTCGCGCTGAACCCGGCGCCGGGCGAAGTCGACGTCATGCTCGCGAGCGAACTGCTGGAAACCACGCGCGCGGTGCAGGCCGGGAGCATCACGCCCGCGCGGACGCAACTGATCGCATCGACGCATCGCGTTTTCACCGTCGACGAGAAATCCGCGATGGCGGACGGCCGCATCGACCCCGAGAAAATGCGCGGCGTGTTGCAGAAATTCTCGAAGCGCGCTCTGCTTGCCGATCTCGCGGCGACGGCGCGTGACGCAAACAGCCAGTTGAACGCGGTGATGCTCGGCGCGCTCGCCGGTACCAAGGCCCTGCCGATCGCCGACGACTATTTCCGCGCGGCGATCCGCGCCGAGGGCAAGGCCGTGGAAGCGAATCTGCGCGGCTTCGACGCGGGCTTTGCGCTTGCCTCGGCGGAAGCCGCGCCGGTTCCGGCGGCAACTCCCGTCGCGCGCGCGCCGCGCGCGGAAAACCAGCTCGAAGCGCGGGCCGTTCGGGTGCTGCCGCGCGAGGCCGCCGAAATCGCGCTCGAAGGCCTGCGCCGCCTCACGGACTACCAGAGCAGGCGCTATGCGGAGCTTTATCTCGACCGGCTGGAGCGCTTCGCCAGACACGCGAATGCGGACACCCGCTTCATGCGCGAGCTGGCGCGACTTCTCGCCGTCCGCATGAGCTTCGAGGACACCATCCGCGTCGCGCAACTGAAAATCCGCGAAGGCCGGATCGAGCGCCTGCGCCGCGAATCCGGCGCGGGCAGCAACAGCCTGATCCGCGTTTCCGAATTCCTGAAACCGGGACCCGAGGAAATCTTCTCGATGCTGCCGCCGGGACTCGGCCGGCGTGCGCTGGCCTGGGTCGAGCGCAAGGGCTGGAGCGAGCGTTCGGTGAAGATGAAAGTCAGCACCACGAGCGTGTCCGGCTTCCTGCGCCTGCGGCTGCTCGCGGGCCTGCGCTGGTGGCGCCCGCGCACGCTGCGCCATGCGGAGGAAACGGCCTGGGTCGAGCGCTGGCTCGATCTTGCCGAGCGGGCGCTCGCGCTGGACGCCGAGGCCGCGAAAGCCGTCGTCGCAAGCGCCGCGCTCGTCAAAGGCTATGGCGAGACCATGAAACGCGGCCTGAAAAACTGGAGCCTGCTCGCGTCGTTCGTGATCGAGCCGTTCCTCGAAGGAAAACTGCCGCGCGACCAGTTTGCCAATGCCGTGACGCAAGGGCGGATCGCCGCGCTCGCCGATCCCGAGGGCAAGCCGCTCGGCGCGCTGATCGAATCGCTCCGCGCGCTGCCCGAGCCCCGGCAGATCGCGGCCGAATAGCGCTTCCAGCGAGCATTGCCACGATCGTGCGTCTGCAGGCGAAGGTGTATCGGTTCGCGCGAAGAATCGCGATCGATCGAACACCTGAAGCGCTTCGCCGTTTCCACGAATCGGCGAAAGACCTTAGAATTGCAGGATGAATCCGGGCATTCCCCCCACCATCGGTCTTGTGCTCGCCGGCGGCCTGGCCACCCGCATGGGCGGCGGCGACAAGGCGCTGCTGAAGATCGGCGGCAGAACCATTCTTTCCCGCGTGCTCGCGCGTCTTTCGCCCTATTGCGAAAGCATCGTGCTGAATGCGAACGGCGACCCGTCGCGCTTTTCCGATTACGGCCTGCCGGTCATCGCGGACAGCGTGCCGGATTTCGCGGGACCGCTCGCGGGCATTCTCGCGGGCATGGAATGGGCGCGGACGCATCGCCCCGAAATCGAATGGATCGCGACCGCGCCCGGCGACAGCCCTTTTCTGCCGGAAGACCTCGTGCCGCGGCTGCACCATGCGGCGCGGATCGCGGAGCGGCCGGTCGCGTGCTGCAAATCCGGCGAGTGGCGCCACCCGGCGACCGCGATCTGGCGCACCTCGCTTTACGACGACCTGCGGGAAGCGCTCATCGTCGGCGGACTCAGGAAGATGGAAGTCTGGGCCGACCGCCACGGGGTCGCAATTGCCGAATGGCCGGACGAGCCGTTCGATTACTTCTTCAACGTGAACCGGCCCGAGGACCTGCGCGACGCCGAACTGGTCGTCGAGCATTACCCCGCCGCGCGATAATCCTAGCCGCCGGTCGGCTTCAGGCGCTCGGCGGGCATCGCCTCGACCATCATCACGTCCGCGATCTTCTCGACGTCCTCGATCGGAATGACCGGCACCTTCGCGTCCGGCAATTCCGCGTTCGACGTGATCGCGACGATGTAATCGTCGTCGGGATGCAGCAGCGGCTTGCCGACCTCAGGGCGGTGGATTTCGATTTTCGGATGGCGATGGCGCTTGAAGCCCTCGACGATCAGGAGATCGACCGGCGCCAGTTTTGGGATGATGTCGACGAGGTCCGGCTCTGCTTCCTCGCGCAACTCGTGGATGAGCGCCCAGCGGATGCCGGAGGCGACGAAGACCTCGGTCGCGCCGGCGGTGCGATGGCGGTGCGAATCCTTGCCCGGGATGTCGATGTCGAATCCCTTATGCGCGTGCTTGACGGTCGAAACCTTCAAGCCGCGGGCGACGAGGATCGGGATGAGCTTGGTCACGAGCGTGGTCTTGCCCGCTCCGCTCCATCCTGCAAGGCCGATAATGCGCATCTGCAATCTATAGCAGGCGTTTCGGCGGCCGCCCAAAGCGGCCTCTTGACGCCGGGTGAAACTCCGTCAGTCTCCGGGGCCTATGCCCTTCGGGTCGGGACAATCCCATGACGCTCCTCGCCAATGCCACAGGGCGCGCTTCGTGCGCTGCCGCATTCCTTGCAGCGATCGTCCTGGCCGCGCCGGCACACGCGCAGACGCCCTATGACGGGCCGATCTTCGACGCGCATCTGCATTACAACTGGGAGCCGACGCCGCACTATAATGTCGAGCAGGTGTTCGAGCTGCTCAAGCGCAACAACGTGCGCGGCATCCTCGCCACCAGCCGGCCGAATAGCGGCACCGTCGCGCTCACGGAGGCGAAGCAGAGCGAGATCTGGGTGGTGCCGTTCGTGCGCCAGTACCGCACGCGAGCCGACATACCGACCTGGTTCAGGGACAACTCGATCCATGAAATGACGCTCGACGAGTTCAAGCGCGGCTACTATCGCGGGGTCGGCGAGTTTCACATCTACGGCAAGGCCGCGGCCTCGGAGGGTGCGGCGAAGCTCGTGCGCTTCGCGGTCGAGAACGACCTTTACATTCACGCGCATTGCGACGTCGAGGCGCTGGAACTGCTGCATTCCCACGACAAGCGCGCGCGGATCATCTGGGCGCATACCGGCTTCTCGACGCCGGCGGCGGAACTGAAGGCGCTGTTCGCGAAATATCCGGCGCTGATGGGCGAGTTGTCGTTCCGCGGCGGCATCACGGAAGCGGGCGGCACGCTGACCGAGGACTGGCGGGAGCTTTTCACCGCGCATTCGGACCGCTTTCTGCTCGGCACCGACACCTGGATCACGCCGCGCTGGCTGCAATACGATGCACTGATTTCGAATTATCGTGCATGGCTCGGCCAGTTGCCGAAAGAGCACGCACAGCGTATCGCCTTCGGCAATGCCGAGCGGCTGTTCCGCTCGGAGAAGCGATAAGCAGCAAGCCAATGACGACAGCGACCGGTATCTGGCCGCCGGCGGCGACGCCGTTCCGGGAAGACCTCTCCATCGACACGGAGCGCTATATCGCGTTCTGCCACCAGCTTCTGCGCGACGGCGCGCACGGGCTCGCGGTGCTGGGCACCACGAGCGAGGCGAATTCGCTCGATCTGGAGGAGCGCAAGAGCGCGCTCGAGAAGCTCGCGGCATCGGGAATCAATCCCGCCCAGCTTCTGCCGGGCACGGGCGCGGCCGCATTCGGCGACGCGGTAAAGCTGACTGCGCACGCGGCTGACCTCGGCGTGAAGGGCTCGCTGCTCCTGCCCCCGTTCTACTACAAGGGCGTCAGCGACGAAGGGTTGTTCGAATTCGTCTCGGAAGTGATCGCGCGCGTGAACAACAAGCGCCTGCGCCTCTATCTCTACAACTTCCCGCAGCAGACCGGCCTGATCTGGTCCCCGGAACTGATCGCGAAATTGCGCGGCGCGTTCCCCGAAACCGTGGTCGGCATCAAGGACAGCTCGGGCGACGCGAAATACCTGAACACGCTGCTCGAAAAATTTCCGGGCTTCGCGATTTTCCCGTCGTCGGAATCCCTGATGGTCGATGCGCTCGACAAAGGGGCTGCCGGCTGCATCTCGGCCACCGCCAATACGCATGTGAAGGAAATCCGCGCGCTGTTCGACGGCTGGAAGTCGCCGGAAGCGGGGGACATGAACCGGCGCGCGAGCGCGATCCGCGCGTTGATCGCCTCCTATCCGCTGATCGCCGCGGTGAAGGCGACGCTCGCAGAAACGCACAAGCATAAAGGCTGGCACCGGCTGCGGCCGCCGCTCACGCCGCTCAGCGAACGGCAGACCTCGGAACTTCGCGAACAGCTCGCAGCACTTTGAGCGGCCGCACCTGCCGGTGGGCAAGCGCGTGGGCAGGCCACAGGCCCCGCGATCCCCGGCGATTCCGCCCTGTCGCCGGCATGGTTTTCTTGCCTGCGGAGTTGAGCTAGAACCGCGGCAGAAGAAACGTAATAGGACATAACTACCATGCAGAGGACAACGCCCCCGTTCCGTGCCGATCAGGTCGGCAGCATTCTGCGCACCGCGCCGCTCAAGGAAGCGCGCGCGAAGCGCGAACGCGGAGAGATCGACGACGCCGCGCTGAAGGCGGTCGAAGATGCCGAAATCAAGAAGATCATCCAGAAGCAGGAAGAGGTCGGCCTGAAAAGCATCACCGACGGCGAATTCCGCCGCTCGTGGTGGCACTTCGACTTCCTCAAAAAGCTCGACGGCGTCGAAGGCTATCAGGCGAGCCAGGGCATCCAGTTCGCTGGCGTGCAGACCCGCGCCGAAGGCGTGCGCATCGTCGACCGGATCGGTTTCTCGACGCATCCGATGATCGAGCACTTCAAGTTTCTGAAGGCGAACACCAAAGAAACCCCGAAGATGACGATCCCGGCGCCGTCGGTGCTGCATTTCCGCGGCGGCCGCAAAGGCATCAATGAAAAGATCTATCCGGATCTCGACCAGTTCTTCCACGACCTCGGTGCTGCCTACAACAAGGCGGTCAAGGCGTTCTATGACGCGGGCTGCCGCTATCTCCAGCTCGACGACACGGTCTGGGCCTATCTCTGCTCCGAGAAGGAACTGCGGCTTGCGAAAGAGCGCGGCGACGACCCGGAAAAGCTGCCGATGTGGTACGCGCGCACGATCAACCAGGCGCTCGCGAACAAGCCCGCCGACATGACCGTCACCACCCATGTCTGCCGCGGCAATTTCCGCTCCACCTGGGTTTCCGAGGGCGGCTACGAGCCGGTCGCGGAGCGCCTGTTCCAGGAAGTGAACTACGACGGCTACTTCCTCGAATACGACAACGACCGCTCCGGCGGCTTCGAGCCGCTGCGCTTCGTGCCCAAGGGCAAGAAGCAGGTCGTGCTCGGCCTCGTCACCTCGAAGTCGGGCGAGCTCGAAAGCAGGGATTCGATCAAGCGCCGCATCGACGAGGCGACGAAATATGTCGCGCTCGACCAGCTTTGCCTCTCGCCGCAATGCGGCTTTGCCTCGACCGAGGAAGGCAACGTGCTGACCGAGGACGAGCAATGGGCGAAGTTCAAGATGATCGTCGACACCTCCAGGGATGTCTGGGGCAACTAAGGAAAAAGGGCGGCGCAAAACGCCGCCCTCTTCGCTTCGGGATGAACAGGCAATGGCCAACGGCAGAGCGGTGAAGGCAAACGAGAGCGAAGCGCGCCCGGCCGAGAAGCTCGACCTCGGCGAGCTGCCGCTGCTCTCGGGCTACATGCTGCGCCGCGCGCAGTTTGCGGCCTTCAACGATTTCCTTCGCTTCTTCGACGATCTCGGCGTGCGGCCGGTGCAATATGCGGTGCTTACCGTCATCGACCGCAATCCGGGCCTGAAGCAATCGCAGGTTTCGGAAGCGCTCGGCATCAAGCGCGCGAACCTCGTGGCGATCCTCGACGCGCTGGAGCGCAGGCAGCTTGCACGCCGCGAAGCGGTCGCGACCGACCGGCGCTCCTACGCGCTGCGGCTGACCGACAAGGGCGCGGCGCTCATGAAGGAGCTTCGCGCGCGTTCGCAGGAGCACGAGAAACGGCTTGCCGCCGTGATCGGCGAAGACGGCCGGCAGCAGCTTCTGCAACTCCTGCACGGCGTCATCGAAGCGGTCGGCCCCGGCAGCGAAGGCGAGGAAGAGTGATCTTGTCCTTCCGGGGTGCGGCAACCAAGTCGGGTTTACCCGACTTGGTCATTTGGTATCCCGATCTCGGGTAAACCCGAGATCGGTGGCGCGAACCCGGAATGACAGCCAGAGAGAGACGCCGCGACAAGCGCGGACATGACGCAGTTTATTAAACCTCCACCGTCTTTTTCCCGCGCAGTTTGTCCGCCACCTCGTCCGGGATCGGCTTCGACTTGATCTTCGAGGGATCGTCGGGATGGGTCCCGACCCAGACGCGCTTCTCGTGCGCCTCGATCGCGAGGGCATCGCCCTTCCAGACCTTGTGCGAAATGCTGAAGCTCGACTTGCCCAGCTCCGAGATCGTGGATTCGATCACGATGTCGTCGCCGAATTTCGACGGGATCATGAACTTCGCGCCGGTATCGATCATCGGAAAGCCGACGAAATCATAGACCTCGCGCATCCGGTACTTCGTGTAGCCGGTCGCGGCCTCGAGCAGCATCGCGGTCGAGTGGTCGAACATCGCGAAATAGCGGGGGTAATAGACGATGCCCGCGGGATCGCAGTCGCCCCACTCGATCCGCACCTTGCGGCGATTGACGAACATTATTTGGGCGCCATGCGCAGCGCGCCGTCGATGCGGACGACCTCGCCGTTGAGATAGCTGTTCTGGATCATCTGCATCGCGAGCGAGGCATATTGCTCCGGCTTGCCGAGGAGCTTCGGGAACGGCACCGAGGCGGCGAGGCTGCGCTGCACTTCCTCGGAAAGGCCGAGCAGCATGGGGGTCAGGAAAATGCCCGGCGCGATCGCGAGCACGCGGATACCGAACTGCGCGAGCTCGCGCGCGGCAGGCAGCGTGAGCCCGACGATGCCGCCCTTCGAGGCCGCATAGGCCGCCTGCCCGATCTGGCCTTCATAGGCCGCGACCGACGCGGTCGAGATGATCACGCCGCGCTCGCCGTCGGCGAGCGCTTCGGCGTTCTGGAGATCGGCCGCCATCAACCGCATCAGGTTGAACGAGCCGATGAGATTGATGCGGATGATCCGGTCGAAATCGGCCAGCGGCTGCGGGCCGTCCTTGCCCAGAATCTTCTTGGGCGTGCCGATGCCGGCGCAATTGATGAGCACGCGGGCGACGCCATGCTGCTCGCGCGCTTCCTTCACGGCCGCGACGGCGCTGTCGGAATCCGCGACATCGCATTTGATCGCGATGCCGCCGATCTTGGCGGCATGCGCCTTGGCGGCGTCATGATTGATATCGAGCAGCGCGACCTTCGCGCCTGCGGCCGCGAGTGCTGCGGCAGTCGCCGCACCCAGACCCGAACCGCCGCCCGTGACGAGCGCCGCATGACCTTTTACGTCCATCTCAGTGTTTCCGTGATTGGCTGACGTTCATGTTCTCGACGAGCAGCGCAATGCCCTGCCCGCCACCGATGCAAGCCGATGCGATACCATAACGCAAGTCCGCCCGCGACAGCTCGCGCGCAAGCGTGACCGCGAGGCGAATGCCGGTCGCGCCCAACGGATGACCGATCGCGATGGCGCCGCCGTTCACGTTGAGCTTGTTCTCGTCGAGGCCGAGTTCGCGCGCGCAGGCCATCACCTGCGCGCCGAAGGCTTCGTTGATTTCGAAGCGGTCGATGTCGGAAAGTTTCAGCCCCGCCTTTTCGATCACGGCCCTGATCGCAGGCACCGGGCCGATGCCCATGATTTCCGGGGGGCAGCCCACCGCGGCGCCGGCGACGACGCGCGCAAGCGGCGTCTTGCCCTGCTTCTTCGCGTAGTCGCCGCTTGCCACGAGTGCGGCGGCCGCGCCATCGACGACGGCGGAAGAATTGCCGCCGGTCTGCACGCCGCCGAAAGCCGGACGGATTTTCGCAAGCGCCTCGACCGGCGACGGACGGATATGGGTGTCGTTTTTCAGTTCTTCGATCTTACTCGGCAGCTTGATGCCACGGGCATTGTAGCCTTCGCGCTCGAACTTCTCGGTTTTTACCGCGGCGATTTCGCCGGCCAGAAAGCCGCTCGTTTGCGCGGCGACGGCGCGCTCGAAGGAACGCGCGGCATAGGCATCCACTTCCGGCCGCGTGATCTGATACTTGCGGGCAAGATTTTCGGCGGTGTCGCCCATGGTGACGTGTGCTGCGGGATCGAGCAGCGCTTCCCAGAGGAAGTCCTTGAACTCGACCTGGCCCATGCGGAAGCCGGAGCGCGACGTATAGGACGCCACCGGATTGCGGCTCATGGATTCGGCGCCCACGCAGAGCGCGAGATCGACGCCGCGATGCGTGATCGCATCGGCCGCCTGCATGATGACTTCGATGCCGGTGCCGCAGACGCGCTGCACCATGTGCGCCGGCACTTCGATCGGCACGCCGGAATAAAGGCCGATATGACGCGGCAGCATGTAGGTGTCGAAGCTCGCCTGCGCCATGTTGCCGGTCACGACGATGCCGACGTCTTCCGGCGAGAGCTTCGTTTTCGCGAAGGCCTCGCGCGCGACCTTGATGCCGAGATCGATCGGCGACACCAGCGAGAGCGCGCCGGTATAATCCGCAAACGGCGTGCGGACCCCGTCCACGATCCAGACGTCGTTCCAGCTTGCCGTTAAACCCTTGCCGTTTGCCGCCATGTTCTATCCTTCCGCAACGATCACCCGCGCCGACGGCGGGTTCGCATAGAGTTCGGTGACGAGATTGGCGCGCCGCGCGAGCAGCGCGCGCTGGTTGATCGAGCCCTTGTCGGTCATTTCGCCGGCATCCATCGACGGCGGCTCGTCCATCAACAGGATGCGCGTGAGGCGGTTCGAACTGCCGGTGCTTTCGCGCTTGAAGGCGACGAGCCGCTCTTTCACGCGCGCACGCACGGCGTCCGAATGCAGGACTTCCGAGTCGGACATACTCTTGTCGAGCTCGGGATGGAGCGCGCGGATCGCCGGCAGGTCGGGAATGCCGAGCGCGGTGATTTCGTTCTCGTTCTCGCCCGCGAGCACGACGTCGCGCATATAGGGCTGGAAGCGGTTCATGATCTGGGTGCGCAGCGGGCCGACGCTGACCCAGGTGCCGGTGGAGAGCTTGAAATCCTCGGTGAGACGGCCGTCGAACAGCAGGCCTTTGCGCGGATCCGCGGGGTCCTCGAATTTGAGCGCATCGCCGAGCCGGTAATAGCCTTCTTCGTCGAAAGCCTGCGCGGTCAGTTCCGGCTGCCGCCAGTAGCCCGGCGTGATGTTCGGCCCGCGCAGCCGCGCTTCCAGTTTTCCCTGGGCGGGCACGAGCTTCAGTTCGATGCCCGGACCCGGCAGGCCCATATTGGTCGAATGGTCGCTGTCCCACATGCGGCCGAGCGCAAAGGGCGCGGTTTCGGTCGAACCCAGGCCGGTCAGGAACGGAATCCGCTCGCCGCAGGTCTCGACCGCCATTTCCTTCATGGCATCGAAGACCGGCTGCGAGAGCGCCGCGCCCGCGAACCAGAGCACCTTGAGATTGCTGAAAAACTTTTCCCGCAGGGCGCGGTCGGCGCGCAGGAAGGGAATCAGCGCCTCGTAGCCCTTGGGCACGTTGAAATACCAGGTCGGCGCGACATCGCGCAGGTTTCGCACCGTCGCCTCGATCGCGCCCGGCGCGGGCTTGCCCTCGTCGATGTAGAACGTACCGCCGTTATAGAGCACGAGGCCGACGTCGTGATTGCCGCCTGCGGTGTGGTGCCACGGCGCCCAGTCGAGAATGACCGGCGGCTCGTCCTGGAAGAAGGCAAGTGCCGCGCGCAGCATCACCTGGTTCGAGCACAGCATGCGCTGCGTATTGATGACGCCTTTCGGCACGCCGGTGGAGCCGGAGGTGAAGAGAAACTTCGCGATCGTGTCGGGGCCGACCTTGCCGTGCGCCGCGTCGATCGTGGCGGTCGGCTGCGTTTTCGCGAGTTCGGAGAGCAGCGTGGTCCTGCGGTTCTTCGGCGGATTTTTGACCACCACCACTTCGATGTCCGGCGGCACCACCGCCTCGATCGCCCGCGCGAACGGCGCGCCGTCGGCTGCGAAAACGAGGCCGGGCGTCAGCAGCCTGAAGATGTCGCGCAGCTTTCCGAAGTCGGCGGAGATCAGCGAATAGGCCGGCGAGACCGGAGCATAGGCAATGCCCGCGTACAGCGCACCGAGCGACAGCATCTGATGATCGACGCCGTTGCCGGACAGGATAACCAGCGGCTTTTCCGCCGAAAGATTGCGCGCGAGCAACGCCTCGCCATAGCTGCGCGCGAACGCGAGCGCTTCGGCATAGGTCACCTTGCGCCATTCGCCGCGCTCGTCGCGCTCGGCCATGAAGATCCGCTCGGGTGCGGCTTTCGCCCAGTATTCCAGGCGCTCGGTGATCTTGTCGGGATAGGGTGCAAGCGAATCCCGGCAGGTGATGTAGATGGTGCCGTCGGCGCGCCGGTCGATATTCGGCTCGAGCCGGCTCAGCCGAACCTTGCGCACCGGAATTTCACCGGCGGCGTATTCTTCCGGGCGCACTGCATTGGACATTCCGGTCCTCCCGAGCTTCGAGCCGTTGGCCGGCTTCTTGACGTAAAATCTCTTGGTGCAGGACTTCTTCGCGCAAGGCTTTCTGCGCGAGATTTCCCGACGAGCGAATTGCTAGCGAACGACTTTCGGCCCGCGCTTCTCCAGGAATGCGCGCAGCCGGTCCTTCGCTTCCTGATCCGACGAGGCGACCGAGGAGATGATCGACTCCACGACATAGCCGCCGGCGGTATCGAACTCGGCAATGCGCGGCAGCACGTTCGTGATCGCGAAATTCGTGAGCGGCGCGTTCTCGGCAATGCGCTTTGCGAGCGCGATGCCCTTTGCAAGCCCCTCGCCGTTCTCGACCAGATAATTCGAAATGCCCATCTGCTGACCGTCCTCCGCACCGAAGATGCGGCCGGTGAGCATCATGTCCATCATCTTCGCGGTGCCGATCAGGCGCGGAATGCGCACCGAGCCGCCGCCGCCGACATAAATTCCGCGGCTGCCTTCGGGCAGCGCGTAATAGGCGGACTGCTCCGCGACGCGGATATGGGTGGCGCAGGCAAGCTCGAGCCCGCCGCCGACGACCGCGCCGTGCAACACCGACACCACCGGCGCCTTGCCGAACTCGATGCGCTCGAAGGCGTAGTGCCACATCCGCGAGTGATGATAGCCCTCGGTGAAATTGGTCTCGGTCAAGGACGAAAGATCGAGGCCGGCGGAGAAATGCTCGCCCTCGCCGTGCAGCACCACGGCCTTCACGTCGTCGGGGAGATCGATGAAAAAGTTCTCGAGGCCGCGGACGATCTCGTTGTTCAACGCATTGCGCTTGTCCGGACGCGACAGCTTCAGGATTGCGATATCGCCGTCGAAGGTGACGGTCAGCGACGGCGGCAGGCCTTGCGCCAGCCGGCTTTGCGCGGAAGTGGCAGCCATCTCAACTCCCCAAACCTCATTTTGTTATAGAATATAACTTTCCTCGCTCCCGGCAAGGGCGCACATAATATTCAATAAAAACAATGAATTAAGCGCCGCCCGACTCAAAGCACCTCGTACAGATCGAGCTTCACCTTCATTTTCTCACGCGCCCCGGCCGCGACCATCAGCACCCGGTTCAGCCAGTCCGCCTCGGGGTCGGCGGTCTCGAACCGCACGGAAGTGCGGAAGTAATACTGATCGCGCGCCACCGCCTCGCCGCGCGCGAGCCTTGCGATCACTTCCGGCGGGCCGTGACGAAGCCCGGCACTCGTCACCAGCACCAGCCCGCCGCCGTCGATGCGGAAGGTGTATTTCGCGAAGATGTCGGCCGCGCCGTCCGCGCGAATGATCTGCCAATCCGCACCGCCAGGCAGAATGGTCCCGCGCAATCTTGGGCCGGAGACGGTGCCGCCGATGATGTTGATGACGCGCCGCTCGCCATACGGCGTCTTGCCGAAGAGCTGCGGCTCCTCGAGATCGGCTTCGATTTGAATGACAGGTTCCCTGGACAGCATTCTTTCTCTTTCCTCGATCTGCATTTCCTTCGACGCTTGTCATTCGACGCTTATCGAACGGCGACGAAGGACACCATCGTGCATTTGCTTTTGCGACTCAGTCGCGACTCGCTCGCTTCAATAGACGAGCTCTATTAGTTTCGCGGAATCGTTTCGAAGCTCGCACGTGCGGCACGATTATTCGCGCAGTGCATCAACGATTTCAGCGACTTCCGTGGAATAATGTATGCACAATTCGCTGGACACGGTGGAAGTTCGGGGTAGCCTTCCCTCGTCCCAACCCGACGTTAGATCGCGTGGGACCACTCTATAGGGAGGACGGGATGATCCAATCAAAGTGCAGTTCGTTGTTCGTTGCCGCCGCGGCGGCCGGTCTCGCGCTCAGCGCGGTGCCAGCCAATGCGCAGTGGGAGCCGCAGCGCCCGGTTGAAATTATCGTACCCGCCGGCACCGGCGGCGGCGCGGACCAGATGGCCCGTGCCATTCAGGGCATCGTCGCCAAGCATAACCTGATGAAGCAGCCGATGGTTGTCATCAACAAGGCGGGCGGCGCAGGCGGCGAAGGCTTCCTCGACGTGAAAGCCTCCAACGGCAATCCGCACAAGCTCGTCATTACGTTGTCGAACTTGTTCACGACACCGCTTGCAACCGACATTCCGTTCACCTGGACCGACCTGACGCCGGTCGCGATGCTCGCGCTCGACGAGTTCATTCTCTGGGTGAATGCCGAGAAGCCCTACAAGACCGTGAAGGAATATCTCGACGCCGCGAAGAAGGGCGGCTTCAAGATGGCCGGCACCGGCTCGCGCCAGGAAGACCAGATCATCACAGTCGCGATCGAAAAGGCCGCGGGCGTGAAGTTCACTTACGTGCCGTATCGCGGCGGCGGCGAAGTCGCCGTGCAGCTCGTCGGCAACCACGTCGACTCGACCGTGAACAACCCGATCGAAGCGGTCGCGCACTGGCGCGGCGGTAAGCTTCGTCCGCTGTGCGTCTTCGACGCCAAGCCGCTGGCCTACAACGACAAAATCGCTGGCGACCTGGCCTGGAGCAGCGTGCCGACCTGCAAGTCGCAGGGCCTCGACGTCGAATACCTGATGCTGCGCGGCTTCTTCATGCCCGCCGGCGTCACGCCGGATCAGGTGAAGTTCTACGTCGACCTGTTCCGCAAGGTTCGCGAAACGCAGGAGTGGAAGGACCTGATGTCCAGCGGCGCGTTCAACACGACCTTCATGGTCGGCGACGAGTACAAGGCCTGGGTGGATAAGGAACACAAGCGCCACCACGGGCTGATGAAAGACGCGGGCTTCCTCGCGAAGAACTAACCAATCGCGCCGGCGGATTGCTGCAATCCGCCGGCGTTTTCAAATAATCCTCACGAAAATGGGAACGGCGTCATGAGTGGCGATAGGAACACTGCTGCCAAAGGACCGTCGCAGCGGTCGGTGGAAATCGGTTTGGCGCTTCTGATCTTGGTCTTCGGGCTGGTCATCATAGGCGGCGCGCTGAAAGCCGGCATCGGCTGGGGTTTCGACGGACCGCGCGCGGGCTTCTTCCCGTTCTATGTCGGCGTGCTGGTCGTGGTGGCGGCCGCGGTCACGCTGTATCAGGTGGTGGCGGATCGCGAAGGCCAGAAAGTTTTCGCGGAATGGGACCAGCTCAGGCAGGTTCTTTCGGTCGCGGTGCCGACGCTGGCCTACATCATCCTGATCGCGTTTCTCGGCATCTATGTCTCGTCGGTCGCGCTGATCGCCTATTTCATGATGGTCATCAGCAGTTTCAGCATCGCCCGCACGGCGCTGATCGCGATCCTCGTGCCGCTGCTCACCTTCATCGTGTTCGAGAAGTGGTTTCTCGTGGCGCTCCCGAAGGGGCCGATCGAGCGCATGCTCGGCTACTAAGACAACAACCTGATCAACAACGCCTTACAGAATTAGAGAGTTCGTCATGGAAGAGATCGGTAACCTGTTTCACGGCTTCGCGACGGTTTTGGCCTTCCGTGACATGAACGTCTTCGGCGTCACGATGAGCATTCCGTTCAACGTGATCCTGATGGTGATCGGCATCGTGCTCGGCATCATCATCGGCATTCTTCCCGGTCTCGGCGGCGCGAACGGCGTCGCAATCCTGCTTCCGCTCACCTTCTCGATGCAGCCGACCTCGGCGATCATCCTGCTCTCGTGCATCTACTGGGGCGCGCTGTTCGGCGGCGCCATCACATCCATTCTCTTCAACATTCCAGGCGAGCCATGGTCGGTCGCGACGACCTTCGACGGCTATCCGATGGCGCAGCAGGGCCGCGCCGGCGAGGCGCTGACCGCCGCCTTCACCTCTTCCTTCGTCGGCGCGCTGTTCGCGATCATCCTGATCACGCTGACCGCGCCGCTGGTCGCCGGATTTGCGTTGCGATTTGGCGCGGCGGAAAAATTCGCGGTCTATTTCCTGGCCTTCTGCAGTTTCGTCGGCCTCTCCAAGGAGCCGCCGTTCAAGACGCTGGCGGCAATGATGATCGGCTTTGCGCTCGCCACGATCGGCAGCGACCAGATCACCGGCCAGCTTCGCCTCACCTACGGCACCACCGAGCTGATCGCCGGCTTCGACTTCCTGATCGCGGTCATCGGCCTGTTCGGCATCGGCGAAATTCTCCTGACGATGGAGGAAGGTCTCAGCTTCAAGGGCCGCGAAGCCAAGATCAACATGAAGATCGTGCTGGAAACCTGGAAGAAGCTCACCAAATACTGGTGGCTCTCGCTCCGGTCCTGCATCATCGGCTGCTGGATGGGCATTACGCCCGCGGGCGCGACGCCTGCGTCGTTCATGAGCTACGGCATCGCCAAGCGCATCTCGAAGAACGGCAAGAATTTCGGCAACGGCGAGATCGAAGGCGTGGTCGCGCCGGAAACCGCGGCGCACGCAGCCGGCACTTCGGCGCTCCTGCCGATGCTCGCGCTGGGCGTGCCCGGTTCGCCGACCGCGGCGGTGCTGCTGGGCGGCCTGCTGATCTGGAACCTGCAACCGGGACCGATGCTGTTCGTGGAGAACAAGGAATTCGTCTGGGGCCTGATCGCCTCGATGTATCTCGGCAACGTCGTCGGCCTGATCATCGTGCTGACCTGCGTGCCGCTCCTGGCGTCGATCCTGCGCATTCCCTTCGGCATCATCGCGCCGATCATTCTCGTGTTCTGCGCGATCGGCGCCTACACGGTGAACAACAGCTTCTTCGACGTCATCATGATGTTCGTCTTCGGTATCCTCGGTTACGCGCTGAAGAAGTGTAACTACCCGCTCGCGCCGCTGGTGCTGGCGATGGTGCTCGGCGACCGGGCCGAGGAGGCGTTCCGGCAGGCACTCATCTCGTCGGGCGGCAGCCTGGGCGTGTTCTTCGAGAATGGTCTCGTCAGCACGATCATGCTGCTCGGCCTGATCGCCCTGTTCTGGTCGGTGATCTCGGCGGGCATCAGCCGCATCCGCGGCACCCGCCCGGCGACGGCGGCATAGGGCACGTAATAAAAAGTGGCGGGGGCATAAAAGCCCTCGCCTTCGCTATAATTATGTATTACAGTAGAATAATCATGCAGTTAGCATGAAGGTTATCGAGTATGAGCACGCCGTTTGCCGGTGCAAATGTCCCCAAGGAAGAAGCCGAGCGGATCACCGCCGAGCCGCTCGAGGGCACCGCGACCTTTAAGGATCGCGCCTACAACGCATTGAAGGAAGTCCTGCTCTCGCTCGACATTTACGGACGGCGCGGAGAAATCCGGCTCGACGAACGCGCGCTCGCACTCCAGTTCGGGATCAGCCGCACCCCGGTGCGCGAAGCGATGGCGCAGCTCGAGCGCGAGGGTTTCGTCCGCTCGGTTCCCCGCCGCGGCATCTACATCGTCCGCAAGACCAAGCGCGAAGTGGTGGAGCTGATCGAAGCCTGGGCCGCGCTCGAAAGCATGGCCGCCCGGCTGATTACCGAGAACTCGTCGGACGAGGAAATCTCGCATCTTCGCGAGATGTTCGCGAAATTCGAGAACGGCAAGCTTCACGTGCGGCTGGACGAATATTCCGAAGTGAACATCCAGTTTCACCAGACCATCATCGCGATGAGCAAGAACGAAGTGCTCATCCGGCTCGCGGAAAACCTTTTCACGCATATGCGGATGATCCGCCGCAAGACGATCGTGGAAAAGAACCGCGCCGACCGCTCGATCCACGACCACCTGAACATCATCGAAGCGATCGAATCACGCGACACCGCACGTGCGGAAACGCTTGTTCGCCAGCACGCGCTCGGCCTCGCCGACCATGTCGCGAAGAACGCCGACTATCTCGACTGACGAAAAAGAAAATTCTGGAGGGAGACCATGGCAGAAGCGGCCTTGAAGCAAGCCGGAGCGGAAGAAGAGCTGACCGACGGCTTTAACCTGATCATCGACGCGCTGAAACTGAACGGCCTGAACACGATCTATGGCGTGCCGGGAATCCCGATCACGGATTTCGGCCGCATGGCGCAGGCGGCGGGCATTCGCGTGCTTTCCTTCCGCCACGAGCAGAACGCGGGCTATGCCGCCTCGATCGCGGGCTGGCTCACGAAGAAGCCGGGCATCTGCCTTACGGTTTCCGCGCCGGGCTTTCTGAACGGCCTCACCGCGCTCGCGCATGCGACCACCAACTGCTTCCCGATGATCCTGATTTCGGGCTCGTCGGAGCGCGAGATCGTCGATCTCCAGCAGGGCGATTACGA
>CAZNPX010000031.1:0-33207 GCA_964575175.1 uncultured Hyphomicrobiales bacterium | reverse complement strand
CTTAGTGGATTTCAAACAGGCCCGCGGCGCCCATGCCGCCGCCGATGCACATGGTCACGATACCTTTCCTGGCGCCGCGGCGTTTGCCTTCGATCAAAAGATGGCCGGTAAGGCGCGCGCCGCTCATGCCGTAGGGATGGCCGATGGAGATCGCGCCGCCCGAGACATTGAGCCGGTCATGCGGAATGCCGAGGCGATCGCGGCAATAAAGCGCCTGGCTCGCGAAGGCTTCGTTCAGCTCCCAGATGTCGATGTCCGACATCTTGAGGCCCTGCCGCTCCAGAAGCCGCGGCACGGCGAATACCGGACCGATCCCCATTTCGTCGGGCTCGCAACCGGCGACCGCGAAGCCGCGGAACGTGCCGAGCGGCTTCAATCCTTTTTTCTCGGCCAGCTTCGCATCCATCACGACGCACACGCTCGCGCCATCGGAGAGCTGGCTGGCGTTGCCCGCGGTGACGAAGCCGCCCTCGCGCACGGGCTTCAGCGACGCGAGGCCTTCCTTCGTCGTTTCCGGCCGGTTGCCTTCGTCCTTGGCGAGCGTCACTTCCTTGATCGACTCTTCCTTGGTGTCCTTGTTCACGACCTTCATCATGCTCTTCATCGGCACGATTTCGGCGTTCAGGCGGCCTTCGGCCTGCGCCTGCGCGGTGCGCTTCTGGCTCTCCAGCGCGAATTCGTCCTGATAGTCGCGCGTGACCTGATAGCGCTCGGCAACGTTGTCCGCGGTTTCGATCATGGTCATGTAGATCGCGGGCTTGTGCTCCACGAGCCATTGATCGAGCACCGGCTTCACGGTGCCGTCCTGCACAAGGCTGATGCATTCGAGGCCGCCGGCCGCGAGAATATCGGCTTCTCCGGTCATGATCCTTTGCGCCGCCATGGCGATGGTCTGCAGGCCCGACGAGCAGAAGCGGTTGACCGTCACGCCCGAGGTCGTAACGGGAAGGCCGGCGCGCAGCGCGATCTGGCGCGCGATATTGCCGCCGGTCGCCCGCTCGGGCGTCGCGCAACCCATGATGACGTCCTCGACTTCCGCCGGATCGATTTTCGCGCGCTCGACCGCGTGTTTCAGCGCGTGGCCGCCGAGATCGGCGCCGTGCGTCGTGTTGAAGGCGCCGCGATAGGCTTTGCCGATCGGGGTGCGGGCGGTGGAGACGATGACGGCCTCACGCATTTTGTTTCCTCACTGTGCGGTTGCGTCCGCGCGGGCGGACGGATTCTGTTGCTTCAAGGCTTGGTATTTGCGCCGCTCCTCCTCGACAAGCTCCTTCTTGGAAAGCTTGCCGACCGAAGTCGTCGGAAGCGCGTCGCGAATTTCGATCGCCGCGGGCATTTCATGTTTGCCGACCTTGTCGGCGAGAAATTCCCGGACAGCTTCAAGGGTGAGGGGCGTCGCCCCGCTTCGCATTTTGATGAAGGCTTTGGCCGCCTCGCCGCGGTAGTCGTCGGGCACGCCGATCACGATCACGCCTTCGATGTCGGGGTGCTCGAACAGCGCATGCTCGATCACGCTCGGATAGACGTTGAAGCCGCCGGAAATGATCATGTCCTTCTTGCGGTCGACCAGAAAGAGCCAGCCGTTCTCGTCCATGTAGCCGATGTCGCCGGTGAGGAAGTAGCCGTCCTCCACGAAGGCGCTCCTGGTTTCTTCCGGCCGGTTCCAGTAGCCGACGAATACGTTGGGCCCCTTGATGCGCATCTCGCCGGTTTCGCCGAAGGGCAGGATGCGCGTCGGATCGTCGAGCGCGACGATGTCGATGACGAGTCCCGGCAGCGGCAGCCCGATCGTGCCGGGCGGCGTCTCGCCGTCAAAAGGCTGGTTCGTGCCGGCCGGCGCGGTTTCGGTCATGCCCCAGCCGCCGCGCAGCGAAATGCCGGTGAGCTTCCTGAAGCGATCGAATACTTCGACCGGCAGCGGCGCGCCGCCGGAGGCGCACATGTTCAGCGAGGAGAGATCGCGCTTCTCCAGTCCCGGCGACGAGACCAGCGCGATCCACATCGTCGGCACGCCAGGAAAATAGTTCGCGCGCTTTTCTTCGATGTCGCGGAACGTCGTCTCAACGTCGAAGCGCGGGCGCAGCAGGCATTCGTTGCCCTGGTCGATCGCGCGCAGGAACACCGAGCTCAGCGCGTAGATATGAAACAGCGGCAGCACGAGGATGACCTTCTCGCCGGACTTCACTTCGCGCTGCGCGGAGGACCAGTTCTTGTAGATCGAGTTGGTCGCGGTGAGATTGCGGTGCGTGAGCATCGCGCCTTTCGGCAGGCCTGTGGTGCCGCCGGTATATTGCAGCAGCGCGATCTCGTTTTCCTTCACCTCGGGCCATTTCGCCGGCGGCGGGGCGAGGGTGAGCAGGCTCGCGAGCGTAAGGGTGCGGCCATTGGCCGGGATCGGGTCATACTGGATCGGCGCCGGGCCGAAGCCGGCATCGTCGCCCACGATCAGGTGATCGAGCAGCCCTTCGGCATCGAGCTTCAGCGCGCGGGTGACCATGCCCGGAAAATTCGTGGTCACCATGATGCGCGCGCCGGAATCCTTGAGCTTGTGCGCAAGCTCGCGTTCGGCGTCGAGCGGCGACATGTGCACGACGCGGCCGCCCGCCTTGAGCACCGCGAAGAACAGGATCGGGTGCACCGGCGTATTCGGCAGATAAAGGCCCACCGCCGTTCCCGGCGTGACACCGAGCGAGATCAGGCCCGCCGCCGCGCGCGAAACGAGATCGTGCAGTTCCCTGTAGGTCGTGCGCCGGTCGCGATACTCGATGGCGTAATTGTCGGGATAGGTCGCGGCGGCGCGATCGAACAATTCGTTGATCGTGCCGCCGCCGATCGGAGCCGCCCAGTCGACGCCCGCCGGGTAGGATTTTTCCCAAGGGTAGGGGCGGCTGTAGATCATGACGCTTTTTTCACTTCGCCCGCGAGAGAAGCAAAGCTGCGCCCTTCGTCGGCGAGTTTGTTCAGGAGTGCTGCGGGCTCCAGCGATTTGTCGCCGCTTTCCTTGGCGTAATGCGCGAGCCGGTCGCGCACATGCTTGAGCCCGACCGTGTCGGCGTAATGCATCGGTCCGCCGCGCCACAGCGGCCAGCCGTAGCCGTAGAGCCAGATCACGTCGATATCGCCGGGGCGCGTGGCGATGCCTTCCTCGAGGATGCGGGCGCCTTCATTAATCATCGGATAGATCGTGCGCTCGATGATTTCCTGCTTGCCGATCGGGCGGCGCTTGACGCCCTTGCGCGCCGCGGCGTCGAGAATGATCTTCTCGACCTCCGGATCGGGGATCGGGGTCCGCGAACCCTTCTCATATATATAGTAGCCCTTGCCGGTCTTCTGGCCGAAGCGGCCGGCCTCGGCGAGCGTATCGGCGACCTCGTTGCGCTCGCCGCGCGCGCGGCGGATGCGCCAGCCCACGTCGATCCCGGCAAGATCGCCCATGGCGAAGGGGCCCATCGGAAAGCCGAATTCGGTGGTGGCCTGATCCACTTCCTGCGGCAGCGCGCCTTCGAGGATCAGCCGGTCTGCCTGCACGCCGCGCTTGTGCAGCATGCGGTTGCCCACGAAGCCGTAGCAGACGCCGACCACGACCGGCACTTTCGCGATCTTGCGGCTGACCGAGATGGCCGTCTGCAACACATCGAACGCGGTCTTGTCGCCGCGCACGATCTCCAGAAGCTTCATGATGTTGGCGGGGCTGAAGAAATGCATGCCGACCACGTCCTGCGGCCGCCCGGTCGAATTGGCGATTTCGTTCACGTCGAGCGTCGAGGTGTTGGTGGCCAGCACCGTGCCCGGCCTCGTGATCTGGTCGAGCTTGCCGAAGATCTCCTTCTTCAGCCCCATTTCCTCAAACACGGCCTCGATCACGAGATCGGCGTCTTTGGTGGCCTCGAGGCCGACCGCGCCTTCGATCAGCCCCATGCGCTTTTCGACATCGGCCTCGGTGATGCCGCCGCGCTTTGCCGTGTTTTCGTAATTGGTTCGGATCTTGGCGAGGCCGTTCTTCAGGAACTCGTCGGTGGTTTCGATCAGCGTCACCGGGATCCCGGCATTCGCGAAGCACATGGCGATGCCGCCGCCCATGGTGCCGCCGCCGATCACCGCGGCGCGTCTGATGTCGCGCGGCTTCGTCTGCGCCGGCATGTCGAGAATCTTGCTGGCTTCGCGCTCGGCGAAGAAGGCATGGCGCTGCGACTTCGATTCCTCGGTCACGAGCAACTCGATGAATTTGTTGCGCTCGCGCTTCACCGCTTCCTCGAACGGAACGTCGAGCGTCCACTTGACCGCCTCGATCGCGGCCATGGGCGCTTGCAGCCCCTTGTTGCGTCCCGCGGCCTTCGCGGCGATTTCGCCGTACTGGCCGGGGTTCGCGCGGATCGCGGCGAGTTTCTCGTCCATCTCGCTCGCGCGCCGCAGCGGCAGCTTTTCGGCAACGGCCTTCTTCGCAAAAGCGATCGCGCCCTGCGTGAGATCGCCTTCGATGATCTCATCGACGAGGCCGTCCTTCAGCGCCTGCGAAGCGCCGACCGGATTGCCGCTCAGGATGATCGGCAAGGCCTTTTCGACGCCGATCAGGCGCGGCAGCCGTTGCGTGCCGCCCGCGCCCGGAATGAGGCCGAGCTTGATTTCGGGAAGGCCGAGCTTCGCGTCCTTGCTGGCGACGCGATAATTGCAGCCGAGCGCGACTTCGAGGCCGCCGCCGAGCGCGGTGCCGTGGATGGCCGCAACCGTCGGCTTCGAAACGCGGTCGATGTCGGTGATGACTTCGATCAGGCTCGGCGCCATCGGCGGCTTGCCGAATTCGGTGATGTCCGCTCCGGCGATGAAGGTGCGGCCCGCGCAGGTCAGCACGATCGCCTGCACGCCAGCGTCCGCATCCGCCTCCTTGAACAGGCGTTGCAGGCCCGCGCGCACGGCGTGTTTCAGCGCGTTCACGGGCGGATTGTCGACGGTGATAACGGCGATGGCGCCCTCGCGGCGCAGCGTGACTGGATCGCTCACTTCTACTTTTCCTTGCGTTTCCTCTTGGCTCCAAGCGTAGCGGATTTTTGCTGCGCGGCGAGCCGTACCCACTCAATTATGGAATGCGGAGCTTGGAGAGTAATTCCGCTAAGCGGAACATTGTTCTGCATTCTTGACGTGAAAGCTAGAAAGTGGTGGCATTGAAGTCAATCAGTTCGCGCATAAGAGCAGGGGCTTAGGCGTGCATAGTCCGAGTGCAACGGTAAAACGCACCGACAGTCAGTTCACTGAACTTGACGACGGCAACGATCGCAAATTTGTTGTGGCGCTGGCGCGCGGCCTCGACGTGCTGCGGGCATTCACGCCGGGCGAATGGCTGCTCGGCAACAATGAAATCGCCGAGCGCACGGGATTGCCGAAGACCACCATCTCCCGGCTGACCTACACGCTCACGAAGCTCGGCTATCTCACGCACGTCGAGCGTCTCGGGAAATATTCGCTGGCGCCCGCGGCGCTCTCGATCGGATATTCGACGCTCGCCAACCTTCGCATCCGCCAGGTCGCCCGCAAGCAGATGCAGGAATTTGCGAACTACGCCGGCGCCTCCGTCGCGCTCGGCAGCCGCGACCGCATGCACCTTATCTATATCGAGCATTGCCGCTCGAAGTCGGACGGCCTTCTGCGCCTCAATCTCGGCTCCCGCATTCCGATCGCGACGACCGCCATGGGCCGCGCGCTGGTCGCCGCACTTCCGGAAGACGAGCGCGATTGGCTCATGGGCCACATCAAGCGCCATGCCGCGGAGAGCTGGCCGCAGGTGAAGGCGGGCATCGAAAAGGCGATCCGCGATCTCGCCGAGCGCGGGTTCACCACTTCGTTCGGAGAGTGGGAGAAGGATGTGTACGCCGTCGGCGTGCCGCTGATCCCGCCGGACGACTCCGGCGTCTATGCGTTCAACTGCGGCGCCAATATCTACCAGACGTCACGAGAGAAGCTCGAAGGGGAAGTCGGGCCGCGTCTCGTTAATCTCGCCAAAAATGTAGAGGCCGCGCTAAGCGGCGGTTGAGGGAAGCAACGCTACCAGGCAGGGGAAGGCCCGTGAGCAGCAAGAGCAGACTGCATCCTCGCTTTAATTCGCGATGATGGATATGCGCGTAGCCGGCGTGCCGGTGCCGGGCGCAATACGGAAGTTGAAATCGTCGGGCCCCATTTTATCCGTGGAGGGCGTGGGCGTCCGTTTCGGCGGCATCGTGGCGCTCGACGGAATTTCCTTCGACCAGAGCGAAGGCACGATCCTTGGCCTGATCGGCCCGAACGGCGCCGGCAAGACCACGATGTTCAATTGCCTGAGCCGCCTTTACACGCCGAACAGCGGCGACATCAGCTTTCAGGGAAAATCCATTCTGCGGCTCGCGCCGCATCGCATCGCGGGCCTTGGCATCGCGCGCACCTTTCAGAACCTCGCGCTGTTCCGGAACATGAGCGTTCTGGACAACATCAAGGTCGGCTTTCATCCGGTTTCGACCAGCGACTATTTCAGCGACTCCTTTCGCCTGCCGTGGGTCCGGCGTCAGGAGCGCGATATCGACGCGCAGGCCCGCGCGATCGTGAACTACCTGGAATTGCGCAAGGTCGCCGACACGCTGGTATCGGGCCTGCCGATCGGCACCCAGAAGCGGGTCGAGCTCGGCCGCGCGCTCGCGGCGAAACCCGCGCTGCTGTTGCTGGACGAGCCTGCTGCGGGCCTCACGCATCACGAAGTCGGGGAGCTCGGCTCCCTGATCCGGCAAATCCGCGACGAGCGCGGCGTGAGCGTGCTTCTGGTGGAGCATCACATGAGTCTGGTGATGTCGATCTCCGACAAGGTGGTCGCGCTCGATTTCGGCAAGAAGATCGCCGAAGGCACGCCCGCAGAAGTGCAGAAGGACCCGGAAGTCATTCGCGCCTATCTCGGGAGCGGCAAGGCATGAGCACGCCGCTTCTCAGCGCCAGGAATCTCCGCGCCTTCTACGGCCCTACGCAGATTCTCCACGACCTCAACTTCGACATGCACGCGGGCGGCATCACGACGCTGCTCGGCGCGAACGGCGCCGGAAAGACCACCACGCTGCGCGCGTTGTCCGGCATGGTCAAAACCGGCGGCGAAATCCGCTTCGATGGCAAGCTGATTTCCAGCAAGGACACCGCCGACATCGTCCGGCTCGGCGTGGCGCACGTGCCCGAAGGCCGCGGCACGTTCGTGCGCCAGACCGTCGAGGAAAACCTTCAGCTCGGCGGCATCACGCAGCCTGCGAACCAGATCGCCGCCGATATGGAGCGCGTCTTCACCTATTTCCCGCGGTTGAAGGAGCGCTTCCGCCAGCAGGCCGGAACGTTATCCGGCGGCGAGCAGCAGATGCTCGCCATCGGCCGCGCGCTAATGCTGCGGCCGAAGGTCATGCTGCTCGACGAGCCGTCCTTCGGTCTGGCGCCGCTGATCGTGCAGGAGATGTTCTCGATCCTGCGCACGCTGAACCAGAAGGAAAGAGTGAGCATGTTCCTGGTCGAGCAGAATGCTTCGCTCGCGCTCGAGCTTGCCGATCACGCTTACCTTCTCGAGACCGGCCGGGTGGTGATGTCCGGTCCGGCCAAAGAACTCAGCCAGGATGAAAACATCCGGCGCGCATATCTCGGATATTGAGGCGGAACGATGGAACAAGTCGTACAGCAGATCATCGGCGGCCTTGCCACCGGCGCGATCTATGCATGCATCGCGCTCGCCATTGTCATGATCTACCAGGCGATCGATCACCTGAATTTCGCGCAGGGCGAGATGGCGATGTTCTCGACCTATATCGCCTGGCAGTTGATGCAGTGGGGCATGCCGTACTGGGGCGCGTTCTTCCTCACCATCGCGGTCTCTTTCGTGCTCGGCTATGCGATCGAGCGCATCGTCTTCAAGCCGGTGCACAATGCGCCGGTTCTGAGCCACATCGTCATTTTCATCGCGCTGTTCGCCATCATCAACAGCCTCGCGGGCTTCATCTGGGAATTCACGATCAAGCCGTTCCCGACGCCCTTCGGCACCAAGCCGGTGCTCGGCGAGGGCCTTCTGAGCGCGCATGGCGCGGGCATGATCGCCGTCACCGGAATCATGCTGGCGCTGCTCTACCTGTTCTTCCGCTACACCCGCGTCGGCCTTGCGATGCGCGCGGCGTCGGCCAATCCGGCCTCCGCCAGTCTTGTCGGCATCCGCGTCGGTTTCATGAACGCGCTCGGCTGGGGCATGGCGGCGGCAATCGGCGCCGTCGCCGGCATCATGATCGCGCCGGTGGTGTTCCTCGAGCCGAACATGATGGTCACGATCCTGCTCTACGGTTTTGCCGGCGCGGTCGTCGGCGGCCTCACCAGCCCCGGCGGCGCGGTGTTCGGCGGCTTCGCGGTCGGCGTGATCGAGAATCTTGCATCCTTCGTGCCGCATTTCGGCGCGGAGATGAAACTCACGATTGCGCTCGCGCTCATCATCCTGGTGCTGACGCTGAAACCGAACGGCCTGTTCGGCCGCAAGATCGTGAACCGGGTGTAGCGCCATGAAAACCACTTCGCCCGTCACCGCCGTGATTGCCGGGATCGGCGCGACCGTCATCACCCTCGCGCAGAACTGGAAGCTCGCGGGCTTCGTTCTCGTGCTGCTGGTCGGCGCGATCTTCCCGTTCACCGCGACGGGCGTGTTTACCTTCCAGATCACGCAGCTCCTGATCTATGCCATCGCGATCGCCGGTCTCAATCTGCTCACCGGCTTCAACGGGCAGTTCTCGCTGGGCCACAGCGCCTTCTATGCCATCGGCGCCTATGTTTCCGCGATCCTGATGACGCAACTGGAAATGCCGTTCTACCTGACGATCCCGATCGCGGCCGCGGTCTGCTTCGTGTTCGGCTTTCTGTTCGGCCTTCCGGCGTTGCGCCTCGAGGGCATTTATCTCGCGCTGGCCACGTTCGCGCTCGCGATCGCGACGCCGCAGATCCTCAAGTTCAAGCCGATCGAGCATCTCACCGGCGGCGTGCAGGGCCTCGCCCTCTTTCACCTGAAGCCGGAGGCGCCGTTCGGCCTGCCGTTCGATCAGGACCAGTGGACATTTTACGTCACCTTCGCGGTCACCATCCTGATGTTCTTCTGCGCCTTCAGCCTCGTGAACAGCCGCTCGGGCCGCGCCATGAAGGCGATCCGCGACAATCCGATTGCCGCCAAGGTAACGGGGATCGATCTGTCGCTGTTCAAGACGCTGACGTTCGGCGTCAGCGCATTGTTCACCGGCGTCGCCGGCGCGTTGAGTGCGCTGCTCATCGCCTTCGTGGCGCCGGACAGCTTTCAGATCACGCTCGCAATCGCAATCTTCGTCGGCATGGTCGTCGGCGGGGTCGGCTGGATTCCGGGCGCGTTTCTCGGCGCTCTCTTTATCCTTTTCGTTCCCAATATCGCCGAGCACATCGCCTTCGGCCTTGCGGCGTTCTTCGATCTGATCCGCAAATTCATTCCATTCTTTCCCAGCATCGGCGAGCAGAGCGCCAAGGGACTCACCGGCACGGTGTATGGCGTGTTCCTTATTCTGCTCATTTACGTAATGCCGTCCGGCCTCGCCGGATTGCTTCGACTGGCCGTGCAGCGTCTCGCGCGTGCGAGAAATTGAACGGCCGTTTCTCAGGGAGGTAACAATGAGCATGAAGAAATATGCAGTGATCCCCGCGCTCGCGCTGGGCTTTGCCGCAGCAATGGCCGGCCCCGCCTCCGCCCAATCACCGGGCGTGACGGATAAGGAAATCAAGATCGGCAATATCAATCCGTATAGCGGGCCAGCTTCCGCTTACGGCACCATCGGCAAGGCGATTGCCGCCTACTTCAAGATGGTCAATGCCGAAGGCGGCATCAACGGCCGCATGGTCAACTTCATTTCATACGACGACAGCTACTCGCCGCCCAAGGCGCTGGAGCAGACCCGCAAGCTCGTCGAATCCGACAACGTGCTGCTGGTGTTCCAGCCGCTCGGCACGCCGGGCAACACCGCGATCCAGGGCTATCTGAACGGCAAGAAAGTGCCGCAACTCTTCGTCGCGACCGGCGCCACGAAGTGGGGCGACCCCAAGAAATATCCGTGGACCATGGGCTGGCAGCCCAACTACCAGAGCGAGGGCCGCATCTACGCCGACTACATCCTGAAGAACCATCCCAACGGCAAGATCGGCATTCTCTATCAGAACGACGATTACGGTAAGGACTACGTCAAGGGCCTGAAGGACGGTCTCGGCGACAAGGCGAAGACCATGATCGTCTCCGAGCAGCCCTATGAAGTCGCCGATCCCACGGTCGACAGCCAGATCATCGCGCTCAAGGCATCCGGCGCCGACATTCTGTTCAACGCGACCACGCCGAAATTCGCGGCCCAGTCGATCAAGAAGATGGCCGAGATCAACTGGAAGCCGGTGCACTTCCTCAATCAGGTGTCGAATTCTGTGGGCGGCGTCATCAAGCCGGCCGGTCCCGAAAACGCGGACGGCATCTTTTCCACGGGCTACCTGAAGGACCAGAACGACCCGCAGTGGAAGGACGACGCCGGCATGAAGAAGTGGTTCGCCTTCATGGATAAGTATTATCCGGACGGCGACAAGACTTCGAGCTTCAACACCTACGGCTATACGGTCGCGCAGAACCTCCACAAGGTGCTGCTCTCCGTCGGCAAGAACGTGACGCGCGAAGCCGTCATGAAGGCCGCAGGCAACATGAAGGACCTCGATCTCGATCTCCTGCTGCCGGGCATCAAGATCAATACTAGCCCGACCGATTTTTTCCCGATCGAGCAGCAACAGATGATGAAGTTCAACGCCAAGGCGAACAAGTGGGATTTCTTCGGCCCGATCCTGTCGGGCGAAGTGCGGGGCAGCTAAGCGCCGCGCATCCCGCGTAGCTATCACGTCTATATGAAGCTCCCCGCCGCGAGGCGGGGAGCTTTACTATTTTTGGCAACGCTTCGTTAGTCATAACGAATTCTGAATCCTTACCAGAGTTCCCTATCGGCGTTGAAACAACGCCAGCAAATCGCCGTTGCGCGATTAGCAGCTTCTTCAACAATCACTGTTAGAAGATACATGGACGCAATGCGCCCGGAACGCGAAAACGCGCGAGGGCAACAAAGCGATCCAATAAAAACGACGCCGTGAATGGCGGCTTGACTAGGGGTAGCGTTCGCAAATGTCATTGATCGTCATCGTCGATGACCGCATAACGAACCGGAATATTTTCGCGAAGCTCGCTACTTCGATCGAAGAGGGCGTGGCCGTTCGCGCGTTCGGCGATCCGGCCGAAGCCATCGAATGGATCAAGGACAACACGCCGGACCTCGTCGTTACCGACTACAAGATGCCGAACATGAACGGCGCCGAGTTCGTCCGCCGCTTCCGCCAGATCCCCGAATGCGCCGATGTTCCGGCCGTCGTCATTACGGTCTACGAAGAGCGCTCGCACCGCATCAGCGCGCTCGAGGCGGGCGCGACCGACTTCCTGCAAAGCCCCGTCGACCACCACGAGTTTCTCACCCGCGCGCGCAATCTGTTGCAACTCCGCAAGCAGCAGCTCGTCATCAAGAGCCGCGCGACCGAGCTGGAACGCGAGCTGATGGACAGCGAGCGCTTCCGCAAGGAAGTGCTGCGCGACAGCCGCGAACGCCTGGCGCAGGTGATCGACACCGTGCCGGCGCTCATCAGCGCCACCGACAAGGACGGGCGTTGCGTATTCCTCAACGCATTCACCGCGAATTTCTACGGCGTCGATGCCGCCCAGGCGAGCGGCAGGACCGCGGCCGAAATTTTCGGATCGAACTTCGGGCCGCAGAGCGCCGGGCTGGATCGCGTGGTTTTCGAGAACGGCAAGGGCCTGCCGAGCTACGAAGAAGAGATCGTCGACCGCGCCGGCAATCGCCACGTCTTTCTGACCACGAAATCGCCGCTGCGCGACCGCGCCGGCAAGGTCATCAACGTGCTGACGACCTCGCTGAACATCACCGAGCGCAAGCAGGCGGAAGAGCATCTCCATCATCTCGCGCACCACGATCCGCTCACCGGCCTTCCGAACCGCACCTATTTCCACGACAGCGTCCGCCGCCAGATCGCGCGCACGCGCCGCGGCGACAAGCAGTTCGCATTGCTGCTGCTCGACCTCGATCGCTTCAAGGGTGTGAACGACGTGCTCGGCCACCATCAGGGCGATCAGTTGCTGAAGGCCGTGGCGCAGCGGCTCTGCAACGCGGTTCGCGAAACCGACATCGTTGCCCGCCTGGGCGGCGACGAGTTTGCGATCCTCCAGACCGAGATCGGCCGCACCGACGATGCGGTGACTTTGGCCGAGAAGATGATCAAGGCGCTGGAGCAGCCGTTCGAGCTGGAAGGCCAGGAGATCAACACCACGGCCAGCATCGGCATCACCGTGCATCCGACCGACGGCGTCGATGTCGATGAACTGCTGAAGAATGCGGATCTTGCGATGTATCAGGCCAAGGCCGAAGGCCGGAATGCCTGGCGCGTCTTCGCGTCCGACATGCATACGATTGCGCGCGAAGCGATCGTGCTCGAAAGCGACCTGCGGCAGGCGCTCGCGAAGAAGCAGTTCCTGCTGAATTATCAGCCGCAGATCGATCTCCGCACCGGCCGCATCATCGGCGCGGAAGCGCTGTTGCGCTGGCGCCGTCCGGGCTCCGGCCTGGTGCGCCCGGCGGAGTTCCTGCCGCTCGCGGAGGAGAACGGCCTCATCGTTCCGATCAACGAATGGGTGCTGATCGAGGCCTGCGAACAGGCGAAGCGCTGGTCGAAGGATCACCCCGGCATTCGCATGGCCGTGAACCTTTCGCCGGTGCAGTTCCGCAAGCAGGACATTCGCCAGCATGTTCTCGACGCGCTCGAGAAGACCGGCCTTGATCCGAACCTGCTGGAGCTCGAGCTGACCGAGAGCATCCTGATGCAAAATCCGGAGTCGGCCGCGAACGACGTGCGCTTCCTGCAGGAGCTCGGCATTACCTTCTCGATCGACGACTTCGGGGTCGGCTACTCGTCGCTGTCCTACGTGAAGAACCTTCCGGTCGATCGCCTCAAGATCGATCAGGGCTTCATCCGCAACGTCAATTCCGATCCCAACGACGCCGCGATCGTGCGCGCGATCATCAATCTCGGCCACAGCCTCAACCTGAAGATCATGGCCGAAGGCGTCGAAACCGCCGAGCAGCTCGCTTTCGTGCGTAACGAAGGCTGCGACGAAGTCCAGGGCTTCTATTTCAGTCCGCCGGTCCCGGCGGAGGATTTCGCTTTCCTGTTCAACCAGCAGAATCTGCTGGCGCGAACGGCGTGAGGACGAAGCTATGACGACTGTGACCCGATCCCGTTTCTCGCTCCTCGGCTTTCTGAAAAGCCGGCTGCGCAATCGCCCCGACGGCGAGCATGAGATGGTGGTCAACCGCGTCGTTATCAGCGCGCTGATCCTTCTTTATCTTGCCGGCGCCGCGATGTTCGGTGTGGTCATCCCCCGCGAAGCCGTGATTCTCACGACGCTGTTCTTCGGCATTTCCTTCGCCTTCCTCGCGCACATGCTGTACCAGCCGGGCGTTTCCGTGCCCCGCCGCGTGGTCGCGATGTTCTCCGATCTCGGCTTTCTGTCCTGGGGCATCCACGCCGGCGACGAGGCGCTCTCGCTGCTTTATCCGATCTTCCTGTGGATCATCTTCGGCAACGGCTTCCGCTTCGGCCTGAAATATCTCTTCGGTTCGATGCTCGTCGCGGTCGCCGGCTTCTCGGCCGTGGTCGCGACCACCGAATACTGGGCGCACCATCCGAAGCTGGCCTATGGCCTGATCGGCGGCCTCGTGATCCTGCCGCTTTACGCCGCGACCCTGATCAAGAAATTGCAGGCCGCCAAGAACGAGGCCGAGCAGGCGAACAAGGCCAAGAGCCTGTTTCTTGCGAGCGTCAGCCATGAATTCCGCACGCCGCTGAATGCCGTGATCGGCATGAGCGACATGCTTCGCGATACCCGGCTGAATGCCGAGCAGCTCGACATGACGCAGACCATCCGCGGTTCGGCGCGCGCGCTGCTCGCGCAGATCAACGACATTCTCAATTACTCGCGGATCGAAGCCGGGCAGATGCCCGACCAGTCGGTCGATTTCGACCTGCACGGCGTCATGGGGCAGGTCCGCTCCATGCTGGTCGCGCAGGCGAAAGAGAAGGGCGTCCGTCTCTCCCTGCATATCGCCTCGGATATGCCTTTCGTGCTGCACGGCAATTCGCGCGCGCTGCACGACGTTCTCACCAATCTCACCGCGAACGCGGTGAAGTTCACCGAGCGCGGCAATATCACGATCGCCGCGGGAATGGTGGAGCAGAAGGACGGCTTTGCGCGCGTCCGTTTCGAAGTGACCGATACCGGCATCGGCATCGCGGAAGCCTCGCGCGAGAAGATTTTCCAGAGCTTCACGCAGGCCGACGAGACCATCGTGGACCGCTTCGGCGGCACCGGGCTCGGCCTTGCCATCGTGAAGCAGCTTGTGGAGCGTCAGGGCGGCACGATCGGCGTCGACAGCAAGCCCGGCGAGGGCAGCACCTTCTGGTTCGAGCTTGCGTACCGCATCTGCGCGAACGAAACCGCGAGCGTGATCCCCGACCTTTCCGACGCGCGGGTGATCCTGCTCGCCCGCAACGGCGACAATGCTACGCAGATCGAGCAGCTTCTCGCGAATTCAGGCGCGACCCTGGAAGTGGCCCGCTCGCCGGGGCAGGCCTGCGATCAGCTCGCGCTCCCCGAGGCGAGCGGCATTCGCCGCAGCATCGTGATCGTGGACGAGGCGCAGCTTCAGCCCGATCTCGCCACCGTCGGCACCACGCTGAACAAGATGCACGCCGGCATGAATGTCTCCGTCGTGCTGCTTTCGGCCGATCCGGTTTCCGGAATGCTGCCGCTGCCGCTTCGTTTCGATTTCGTCTCTTCGCTCGCCATGCCCACGGAGCCGCGGCAGCTCGCGGCGGCGCTACGTATCGCCAAGGCAAGCGATGCCGCTGGCATCGACGAGGACGGCGATATCGCGCGCAGCCAGTCGGCGCGGAAGCTTTCGATCCTGGTCGCCGACGACAACCGGACCAACCAGAAGGTCATCGGCAAGATCCTCGAGCGCGCCGGCCACGACGTCAGCATCGTCGACAACGGCGAGCAGGCGCTCGACGCCATGCAGGCCAAGATCTTCGACATCGCCCTGATGGACGTGAATATGCCGGTGCTGAACGGCATCGAGGCAACCAAGCTTCACCGCTTTGCCTCGCTCGGCAAGCCGCGCCTGCCGATCGTGGCGCTGACCGCGGATGCCACGCCCGAAACCAAGCAGCGCTGCGAAGAGGCAGGCATGGACGCCTGCGTCATCAAGCCGATCGAGCCCGCGCGCCTGCTGAACATCGTGGAATCCATCGTCGGCGAAAGGCCGGTGAGCGACGAGCAGGCCTTCGCCGAAAGCGAGACCGTGAAGCGCATCACTTCGCATCCGAAGTTCAAGTCCTCCGAGGCGTCTTCGATCGATGTCCGCGCGCTCACCGACCTAGAGGCGCTCGGCGGCGCGAAGTTTGTCGACGAGCTGATCGCGGACTTCAACCGCGACACCGAATCGCTGCTCGCCGAACTCAAGCAGTCCGCGAAGGCGGGCGATGTGGCCGCCTTCCGCGAGCAGTTGCACGCGATGCGCAGCGGTGCCGCGAATATCGGCGCGCGCCGCATCTACAAGATGTGCCTGGCATGGCGCCATATCGGCGAGCGCGAGCTTGAGATACGGGGCGGCGACTATCTGGCCAAGCTCGGCACGGAGTTCGACAGCGTCAGCGGTGCGCTGATCGCCTACTCCGAGCATCGCCGCGCGACGGAAGTATCGCAGAAAGCCTGAGGCTCAGTCTTCCGCCACCGGGCGAAGCGCGCCGCCAGCGCTCCTGCGCTTGTCCTGTGCTGCGACGAGGCGTTCCATCTTTCGCAGGTCGATGTCCTGAAGGCGCAGTGCGGTGTCGACCCAGATCTCGACAATGTCGCGCAGCTCCTCGAAGGGTAGCGGTTGCGCCTTGCGGCGGGCCTCATAGACCGCGCATTGCGACGTGAAGCGCCGGCCACGGCCCGCGATATAGTCGCGCAGCACGAGCTCGCCCTGGCCGGGATCGGCCAGAATGTTGATGAGCCCCATCTCGTAGAGCTCCTCCGCTTCATAGACCTTGCCGCTCAGGATCATGCGCTCCGCCCGCGCGGCGTCGAGCTTGCGGCTGAGCAGGCTGTAGGCGCCCATGCCCGGAAACAGGTTGAACAGAATTTCCGGAAAGCCGAATTTCGAGTGCCGCTCGGCGACGATGAAGTCGCAGGCGAGCGCGGATTCGAAGCCGCCGCCCAGCGCATCTCCTTGCACCAGCGCGACCGTCATCAGCGGCACGTCAAGGCCGACCGCATTGGCGTGCAGCACGTCGATGCAGGCCCGCGCATAAGCCATCAGTCCGTGCCGGTTCTGCGCGCGGATGTGCCGCGCGAGCAAGGTGAGATCGCCGCCGAGATTGAAGATGCCGGGAATTTTCGAGCCGAGCACGAAATACTGGATCGGCAGCTCGCCGCCAGCGCGCGACTCCGTGCTTTCCTTCTTGATCGCCTGCTGAAGGGTATCGAGATCGCGCAGCAGCCCTGGCGTATAGCTCGGGCGTCCGTGGGGCTTCATGAAACACCAGCAGGCGCGGGTCTTCTCGTCGAATTCGACCTCGAGCTCCGAAAAGTGCTGGCCCGGAAACTTGGCCGGCGCGGGAGGCGCGCGATACGCGTCGCCATAATTTTCTGGCGGCACGAACCACGGGTTCGAAATCAATGTGTATTTCGGCAGGCTCATGGTCACGCACCCCACACGCAACGGTCACAAGCTCGGCAGGCGAAAAGGCTGCTACGTCAGGCTGAATCGATTTGGAACGTCAGTATTGCCGCTTTGGGTCCGCCGCCGAACCTGTGCATATTAACGCATTCTTCACCATAAGGGTCCGCTTTCGCGGCGCATGGTTAATGTCCGTTAACCATGCAGTTGGGGCGGGCGCCCGCGTTGCGCCCCGGTGGCGGGATCTCGCCGCGCGCAACGAGAAGGCTGTGTCGCGGGACGGGACTCGCCCGCCCGTTATCGTGAACAGTTCTTGAATCCGCAGCAGGGCGCTTGTGAAGGTTTCGTTTCAACTTGTCGCGCGCGTAACGAAGCGAAAACGATACGGAAGCATTTGCGCGAGATAGATCAAATGCGCGGATTTCCTTCACTCAATTCTCACCGCGGACGGTGTTTCATGAGGCAACAAGAACAAGATCTCGTTCGCGGAGTGCCTCGATTTGCGTATCAGCGCAGTGCTCATGGTCGTCGTCGCGCTCGTATTCGGCGCGCTTGCGGTATTCGTCGCACAGTCCTGGCTTAACAGTCAGAACGATGCACGGCTGAAAAATGTTCCGGCGCCGGTCGTGGTAAAGTCGCGCACGATCGTGGTGGCGACCGCGCCGTTGCGCTTCGGCGTCGAGGTCAATGCCCGCAACCTGCGCGAGGTGCCGTGGCCCGATAACGCCGTTCCGGATGGCGCCTTCGCGTCCATCGAGGCGCTGCTTTCCGCCGGCAAGCGCATGGTGCTCACGGCGATCGCCGAGAATGAGCCGATTCTCGCTTCCAAGATCACCGGCCCCGGCCAGCGCGCGACGCTTTCCGCCGTGCTCACCCCCGGTATGAAGGCGATCACGGTGCGCGTGAATGACATCGAGGGCGTCGCCGGCTTCGTGCTGCCGGGCGACCGCGTCGATATTTTCCTGACCCGGAGCGCGAACGGGGAGCGCGGTGAAAACGCCAGCAGCAGCTCCGATGTCGTGCTCCAGAACGTTCGCGTGCTCGCGATCGACCAGATCGCGGACGACCGCATGGACAAGCCCGCGGTCGTGAAGGCCGTGACGCTGGAAGTCGAAATGGCGGAAGGCCAGAAGGTATCGCTCGCCGCTTCTCTCGGTACGCTCACGCTTGCGTTGCGTCAGGCGGGCGACACCGTGGCGCAGCCGTCGCGGCAGATCACCGCCGAGGATCTCGGCAAGCCGCAGAAGAAGAACGCGCCGAACGGAAGTTTCTCCACCATCACCGTCACGCGGGGACTGAAGAAGGAAAACTACAGCGTTCCCGCCGAGGCGCCGGTCAACACGCTGACCAACAGCGCGATCAATCAGGGAATTACCCGATAAGCCGGAAAGGCAAGCGGGAAAACGGGGGCAGTCTTGAACAGGATGCACGCAAATCTGATCGGCTGGGCGATGTTTAAGCGCGCAACGATCTCGTGGCTGGTGGCGCTCATGGCGCTCTCCAGTCCGCTCGCGACCGGCGCCTGGGGCGAAGCCCAGGCGCAATCCAACATGCGCGTGGTGAAACTCGCGCCGACGCAGCGCACGGCGCAGGTCCTGGTGCCGCTCGGAAAGTCAGAAAACATCCGCACCAGCACCGGCTTCAACGACGTGATCGTCGGCGATCCGGAAGTCGCGGACGTCATGCCGCTGACCGACCGCACGCTTTCGATCCTCGGCCGCAAGGTCGGCCTGACCCGGATTTCGGTCTATGGCGAAGGCAAGCAGCTTGTCGGCGTGTTCGATGTCGAAGTCTCGCACGACACCCAGGCGATTGCCGCGGCGATCCGCGCGCAATACCCGGACGCGAAGATCCGTGTTTCCACGGTGAATGGCCGCATCATGCTCTCGGGCATCGTTCCCGATGCCGTGACGCTCGACAAGGCCTTGCAGTTCGCGAAGCAGTTCAGCCCGGACGTGATCAATTCCGTGAGCGTGGCCGCGCCGCAGCAGGTGATGCTCGAAGTGCGCTTCGTCGAAGCCTCGCGCAACGCGGGGCGGGAGCTTGGCGTGCAATGGGAAGCGGTCGGCAATAATCTTGTCGCCGCCGCCGGTACCGCTGGTGTGCTTTCCGGCACCGCGCCCTTCGGCGCCGTCCTCGGCCGGCTTGTCGATCGCGGCGTGAAGGTGGATGCAATGATCAGCGCGCTCGAGCAGCGCGGCGTCGCGCGCCGCCTGGCGGAGCCGAACCTTGTTGCGCTCTCTGGCGATACCGCGAGCTTCCTCGCCGGTGGCGAATTTCCGTTTCCGGTCGCGGCGCAGTTCAACCAGATCACGATCCAGTTCAAGAAATTCGGCGTCGGCCTCGCTTTCACGCCGACCGTACTTTCGCAGGGCCTGATCAACCTGAAAATCGAGCCCGAGGTTAGCCAACTCGATCCCACCAACGTGGTGCAGGTCGGCAATATTTCCGTGCCCAGCCTGATCGTCCGCCGCGCCAGCACGACGATCGAACTGCGCGACGGCCAGAGCTTCGCGATTGCCGGGCTCCTGCAATCGACCAGCAGCACGGCCGCCGATCAGTTGCCCTGGATCGCCGACGTTCCCGTGCTCGGCTCGCTGTTTCGCTCCGCCTCGTTCCAGAAGCGCGAAACGGACCTCGTCATCATCGTGACGCCGCGTCTCGTGCGGCCGGCGCGTCCGGGCGACATGCTGCGCACGCCGCTCGATGCCACCACGCCGCCGAACGACAGCGATCTGTTCCTCTATGGAAAGACCGAAATGACGCCGGCGGACATCCGCAAGATGTACGGCCCGGTGTCGAAGCGCCCGCATGTCGGCCATCAGCTCGATTTCCCGGAGGTTGCCGCCAATGCGCAATAATGTCCTGAGAACGCTTGCCGCAGCAGGTGTGCTGTCTTTCACGCTCGCGGCCTGCTCGGATCTTTATTACGACCGCCGCGACAGCATCCATCTGTCGTGGAGCGATGCGAACGCCAGCAACATCGCGGTGCAGACGATCGATCCGTGGCCGCGCCATGCCGCGAACCGCGATATTCTGACCAACGGCGAGAAGATCCAGCCTGCGATCCAGCGCTACAAGGAAGGCAAGGTGACGCCGCCGCGTGGCCTCGGCACCAGCTCGGTCGAAATCACACCGAGCCCCGGAACCGGTGAGAACAAATAGCCTGCGGCATCACGCCCGGATTTTGAAACGCGCCTCGCTCGCTTTGCCGCGAGCGGGGCGCTTTCCTGTCCGGTGGTGAATGAAATCGCTAAACTTCTATTCAATTCAACCACGCAATTTCATTCGGCCGAAAGGCGCCTGCGCTACAACGTTCCGAACAGACAAGCACCGCGAGCAAATCGCGGCTGAGACCGGGGGCTTTGGCTAGCGCGACCATGAGCGAGCAGGCAAGGAAAGGCGGCACTACGCACGTTGTCACGATCTCGTCGGATAGCCAGTTCCGTCAGATGGTGGAAACGACGTTCGCATCCCAGCTTCAGATTTCGCTGCAAATGTTCGAGGCCGATCTCGCGCAGCTCGAAGACGCGCCGCTCGAGGGCGCGGCCGTCGTCATCGTCGATCTCGATGCGTCGAACGAAGCCCAGGTTGCGGCGCTCTCGCGCCTGACCGCGAAGCCCGGCAGCGCGCCCGCGGTCGTCGTGACCCAGTTTTTCGACGAGAACGTCGCGCGCAGGCTGCTGCAGATCCGGGTCGCCGACTTTCTGGTCAAGCCCGTTCCGCCGATCGAGCTCGTGCGCGCCTGCGCCCGCGCCGCCAAGAAGCCTGCGCAAGGGGAGCCCTCCACCGAAGCCGAGATTTTCACGTTCCTGCCGTCCGCGGGCGGCGTCGGCGTGACCTCCATCGCCATCCAGACCGCCTTGCTCCTGCAAGGGGCAACGCGCGGCGGGTCTTCGACCTGCCTCGTCGATCTCGATTTCCAGCATGGCGCGGTTGCCGACTACCTGGATATCGAGCCGCGCCTCGACCTGAGCGAGATCGAGCCGCGTCCCGAGCGCCTCGACCGTCACCTGCTGGAGATCATGCTGACGCATCATTCTTCCGGCCTTTCGGTGATCGCGGCCCCGAACCGGCCGGCCGAAATGCGCTCTTTCGATCCGGTCATGGTGACGCGGCTTCTGGATCTGGTTTCCTCGCACTTCCGCTATGTGGTCATCGACATGCCGCGCACCTGGTTCCCGTGGACCGACAGCGTGCTGCTGGGCTCGAACAAGCTTTTCATCGTGAGCGAGATGACGATCCCGGGACTTCGTCATGCGAAGAAGCTCGTTTCCGCGATCGGCGAGCGGCTCGGCAAGAGCGCGAACCCGCAGGTGATCGTGAATCGTTTTGAATCGCGCATGTTCGTTCCCGGCCTTCGCCTCGCGGACATTCAAAGCGCGCTCGGCAACGCCTTCGCCGGCTCGGTGCCGAACAATTTTCGCATCGTGCGCGAAGCGATCGACCGCGGCATCCCGCTCGAGGAAGTGAAGCCGGGGAATAACGTGGTGCTCGCGCTGAAAAAGATCATTCTTCCAGCGGCGAAAGAGCAAAAGCAGGCCGGCGCCTTGTCGCGTTTCTTCAAGAAAGCGGGATAAGCGCCATGACAATTCTCGGCCGCTTCAGCGCACGCACGGCTGCACCCAAACCCGGCACTTCGTTGCCGGTGATCGAGGCGCCGCGGCTCGAGCCGTCTTTGCTCGACAACCTTGCGAATACGCCGGAGCCGGAGCCCGCGGGCGCGCAAAATCTTCTGCTCACCAGCAGGATGCTCGACGCCAAGGTGCGCCTGCACCGCAAGGTGATCGAGGAATTCAATCTTTCCGCCATGGAGAAGCTGCCGGAGGAGGAGGTCCGCCGTCAGGTTCATGCATTGGTGCTGCAGTTCACGCGCTCGGAACGCATCGCGCTCAACGCGAACGAGCTCGACGAATTCGTGAGCGAAATCATCGACGAAATGACCGGTCTCGGCCCCATCGAGCCGCTGCTCAAGGACCCGACCATCAACGATATTCTGATCAACGGCCCCGAATGCGTGTTCGTGGAGCGCATGGGCATGCTGGAAGCGACGCCGGTGCGCTTCAAGGACGAGCCGCATCTGCTGCGGATCGTGAACAAGATCGTTTCCGCGGTCGGCCGCCGTGTCGACGAATCCCATCCGCTATGCGACGCGCGCCTCCTGGACGGCTCCCGCGTCAACGTCGCGATCCGCCCGATCGCAGTCGACGGCCCGCTGGTTTCGATCCGCAAATTCTCGAAAAAGCCGTTCAACCTGAACAAGCTGATCGACATCGGCGCGATCCGCCCGCAGATGGCCGAGGTGCTCGCCGCCGCCGTGAAGGCGCGCGTTACGCTGCTGATCTCCGGCGGCACCGGCTCCGGCAAGACCACCATGCTCAATGCGCTTTCGGCTTTCATTTCCGAGAAAGAGCGCCTCGTCACCATCGAGGACGCCGCCGAATTGCAGTTGCAGCAGCCCCATGTCGGCCGCATGGAAACGCGCCCGCCCAACATCGAAGGCAAGGGTGAAATCCGCCAGCGCGAACTCGTGAAGAACGCGCTGCGCATGCGCCCCGACCGCATTATCCTCGGCGAGTGCCGCGGCGAGGAAGCCTTCGACATGTTGCAGGCCATGAATACCGGCCACGAAGGCTCGATGGCGACGATTCACGCCAACGCCCCGCGCGAGGCGATTTCGCGCCTCGAGCAGATGATCGGCATGGCCGGCATGCCCATGACCATCGCGAGCATCCGCGGCCAGATCGCCTCCGCCGTGCGCATGATCGTGCAGTTGCAGCGCCTTTCCGACGGCAAGCGCAAGGTGACGAGCATTGCCGAAATCACCGGCATGGAAGGCGACATCCTGCAGATGCAGGAGATTTACAAATATGTGCGCACCGGCACCGCCGCGGACGGCTCGGTCGAGGGCCACTTTCTGGCCACCGGCGTGCGGCCGCGCTTCCTCGCGGACCTGATCGCGCGCGGCATCAACATTCCGGGCGCCTATTTCGATCCCGCGCAGCCTTTGTGACCGCGATGCCCTTCGAAATCGATCAGCTCCATCTCTTCTATTTTCTGGCGGCGATCTCCGCGGTGCTGCTCGCGGAAGCGATCTATCTCTTCTTCTACAACAAGGCGTCCTATCGCGGTCAGCTCAATCGCCGGCTGCGGCTGATGAAGCATCAGCCAAACCGCGAGCAGATTCTGGTGCAGTTGCGCCGCGAGCGCTCGCTCACCGAAAGCGGTACCTACTCGAGCGCGTTCACCTCGCTCAACCGCCTGGTGCTGCAATCGGGCCTGAAGCTCAGCGTCGGCAAGCTCGGGGTCGTCTGCGCCGTGGTTTTCTGCGCTTCGTTTCTTGCCGTGTGGGTGCTGCGCGATAACCTGTTGCAGGCCGTTATCGCTGCTCTTTTCTGCTCGACGGTAGTGCCGCTGATGGTGTTGCGGATCAAGCGCAGCAGGCGGCACAAGGCCTTCGGCGCGCAGTTTCCGGACGCCATCGACATCATCGTGCGAAGCCTGAAAGCGGGGCATCCGGTTCCCGTTGCGATTTCCATGGTCGCGCGCGAGATGCCCGATCCCATCGGCTCCGAATTCGGCATGGTCTCGGACGAAGTGACCTATGGCGCCGATCTCGAGACTGCGATGCGCAATCTCTATTTCCGCGTCGGCCAGGACGATCTTCCGCTTTTCGTCACCGCGGTCGCGATCCAGGGCTCGACCGGCGGCAATCTGAGCGAAATCCTGCAGAATCTCTCCGCGATCATCCGGCTACGCTTCAAGATGCGGCGCAAGGTGAAGGCGCTCGCCGCGGAGGGAAAATACTCGGCTTTCATTCTTTCCGGCCTCCCGATCGCCATGTTCGCGATCCTCCAGACCATGACGCCGGATTTCTACGGCAAGGTCTGGCATGTCGATTTTACCAAGGTGGTTTTGGCCTGTGCCGCTGCATGGATGTTGACCGGAAATTACATCATGTGGCGCCTCGTGAATTTCAGGATTTAGCGCGATGGAAGGCATCTATTCCGCGCTCGCGCCGCTGATCGGCGGAAATCCCATGACGCTGGTGAGCGCACTCATCTTCTTCGCGGTCGCGGCGCTCTCGCTCGCCATCATGTCGGTGTTGAAGAACCGCGCCGAGCTGAAGCGGCGCACCGCGGCGATTGCCGTCGAAGTGCCGGGTCGCGTGAACGACGCGAACGACAAGCGCTCGCTGCGCTATGCAAGCATCGCCGCGGCGCAGAAGCTGATCGAATATACCAACAGGCATTATGCGTCGGCGGACGACGTGAACCTCAAGGTCCTGCGCCGCCGCATGATCGAAGCCGGCATTCTCGACCCGAGGGCGCCGGGCTTTTTCTTCATCGCGCGCACGGTCTTCGCGATCTGCTTTTCCGCAATCGCAATGCCGGTCGTGCCGCTGATGCTGCCCGAGCTGACGCCGAGCTGGTTCTGGATGGTGGTGCTGTGCGCGGGCATGATGGGCTACATGGCGCCGAGCCTTTACCTCGATCGCCGCATCAAGACGCGGCAGAACGAGCATCGCGCCGGTTTTCCGGATTTCATGGATCTGCTCGTGGTCTGCGCGGATGCGGGCCTTTCGATGGAGGCGGCGCTGGATCGCGTCGGCCGCGAGCTTTCAGATTCCTATCCCTCGCTCAGCTCGAACATCCACATGGCGACGCTCGAAATCCGCGCGGGGAGGACGCTGAGCGAAGCGCTCGAACATCTTGCCGACCGCCTCGGTCTCGAGGAAGCGCGCGCCTTCGCGACCCTTCTGCAACAGTCCGCCGAACTCGGCTCGAGTTTGACCGATGCGTTGCGGGTCTATTCCGACGACATGCGCCACAAGCGGCTGTCGACGGCGGAAGAGAAGGCTTACAGCCTGCCGGCGAAGCTTTCGGTGCCGCTCGTCCTCTGCATTTTCCCGGTGCTGATCGTCGTCACCATGCTGCCCGCCTATATCCGCGTGAAATTCGGCCCCTTCTGACAGGACCGCGCCGCAATGGTTTGTTTACCGCCTGCCCATAGGCTCGTTCCCGGAAGGGTTTGCCCAGGATTTCCGCACCGCGGTGCTCGGGCGCGAAGCGCGTATTGCCTCGACGACCCGGGTAGTGTGCCTATGCGTAGTGTCGCCGCGCGTTCCATCGTCCTCGCAGCCTTTCTCGCGCTGGCGCTTGCCGGCTGCAAGACCGACGGCTCCTTCGATCTGTTTTCGAACGAGCCACCCGCGAATAACGTCGCGCTGGACCAGCCGCCTGCGCCGCCCGCGAACAGCTTCGAAGAGCAGCCGCTTCCGCCGCCGCCGCTGGCCGAGCAGCAGCCGGTTTACAACAATCCCGCGAACAACACGCCGCGCGGCGAAGTGCTGACCGGAAACAATCCGGCCGACGACATCAAGCTCGGAAAGAAGCACTATCGCGAGCAGAATTTCGGCCTTGCCGAGCGCCACTTCAGGCGCGCCGTCGAGGCTGCGCCGCGGAACGCCGAAGCCTGGATGGGCCTCGCGGCCTCCTACGACAAGCTGCGCCGCTTCGATCTGGCAGACCGCGCCTATAGCCAGGCCTTCGCCATTCGCGGCGCGACGCCGGAGCTTCTGAACAATCACGGCTATTCCTATATCCTGCGCGGCGACTACAGGAATGCCCGCGTCAAGCTTGCGGAAGCCAAGGCCAAGGATCCGAACAACAAATACATCCGGAACAATATCGACCTTCTGGAAGATTCGATCCGCAATTCGCGCTAGCGCGTGAGCGGATCGATCAGCGCGCCACGATCGGTTGCGCCTTCAGCACGGGTTCCTTCACCGCGACGCCCGGAAATTCCGAGCCTTCCTCGAACCACGATTGCGGCGCCGGATGCCCCCACAGCGTCTGCCGTTGCGGGTCGCGCAATGTCCAGCGGATCGGCGCGTGATCGGGGTCGGCGGTCAGATAGTCGCTCGTGAAAAGTTCGACACGGTGCCCGTCCGGATCGCGCACATAGAGGAAGAAGGCGTTGGAAATGCCGTGGCGGCCGGGCCCGCGCTCCATGTTCTTGAGATAGCCGGTCGTCGCCATCACGTCGCAGATATTGAGGATGTCCATCGGGGTCGCGGTCCAGACGCCGATATGATGCAGCCGCGGCCCGTAGCCGTTGGTGAAGGCGAGATCGTGGACGTTGCCTTTGCGATGCATCCACACCGCCCATAGCTTGGGATCGGCGTCTTCAGTTTCGGTATATTCGGTCGCGCGAAAGCCGAGCTCCGTATAGAAATCGACGCTCGCCTGCACGTCCGGCGTGAAGCAGTTGACGTGATCGATGCGCTGGATGCGCGCGCCGCGATGCTCGCCGTATTTTTGCAGGAGCGAGTGGGCCTGATCCATCGAATAGTAGAATTCGAGCGGCATGCCGTGGATGTCACTCGTATGCAGCGTGCGGCCCTGATGCGGGATTTCGACGAACCTCGCGGACAGACCCTTCTTCTCGAACCAGTGCTGCGCGCGCTCCAGATCCTCCTCGCTGCCGACCTTGAAGCCGAGCGCACGCGCTTTCGCGTCCGCCTTCTTGAGAATGATCGAATGATGGTTGCGCTCCTCGATCGCGCGCAGGTGGATCGCATCCTTGTAGGAGGCCGTCACCGCATAGCCGAGGCAATCGACATAAAAGGCGCGCGAGCGCTCGAGATCGGAAACGCCGAACTCCACATGCGAGACCCGCACGACGTTGAAAGGCGGATTAAAAATCGGATTGCGGATCGGCATTGCGTTCTTCCCCCTTAAACGCCGAGACGGGAAATCTTGTGATCGCCCAGCGCGATCGCGATATTCTTGGTTTCCATATAGAAATCGAAGCTGTAGTCGCCGCCGTCGCGGCCGATGCCGGACGACTTCACGCCGCCGAACGGCGTCGGCAGATGACGCACATTCTCGGAATTTACCCAGACCATGCCCGCTTCGACCGCCTGCGCGACGCGATGCGCGCGGGCGACGTCGCGGGTCCAGATATAGGCGGTGAGGCCGTAGCGCACGTCGTTCGCGATCGCGAGCGCTTCGGCCTCATCCGCGAAGGGGATCATCGTCAGCACGGGGCCGAAGATTTCCTCCTGCGCGATCTTCATTGCGTTGTGCGCGCCCGTATAGAGCGTGGGCTCGACATAGTTTTCGCCGACCGAGGAGCGGATGCCGCCGGCCGCGACCGTCGCGCCGGCGCTGCGCGCCGCATCGACATAGGACAGCACTTTCGCGACATGCCGAGGGTGAATGAGCGGGCCGATTTCGGTGCCGGGATCGAGCGGATGGCCGACCCGGAGGCGCTTGACCCGCTCGGCGGCTTTCGTGGCGAACTCCTTGTATATGGAGGCATGAACGAGCGCGCGGCTTGAAGACGTGCAGCGCTCGCCGTTCAGGCTGTAGATCATGAAAAGCACGGCATCGAGCGCGCGGTCGAGATCGGCGTCGTCGAACACGATCACCGGGTTCTTGCCGCCAAGCTCGAAATGCACGCGCTTCAGGGTCTGAGAACCCTGCGCCATGATCGCGCTGCCGGTGGTGGTTTCGCCGACGAAGCCGATCGCCTTGATGTCCGGATGTTCGGTGAGGGCGCGGCCGGCATCCTCGCCGAAGCCGTGCACGACGTTCAGCACGTCCGCGGGCAGTCCTGCTTCGAGCGCGATTTCGGCAAGCAGCGCCGCCGTCAGCGGGCTCCATTCGGCGGGTTTGTGCACGACCGTGCAGCCGGCCGCGAGCGCCGGCGCGATCTTCCAGGTGGAGAGCATGAACGGCGTGTTCCACGGCGTGATGACGCCGACCGGGCCGATCGGCGCGCGCATCGTGTAGTTGAGGTGGGTGCCGGTCGGCAGCGAAAGCCCGTCCGCGGCGGCCGGCGCGCGATCGGCATAGAAGCGGAAGTTCTCCGCGCCGCGCAGCGCCGCCTTGCTCATGTAGCGGATCGGCTGGCCCGTATCCATGCACTCGACGAAGGCGATTTCCTCGGCGCGCGCTTCGATGGCGTCGGCGATCTTGTGAAGAATTTCGCGGCGCTTCTCGCCGCTCGTCCTCGACCAGGAGGTAAAAGCGCGCTTCGCCGCACGCGCCGCCGCGTCGATATCGGCGGAGGTGCCGCGCGCCACGCGTGCGAGCAGGCGGTTGTCGACCGGGGACAGCGTTTCGAAGGTTTCGCGCCCGGTGACGGGCTTGCCGTCGATCAAATGGCCGAGCGTCCGGCCTTCGAAGCGCGCGAGGTATTGTTGCGCGCGAAGCAGCGCGTCGTCGAATGTGCTCATGATGCGCTCTCCTTTCCGGAAGCGAGCTGCGCATGCAGCGAATTCTTCTTGAAGCTCATGTTGTGGTCGATCTCGCTCACTTCCACCGAAAGCGCGATGCCGCGCCTCGCGTGGGCCTTGGCAAGCAGGGCATCGACCGCGGCAAGGGCGCGGTTGCCGAGCTTCTCGCGATCTTCGGCCGCGCGGCCCTCGAGAATATTCGCGCGCACGTGCAGGAAGGCGTGTTCCGGGTTGCCGTCCGCGATCTTGTAGATCTCGTGCTTCAGGGTCCGGACCCGGATGCCGCCGATCTTGAACAGGCCGGATTCGACCGCGGATTCATGCACCGCGTCGACGATGGCGCGCAGGTCGATGTCCGGCTCAAGGTTGGCCGAATATTCGATGACGAAATGGGGCATGGCGTGCTCCGGGCGGTTGACCCGCCTCGTCCATAAACTTAACATGTTAAGTATCTGGCGGGAGCGTTCCCCCGTCAAGCGGAAAGGCATGGGCCCTTGAAAATCGCGAGTTTTCGCAGAGGCGAACAGGAAAGTTTCGGCATCGTGAGCGGCGGCCGCATCGCGGATCTGGCGGGGCAGGGCGCATCGCTGCTCGATGTGCTGCGCGCAGGCAGGCTCGCAACCCTCGTGCCCGGCGGCGCGGAATATCCGCTCTCGGAGGTCGAGTTGCTGCCGCCGGTGACGGCTCCGGAGAAAATCATCTGCGTCGGCGTCAATTACGCAAACCGGAACGAGGAATACAAGGACGGTTCGGAGCGGCCGAAATATCCGAGCCTGTTCATGCGTACGCCGGGATCCTTTGTCGGTCACGGCGCGCCGCTGGTGAAGCCGCGCGAGTCGGATCAGTTCGACTATGAAGGCGAGATCGTGCTGGTGATCGGCAAGGCGGGACGCAGGATTTCGCGCGAGCATGCGCTTGAACACATCGCCGGCATGACGCTCTGCAACGAAGGCTCGGTGCGCGACTGGCTCCGGCACGGCAAGTTCAACGTGACGCAAGGCAAGAACTTCGACGCCACCGGCAGCCTGGGGCCCTGGATGGTGACACGCGATGAGCTCGATCCCGCAAGGCCGCTGCAACTTGTCACGCGCGTGAACGGAGAGGTCCGCCAGGAGGACACCACCGCGAACCTGATTTTCACTTTCGCGGATCTCCTCGCCTACATCACCACCTTCACGACGCTGAAGCCTGGCGACCTGATCGTCACCGGCACGCCGACCGGCGCCGGCGCGCGCTTCGATCCGCCGAAGTGGTTGAAAGCGGGCGACGTCGTGGATGTCGAGGTGTCGGGAATCGGTCTGCTCTCGAACCGCGTTATTGCCGAGCCATGACCGCGGCAAAAGCGGGCGCTCGCATGGCCATGCGCCCCTTCGCGCGCTCGCTGCCGATGCAATTGCTGCGCGCCCGGGAAGCGCTGATGCAGGAGTTTCGTCCGCATCTCCGGAAGCAGGGATTGAGCGAACAGCAGTGGCGCGTGCTGCGCGCGCTTGCTGAAACGGGATCGATGGACATCAACGCGCTCGGCGAAATCTGCCAGATCCATCCCGCCAGCCTTTCGCGCATGTTGCCTAATCTGGAGAGTGAAGGCCGCATCGAACGCCGCGCCGACCGCGACGACCAGCGCTACGTGATCGTCTCGATCACCGCGAAAGGGAAGGCGCTGTTCCAGCGCATGGCGAAAGAATCCGAGCAGATCTACGCTTCCATCGAGCGCCGCATGGGAACGCGGGAGCTGAAGGCACTCTATGAGCTGCTGGAGAAAGCCATTCGCGTGGCGGAGGAAAGCGAAAATCGCTAGCCGCGCGGCGCGATAAGGTTGCGCGCGCCAAGGTAACAAACTGTTTCGTTCTCCCGCCTTCGGTGATCCGCTTCAACTTTTCACAAAATCGAAGTTATGAAGCCGCCCGCGGCAAGATCACGCCTGTAGGCATCGGAACGCAGCGCTGCGTGCCGCGTTTCCTGTAGTGGCGGAGGGCGATGAAACGTGAGGAAAATTCAAATGCGTAAGACTCTCATTGCGCTTTCCGCTGCCGCCGCGCTTGCCGCGACCGCAGCTTCGCCGGCGCTTGCGAATCCGCGCCATCACCACCACCATCATCACCATAATGCCTGGGTTGCTCCGGGTGTCGGCGCCGTAGCCGGTACCGTGGCTGGTGTCGGTCTTTACAATACGTGGTTCGGCACTTCGTCGTCGCTGACCACGGGTTCGCTCGCCACTTCGGCGGCGGGTGCCGCCACCGCCGGCTTCATCGCGGGCGTCGGTGCCACCGCGCTTGTGCATGCGGCCGTTACCCCGTGTCAGGGCTTCCACGCGCTGTTCGGTGGTTCGGGCTGCGTGAACGGCCAGTATGTCGGCCGTTAAGCACGCGCGAATATAGTTGACGTAACGTCAACCGATTATCGGGCTCCGCGGTTTCGCGGAGCCCTTTCTTTTTAGGGAGAGTCGCGGCTTTGCGCGGCCGCGGTGGCAAGCAATTAGGGTTACTTCCAAAGGCCCGCCCAAACTCAACAAAACGTGACGTCCCGGCGCCGTTTTCCTTTTGCAATTGGAGCGGGAATGAGCTTTCTGCGCTCCGCGGCATGAAATGAACCTGGCCGTCGGATAGCGATGGCCGTCTCTGTCGTGCGTCTTTCCCTAAAGGGAGGACGACGCAAATTTTCAGGAGTGCAGAAATGCGCAAGACGATTATGACCCTGGTGGCTGCTCTCGCGGTTGCCTTTACGATTTCCTCGCCGGCCAGCGCCGGCAGCAAGTTCAAGCATCATCCGCACAAGCCGACGATTGTCGCCGGCGCGGTTGTTGGCACTGTCGTTGGTATCGGTCTCTACAAGGGCTGGTTCGGTGCTTCGTCGTCGCTGACGACCAGCACGCTGGCTTCGTCGGCCGCGGGTGCCGCCACCGGCGGTTTCATCGCCGGCGTCGCGACCGTCGCGCTGATCCATGCGGCGACCACGCCGTGCCAGGGCTTCCACGCCATCGTCGGCGGTTCGGGCTGCAAGAACGGCAAATATGTCGGCAAGCGCCGCCACGCCGTGCTGTGGTGGTAAGCCTTTAAGCGCTCCACAAAAAAGGCCCCGTGCGGAAGCACGGGGCCTTCTTCTTTTTGCGAAGCAGCATCATGCCTGGCATGTATTTGCCCCGGCCGCTCTGAAGCGATTGAAAATTCCTATTGTTCCGGCTACGCTGGTATACCAGAGGTAAGCCGTTGATCGATAAGCTCGAATATCTGATGGCACTCGCGCGTGAGCGGCATTTCGGTCGTGCCGCGGAGGCGTGCGGCGTGACCCAGCCGACCTTGTCCGCCGGCGTCAAGCAACTCGAAGCGCAACTCGGCGTGCTGCTCGTGCAGCGCGGCTCCCGCTTCATCGGCTTCACGCCCGAAGGCGAACGCACGCTGGATTGGGCCCGGCGCATCCTTGCCGACAGCCGCACGCTGCACGAGGAAATGCGCGCACTGAAATCGGGACTCGCCGGGCAACTGCGCATCGCGGCGATTCCGACCGCGCTCGCGATGGTGGCCGAACTGACGACCCCCTATCGCTCGCGCCATCCGGAAGTGCGCTTCACCATTTCCTCCGCGACCTCGATCCAGATCCTGACGCAGCTCGAAAATCTCGAGGTCGACGCCGGCATTACTTATCTGGACAACGAGCCGCTCGGCCGCGTGAACATGGTGCCGCTCTATCGCGAGCGCTATTGCCTGCTCACTTCCGCCGACGCCACGCTCGGCAATCGCGACAGCGTCACCTGGGCCGAAGTCGCGCGCGTGCCGCTGTGTCTGCTGACCCCCGATATGCAGAACCGCCGCATCATCGAGAGCATGTTGCGCGCGGCCGGCGGAGAGCCGCGGCCGATGCTGGAGTCGAACTCCATGATCGTGCTGTTCGCGCATGTCCGCACCGGCCAGTGGGCCAGCGTGATGCCCGAAAAGCTCGCGGAGACGCTTGGCCTTACCGAAAAAATCCGCGCGATCCCGATCGTCGAGCCCGAGGCGGTTCATACGGTCGGGCTCGTCGTGCCGCCGCGCGAACCGATGACGCCGCTGACGGCCGCGCTTGTCGCCGAGGCTAAGCGCGTGGGCGCCGAGCTCGAGGCCCAGGTCCGGCAACATACGGAGAGCGGCTCCTGAGCATTCTTTCACCGCTTGCTGGAGGGAGATGTTTCCATGAGTTCTGCGATCGATAGAAGGAAGCTGCTTTCGCTCGCGGCCGGCGCGGTCCTGCTGCCGGCGCTGCCTGCGGGTGCGCAGACCGACCGCAATTTCCTGATCTTCTTCGACTTCAATCTGTCCGAGCTCGGCGAAAGCGGCCGGCAACTTGCCGACGCGCTGATCGAGGCGATCCCGGAAACCGGGCGGGTTACGCTTACCGGCCATTGCGACGCCGCGGAGCGCGATCCGGAAAAGCTCGGCTTCGCCCGCGCCAATGCCGTGCTCACGCATCTGTTGCGCGACCGCAGAATGGTGCGCGTTCGCTTCAACGTGCTGAACGAGGCCGCGTCGAAACCGCTTGCGCGTGGCAATGCGCAGGAGCCGCGCAACCGCCGCGTCGAAATCGCGGTCGTCTGAGCAGCGCGCAAAAAAGAAGCCGCCCCGAAGGGCGGCTGCAAGTTAATGGGACGGGAGTCCCTTCGTTATTCTCTAGAACAGGCCGACGATCCGGCCTTCGGCGTTGACGTCGATCGAGTCCGCCGACGGCACCTTCGGCAGGCCCGGCATCGTCATGATCTCACCGCAGATGGCCACGATGAACTCGGCGCCGGCGGAGAGGCGAACTTCGCGAACCGGAATATTAAAGCCGGTCGGCGCGCCCTTGGCGTCGGGATTGGTGGAGAAGGAATACTGCGTCTTCGCGATGCAGACCGGCAGCTTGCCGAAGCCCATTTCTTCCCAGGCCTTGAGCTGGTCCTTCACCGACTTGTCGGCGGTGGCGTCGTCCGCGCGGTAGATTTCCTTCGCGATGGTGCGGATCTTGTCGAACAGCGGCATGTCGTCGGGATAGAGCAGCTTCAGGTTTGCCTTGCCCTCGTCGCAGACCTTGACCACGGCCTTGGCGACCTCGGCAGCACCTTCGCCGCCCATCGCCCAGTGATCGGCCATCAGGGCTTCGACGCCGAGC
>CAZNPX010000030.1:9446-34277 GCA_964575175.1 uncultured Hyphomicrobiales bacterium | reverse complement strand
TGCTCGTGGGCGGCACCGGCATCGGCTACTTCGTCTGGAACGAGTGGAACAACCTCTCCATCACCAACGTGATCAACGCGATCCTGGTGATCGGCGTGGTCGGCATGATCCTCGACCAGATCCTCGCGCGCGCCGCGAAGCTCATCACCTATCCGGAATAAGGCATGACCGAAAAGCTCATCTCCATCGAAGCGATCGCGCGGCGTTATCCCGCGCCGGGCGGCGGCCAGACCACCGTCTTCGAGAATTTGTGGCTCGGCATCGCCCGCGGCGAATTCGTCTGCATGATCGGCCATTCCGGCTGCGGCAAGACCACGGTCCTGAACATTCTCGCGGGCCTCGACACGCCGTCCGAAGGCGTGGTCATCGTCGACAACCAGGCCATCGACGGTCCCTCGCTCGACCGCGCCGTGATCTTCCAGAGTCACGCGCTGCTGCCGTGGCGCAGCGTGCTCGGCAACGTCGCCTATGCGGTCGGCGCCAAACACAAGAAGTGGACGAAGGCGAAGATCAGGGAGCACGCCGAGAAGTTCATCGCGCTCGTGGGCCTCAAGGGCGCCGAATACAAGAAGCCGTCCGAGCTGTCCGGCGGCATGAAGCAGCGCGTCGGCATCGCTCGCGCGCTCTCGCTCGAGCCCAAGATGCTCTTGATGGACGAGCCGTTTTCCGCGCTCGACGCGCTGACGCGCGGCACCTTGCAGGACGAGGTGCGGCGCATCTGCCTTTCCACCGGCCAGACCGTCTTCATGATTACCCATGACATCGACGAGGCGATCTATCTCGCGGACAAGATCGTGCTGATGACCAACGGCCCGGAAGCGCAGATCGCGGAGATCGTGGAGAACCCGCTTCCCAAGGATCGCGAGCGCCACCAGATTCACAAACACGCCGACTATTACGCGCTCCGCAATCACCTGATCGATTTTCTGGTGATCCGCTCCCGCACCTTCCGGGACGAAATGAAGGGCAAGCCGTGGGACCCGAAAAACCCGCCGCTGGTGCGGCCCGAGGCCGGGCTTGCCGCCGGGCCGGAGCCGCTGCGCAAGCGCGCCTGAAATTTTCTAGCAAGGACGACTGCAATGAAACGCGAAGAACTCACCGAGAAGATCCTCGACATCAAGCGCGAGAAGGGCTGGAAGTGGAGCCATATCTGCGAAAAAATCGGCGGCTTTTCGCCGACGCTCATCGTCGGCGCGCTGATGGGCCAGATGAAGCTCACCAAGCCGCAGGCGCAGGCGGCGGCCGAGTTGTTCGGCCTCACGAAGACCGAGCAGGCGATGCTGAACGAAGTGCCCTATCGCGGCACCGGCACGCCGATGCCGCCGACCGACCCGCTGATCTATCGCTTCTACGAAATGGTGATGGTCAACGGCCCGGCGTGGAAGGCGCTGATCGAGGAGGAATTCGGCGACGGCATCATGTCCGCGATCGACTTCGATTTTCTCATGGAGCGCCAGGCCAACCCCAAGGGCGACCGCGTGAAGATCACCATGACCGGGAAGTTCCTGCCGTACCGCTATTACGGCGCGACCGGAAACATTCCCGAATACGGCTTCAAGGAGGATTGATCAGCGCACCGCGATCGCTTCGATCTCGACCAGGAGCGCGGGCGAGGCGAGGCCCTTCACGACGAGCAGCGTGACGGCGGGCGAGGGCACGCGCCAATAGGGCGTCGCCGCCTGCACGACTTCCGGCGTATGCGCGGCATCGGTGACGAAGATCGTGAATTTCGCGACATTGGATACGTCCATGTCCGCGGCCTTCAGCACGGCGGTCATGTTCTTCATCGCCTGTTCGGCCTGCGCCGCGACGCCCTCGGCAACCGAGCCGTCTTCCTTCATGCCGACCTGTCCGGAGATGAAGAGCATGTCTTTGACGCCCGTCGCGAGCGCGCCGTGATGATAGGCCGGCGACGCGGCGACGCCGGGCGGGTTGATCAGTTTCAGCATCAGTTCTTCCTCCTCTTTTTCCTGGGCGCACTTTGCAGCGTTTCGGCAAGCGCGTCGATGCGCGCCGAGCGCATGCCCTTGCGCCAGGTGAGCGCGATGCGCTTGCGCGAGACTTCCTTCGGCATGCGGTGAATATTGAGGTGTCGGTGGCCGGGAAAACCCGGCAGCACGCTTTCCGGCATCATGCCGATGCCCATGCCGGCGGCGACGCAGCCCAGTAGCGCATGATTGGATGACATTTCGATCACGCGCGACGGCGGGCGGATGGTGTCGCGCACCCACCGCTCGATCAGGTGGCGCTGCGGGCAATCGTCGTCGAAGGACAGCAGCACGAAATCCGGATTCTTTTCTCCGGCCTTGCGCTTCGCTTGCAGCGGATCCTTGCCCTTGGGCGCGACGATCACGACCTCGTCGTCGTAGAGCAGGACCTTCTCGAAGCGCGGGTCGTCGTCATAGCCGGAGATCAGCGCCGCCTCGAGCGCGCCCGACACCATCCCGGCGATCATGTGCTGGAGACTCCAAGTGTGCAGCTCCAGCGTGACCTGCGGATAGTCGCGCTGGAACTGGCTGAGGCGTCCGGGCAGCCACACCGAAGCGGTGCTTTCGTAGGCGCCGAGCCGCAAGAGCCCGCGCGGCGTGCTTTCGTTCACCGCTTCGCGCGCCTCGCGCGCGAGATCGAGCAGCCGCGTCGCCTTTTCCAGCAGGATGGAGCCCGCGGGCGAGAGCCGGATCGCGCGCCCCTCGCGGACGAAGAGCTTCACGCCCAGATCGTCCTCGAGCTGGGAGATGCGCGTGGTCACGTTGGAGGGCACGCGATGCAGCTTCTCGGCGGCGCGGGTGATGCCGCCGCTTTCGGCCACGGTGCGGAATATGGTGAGGTCGGACAGTTCCATCGTTCTCTCCAAGAGAACGATACTATCAGAATTATTCAATTTTCAATACAGGATGCGGCGCCTAGCCTCCGCGCATGAATCGAGGAGGCCCGACGCCGATGATTACGATCTGGGTGCTATGGACGGCTTGGCGCGAGCGTCTGGCACGATACCGCCGCGCCGTCGCCCAGCCCTGGCGGATGGACGGCAGCCGCATCGGTTTCGGCAACCGGCGCTAGGCGCGGCCGCGCGGCCTACGCCGCGACCCTGCCGTTGCCCGGCTGCGCGATGCCGGCGAGCGCTTCGCCCGCACATTCCTCGTCCGAGCGCGCGACATCCCCGATCGAGACGATGCCGACGATGCGCTTCTTGCTATTCAGTACCGGCAAACGCCGCATCTGGATCTCGGCCATATTCTCGGCCACGTCCTCGATCTCGTCGTTCTCGAAGCAGTATTTGAGTTCCTTGGTCATGATTTCGCGGATCGGGGTGCTCGCCGGCAGGCCGGCCGCAACCGCGCGGATCACGATGTCGCGGTCGGTAATCATGCCGACCAGCCGGTCGCCTTCGCCGACCGGCAGGCTGCCGCAATCGTTCTGGTCCATGAGCTTCGCCGCGTCCTGAATGGAGCGGGCGGGATCAGCGATCTTTACGTCGCTGGTCATCACTTCGCTGACTTTCATGGCGCTCTCCGTTCTGCTGGGGGTAGTAGCGGAACGTCCGCTTGCCCGCGCGGGTTCCCGTTCCCCGAAGAAAAAGAGCGTCAGGACGGCGAGGCGCTCAATCGGCGAGCACGCGCTGGTCGATTTCGGAAATCTTGTTCACGCCGCAAAGCGCCATCGTCATGTCGAGTTCCTTGCGGATGCACTCGATCGCGGTCTTGACGCCTTCCTGGCCGTTGGCGCCGAGGCCATAGACGAAGGCGCGGCCGATCATGGCGGCTTTCGCGCCGAGCGCGAGCGCGCGCATGAGGTCCTGGCCCGTGCGCACGCCGCTGTCGAACAGCACTTCGGTCTTGTCGCCCACCGCGTCCACGATCTTCGGCAGCGCCGAGATGGAGGAGGGCGCGCCGTCGAGCTGGCGCCCGCCGTGATTGGAGACGACGATGCCGTCGGCGCCGTGCTTCAGCGCGAGCCGCGCATCGGCGACTTCCATGACGCCCTTGATGATCAACTTGCCCTTCCAGAGCTTGCGGATCCACTTCACGTCTTCCCAGTTCAGCGCCGGATCGAACTGCTCGGCGGTCCAGGCGCCGAGCGAGCCGGTATTGGTCATGCCCTGCACGTGGCCGACGAGGTTGCCGAAGCTGCGGCGCTTGGTGCCGAGGATGCCGAAGGCCCAGCGCGGCTTGGTCATGATGTCGATGAGGTTCGAAATCTTCATCTTCGGCGGCACCGAGAGGCCGTTCTTGATGTCGCGGTGGCGCTGCGCGAGAATCTGAAGGTCGACCGTGAGCACCAGCGCCGAGCATTTCGCGGCCGCCGCGCGCGCGATCAGGTTGCGGATGAATTCGCGGTCCTTCATCACGTAGAGCTGGAACCAGAACGGCTTGTTGGTCTCGCTCGCGACGTCCTCGATCGAGCAGACCGACATGGTGGAGAGCGTGAACGGAACGCCGGCTTCGGCGGCGGCGCGCGCCGCGAGGATTTCGCCGTTGGCGTGCTGCATCCCGCAAAGCCCGATCGGCGCGAGGATCAGCGGCACGTTGATCTCGTGGCCGAGGATCGTGGTCTTGGTCTCGCGCTTGGAGACGTCGGTCAGCACCTTCTGGCGGAGGCGGATTTTCTGCAAATCCTCGCGATTCCACCGCAGCGTCTGCTCCGAATAGGAGCCGCTCTCCGCATAATCGAGAAACATCTTCGGCACGCGGCGTTTCGCGATTTCGCGGAGATCTTCGACGCAGGTGATGGTTTGCATGGCACGGCCCCGGAACATTAGACTTCGCTGACGGGACTGATAGCATTTTTCCCGAATACTGCCAGCGCAAGCACCGAAGCTCTCGTCATGTCCGATCCAATCTCCGCCGGAACGAAGGCGCCGATCCGCGTCGGACTCTTCGCAACCTGCCTCGTCGACCTGATCCGCCCTCGCATCGGCTTCGCCGCCGCGCGGCTTCTGGAGGATGCGGGTTGCGTCGTCGAAGTGCCGCCGCAGACCTGTTGCGGGCAACCCGCGTTCAATTCCGGCGACCGCCGCACCGCGCGCGAACTGGCGGCGCAGGCGATCGGCACCTTCGAGCGCTACGACTATGTGGTGCTGCCGTCAGGCTCCTGCGCCGGGCAGGTGATCCTTCATTATCCCGCGTTGTTCGAAGGCGATGCCGCCTGGGCGCCGCGGGCCGAAGCGCTTGCCGCCAGGACCTACGAGCTCACGGTTTTCCTGAGCGACATCGTGAAAAGCGCGCCGCGGGCGGATTTCGCGGGCCGCGTCACCTATCACGACTCCTGCTCGGGCTTGCGCGAGCTCGGCATCAAGGCGCAGCCGCGCAGGCTGCTCGCGCATGTCGCGGGGCTCGACCTCGTCGAGATGAAAGACCCCGATGTGTGCTGCGGTTTCGGCGGCACGTTTTGCGTGAAATATCCCGACGTCTCGAACAAGATTCTGGAGAAGAAGACCGCGAACATCGCGGCGAGCGGCGCCGGCACGCTGCTCGCGGGCGATCTCGGCTGCCTGATGAACATGGCCGGCAAGCTCTCGCGCGAGGGCAGCGGCATTCGCGTGCGTCATGTCGCGGAGGTGCTCGCCGGAATGGCGGACGCGCCCGCCATCGGCGAGCCCGAACGATGACGCAAGCCGTCACCACGCCCGCCTTCAACCGCAATGCCCGCAAGGCGCTCGACGACGTTTCCTTGCAGAAGGCGCTCGCGCGCTCGGAAAAAGGCTTCATCGAGCGCCGCAAGGCGGCGGTGGAAAAGCTCCCCGAATTCGACGCGCTGCGCGATTCCGCGCGCGACCTGAAGGATCACATCCTCGCGCATCTCGATCTCTATCTCGAAGCCTACGAGAAGAACGTGATCGCAAGCGGCGGCCACGTGCACTGGGCCGCGAGCGCGGAGGAGGCGAACGAAATCATCCTCGGTATTTGCCGCCGCCTCGACGCCCGGACCGTCGCCAAGGGCAAGTCGATGATTTCCGAGGAAACCGGCCTGAACGCCTATCTCGAAGCGCGCGGCGTCCGCCCGATCGAGACCGATCTCGGCGAATATATCGTGCAGTTGCGCGGCGAGACGCCCTCGCACCTGATCTCGCCCGCGTTGCATGTGACGAGGGAGCAGATCGAGGCGGACTTCCGCCGCGCCCACACCGATCTGCCGCCGGAGCGCAATCTGGACGATCCGGTTTCGCTGCTCGCCGAAGCCCGCGCCCTGCTGCGCGGGAAATTCCTCGCCGCCGATGTCGGCATTACCGGCGCGAATTTTCTGATCGCGGAAACCGGCTCCTCGGTGATCGTGACCAACGAAGGCAACGGCGACCTCACGCAGACGCTGGCGAAAGCGCATATCGTGATCGCGAGCATCGAGAAGGTGGTGCCGACCCGCGAGGACGCCGCCACCTTCCTGCGGCTGCTCGGGCGCTCCGCCTCGGGCATGGAGCTTTCGGCCTATACGACCTTCTCCACCGGCGCGCGGCGGGAAGGCGATCCCGACGGCCCGCTCGAATATCATGTGGTGCTGCTGGACAACGGTCGCTCGAGCCTGCTCGGCGGCCGGTTTCAGGAAATGCTCCGCTGCATCCGCTGCGGCGCCTGCATGAACCATTGCCCGGTATTCCATGCGGTCGGCGGCCATGCCTATGGCTGGGTCTATCCGGGCCCCATCGGCGCGGTGCTGACGCCATCCCTGATCGGGGTCGAGCAGGGCGGCCAGCTTCCCAATGCCTCGACCTTCTGCGGCCGCTGCGAGGAAGTCTGCCCGGTGCGGATTCCGCTCCCCAAACTCATGCGCCACTGGCGCGAGCGGGAGTTCGAGCGTCACCTGCAACCGGCCGCCATGCGTTACGGCCTCGGCCTGTGGGCGGCCTTCGCGCGACGGCCCGGGCTTTATCGTTTTGCGACCTCGCTCGCGATGCGGCTGTTGCGGCGCTTCGGCGGCAAAGGCCGCTTCCGCTCGCTGCCGCTTGCAGGCGGCTGGACTCGCCATCGCGACTTCCCGAGCCCGGAGGGCGAGACGTTCCAGTCGCTATGGCGAAACCGGAGCCGCACGCGATGACCGGGAGGGACGCGATCTTCGCCACCATCCGCAAGTCGCTCGGCGTGGCGACGGGCGAGGGCGATGGAACGCGCCGCGAAGCGGTCGCGGCCCGCCTTGCGCGGCATCCGCGGGGCATAGTTCCTTCGCGCGGACAACTGCCGGATCGCGAACGGCTGGAGCTGTTTTGCCGGATGGTGGAGGCGGCCAAGGCCACGGTCGCGGTTATGGACCGGAAAGACGATGTCCCGGCCGCGGTCGCCGCCTATCTGCGATCGAAAAACCTCCCGCAGTCGATCCGCCACGGCGGCGACGAGCGGCTTTCGCTCATTCCCTGGGCGACGGAGCGCACGCTGGAGGTGACGAGGGGCGCGTCCGATGGCGCGCAGCTCGCGTCGGTGTCCTACTCGTTCGGCGCGGTGGCGGAGTCGGGTACGCTCGTGATGCTGTCGGGCGTCGACAATCCGACGACGCTGAATTTTCTACCCGATCATCATCTCGTCGTTGTTGACGAACGAGACATTGCAGGCGATTACGAAACGGTCTGGGACAGAATCCGCGAGCGTTTCGGCGCGAACAAGATGCCTCGCGCCGTGAACTGGATCACTGGTCCGTCCCGATCCGGTGACATCGAGCAAACCCATTTGCTCGGCGCACACGGCCCGCGTAGCCTGCATGTATTGGTGTTGCGCAGTTCCTGAAATTACATCGCGGCCAGCCCGGCCGCACAAAAGCGGTAGAATCCGGTCCATCCAGAGGTCAGTCATGGCAAAGAAATCGAAGAAGAAAGCGGCAAAGAAGACAAAGGCGAAGAAGTCCGCGAAGAAGGCCACCAAGAAGGTAGCGAAGAAAGCCGCGAAGAAGACGAAGAAGGTAGCGAAGAAGGCCAGGAAGGCGGCGAAGCCCGCGAAGAAGGCGGCCAAGAAGTCCGCGCCCCGGAAGTCCTCGCCCAAGAAGAAGGCCGAAAAGAAACTCGACAAGACGCTTGCGCAGTCCTTCCCGGCGTCCGACCCGGCTCCCGTGACGCCGCAGCCGGCGCCGAAGCCCTGGTCGCCGTTCGGCTCGAACTGAGATCCGGCGGACGCGCCGCCCGCGTCCCGGAAGCAACGGCCAAAGCCGGTCCATCTCGCGATGGGCCGGCTTTCGCTTTTCGGTCTTTGGAATGCTTCTGATATAAGTAGCGCATGAAAGCCGCCCCGCGCGGCGCTATCGGGAACCCGCTTCATGGTCGCAATGCCTGCCCCCGACCGGTCGGTGCTGGAACGCCGCGCGCAGATCGTGGCGGCGCTGAGCGAGATCGTGCCGGGCGAGGGCGTGATCGCGAGCGACGTGGCGATGCGGCCCTATGAGTCCGACGGGCTCACCGCCTATCGCCAGCCGCCCATGGTGGTGGTGCTGCCGGAGACGACCGCGCAGGTCTCGAAGGTGCTGCGCTATTGCTACGAGAACGGCATCAAGGTGGTGCCGCGCGGCGCGGGCACCTCGCTGTCGGGCGGCGCGCTGCCGCTTGCCGACGGCGTGCTCCTCGGCATGGGCAAGTTCAACAAGGTCATCGACATCGACTACGCCAACCGCGCGGTGGTGGCGCAGCCCGGCGTCACCAATCTCGGCATCACCAAGGCGGTCGAGGGCACCGGCTTCTATTACGCGCCGGACCCGTCCTCGCAGATCGCCTGCACCATCGGCGGCAATGTCGGCGAGAATTCCGGCGGCGTGCATTGCCTGAAATACGGCCTCACCACCAACAACGTGCTCGGCGTCGAGATGGTGCTGATCACCGGCGAGGTGGTGCGTTTCGGCGGCAAGCATCTGGATGCCGAAGGCTACGACTTCCTGAGCATCATCATCGGCTCCGAGGGCCTGCTCGGCGTCGTCACCGAGGTGACGGTGCGCATCCTCAAGAAACCCGAAACCGCCCGCGCGCTGCTGGTCGGCTTTCCGACCTCCGAAGCCGCGGGCGATTGCGTGGCGCGCATCATCGGCGCCGGCATCATTCCCGGCGGCATGGAAATGATGGACAGGCCCGCGATCCATGCGGCCGAAGCCTTCGTGAACGCCGGCTACCCCCTCGACGTCGAGGCGCTCCTGATCGTGGAACTCGACGGCCCGGAGGCGGAAGTCGATCACCTGATCGAGCGGGTGTCGGGAATTGCGAAGGACTGCGGCGCGGTCACGCTGCGCATCTCCAACAACGAAGACGAGCGGCTGAAGTTCTGGGCCGGGCGCAAGGCGGCGTTTCCGGCGGTCGGCCGCATCTCGCCGGATTACTACTGCATGGACGGCACCATCCCCCGCGCCAAGCTGCCGCTCGTGCTTTCGAAGATGCGCGAATTCTCGGAGAAATACGGGTTGCTGGTCGCGAACGTCTTTCATGCCGGCGACGGCAACCTGCATCCGCTCATTCTCTATGATGCGAACAAGGAAGGCGAACTGGAGCGCGCCGAGAATTTCGGCAACGACATTCTCAGGCTTTGCGTGGAAGTCGGCGGCGTGCTCACCGGCGAGCATGGCGTCGGCGTCGAGAAGCGCGACCTGATGCCGACCATGTTCAACAAGACCGACCTCGACCAGCAGCTTCGCGTCAAATGCGCCTTCGACGACAAGGGGCTCCTGAATCCCGGCAAGGTTTTCCCCGAGCTGCACCGCTGCGCCGAAATGGGCCGCATGCATGTCCATGGCGGCAAGACCGCGTTTCCCGATCTGCCGCGCTTCTGATGCTGGATGCAATCAAACCCCGCGACGTGAACGACGTCGCCGAAGCCATCGGCGCGGCCGCCGCAAGCGGCAGGCGTCTCGAACTGACCGGCCGCGGCTCCAAGCGCGAGCTCGGCCGCGCGACGCAAACCGACGCCACGCTCGATCTCGCCGCGATTTCCGGCATCACATTATATGAGCCCGAAGAACTGGTGCTTTCCGCGTGCGCGGCGACGCCGCTCGCGGAAATCGAGCAGGCGCTCGAAGAAAACCGGCAGGAGCTTTCCTTCGAGCCGATGGATTACGGCCCGCTGCTGAACAGGGCGCCGGGCGAGGGCACCATCGGCGGCGCGGTCGCGGTCGGGCTTTCCGGCCCGCGCAGAATCAAGGCGGGGGCCGCGCGCGATTTCATGCTCGGCGTTGCCGCCGTCTCCGGCCGCGGCGAAATCTTCAAGGCCGGCGGCCGCGTGGTGAAGAACGTGACGGGCTACGACCTGCCGCGGCTGCTGGCGGGCTCCTGGGGCACGCTCGCGGCGATGACCGACATTACGCTGAAAGTGCTGCCGCGCGCCGAAGACTGCGCGACGGTGCTGGTCTTCGGCCTCACAGACATCCGCGCGAACGAAGCGATGTCGCTGGCGATGGGATCGAGCTGCGAGGTTTCCGCGGCCGCGCATCTGCCGCAATGGCCTGCCGACAGCATTCCCGAACTGAACACGCCGGGCCGTGCCGTCACCGCGCTGCGCCTCGAAGGCATCGCGCAGTCGGTCGCCTATCGCAGGATGAAGCTCGAGGAATTGCTGCGGCCCTTCGGCGAGCTTGGCGCGCTCGATGCGGCGAAGTCCCGCGCCTTCTGGAAGAACGTCCGCGACGTCACGCCTTTTGCCGGCCACAGCGAGCGGCCGGTCTGGAAAATCTCGACGACGCCGACGCTCGCGCCCGGCATCGCCGCCGGGATCAACGCGGCGGTGGGCGCGCGCTACTTCTACGACTGGGCGGGCGGATTGCTCTGGCTCGAAATGCCCGGCGACAAGCCGCAGGAAGGCGCGGTGCGGACCACGCTTGCGGGCCGCGGTCACGCGACCCTCATTCGCGCTTCGGCCGCCGCCCGCGCATCCGCGGAAGTATTCGAGCCGCTCGACCCGGTACGCGCCGCGCTTTCGCAGCGGCTGAAGGCGAGTTTCGATCCCAACGGGATTCTCAATCCGGGACGCATGTATCCCGAAGCCTGACAAGCAGGCACGGAACGAAGCCGCGCACGCCGCATTAGGTCTGATCCCATGCTGCCTTGAAGCAGGCAGGAGCGGCAGATGTCCGGCGAAGAAGTGGCGGCGGAAGAACGCGCGAAGCGGAAAAAGTATCTCGTGCGGCGCTTCTGGATTTCGGCAAAAGGTTTCTGGGGCAGGGGCGGCGACCGCTTCGCGTGGTGGCTGGTCGCTGGCCTGCTCGCGATCGTCGCCGCGCAGGTTTTCTTCCAGTACCAGATCAATGTCTGGAACCGGGCGATCTTCGATGCGCTCGAGCAGAAGAACGCGGGCGTGGTCGCGTGGCAGGCGCTGCTGTTCGCGCCGCTCGCTCTCGGTTCCATCGTGCTTGCGGTGGCGGTGGTCCATGCCCGGATGACCACGCAGATCCGCTGGCGCTCCTGGTTCACCAATCATCTGACCGATCGCTGGCTGGAGAACGGCCGCTATTTCCATCTGAACCTGATGGAAGGCGACCATAAGAATCCCGAATATCGCATCTCGGAAGATGTCCGCATCGCCACCGAAGCGCCGGTGGATTTCACCGTGGGCGTGGTTTCGGCTTTCCTGTCGGCCGCGACCTTCGTCGGCGTGCTGTGGTTCGTCGGCGGCGATCTCACCTTCCACTGGGGCGAGACGCCGCTCACGATCCCCGGCTATCTCGTGCTCGCTTCGGTCGCTTACGCGGTGGTCGCGAGCACGGTGATGGTCTTCATCGGCAAGCGCTACGTCGCGGCCAGCGAAGCCAAGGCCCAGTCCGAAGCGGAAATGCGCTATGCGCTGACGCGGCTGCGCGAGAACGGCGAAAGCATCGCGCTCATCGACGGCGAGCGCGAGGAGAAGGAAGGCCTTTCCGCGATCCTGAACGACGTCCTCGACCGCTGGCGCGAAATCCGCAAGCAATACATGCGCACCACCATCGTCGCGCAGTCGAGCTTCCTGCTGGCGCCGGTGATCCCGGTGATTCTCTCCGCGCCGAAATATCTCGCGGGCACCATGACGCTCGGGCAGGTGATCCAGGCCGCGTCGGCTTTCGTCACCGTGCAGACCGCCTTCAACTGGATCGTCGACAACTATCCGCGGCTTGCCGACTGGACCGCGAGCGCGCGCCGCGCGTCGTCGCTGATGGTGGCGCTGGACGCGCTCGAAAAAGCCGAAACTGACGAGACCGCCCGGCGCATTCACATGGGCGAGGCGGACGCAGGGGTGGCGCTGCGGCTTCGCATGGTTTCGGTCGCGCTCGATGACGGCACCGGCGTGGTCAAGGATGCGGAAGTAACGGTACCGCCCGGCGAGCGCGTGCTGATCGTGGGCGAATCCGGCTCCGGCAAGAGCACGCTTGTTCGCGCGATCGCCGGCCTGTGGCCCTGGGGCGGTGGCGAAATCGAAATCGCGAGGGGCGCGCGCCTCAACTTCATTCCCCAGCGGCCCTACGTGCCGTCCGGGTCGCTGTTGCGCGCGGCGGCCTATCCGATGGAAGAGACGGAGCTGGACAAGAAGAAGGTGATAGCGGCGCTGAAGGCGGTGGGCCTTGACGATCATATCGATCGCCTCGAGGCGCAGACCGAGCATTGGGACCAGACCCTGTCCGGCGGCGAGAAGCAGCGGCTCGCCTTCGCGCGGCTGCTCGTGCACGAGCCCGACATTGCCGTGCTCGACGAGGCGACTTCCGCGCTCGATACGCTGAGCCAGGAAATGCTTATGAACCTCATTCACGAGCGCCTGCCGAAGATGACCATCATCAGCGTGGGGCACCGCCCCGAGCTCGAGGAATTTCACGAGCGCAAGCTCGTGCTCGAACTGGAAAAGGGCGGCGCGACCATCGCGCAGGACATCGACATGGATACGCCCGCCCGGCGCGGCTTCTATTTCCTCCGGCGGCTGTGGCGGAAGAAGAAGGCGCGGGACGCCGCCGGCGACCACGCGCCGGAATGAAGCCGCCCCCCGCGCGTGACCCGCGATTTTGTGCCGGAGCGGCGCCCGGCCATTGCCATCGCTGGGCGTCCGTGACACCTAATTATCCATGCAGACGCATTTTACGCTCGCGCAGCTTGCCGACCCGAATATCGCGGAGTCGGACCGGATTCTGCGCGCCTGCGTGCACTGCGGCTTCTGCACCGCGACCTGCCCGACCTATGTGCTTTTGGGCGACGAGCTCGATAGCCCCCGCGGCCGCATCTACCTCATCAAGCAGATGCTGGAGCAGGATCGCGCCGCGACCGCGGAAGACGTGAAGCACATCGACCGCTGCCTCTCCTGTCTTTCCTGCATGACGACATGCCCTTCCGGCGTGCATTACATGCACCTCGTCGACAACGCCCGGAACCATATCGAGCGCACCTATCGGCGGCCGCTCTCCGACAAGTTCTCGCGCACGCTCCTGCGCCTGGTGATGCCGTATCCCGCGCGCTTCCGCGCCATGATGCGCGTGGCGCAGTTCACGCGCTGGCTCGCGCCGGTCGCGAACGCGCTCGGGTTGAGCCGCGTCGCCGCAATGCTGAAGCTCGCACCGCGCGGGCTGCCGAAGGCGGCCGCGGGGCTCGTGCGCGTGCATCCGCCGTTCGGCCCGCGGAAAGGCCGGGTCGCGCTGATGTCGGGCTGCGTCGATCAGGTGGTGAAGCCCGCGATCCGCGAAGCCGCGATCCGGCTCCTCACGCGCCACGGCGTCGAGGTGGTGCTGCCCGAGGGCGAGGCCTGCTGCGGTTCGCTCTCGCACCACATGGGCCGGGAGCACGAGGCGCATGATTTCGTGAAGAACAACGTCGATGCCTGGACCCGCGAAATCGAGCGTGGCGGCCTCGATGCGATCCTGATTACGGCGTCGGGCTGCGGCACCACCGTGAAGGATTACGGCTTCATGCTGCGCAACGACGCCGCCTATGCGGAAAAGGCTGCGAAGGTTTCCGCGCTCGCGCGCGACGTCACCGAATATCTGTCGGCGCTCGAACTGACAGGCGGAACGCCGATCCGGCTGCCGGTGGCCTATCACTCCGCCTGCTCGATGCAGCACGGCCAGAAGATCACGCGCGAGCCGAAAATGCTCCTGAGCGGGCTCGGCTTCGAGGTCCGCGACGTGCCCGAGGGGCACCTCTGCTGCGGATCGGCCGGCACCTACAACATGTTGCAGCCGGAGATCGCGGGTCGCCTGCGCGAGCGAAAGGTGGCGAATGTCCGCGCCACCGGGGCGGGCCTGATCGCGACCGGCAATGTCGGCTGCATGGTGCAGATCGGCGCGAGCCTCGAATGGCCGATCCTGCATACCGTGGAACTGATGGACTGGGCCACCGGGGGTCCGAAGCCTTCTGCGCTGGATGGCTGGAATCCACCGGACGGTTTGTGGCATAAGGCGGCCACTTCAAATCCCAGGGAGAAGGCCGATGGCCCCCGCGAAGAAATCAAAGCGTAAGGGCAAGGCGAAGGCCGCCCCCAAGGTCACCCGCACCAAGAAGAAGACGGCCGCCAGGAAGACGGCGAAAGCGGTCAAAAAGACCGCGAAGAAGCCCGCAGCCAGGACTGCCCGCAAGAGCGCCACCCGGGCGAAGGCCAAGGCGCCCGCGAAACGGCAGGCGGTGGCAAAGGCCGGCGGCGGCTCCTATCGCGTCGGCGGCGTCTCGATCCGCGGGCCCCGCGGGCCGCGTTTCGACGAAGTGCTCACCAAGGAAGCGCTCGCTTTCGTCGCCGAGCTGCACAAGAAATTCGAGAAGAAGCGCGCCGAGCTCATGGGCGCGCGCATGAAGCGCCAGTCCCGCCTCGACAAGGGCGAACTGCCCGACTTCCTGAACGAAACCCGCAAGATTCGCGAAAGCGACTGGAAGATCGGCAAGCTGCCGAAGGACCTCATCGACCGCCGCGTCGAAATCACCGGCCCCGTGGACCGCAAGATGGTGGTGAACGCGCTGAATTCAGGCGCGGAAGTCTTCATGGCCGACTTCGAGGATGCCTGCTCGCCGAGCTGGGACAACCTGATCGAGGGCCAGATCAACCTCAAGGACCGCTGGGACAACAGGATCGACTTCGTCGATTCCACGACCGGCAAGGAATACAAGCTCGGCAGCAAGCTCGCGACCCTCGTCGTACGCCCGCGCGGCTGGCATCTGATGGAAGATCACGTGACGGTCGGTGGCAAGCCGGTCTCCGGCGCGCTGTTCGATTTCGCGCTTTATTTCTTCCACTGCGCGCAGAAGGCCCGCGCCGCCGGCTCCGGCCCTTATTTCTATCTGCCGAAGATCGAAAGCCATCAGGAAGCGAAGCTCTGGAACGACGTCTTCGTCTATGCCCAGCGCAAGCTGAAAATGCCGAAGGGCACCATCAAGGCGACTGTGCTGATCGAGACGCTGCCGGCCGCTTTCGAGATGGACGAAATCCTCTACGAGCTTCGCGAGCACATCGCGGGCCTGAACTGCGGCCGCTGGGACTACATCTTCTCCTTCATCAAGCGGCTCGGAAAGAACAAGCGCTTCCTCACGCCCGACCGCGGCGTGATGACGATGGATCGCGCCTTCCTGCGCGCCTATTCGCTGCTCCTGATCCGCACCTGTCACCGCCGCGGCGCTTTCGCCATGGGCGGCATGGCGGCGCAAATTCCGGTGCGCGGTGACGCGGTGAAGAACGAGGCGGCCTTCACCAAGGTTCGTCAGGACAAGGAGCGCGAGGCCGGTGACGGTCACGACGGCACCTGGGTCGCGCATCCCGATCTGGTGCCGGTGGCGAGCGAGGTCTTCAACCGCCTCATGAAGACGCCGAACCAGCTCGATAAATTGCGCCGCGACGTGCAGGTCACGCGCGACCAGATGCTCGAGATGCATTCGGGCGAGCGCACCGAAGATGGCCTGCGCCAGAACATCCGCGTCGGCATCCAGTATATCGAAGCCTGGCTGCGCGGGCGCGGCGCGGTGCCGCTCTATCACCTGATGGAAGACGCGGCGACCGCCGAGATCAGCCGCGCGCAGGTGTGGCAGTGGCTCTATCATCGCGCCAAGCTCGCCGACGGCCGCGAGGTGACGCCAGAGCTGTTCGACGCCGTGCTCAAGGACGAGATGTCCAAGGTGCGCGATGCGGTCGGTCATGACGCCTATGACGGCGGCCGTTTCCAGGAAGCGATCGACCTGTTCCGCGAAATGTCGCTCGCGCACGACTTCGCCGAGTTCCTGACGATCCCGGCCTACAAGCTGATCACGACCGCGTAAGCGCGTTTCTCATCCTTCGAGACGGCGGCTTCGCCGCCTCCTCAGGATGAGGACTCATGGTGAGGAGCGCGAGCGCAGCGAGCGCGTCTCGAACCATGCGAAATAAAAAACGGGCCGCTGCTTTGCAGCGGCCCGTTTTTTTGTCGCGCGACGGATGTCTTCGCGACGCTATTGCAATTTTACAGCACCACGACCCGCGCGCCGACCTTCACGCGGTTGTAGAGGTCGATCACGTCCTGGTTGCGCATCCGGAAGCAGCCCGACGACACCGCGCTGCCGATGGTATGCGGCTCGTTCGAGCCGTGAATGCGGTAGAGCGAGGAGCCGAGATAGAGTGCCCGCGCGCCGAGCGGATTGTTCGGCCCGCCGGGCATGTGCTCGGGCAGATAGGGCTGGCGCTTGCGCATCTCCGCGGGCGGCCGCCAGTCCGGCCATTCCTTCATGGCGCTCACGGTCTTCACGCCCTTCCACTCGAAGCCGGGACGGCCGACGCCGACGCCGTAGCGCAGCGCGCGCCCGTTGGGCTGCACGAGGTAGAGATAGCGCGTGCGCGTATCGATGATGATGGTGCCGGCCGGATGATCGGTCTTGTATTCGACATCGGTGCGCTCGAAGCGCGGGTCGAATTGCGGCCGCGGCGGCTGCTCCTGCGGATCGGTGCGCGCGACATGAAGCGGCTCGCGATATGCCGGCGCCTGACGCTCGTACTGCATCGGCTGCTGCTGGTAATATTGCTGCTGCCGGTAGTGCTGCTGTTGCGGCGGCAGGTAATAGGTTTGCGGCGGCGAAACGCGCTGCCGCGGGCTGCTGTTGCCGGTGACCAGAAATTCGATGAAGCCGCCGCCGAGATCGACCGGGCGTTCCTGCGGCGCGTGATATTGCGGCTGCGGCTGGAATTGCGCGGGCGGCTGCTGGCGCGCGTAATGCCGCGGCACCGCATCTTCGTCGGCTTGCTGATGCCGGGGCTGCTGCTGCCGGCGCGCATTGCGGTTGCGCGGCTCGCGAACCTCGTTCGGATCGGTGACATAACGCGGCGCCCGGATCACGCTGGGGCCTTGCAATTGCGCGACATCGAACGGCTCGAAGGCGAGATCCGAAAGATCGTCCGCCGCGGCGGGCGCAACCAGAAAAATTGCGATGAAAGCGAGAGCGAATTTACGCATCGACGTACTCACAAAAGCGCCGAGATCACACGCGCGGAAGGAACGCCCGCGCTGCTTCGTTAGTATTTTGTCATCCCAACCGATTGGTAAATTTGCGCGCGTGCGGGCCGCCGTTGCGCGCGTTGGCGCGCGATCCTTCCGATCATGGTTTAGGATCGCTTAGGGATCATGGTTTCGCGAGTCTTAACCGGCGGAACGCGCGAAGCGCGATCCGGTGGTCAGCCCGGCCTGCGAATGCCGAGGAAGCAGAAGAACGCGACCACGATGAAGCCCGCGGTCATGGCGAGCGCGGCCGGATCGGATATGCGCTCGATCACCAGCGCCATCGCAATCGGTGCCGCCGCCTGAACCGCGAGCGCGGGCGCGGCGAGGCGGCCGACCAGATGCCCGTAGCCGTTCGGGCCGAACAGCGCGAGCGGCAGCGTGCCGCGCGCGATCGTCATGAGGCCGTTCGCGGCCCCGAACAGGAGCACGAAGATCGCCGCCGTGATTGCGCTGATGCCGAACAGCCAGAAAATCGCGAAAGCGAAAATCAGCAGCGCCGCGGAAAAACGCGCGACGTTCAGCGGATAGGTATGGCGCGCGACCGCGAGCTCGCAGATGCGGGCGAAAACCTGTGCCGGCCCGAACAGCGCGCCGATGAACACGGCGGTCGCGCGATCGACGCCCATGCGCTCGTAGATCAGGAGCATGTGCGTGAGCATTCCCGATTGCGCGAACATGAAGGTGGCGAACGCGCAGGCGACCAGAAAGAAGACCAGGCCTTTCGCGGGCAGCACCGCCGGCACTTTCGCGCCCTCGACCGGCGCGGGGGCCGCAGCCTTGGTGCGCGGGATGGCAAAGGCATGCAGCGGTGCCGCCACCAGCGCCATCACCGCCGCATAGATGAAATAAGTGCCGCGCCAGTCGGTGATGCCGAGCAATAAATGCGTCGCGGGCCAGCTCACGGTGGAGGCGAAGCCGCCCATCAACGTGAGCAGCGTGATCTGCTTTCGCGCGTCGGCGCCGAAAATCCGCGTGAGCGTCGCGAAGGCGGGATCGTACAGGTTGGCCGCCATGGCGACGCCCAGTGCGGCCCAGATCGCGAAATAGACGATGGCGCTGGTCGCGAAGGGCAGGGCCGCGAGGCTGGCCGCCCCCAGCAGCGAGCCCACGCCCATGACGTAATGACCGCCGTGCCGGTCGATGGCCTTGCCGATAAAGGGAGACGCCGCGCCCCCCGCAAGCAGGCCGACCGAAATGCCGCTCATGACCAGCGCGATCGGCCAGCCGCGTGCCTGCGCGAGCAGGGGCAGCAGCAGCGCCGCCGAATAGAACAGCGTCCCCCAGCTCAAGATCATGGTGATCCCGAAAACCGGGACCGCGCGATGAGGGCCACGCAATTTATGGAGGAGCGACATTCGCCGTTCTTTTGCCGCGACTCTTAATGCGCGGCAATGGTTTGCATGACATGGCTGTCATTCGGCCGGTGCTCATGGCGAGAGCCGCGCGCCGGCGCGGCTTCTTAACTCTCTCTAAACCGGCGCCGCTCCATTTTCCCGCGCATGGCGCGCGGACGTTTGTATCTCGTCGCCCCGCTCGTCGCTTTGGGGCTGTTTGGCTGCCGCGCTCTCAATTATGAGGAGCGCGCGCCCTGGCGTGCGCAGGCCGAAGAGCAATGCGTGGCCCAGCGTCTCGTGCAGGCGAGCGCCTATGTCGAGCCCGTCACCGAAATCAACGGCAACTATTCCTGCGGGATGAATCATCCCTTCAAGATTCTCGCCGCCTCCGAGGGCCTGGTTTCGATGAAGCCGCAGGCGACGCTCGGCTGCCCGATGACGGTCGCGTTCAACCGCTGGCTTAGCGAGATCGCGCAGCCCGCGGCGCAGGCATGGTTCGGCGAGGCGATCGTGGAAGTCCGGCAGCTTTCGTCCTATTCGTGCCGCCGGATCGGCGGCTCCGGCAGCATGTCCGAGCATGGTTTCGGCAATGCGCTCGACGTGGCGGGATTTACCTTCGCCAGCGGCCGCATCGTGACCGTGAAGCACGGCTGGAACGGCGCGCCCGAAGAGCGCGGCTTCCTGCGTCAGGTTCATGCGGGCGGCTGCGAGGTGTTCACCACCGTGCTCGGCCCCGGCTATAACGCGGCGCATGCCGATCATTTCCATTTCGATCTCGCGCGGCGCAGCAACGTGGTGTGCCGTCCGACGCCGCAACTGATCTCGCCGCCGCGCCAGCCGCATCGCTATCCGAACGACACCGGTCCGATGGTGCGCAAGCAGCAGAAGCATTACGAGCGCTTCCCCGTCGCGCGCGTGCAGCCGCCGCAGCAAAGCGATTACGAGGACGACGATCTGCCGCCGCAACGCGCGGCCGCCCCGCGCGCGAAGCAGCAGCCGCTGTCGCCCGATCAGGCCTATCCGCCGGCTCCGCAGCAGCAGTTTCAGCAGCGCCCGAACCAGCAGCCGCTGGTGCTCAATCCGCCGCCGCCCGCGAATTATCCGGCCGAACAGCCGCAATATCTGCGCGCGCCGAACGCGGCACCGCAGAATTATCCGCAGCAACCGCCGCAGCATTTGCAGCAGGCGCCGCAGAATTTCCCCGCGCAGCAGCCGACCTATCAGCAGCCGCCCGCGCCCTATAATCCCAATCGGCTGGTGCCGCCCGCGCGCGTCGGCTCGAAGCAGAATGCCGACCAGACCGTCACCGGCTCGGTGCAGAACCGGAAATATTACAAGGACGTTCCGCCGCCGGATAAGAATGCGCCGCGTGCGATACCCGGCGAAGACTGAGCTTCGCTTGACGGGCAGCACGAGCGCCAACAAAATTTCATTGATGACCATTCACTTCAACGGCCGCCCGGTCGATTATGTCGAATCCGGTGCCGGTCCGTGCATTGTCTTTGTGCCGGGCTCGTTCAGCGCGACCGCGGCATGGCGGTCGATCGCGGAGTTGCTGAAAGACCGCTTTCGCACGATCGCGACGAGCCTGCCGGGCTGCGGCGGCACGGCTGCATTGATCGACGGAAAGACTTCCGCCGACGACTATGCCGATCTCATCGAGGCCGTGGCCGATCATGCAAAAGATCGCGTTCATCTGGTCGGGCACTCTTGGGGAGGCACGCTCGCAGCAGCGACCGCATTGCGCGGCCGCGCTTCGCTCGCAAGTCTCACGCTGATCGAGGCCAATCCGTGCGATGTGCTTCGCCAGAGCGGGGACGACGAACTCTACGCAGCGGCGAAGAATATGAGCGATGCTTATATTGCGGCTTATCATGGCGGCGAGCCGGAGGCCGCGCGGCGTGTCATCGATTTCTGGAGCGGCGAGGGCACTTTCGCATCGTTGCCGCCGAAGATGCGGGAATTTGTCGTGCAAACCACGCCGGCCAATGTCGTCGACTGGCCGGCGATGTTTGCCTTTCGCCGCCCGCTTTCGGACTATGCAAAGCTTCAGCTTCCGGCCCTTCTGATCCACGGAACAAAGTCGCATCCTTCGCTGCACCGGATCGCGGAGCTGCTTTTCGATACTCTTCCGAATGCGCGGCTCGAGAAAATCTCGGGCGCGAGTCATCTCTTGATCGGAACGCATCCGAAGGAGATCGCGCCTTTGATCGCGGCGCATGTCATGGCCGCCGAGCGCGGCGTTTGAGCAGCATTATGCGGCCGGCCAGACCAGCTCAAGCGGAGCCGGCGCTTCGCCAGGTGTGACCCGGCTGCCCGTAGTAGAACCCGTTCGAAAACGCCGCGCGCGGTTCCAGCGCTTCCAGTCTGGCGGTGGCCTCCCCGGTTGTCAGCGTATGATCCAGCGCGGCGCGAAAGATATTCGCGACCTGCACCATGTCGCAGGTATGCGGCGAGAGCCGGAATCGGGAAACGCCCATTCTCTGCAGTTCCGGCAGTTCGCCGATCAGGTTGAGATAGCGCTGCGACATCGTCTGGATGCCGTTGATCACCAAAAAAGGATTCTGGTCGAGCGTCGTCAGCTCGAGCCCGTCGGGATCGTTCTCGCATACGAACAGACAGCTATCTTTGGTCCGGTTGTGCGCGCGCGCGTGATAGCAGCGCGCCGACAAAGCGAGCGATATGCGTCCGAACACCTGCACCTCGATGGAAACGCCGAGTTCTGACGCGGCGCTGCAAAGTGCCGCGATCGTCGTCGCCGACAATTCGGCCGGAACACAGACGCCGCGCAGGCCCTTTGCCGCGAGGAAGCGAAGGCTTTCGTCGTTGTAGATATTCAGTAGCGGCCCGGCATAATGCGGCCTGCCGCGCAAGGCATAGAGCGCGGAGACGTCGTTCGCTTCGACAAGGCTCTCCGGATCGGAGCAGATATCGTCGATGAGGTTCCGGTCCGCCTTTTGCACGACCTGGCCCAGCGTCGACAGGATCACCATCTTGCCGCCTTTCCTGAGCCGGTCGATGACGTCGTCGCGGTAATCGGAGAACAGCGGCGCCCGTTTCGAGCAGATCGTTTCGCCGACGTATACCGTGCTCACGGGCGCCTCGTCGGCGATCCGGAAATAGAAATCGCGCCAGGCTTCAGGCTGCCAGTTGAACAGAACCGGCCCCAACGCAATTTCCGGCATCGCGCTCACGGCTTATCTCCACGTCTTGCTGCGGTAGGCGCCCTGCGTTTCCTTCTGGCCTTCGCTCAGCGCCAGCAGGTTCGCGATTTCCGGACTGCGGCCCGCGAGCACATCGTCCACCGCCTTCCGGAACGCGGATACGACATTCGTGACATAGGCGCGGCTGCGCTGGCGGCCTTCGATCTTGAATGCCGAGACGCCGGCCTTGATCAGGTCGGGCAGCAGCGCGGCAAGATTGAGCGTTTGCGGCTCCTCGAACGCGTAATAGCCTTGTGTTCTTGCCGAGCAGAGATAGCGGCCCTTGCAGATGGTCGGATAGCCGGCGCTCTCGCCGCGTCCGAGCACGTCGATCATGAAGCAGCCGAGGTGCGAGGCCATATCGCCGTCGGCGTTCGGCTCATAGCGGACGTCCGCCGCGGGCGAGCACACGCCGTCCATATTTGTCGAAAGGCCGGTTACATAGTTCGTGAGACTGCAGCGCCCTTCGGCCATCATCCCGACATTGCCGAAGATGAAGGTTTCGATCTCGCACGGCGCATGACCGTGAATCTCGGCGATTTCGGAAACCGTCAGGATGCGGGGCAGCACCACGCGCTTGATCCCGAATTCTTCGCAGAAGTAGCGGATGGCTTTCGGCGAAGAGGCGCCGGCCTGCACCGACAGATGGAGGCGCAGGTTGGGATGGGCGCGCGCGGCATAGGCGGCCACGCCGAAATCGGCCACGATGATCGCGTCGATGCCCAGCCGCGCCGCCGTATCGACCGCGTCCCGCCACAGCCCGAACTGACCGGCGCGGGGGAACGTGTTTACCGCCAGCAGAATCTTCGCGTGATGCGCGTGGGCATAGGCGCTGGCGCTCTGAAGATCGGGGAGCGAGAAATTCAGACCGGGAAAATTGCGCGCATTCGTCGCGTTCTGGAGGCCGCAATAGACGGCGTCGGCTCCCGCATCGACCGCCGCGCGCAGCGCGGCCGGCGTTCCGGCGGGACAGATCAACTCGGGCCGCGGCAGCGGTTTCGGTTCAAGCATGGTCGCTTCTGGCCCTGATCGTGCGCAGCGCGGAAATCACCAGTGCGGCGGGCTTCGAAAACGGCCCGAACGCTTCGCTCACGTTGTCCACGATGCTGCCCTCCATGTCGTCGAGCGCGTTCCGCAAGGCGACGACCGCTTCGGTGTCGCCGGAGATCTGCAACTCGCGCGAGAAGAAAAGCGCATCGCCGTCGACCGAGCCGTCGATCAATCCGAACAGGTCGAGAAAGGAACCGGCAATGCGCGCGTCGTGGCGCGGCGTCTGCTCGCGCCGGTAGGCTTCGAGCACGGGCCTCGCGGGATCGGGCGCCAGCATGAGCCCGAACGGAAGGTCGACCGGATCGATCAGGAACCGCTTGCCTGCGTGTACGCCGAGCCGCGCGAACAACTCCGGACGCGTCCGGGCGATATGCGCGGCGATCGGGTTGAAGAAAAGCCGCAGAACGGGAAGCGGGATCGGCTTGAGCAGAAAATGGACGGCACCCGGCAGATGAAGGCGCGCGTCAGGCGGATGCAGATCGGAGCGGGATGCGGAATGCATCGCAGAAATTTATCGAAACGGCGGAGAATTGATTTGATCGGCCTCAATGCGCGCGGGCCGGATTGATGCATGCAGAATACGAGTATTATGTTTCCGCTTGGTACGATTCTAATTGGTTTCAGCCCGCCTGCGATCACGCGCTCATGCTGAAGTCCGCAACCGGCGCCGCTACGCCTTGCCGTATCCGCCCGCCGTCGGCGTGATGATGATGACGGCCTCGCCGGCTTCCAGCACGGTCTGGTCGCAGCCCTCCAGTTTCTCTTCGCGGCCGGAGTTGCGGCGGACCCGGTTCTCGCCGACATGGCCCGGCTCGCCGCCCGCGAGCCCGAACGGCGGCACGCGGCGATGGCCGGAAAGAATCGCGCAATCCATTGTTTCGAGGAAGCGGACGCGGCGATAGATGCCGTCGCCCGCTTTCCATTTGCCGCGTCCGCCGGAGTCTTTGCGGATGTGGAAGTCTTCGAGCACCACGGGAAAGCGGAATTCGAGCACTTCGGGGTCGGTCAGCCGCGTATTGGTCATGTGAACATGCACGGCATCGGTGCCGTTGAAGCCCGGCCCCGCGGGCGAGCCGGAGCAGATCGTCTCGTAATACTGATACTTCTCGTTGCCGTAGGTGAGGTTGTTCATGGTGCCCTGCGAGCAGGACAGTGCGCCGAGCGCGCCGAACAGGCAGTTGGTGACCGCCTGCGACGTCTCGACGTTGCCCGCGACCACGGCCGCCGGATATTCCGGCGACAGCATGGATTGCTTCGGCACCACGATCCTGATCGGCCGCAGGCAGCCGGCGTTCATCGGGATTTCGTCATCCACCATCACGCGGAAGACATAGAGCACCGCCGCGCGCGTCACCGGCGCGGGGGCGTTGAAATTCGTCTGCTGCTGCGGGCTGGTGCCGGTGAAGTCCACCGTCGCGTCGCGCTTCTTCTTGTCGACCGAGATCTTGACCTTGATGACCGTGCCCTGATCCATCTCGTAGGAGAATTCGGAATCGTGCAGCCGGTCGAGCACGCGCCGCACGGATTCGGCGGCGTTGTCCTGCACATGGCCCATGTAAGCCTTGACGACCGGCATGCCGAACAGCGCGATCATCTTGCGTAACTCGCGCACGCCCTTTTCGTTGGCGGCGATCTGCGCCTTCAGGTCGTTGACGTTCTGCAGCGGATTGCGCGCGGGATATTTCGCGCCGCGCAGGAGCTGATAGAGCTCCTTCTCGCGGAAGCGCCCGCGGTCCACGAGCTTGAAATTATCGATATAGACGCCTTCCTCGTCGATGTGGGTCGCAAGCGGCGACATCGAGCCGGGCGCGACGCCGCCGACATCGGCGTGATGGCCGCGCGAGGCGACCCAGAACAGAATCTCCTTGCCAGCATCGTCGAACACCGTCTGCACGCCGGTGTTC
>CAZNPX010000030.1:0-9436 GCA_964575175.1 uncultured Hyphomicrobiales bacterium | reverse complement strand
GTCGAAGACCGGCGTGCAGACCGTGATGTCGGGAAGATGCGTGCCGCCGTTATAGGGCGCGTTCAGCGCGTAAACGTCGCCGGGCCTGATCCTGCCCGCATTCTCGCGCAGCACCGTCTCGACCGAGCGGTCCATGGAGCCCAGATGCACCGGCATGTGCGGCGCGTTGGCCACCAGCGAACCGTCCGCGTCGAACACGGCGCAGGAGAAGTCGAGCCGCTCCTTGATGTTCACCGAGTAGGCCGTGTTCTGGAGGGTCACGCCCATCTGCTCGGCAATGGACATGAAGAGATTGTTGAAGACTTCGAGCAGAACCGGATCGGCGCGGGTCCCGATCGCGTGCTTGCGCGTGAGCACCTTGATGCGCGTGAGCACGAGGTGATCTCTGGGCGTGAGCTTCGCCTGCCAGCCGTCTTCGACCACGACGGTCTGGTTCGGCTCGATCAGGAGCGCCGGCCCCTTGACGGTGTGGCCGGGCTTCAACTGCTCGCGCGTATAGATCGCGGCGTTTCGGAACTTGCCGTGGGAGAAGAACCTGGTCTTGCGCTTGGGCGCGGGCAGGCGGGTGCGCGACGCCTTGGCCGCGCGCTCCGAGAATTTCGCGCCGCCGCCGATGGCCTCGACCGAAACCGCCTCGACCACGATTTCCTTGTCGCGGTCCATGAAGCCGAAGCGGCCCTTGTGCGCGGTTTCGAAATCGCGCTGCATTTTCTTGAGGGAGCCGGCGACCACCTCGAGCGGCGTATCGGTGCCGGCGTAGCGCAGATGCGCGCGAACGATCACCTTGATCTGGGCGGGTGCGACACCCTGCGAGGCGACCTCGCGCTTCACCTCGTCGCCGAGCCTCCGGCCGATCCGGTTCACCGAGGCGAGCGCTTTCGCGTTCAGGGATTCTTCCAGCGCCTGCGTGCGGGTCGCGCGGATGTCGGCGAGCCCCATGCCGTAAGCCGAAAGCAGGCCGGAGAGCGGGTGGATCACCACGCTCTTCATGCCGAGCGCGTCGGCCACGAGGCAGGCATGCTGCCCGCCCGCGCCGCCGAAGCAGTTCAGCGCATAGCGCGTGACGTCATAGCCGCGCGCCACCGAAATCTTCTTGATGGCGTTCGCCATGTTCTCGACGGCGATCGTGATGAAGCCGTCCGCGATTTCCTCCGGCTTCTTGCCGCCGCCGACTTCTTTCGCGAGCTTCGCGAAGGCCTCGCGCACGGCGGTCGCGTCGATCGGCTCATCGTTGTTCACGCCGAAAATCTTCGGGAAGAAATCGGGAATGAGCTTTCCCGTCATCACGTTCGCATCGGTGACGGCAAGCGGGCCGTTGCGCCGGTAGCACATGGGCCCGGGGTCGGCGCCCGCGGAATCGGGACCCACGCGAAAGCGCGAGCCGTCGAAATGCAGGATCGAGCCGCCGCCGGCGGCCACCGTATGAATCTGCATCATCGGCGCGCGCATGCGCACGCCCGCGACCTCGGTTTCGAACGCCCGCTCGTATTCGCCGTCGAAATGCGAGACATCGGTCGAGGTGCCGCCCATGTCGAAGCCGATCAGCCGCTTGAAGCCGGCGCTCTCGCCGGTCTGCGCCATGCCGACCACGCCGCCGGCGGGACCCGAAAGGATCGCGTCCTTGCCCTGAAACAGATCGGCTGCGGTAAGCCCGCCCGACGACATCATGAACATGAGCCGCGCGCCGGAGTTTTTGGCATCGAGCTCCTGGCTCACGCGCGCGACGTAGCGCGCGAGGATCGGAGAAAGGTAAGCATCGACGACCGTGGTGTCGCCGCGGCCGACCAGCTTGATCAGCGGCGAGGTTTCGAAACTCACCGAAACCTGTCCGAAGCCCATCTCGCGCGCGATTTTGGCCGCGAGCTGCTCATGCGCCGGGTAGCGATAGGCATGCATGAACACGATCGCGACCGCGTTGATGCCGTCGCGCCTGGCGTCTTCCAGCGCCGCGCGGATTTCCCGCTCGTCGGCTTTCGCTTCGACGGTGCCGTCCGCGAGGATGCGCTCGGAAATTTCCGCGACGCGCTCGTAGAGCATTTCCGGCTTGATGATTTCCTTGGCGAAGATTTTCGGCCGCGCCTGGTAGCCGATCTTCAGGGCGTCGCGGAAACCCTTGGTGATGAGCAGGAGCGTGCGGTCGCCCTTGCGCTCGAGGAGCGCATTGGTCGCGACCGTGGTGCCCATTTTCACGGCACCGATCATGCCGCGGGGGATCGGCGCGCCTTTCTCGAGCCCGAGACATTCGCGGATGCCTTGCACCGCAGCATCGGCATAGGCGGGCGATTCCGACAAAAGCTTCTTCGCGATCAGCTTTCCGCTGGGCGGTTTGGCGACGACATCGGTGAAGGTGCCGCCCCGGTCGATCCAGAAATCCCAAGCCCCGCTTGCCTTGCCTGCGTTCTTTTTCGCCATCGCCGTTCTCCCGACGCCTATAAATAAATCGCCGACGATTTATTGACAAATTGTTTGTTGGGGATACGCTTTCCCGCCGGCATAGTTTCGCAGGGGAAGGCGAATGCCAAGGACACGCAAGGCGGCGAAGGACGCGGGGCGGGCGGATGCGGCGCTCGGGCCCATCGTTTCGTCCGCGCATCTTGCCTCCGGCGCGATGCCATCGCTTTCCGAGCTTGAATTCGGTCTGATTTTGCTGGGCCACGCCTTCGAGCGCTGGATGGTGCGCTGCGTTGCGGCCGCCGGCTTGCCCGACGTCAATCCGATGGAAGTCCTCGTGCTGCACGCGGTTGCGCATCGCAACCGGCCGAAGCGGCTCGCCGACATCTGCATCGTGCTTTCGATCGAGGACACGCATCTCGTGACCTACGCGGTGAAAAAGCTCGAAGGCGCGGGCCTGCTCACCTCGGGCCGCAAGGGCAGCGAAAAGACGGTTTCGCTTTCGCCCAAGGGCGAGGCGGTGGTGAAGAAATACGGGAGAATCCGCGAGGCACTCCTGGTCGCGCCGGTCAAATCCACCGGCGCCGACGAGAAACGCCTCTCCGAAATTGCCGGGCTGATGCGTGCGCTGTCCGGCCATTACGATCAGGCCGCACGCGCCGCAGCAAGTTTGTAGCCGGGGAGAGCTTCTAACGCATCGCCTCGGCTGCTAGCCTGTCGTCAAGGAAAGCGGGGACGGCTTTTTGCCAAACCCCGAAGGGAGAGTGTGATGAAACAGATTACCGCGCTACTTGCGGGTGTTGCGATCTCGGCCGTTGCCGCGACCGCGGCCACCGCGCAAACCAAATGGGACATGCCGACGCCCTATGGCGACGGCAACTTCCATACCAAGAATATCGTGCAGTTCACCAAGGACGTCGAGAAGGCGACCGGCGGCAAGCTCACGATCAACGTTCATTCGAACGGTTCGCTGGTGAAGCATCCGGAAATCAAGTCGGCGGTTCGTCGTGGCGTCGCGCCGATCGGCGAAGTGCTGATCTCGAACCATCAGAACGAAAGCCCGATTTACGGCGCCGACTCGGTGCCGTTCCTGGCGACGAGCTATGCTGACGCCCGCAAGCTCTACGCCGCGCAGAAGCCGTTCCTCGAGAAGAAGCTCGCGGAAGAAGGTCTTGTTCTCCTGTTCTCGGTGCCGTGGCCGTCGCAAGGCATCTACGCCAAGAAGGAGATCAAGACCATCGACGACCTGAAGGGCTTGAAGTTCCGCACCTACAACACCGCGACCCAGCGCATCGCGCAGCTCGCGGGCGCGGTGCCGACCCAGATCGAAGTGCCGGACATTCCGACCGCCTTTGCGACCAACCGCGTTGAATCGATGATTACTTCGCCTTCGACCGGAGCGGATACCAAGGCGTGGGATTATCTCACCCACTTCCATCACACGCAGGCGTGGCTCCCGCGGAACGTCGTGATCGTCTCGAAGTCCGCCTTCGACGCGCTGCCGGAAGACGTGCGCAAGGCGGTGCTGACGGTGGCCAAGGAAGCGGAGGATCGCGGCTGGAAAGCATCCGAAGCCGAGACCGACGAGAAGATCAAGATCATGGCCGGCAACAAGATGACCATCGTGCAGCCGTCGGATGCGTTGAAAAAAGGCTTTGCCGAAATCGGCAAGACCATGACGGCGGAATGGGAAAAGAACGCCGGCGCGGATGGCAAAGCCATCCTCGACGCTTATCGCAAGTAATCAAGGAAAACGGCCCGCTCCAAAAGAGCGGGCCGTTTCATATCGATCATGCGCAAACTGCTTGACGGCCTTTACACCTTCACGCTCGCGCTTTCCGCTGCGTGTCTTGTCGTAATTCTCGTGCTAGTCGGCGCGCAGATCTGCGGGCAGGTTTACGATGCGGTTCTGAAGCTTCTTGGATTTGCGCCTTACGGCTTTCTTATTCCGTCGCTTCCCGAACTTGGAGGCTATCTGTTCGGCGCCGCGAGTTTTCTCGCGCTCGGCGCGACGCTCAAGCGCGGCGCCCATATTCGCGTCACCATGCTGCTCGGCTCGGTGCGGCCCGGCTTTCGTCGCGTTCTTGAATACTGGGCTCTGATCGCGGGGTTGGTGGTCGCCATCTATGCGACCTGGTCGCTCGGCACGCTTGCCTATTTTTCATGGAAATTCGGCGACGTTTCGTCTGGCTTGCTTCCGATCAAATACTGGATTCCGCAGAGTGCGATGACGCTCGGGCTCGGCACGCTTTGCGTGGCCCTGCTCGATGAGTTGGTAGTCACCTGGAAGCGCGGGTTGCCGTCCTTCATCGAGGCTGAAAGCGCAATCACGATGGGGCAGGAATAGGCCATGGGATTCGTCGAGTGGACGATCTTCCTCGTTCTGCTGCTTTTCATCGTGCTCGGCTCGGGCGTCTGGATCGCACTTGCGTTGGGCGCGATAGGCTTTGTTGCAATGAAAATCCTGTCGGCGGCGCCCGTGGGCGCGTCTCTGTCGACGTCGCTGTGGCAGTCGCTGAACGGCTGGGATCTGATCGCGCTGCCGATGTTCATCTGGATGGGCGAGATACTTTTCAGAACGAAGCTCGCGGAGGACTTGTTTGCAGGTCTTGCGCCGTGGATGCAGCGGCTTCCGGGAAGGTTGCTGCATGTAAACGTGGTCGGCTGCGCGGTTTTCGCCGCCGTGTCCGGCTCATCCGCCGCGACCTGCGCCACCATCGGCCGTATCGCGCTTCCTGAGTTGAAGAAGCGCGGCTATGACGACCGTATGGCGATCGGCACACTCGCGGGCTCCGGCACGCTCGGCCTGCTGATTCCGCCGTCGATCATTTTGATCGTCTATGGTGCCGCAACCGATCAATCCATCGCGCGCCTCTTCATCGCGGGCGTTATTCCCGGGATCATTCTCGCGCTTCTGTTCATGGGATTTGTCGCGGCCTGGGCGCTCGCAAACAAAGACAAGATGCCCGCGACCGAACCGCCGATTCCATGGCGCGAGCGTGTCAGCGCGACGCGCCGTCTCGTCCCGATCGTCCTGCTGATTTTGGGCGTTATCGGTTCGATCTATGGCGGATTGGCTTCGGCAACGGAAGCCGCCGTCGTCGGCGTTGCGCTCTCGTTGCTGCTGTCATGGTGGAGCGGCCAGCTCAGCCGCGGGACTTTCTTCGAGGCGCTGACGGCGGGTGCCGTGACCTCCTGCATGATCGCGGCGATTCTTGCAGGCGCCGCGTTTCTGACGACCGCCATGGGCTTCACCGGCATTCCGCGCGCGCTGGCCGAATGGATTACGACACTCGGCTTGAGCCAGTGGCAGTTACTGTTCGCGCTCACGATCTTCTTCATCATTCTCGGCTGCTTCCTCGACGGCATCTCGATGGTGGTGCTGACGACCTCCATTATCATGCCGCTCGTGACTGCCGCGGGCTTCGACCTGATCTGGTTCGGTATCTATATCGTTCTGGTCGTGGAAATGGCGCAGATCACGCCCCCGGTCGGCTTCAACCTGTTCGTGTTGCAGGGCATGACGGGGCGTTCGATCTTCGCCATCGCCGGTTACGCATTCCCGCTGTTTCTCCTGATGTGCGTGGCAGTTATCCTGCTCGCGGTGTTCCCGCAGCTTGCGTTGTGGCTGCCCTCCACGATGCTCGACGTCAGATAGGAAGCCCCCATGCAATATGTCCGCTTCGGCTCGACCGGCATGAAGGTCTCGCGCCTGTGTTTCGGCTGCATGACCTATGGCTCGAAAGCCTGGCGCGAATGGGTGCTGACCGAGGAGGACTCGAAGCCGTTCTACAAGGCGGCCTTCGACGCCGGCATCAATTTCTACGACACCGCGGACGTCTATTCGCGCGGCGTAAGCGAGGAAATTCTCGGCCGCGCCGTGAAGGAACATGCGAGCCGCCGCGAGGAGGTCGTGGTCGCGACCAAGGTGTTCAACCCGATGGGCCAGGCGCCCAACCTCCGCGGTCTTTCGCGCAAGCACATCATGGAGGCGATCGACGCTTCGCTCACGCGCCTCAAGATGGATTATGTCGATCTCTACATCATCCATCGCTTCGACTACGAGACGGAGATCGAAGAGACGCTCGAAGCGCTCTCCGACGTGGTGAAGGCCGGCAAGGCGCTTTATCTCGGCGCATCCTCGATGTGGTCCTGGCAGTTCGCGAAGATGCTGACCATGCAGAAGGAGCGGGGGCTCGCCCGCTTCGTCTCCATGCAGAATTACTACAACCTCATCTATCGCGAGGAGGAGCGGGAGATGCTGCCGCTCTGCAAGGAAGAGAAGATTGCGGTGACGCCGTGGTCGCCGGTGGCGCGCGGCTTTCTCGCGGGCTCGATGCCGAGCCAGGGCGAGCGGACGCTGCGCGGCAAGACCGACGATTTCGCCAATACGCTCGGCATCGGCGCGAGCGACACCGATCACGAGATCGCCGAGCGCGTGCGCGTGACCGCGGAGAAGCTCGGCGTTTCGCGCGCGGCGGTCGCGATCGCCTGGACGCTCGCCAATCCGCTGGTGACCGCGCCCATCGTCGGCGCGTCGAAGCCGCATCATCTGCCGGAGGCGCTCAAGGCGCTCGAGCTCCGGCTCGACGACGAGACGCGGCAATATCTCGAGGCGCCGTACCGGACCCGCAAGCCCGCCGGGCACGCCTGAGGCCGCGGGCTTCCCGGGGCGCGCTTGCAAAGCGGCCCGCATTTCGGCATGCGGGCTATTCCGTTCCTTAGCTATCGAAATAAATAGGGCCACGCGATAGTGCGCGCGCAATGATTCCTACCGATCCTCTCTTTTATATCGTCGGGTTCGCCACGGTTTTCATCATCGCGGTCGGCAAGGGCGCGTTCGGCGGCGGGCTCGCGACCCTCGGCGTGCCGCTATTGTCGCTGGTGATGTCGCCGATCGACGCCGCGATCATCGTGGCGCCGATCGCGGTGCTCACCGATGTTTTCGCCTTCGGCAGCTACCGGCTCGGCAACGCCTCGAAGCCCGATCTCGCCTGGTTCATTCCGGCGATGCTCGTGGGGTTGCTCACAGGCTATTTCTTCTTCGTCCTGATCGATCCCAGGTTCGTGAACGTCGGCATCGGCGTGATCGCGTTCGGCTTCGCGCTCGACTGGTTCATCCGCATGCGCAGCAAGCCCGAAGTGACCGAGCGCCCCCTGTCGCCGGTGCTGGCGAGCGTGGGCGGCGGCGTGTTCGGCTTTACTTCTTTCGTGGCCCATGCCGGCGGGCCGGTGCTCGCCGCCTATCTCCTGTATCGGGGATTGAGCAAGACATTATATGTCGGCACCGCCATCGTGATTTACGGGCTCGTGAACATATTGAAGCTGTTTCCCTATCTCCTGCTCGGCATGGCGCGGCCCTCGGCGCTGGTTCACGCCTTGCTGCTTGCGCCGGTCGTTCCGGTCGGCGTTTGGCTGGGCGCCTATTTTCACAAGCAGCTCAACCAGCAGCGTTTGTTCTTCTGGTGCTATGCGATTCTGCTGCTCGCCTCTGCGAAGTTGCTGTTCGACGCGGTTCGTGCCTTGCTGGCATAATCCGGCGCATGGCGCGTCCTGCGCGGCGCCGTCGAGTTGAGCCCCGATGATCCCCACCGATCCGCTGTTCTATCTTGTCGGGCTGACGACGATATTCATCGTCTCGGTGGGCAAGGGCGCCTTCGGCGGCGGGCTTGCCATTCTCGGCGTGCCGCTGTTGTCGCTGGTGCTGCCGCCGCTCGATGCGGCGATCGTGGTGGCGCCGCTCGTGACCTTCATGGATTTCTTCGCCTTCGGCAGTTTCGGCAGGAAAACCTGGTCGAAGCCGGATCTGCTCTGGCTCGCGCCCGCGCTGCTGGTCGGCATCGCGCTTGGCTATGTCTTCTTCGTTTATGTCGATCCGAGGCTTGTCGCGGCCGGCATCGGCGCGATCACGGTGGCCTTCGCGCTCGACTGGTTCCTGCGCGGAAGAAAGTCGGTGCATCGGGAGCGCCCGGTTTCGCCGCCGCTCGCGCTGATCGCGGGAAGTGCCGCGGGCTTCACCACCTTCGTGGCCCATGCCGGCGGCCCGCCGATGACCGCCTATCTGCTCTATCGCGGCCTGAACAAGACGGTTTACGCGGGCACCGCGGTCGCGCTGTTCAGTCTCGGCAATCTGGTGAAGCTCGTGCCTTATGGCGCGCTGGCCGCCGCCAAACCCGCGACGCTGGTGCAGGCGTTGGTGCTGGCGCCGGTCGTTCCCTTCGGCGTCTGGCTTGGCAAATACATCCACGACCGGCTGGATCAGGGGCGGCTCTTCTTCTGGTGCTACGTGATCCTGCTCGTGGCCGCGGCCAAGCTCCTCTATGACGCGCTGCGCGCCTTCATATCTTAAGCATTTGCAATAGCTATACTTTTCCGAACGCGCCTTGACTCGCGGAGTCCGCATGGTTATCTCCTCGGCAGTTGGCACTCGCTTCTTGTGAGTGCCACAGACATTTCCGCGCGATCCGCGCGAAGCCCGAGGAACCAAGCATGAAAAAATTCCGTCCCCTGCATGACCGCGTGGTCGTGAAGCGCATCGAAGCCGACAACAAGACCAAGAGCGGCATCATCATCCCCGACACCGCCCAGGAAAAGCCGTCCGAAGGCGAAGTGGTCGCGGTGGGCTCGGGCGGCCGCGACGAGAGCGGCAAGCTCATTCCGATCGACGTGAAGGTCGGCGACCGCATCCTGTTCGGCAAGTGGTCGGGCACGGAAGTGAAGATCGACGGCACCGAGCTCCTCATCATGAAGGAGTCGGACATCATGGGCATCATCGGCAAATAAGCGGCTTCCGGCCTCATCCTGGGGAGCGGGCGCAGCCCGCGTCTCGAAGGATGAGGGCACATCGCCCTCGAGACGCCGCGCCTTGCGCGGCCCCGTTGGGCGAGGATTACAATCAGGAGTAAATAAAAATGGCCGCCAAGGAAGTTAAATTCTCGACCGACGCGCGCGACCGCATGCTGCGCGGCGTCGATATTCTCGCCAACGCCGTGAAGATCACGCTGGGGCCCAAGGGCCGCAACGTCGTGCTCGACAAGTCTTTCGG
>CAZNPX010000029.1:10439-35931 GCA_964575175.1 uncultured Hyphomicrobiales bacterium | reverse complement strand
TCTCCTCCGCTCGGGCAAGGCGCTCGCGCGCCTGAAGCCCGAGAACGACGACCAGCGCACCGGCATCGAGATCGTCCGCAAGGCGATCCAGTCGCCGGCCCGCCAGATCGCCCTCAACGCGGGCGAGGACGGCTCGGTCATCGTCGGCAAGATCCTTGAGAAGGACACCTACTCCTTCGGCTTCGACGCGCAGTCGGGTGAATATGTCGATATGTTCAAGAAGGGCATCATCGATCCGACCAAGGTCGTGCGTACTGCGTTGCAGGACGCCGCTTCGGTTGCTTCGCTCCTGATCACGACCGAGGCCATGGTCGCCGAGTTGCCGAAGAAGGGTGGCGCCGGCGCTCCCCCGATGCCGGGCGGCGGCATGGGTGGAATGGATTTCTAATCCGAACTCCATATCAGTTGGAAAAGGCGGGCCTCACGGCCCGCCTTTTTCATTCCGGACTCGGAAATCTTTATGCTGGTGTCCTGAAGACAAGACCCGCGCCGCGTTCCCAATACAGCTTCGCCATGCCGCCGCTCTCCGGCAGGTTCTGCGCGCGTTGCAGATTGACCGTGAACCGAATGCCGCCCGCGGCTTCCACGATGGCAAGCTGCCGGTCGCCGAAGAACGTGACGGCCACCACCGTAACCGGAATCCCGCCCGTCTCGCCTGCTCCCGTGCCGAGCCGCAGCACTTCGGGACGCAGGAAATATTCCACGCGCGAACCGGGCTGGATTTCGGGGCGTGCCGTAACGTCGAAACTGCCGAGCGCGGTCGCGATCTGGTCGCCCTTCGCGCTCATCTCTCCGGGGATGAAAGTGCCCTTCCCGATGAAGCTCGCCACGAAGCGCGTCATGGGATTGTCGTAGAGCTCGCGCGGCGCCGCGATCTGCTCGATCGCGCCCTCGTTCATCACCGCCACGCGATCCGACATCGAAAGCGCCTCGTCCTGATCGTGAGTCACGAACACCGTGGTGATGTTCAGGCGCCGCAACAGGGCGCGCACTTCGATCTGCAAATCCTCGCGCAATTGCCGGTCCAGCGCGCCGAACGGCTCGTCGAGCAGCAGGATCGCCGGCTGGACCACCAAGGCGCGCGCCAGCGCCACGCGCTGCTGCTGGCCGCCGCTGAGCGAAGCCGGATAGCGGTCGAGCAGATGATTGACCTTCACGAGCTCGGCGCTTTTCACAACCCGCTCGCCGATCTCGGCGCGCGCCACCCCCCGCATCTTCAGGCCGAAGCCGATATTCTCCGCGACCGACATGTGCGGAAACAGCGCATAGCTCTGGAAGACCATGCCGATGTCGCGCCGCTCCGGCGGGAGATTCTCGACACGCCGGCCCCGGATTTCGATGGCGCCGCTGTCGGGCCGCTCGAAGCCCGCGATCATGGAGAGCGTCGTCGTCTTGCCGCAGCCGCTCGGGCCGAGCAGCGAAAGGAATTCGCCTTTCGCCAGCGAGAACGAGCTTTCCTTGACGACCAGCGTGGCGCCGAAGCTTTTGCTGACGTGCCTGAGATTGAGGTCGATTTCCGCCACACGCGATTCAGACACGCTCTCTTACTCCAAGTTTTCTTGTCGCGAACAGAACCACGATAATGAGCAGCACCTGCACCACCGAAACCGCGGCAACCATCGGCTCGAAATTGTTGACCATGTAGTTGAAGATCGCGACCGGCAGCGTGATGTTTTCCGCGGTGGTGATGAACAGCGACACCGGAATATTCGTGAACGACACGATGAAGGCGAACGAGACGCCCGCGACCACGCCCGGCATGACGTAAGGCAGCACCACGTAGAAGAATGCCTGCAGGGGATTCGCGCCCGCGACGCGGGCGGCCCTCACGTAATTCGGCGGCATGTCGCGCAGCACGGCGAGCGTCACCCGCAGCACGTAAGGCACCGCGATTACCGTATGCCCGAGGATGATGGTCCAGAGCGAAAGCCGCTGGCCGGTGACGCTCCAGAAGAACAGGATCGCAAGGCCATAGACCAGCCACGGCACCGCGAAGGGCGACAGCAGGAACGGATACAGCCAGTTCTGCACGAAGCTGCCGCCGCGCGCGATTGCGATTGCCGCCGGCAGCGCGAACAACGCGGCTAGGAGCGACGACGTGATGCCGACGATGAGGCTGTTCTTGGTCGCGAGCACGAAAGTGTCGCTCGACCACATCTCGATATACCACCGCACGCTGAATCCGGTCGGCGGGAATGTGATGTACTCCCCCGGGTCCAGCGACACCGCGACGACGATCACCAGCGGAAAGATCAGCATTACGCCGATCGCGCCCACGTAAATCCGAAGCAACAGCGAATTGTGCATGGTCAGGCCATCGCCCTGCCGCGCGAGACGCGCAGTTGCAGCACCATCACCACCAGCGAAACCAGCACCAGCACCACCGAAAGCACGGCAGCGAAGTTGCGGTCGGAGGCGACGGTCATCTGCTCCCAGATCGAGATGGGCACCAGCGAGAAGCCCTGCCCACCGAGCAGCAGGGGCAGCACGAAGGCCCCGCAGACCTGCAAGAACACGATCAGAAACCCGGAGGCGACGCCCTGCATGCTCAACGGCAGCAGCACGCGCACGAACGTGGAGAACGGGCTCGCGCCGAGCACTCTCGCCGCCTTCTCCAGCGCCGGGTCGATCTGGCGGATCACCGCCTCGACCGGCAGCACCATGAAGGTGAAGACGACATGCACCAGCCCGAGCACGACGGCGCCCATGCCGTAGAGCATCTGCAACGGATCGTTGATGATGCCGGTCCCGGTCAGCAGCGAGTTGACGAAGCCGTTGCGGCCGAGAATGACGAGCCAGCCGAGCGTCAGCATGTTCATGCCGACCGCAAGCGGCGTGAAGGTCAGCACCGCGTAGAACGATTTGATCTTGCTCTGGCTGCGGGCGAGATAATAGGCGACCGGGAACGCGATCACCGCCGTGATCGCGGAAACGATGAACCCGAGCAGCAGCGTATAGCCGAGAATGCGCGCGTAATACGGATCCGCGATCAGCTTCTTGTAGCCGGACACGTCGATCGTCGCGAGCGACACCGGCCATTTCAGCGGCACGTTGAGGCTGATTGCGAGCAACGCAAGACCTGGAAGGACATAGCCGACGAATACGATCGCAATCACCGGTCCAAGCAGCAGCAGGACCGTACCGCGTGTCAGGCCATATCCTCCCATGTTCTCGCGTTACCCTGTTTTGGCGTCGGCCGGTGTCAAACGCGGATTTCGCGGTTCCAGCGCGAGATCATCTCCGGGGTTGCCTTGATGAGATCGCGATACGGCGGGGTCACGCCCTTGTCGAGCGGCATCACGTTCTTCTTCAGGTCATCGGGCATCACGACCTTGGAATTGGTCGGCGTGAAGTTGATGAGCTTGAAGTATTGCAGTTGCGGCTCCGGATCCAGCAGCGTGTTGACCCACTGGTAGGCGAGCTTCTCGTTGCCGCCCTTCACCACCTGCGCCGGCGACAGCGTGATCAGCGAATGCGGGTCGAGGCGCGTGAAGCTGAGGAACTTCGCCGGTCCCGCGATCATCGCGGTGATGCGGCCGTCCCACAGGTATCCGATGTCCACCTCGCGCGAGATCGCCATGCGCTCGACTTCCAGCGCGGTGCCCCAGAACTTCACGATATAGGGCTTGATCTTGCGAAGGGCGGCGAATGCCGGCTCGAGGTTGGTGACGCTGCCGCCGAGCGCGACCGCATAATGCCAGATGATATGCGGCGCCCACGGATAGGTGATGTCCGGCAGCGTGATGGAGCGGCCGAATTCGCCCTTCCCGGCGCGCTCGAAGAATTCCGGCCACGACTTCGGAAAGTTCTTGAACTTGTCGGTGTTGTAGAAAAGCGCCGAGGTCGAATACTGGTAGGACGCGCCGTAATCGTCGAACGGCTTGCGGAAAAGGTCCGGCGTATCGGCGAGGTTCGGCACCTTGTCGGCGGTGAGCTTCTGCACCAGCCCCTTGTCCTGCAACGAGATCGCGAGCGTTTCGCTGTTGTCGATGGCGTCGAGCGGCGGCTTGCCGGGCAGCGCCTCGACCTGGGCCGACCATTGCGTCGGCGAGCCGAGCACCACTTTCACGTCCGCGCCGGTGCGCTTCTTGAAGAGCGGGATGAAATGCTCGCGAATCGACTGCTCCCATTTCCCGCCGAGGCTGGTGATGGTGATCGAATTTTCCTGAGCCTGCACCAGCATCGAACCCGGGAAGGCAGCGAAAGCAGTGCCGGCGCCGATTGTTTTGAGGGCCTGGCGTCTAGTCAGCATGACCTTTGTCTCCAATATGGGAAGCAGCTATATAATTGGATACACTTGATCTTGCATTTGCAAGAAAAAACTCGTCTGATCGGGGCGAAACGATATCGCACCTGTATTCCTGCTAGGGATATAGTGCTTTTCTAGACCAAGGCTGCCGGAAAATTCACCGCTTTGCCTCCAATATTGGATACAGTTTAGTCACTCAACGATGGAGATTGGCGTGACTGCACAGAATGCCGCCTACACCCTCCTCAAAGAGCGCATTCTTTCCGGCCGCCTGGCCGCGGGCGCGCAGATCAATCCCGTGGAGATCGGCACCGAGCTCGGCACCAGCAGGATGCCCGTGCGCGAGGCGCTTCTTCAGCTTGAGGCGGAAGGGCTCGTGACCTTCGGCGCGAACCGCCGCCCGGTGGTCACGGTGCTGACCCCGAAGGACATTCTCGAGCTCTTCGAAATCCGCATCGTGCTCGAAGGCCTCGCCTGCGAGCGCGCCGTCGCGCGCATGCGCGACGATCATTTCGAGGATCTGGAGCTGCATCTCGTGCGCATGGAGCGCACCATTCCCGACACCAAGAAGTGGATGACGCTGCACGATGAATTCCACGACATGATCTACGATCATGCCGAGATGCCGCGCCTCTCGGAAGGCATCCGCCAGATCCGCCAGTCGGTGCGGCCTTACCTGCTGATGTATATCGACGCCTACAAGTCCTTCGAAATGCCCGGCGCCGAGCATTCGGGACTGCTGAACATCCTGCGCAAGCGAAATCCCGATCAGGCCAAGACCGCCGTTACCGAGCACATCCGCAACACCGCGGCTTCGGTCGTCTATTTCCTGATGAACCAGAACACGGGCTCTTCCACCGAGCTGAAGAAATCGTCTCACCAACCCGCGAGGACCTAAGAAAGTGACGAAGAACGCACCGGCACGCCGCGAATATTCGATCCCCGGCCTGAACCCGCCGATCAGCCACTATTGCGACGCCGTTTCCTTCGGCAATCTGCTTTTCATGTCGGGCATGGCTCCGCTCGATGAGAAACTGAACGTCATCGGCGGCGATGACGTCGTCGCGCAGGCGGAAGCGGTCTTCGCGGCGATGAAGAAGGTGCTCGATGCCGCAGGCGCGGGCTTCGAAGACATCCTCAAGGTCACGGTCCTGCTGACGGACGTCAACGACCGCAGCAAGATCAATCCCGTCCGCCAGAAATACTTCGGAAACGCGAAACCCGCGAGCACGCTGTTCGGGGTGGCCCAGCTTGCGATTCCGGGCATGAAGATCGAAATCGAGGCGGTCGCCGGCCTGCCCAATCAGGGCTGACGAAACCGCCTGCAAGGCAGGCGAAGAACAAAACACAGAGGCCGGCGAAAGCCGGCCTTTTCGTTTGTCGGATCGCCGCTTCGCGCGGAAATATTCGAAGGCCCTCGCCGCCCGCAGCCCCGCCGTCCCGTCAGTCTTTGACGCCGCGATAATCCGTGGGCGCGCAGCCGAAGCGGCGGCGGAAGCAGCGGTTGAAATAGGAAACCTCGTTGAAGCCGCAGGCATAGGCGATGTCGCTGACGCGCTTGCGGTCGTGGCGCGGATCGGCGAGCACGTTCTTCGCTTTCTGCAACCGCAGTTCCAGCACGCGCTCGGTCAGGCTCGATCCGGTCTCGTTCAGCAACTCGTTCACGTAGCGCCGCGACAGCCCGAGCTGCTTTGCGACGGCATCCGACGAGAACGCCGGATCGGTGAAGCGCTTGCGGATGATTTCCGCAATGTCGTGGAGCCTCGCCGCGCGCAGCCCCCGCGAGGACGCGAGTTTCCCCCGCTCGTCTCCCGCGCCGAGCGCAAGCGACACGAGATCGACGATCATCGCGCTCGTGCGCTCGGAAAGAAACGTCGAGCCGGAAACCTCCTGCGCATCGGCAAGAAAATCCAGGTATCGCAGCAGATGCTGTAGCGCCGGGTTCTCCGCAGCCAGCGCCACGCCGGTGCGGCTGTCGGCATCCGGCGCGAGGTCGATGAGCCGCGCGCGCGGCACGCGCACGCCGATCATGCTGACCGTGCCGCGCGAAAGGCTCTCCACCGCCTCGTCGAGACGATGCACCATCGCCGAACGGGGCTGCATTTCCACCGACCACTTGTCGTTCTGCACGCAATGGGTCCGCTGGCTGCGATTGACGGCCAGCATGAAATCGTCGTTCGGGTTGGAGGAAATGTGTCGCGCATTGCGCTTCAGGCTCTGGATATTGGCTTCGAGCCGGAGCATGGCGACATCGCCGAAGGCAAAGACTTCCGAAACGGCGAAGAAGCTCGGCTGTTCGCTTCGCACGACATCGGCAGCGCCGAACTCCGCGGTCCAGATGTCCCGCCACAGGCGGAAACGCGCTTCCTCGCTCAACGATGCGGGCAGATCCCGCGACGAAAAGAAGATCTTCTGCATTGCCGTACTTGCTTGATCGCGAACCTGCTTTTAGCCCACCTCCGGCTTACGGCATATCCCGCTGAGTCAAAATCACTTTTTTGACCGGCGGCCCGGGCAGCGCCCACGGGATCAAGAGTTGCGCTCCCGGGATCAATTCACGCCTTGCGAGAGAAAATGTTTCCGCACCGCCAGCAAAGAAAAAAGTGGCGCCGTCCAGAACAAGACGGCCGTCGAATAATCGCGCGATATGCGCGCGCAGAATCGCGCCGCGGGTAACGAAACCGCGCCGGATATTGGCTGGGGAGTAATAGGTGCGGATTGAAAGTTTTGGCAGGGCGGCCGTCGGCGCGCTCGGACTCTTGTTGATGATCGGCGCCGCGCAGGCGCAAACCGCAAGGTGGGACGGCTGGTATTTCGGCTTCAACGCCGGCGCGCATACGGGCAGCGCCGACCTTTCGGTGAACAGGACCGAGGCCTGGACGCCGGAATATCGAAACTATCTTTCCACCACCGGCTCGCCGAAGCTCGATGCGTCGGGCTTCATCGGCGGCGCCCAGCTCGGCTGGAACCGGCAGTCCGGAAATCTGGTTTGGGGCCTCGAAGCGGACGCGCAATCCATGCGCTTCAAGGCCCATCGCGACACCGGCGTGATCGCAGGTCCTTTCGCGGGCGCCGGCCATAACGCACGCTTCATCGACAGCGTGAGCGGCGACAGTCTCTTCACCTTCCGCGCCCGCGCCGGTGCGCTCAACGGCCCGCTCCTGTTTTACGCGACCGGCGGCCTCGCGCTCGCGCACATGAAGTTCTCGCGCAACACCGGCGTGCTCAACATGAGCAACTTCTACCGCAATTCCGAATCCGAGCTGCGGCTCGGCTGGACCGCGGGCGCCGGCATCGAATGGGCGACGCGCGGAAGCTGGCGCTTCAAGGCCGAATATCTTTACGTCGATCTCGGATCGATGGACCTCTTTACGCCCCGGGTCGGCAACCCCGCAGTCTTCTTCAACAACACCGCGGATATCTCGACCCATGTCTTCCGCATCGGCATCAACCGCAACTTCTGACCCTTCACCAAGAACACAAACAAGAACGCAAAAGCGAAAAGGCCCGGAGCAACTCCGGGCCTTTTGCATTTCGTGCGACGTCAGACCGTGAACTTGCCGGCCTTCGCGGCGGCGTAGCGCCCGTTGATCACATCCCAGTTCACGACGTTCCACCACGACTTCAGGTAGTCGGCGCGGCGGTTCTGGTACTTCAGATAATAAGCGTGCTCCCAGACGTCGTTGCCGAAGATCGGCATGCGCCCATACATCAGCGGGCTGTCCTGGTTGGGCCGCGCCTCGAGCGAGAGCTTGCCGCCCTTGTCGGAGGTGACGAACACCCAGCCCGAGCCGAACTGGCCGGCGCCGCGGGCATTGAACTGCTCCTGCAGCTTGGAGAAATCGCCGAAGGCCGCCGAGATCGCCGCGGCGATCTCGCCGGTCGGCTCGCCGCCGGAGCCGCCCATCACCTGCCAGAACATCACATGGTTGGCGTGGCCGCCACCGCTATTGCGAACCAGCGTGCGGATGCCTTCGGGCAGGCTTGCGAGCTTGGCCAGCATGTCCTGAACCGGCATCTTGAAGGCTTCGGCGTTCGCCTTGGCGGCGTTGTTCAGGTTGTTCACAAAGGCCGCATGATGGCGGCCGTGATGAATTTCCATGGTCTGCGCGTCGATATGCGGCTCGTTCTTGTCCGCGGCATAGGGCAGCGGATCGAGCTTGATCGGCCCTTCGGCGGTCTGCGCGAAAACGTAGTTGCTGCGAACGGTGGCGTAGGTGCCGACCGCGGCCGCCCCCACCATCAAGGCACGGCGATTGACCGAAAGCATGAAAACCTCCCAGGAATGACGATCTGGCCGCGCCGCGGCACATGGCTGCTATACTCCGCCCGTGTTGTAGGAACACGGCTGATGGGCCGATGGTTTCATTGCCCGGAATTTTTGTGAAGGGGCGCGGGCGGAGCGAGGTTAGGATGGCTTCCCTTTTTACGATCGGCTACGAGAAAACGCCGCTTGCCGATGTGATCGACGCCCTCAAGCGCGCGAAAGTGAAGATTCTGGTCGATACCCGCGCGGTTGCGGCCTCCCGGCGAGCCGGGTTCTCGAAGAAGGCGCTCTCCGCCGCCCTCGACGAGGCAGGGATCGCCTACCTGCATTTCCAGAAGCTCGGCACGCCCCCGTCAGGCCGCGAAGCGGCCCGCGCGGGCGACTACGGCACACTCTGGAAAATCTACGGCAAGCACATCAAGACGAAAGCGGCCCAGGAGGAACTCGCGGAGCTGAACAAGCTCGTCGAAGCGGGCAAGAAGGTCTGCCTGTTGTGCTACGAGCGAAAGCCGGAAGAATGCCACCGCAGCAAGATTGCGGAGCTGGTGAAGAAGGCGACGCAGGCGAAAATCGTCGATCTCTTTCCGGGGCAGTTCATCTGATGGCAAAGACGGGGAAAATTTATGCCGGCATCGGCGGCTGGACCTATGAGCCCTGGCGCGGCGTGTTCTATCCGAAGGGCCTGACGCACGCGAAGGAGCTCGAATATGCCAGCCGCGCGCTGACCTCCATCGAAGTCAACGGCACCTTCTATCGCACGCAGAATCCGAAAACCTTCAGGAAATGGGCGAGCAAAACCCCGGATGGCTTCGTCTTCGCCCTGAAAGGCGTGCGCTATGCCGTGAACCGCCGCGTGCTTGCCGAGGCCGGGGATTCCGTCAAGCGCTTCATGGATTCCGGCGTCACCGAGCTCGGCGACAAGCTCGGTCCCCTGCTCTGGCAGTTCGCGCCCACCAAGAAATTCGACGAAGCGGATTTCGGGAAGTTTCTGGAACTGCTGCCGCAGAAATTCGACGGCCGCAAAATCCGCCATGTGGTCGAGCCCCGCAGCGAAACCTTCTCGACGCCGGCCTTCATCAAGCTCGCGCGCGAGTTCGGCGTTTCGATCTGCTACACCGACCACATCGACTACGTGAACATGGCCGACCTTACCGGCGATTTCGTCTATGCGCGCCTCCAGCGCGGCAAGGACAAGGTGAAGACCGGCTATCCGCCGAAGGAGATCGAAAGCTGGGCGAAGACCGCGAAGACCTGGGCTTCGGGCAAGGACGTCGCCGCGCTCCCGCACGCCTATAAAACGAAACCCGCCGCCACGCCGCGCGATGTTTTCATCTACTTTATTCATGAAGGCAAAGTCCGCGCTCCAGCGGCGGCGATGGAGCTGATCGAAAAGCTCAAATAGCGCGACGCGCTTCCCGGAACGGGATCAGTCCAGCGTCCTTCTGAATCGCGTCACCGCGATCGTCATCGCAATCAGCATCAGCACGAACAGCGCGATCACCTCGTATTGCAGCTCGGCGAACCCCGAGCCCTTGAGCATGATCGAGCGCACGATGCGCAGGTAATGCGTGAGCGGCAGCGCTTCCCCGATCCATTGCGCCCAGGCCGGCATGCCCGCGAACGGAAACATAAAGCCGGAGAGCAGGATGTTCGGCAGGAAAAACATGAAGGTCATCTGGATCGCCTGCAACTGGTTCTGCGCCACCGTCGAGAACGAATAGCCGATGGAAAGATTGGTCGCGATGAAGAGCGTCGAGAGCAGCGCGAGCAGGAACAGGCTGCCCAGGATCGGCACGCCGAACAGCAGCACGCCGAAGCCGATGATGAGCGCCGCCTGCGTGAAGCCCACGATGATGTAGGGAATGATCTTGCCGACCATGATCTCCAGCGGCGAGATCGGCATGGAAAGCAGGCTTTCCATGGTGCCGCGCTCCACTTCGCGCGTCACCGAAAGCGCGGTGAAGATCAGCATGGTCATGGTGAGAATGGTGCCCACGAGCCCCGGCACGATATTGAGCGCGCTGGTGGCGGCGGGATTGTAGCGCGCGTGCTGGCGGATCTCGAACAACGGCTCGGTCTGCTCGGGCAGCATCCGCTCGTTCTTCAGCGCAAGCTCCACGATGCGGCCGAGCGAGCCCAGCGCCGTGCCGCTCGCCACCGGATCGGTGGCGTCGGCCGCGACCAGCAGCGCGGGCTTGTCTCCCCGCCGCAGCGCGCGCTCAAAGCCCGCCGGAATCTCGATCGCGAACAGCACGTTTCCGGAAGCCAGCACGCGGTCGAACTCCTCGGTCGAGGAGAGCCGGTGCGTGATCTTGAAATATTGCGTGCGCTCGATCGCCGCGAGGATGGCGCGGCCCACGTCGCTGGTCTCCTGCAACAGCACCGCCGTCGGCAGGTTGCGCGGCGTCGTGTTGATCGCATAGCCGAACAGCACGAGCTGCATCACCGGGATCATCACGATCATCGCGAAGGATACGCGATCGCGGCGAAGCTGGATGAACTCCTTGGTGAGCATGGCCAGCACGCGGCGCCAGAAGCCGGGCCTGCGGATTGCGTCGAGCAGGCTCACTGAAAATTGTCCTTCGACCGGTTCATCAGCTCGATGAATACGTCCTCGAGCGACGGCTCCGAGCGCGTCCATGTGAAGTTGGTGCCCGCACGATACGGCTCGATTGCGGCTTCGAGCTTCCCCTCGTCCCGCCCCGAAACATGCAGGCTGGTGCCGAACGGCGCCGCCATGTCGACGCCGGGCTTGCCGTCGAGTTCCTGCAGCAGGTTTTGCAGATCGTCTCCGCTAACATCGTAGGTGATGAGCCTGGACTGCTCGATCACTTCCTCCACCGTGCCGCGCGTGAGCAGCTCGCCATAGGCGATGTACGCGATCTCGTGGCAACGCTCGGCTTCGTCCATGTAATGCGTGGAGACGAGCACGGTGAGCCCGTCATTGGCCAGCGCGTGAATCTCGTTCCAGAATTCGCGCCGCGCCTTGGGATCGACGCCCGCCGTCGGCTCGTCGAGCAGGAGCAGTTGCGGCGACGGCAAGGTGCAGGCGCCGAGCGCGAGCCGCTGTTTCCAGCCGCCGGAAAGCTGCGCCGCGAGTTGTTCCTCGCGGCCTTGCAGGCCGAGCCGCGCGATCATGGCCTTCGCCGATTCCACCGGCGCGTCGAGCCCATATACCCGCGCCACGAATTCGAGGTTCTCCCGCACCGAAAGGTCCTGGTAGAGCGAGAAGCGCTGCGTCATGTAGCCGACGTGATTCTTGATCTGGTCGGCTTCGGTGCGGATGTTGTAGCCGAGGCAGGTCCCCTCGCCGCTGTCGGGCGTGAGCAGCCCGCAAAGCATCCGGATCGTCGTGGTCTTGCCCGAGCCGTTCGGCCCGAGAAAGCCGTAGATCGAGCCGCGCTTCACCTGCATCGAAAGATCGCGCACCACGACGCGGCCGTTGAAGGACTTGGTGAGCCCCTTCACGTCGATTGCAATTTCGCCGCCGGGCGCCATCACTTCGGCTCGCGCGGCGCGACGCTGACGCTCACCGGCTGCCCGACGCGCATCGCCTCCGGCTTTTCGGGCAGCGCCTCCACGAGAAACACGAGCTTGTTCCGCTCCTGCTCGCTGTAGATCACGGGCGGCGTATATTCGGCCTGCTGCGCGATGAAGCTGATCTTCGCGTTCTGCGCGCCGCAGCCGTCGCAATGCACGGCGACGGTGTCGCCGATGGCGATGCGCGGCAGCAGGTTCTGCGCGACATAGAAGCGGACCTTCAGGTTTCCGGGTGGCAGCATCGCGATGATCGGCCGGCCCGCAACCACGAGTTCGCCTTCGCGGAAATAGACCTGCTGGATCACGCCCGAAACCGGACTTGCGATCGAGCGGCGCGTGAGTCGCGTCTGCGCGGCATTCAGCTTCGCCTCGGCTTCGCGCAGCACCGCCTGCGCGTCGTCATAGGCCTTCTGCGTGCCGCTGTTGGTCTTCACGAGCTGCTCCGCCCGGGCAAACGCCGCGCGCGCATTCTCGAGCGCCGCCCGCGCGGAAAGCTCGTCCGCCTTTTGCAGGTCGGCTTCGAGCGAGAAGAGCGGCGCGCCTTTCGCGACCGTATCGCCCTCGCGCACTTTCAGGGCCTCGATGCGCCCGTTCTCGTCGGGGCCGACGAAGATCAGATTGGCCTCGATCCAGCCCTGAAACTTCTGGCTGCCGTTGTCGCCGCAGGCGGCGAGCACGAGCAGAAGCGGCACGATCAACAATGAGCGGAACAGCGTCATGACCGCGTTTCCTTGTCGAACAGGTTTTCGATATGCGCCTTCATCAGCGCCCGGGCGTCGAGCGGCTCGAACCTGTCGAACATCGACTTCCACATGATCGCGGTCAGCGCCGGCGCGACGACGAGCTGCGGAAACCTGGAAAGCGTATCGTGCTTGATTTCGCCGTCCTTCAACGCGCGGCCCGCGCGCGCGCGCAACGCGGCAAGCGCCCGCGAGATCACCTCGCGATAATAAAATTCGGCAAGCTTCGGAAAGCGCGGCCCTTCGGTCAGGATCAGCCGCACGATGTCCTTGCGCCGCGTCTCGATCACCTGCTCCACGAACAGGTCCGCCACGCGAAGCGCAAGCTCACGCAGGGGCACGGGCCTGTGGTCCTTGCCGCTTTCCGAGAGCACCGCTTCGAGCATCGCGATCACGGGACTGATCTGCGCGCGCAGCAATTCCTGGAACAGCGATTCCTTGTCCTTGAAGTAGAGATAGATCGTGCCCTTGGCGACCTTGGCGCGCTTCGCAACGTCGTCGAGCCGCGCGGCGGCAAAGCCGTTCTGCGAAAATTCGTCGAGCGCGGCCGCGAGGATCAGCGCGCGCTTGTCGCGCCCCTGCTCCTGCCTGCGCGCGGGTTTCGCGCGCGCCGCCTTTGCCGGCTTGCTTCCGATGGCTTCCATGCTCAAATTATGACTGACTAGTCAGTCATAAGTCAAGCGGGGAAGCGGGGTGAAAATTTCCAAATAATATCAATGGATTATGGACTGAAAATTACTCGCCGCAGGCGAAGGGCAAAGCCCGCGTGACCCGCGTCCGGCCGGAGGTCAGCGTCGCCTCCATGACCTCGCAATCGAGGCCCTCGAAGAATTGCGCGCGGTAGCTCACGCCGTTGTCGCCGACATAGATGTCGGAAATGTTCCAGCTTCGCAGCACCTTGCCGGTCTTGCGGTTGCGCAATACGACCTGCGCCTGCCTGCCCGGCGCGAAAATCTCCTTCGGTGACTGAAACTTCACCCGCACGAGGAAGCCGGAAAACTTGCCGCCGTCATTCCCCTTCCATTGCGCACTGAAATTCCAGACGCCGAATTCCTCGAGCGAGAAAATATCCGGCGAGAACTCGCCGCTAGCCTCGAGAAACAGTTGCACGGTGAAATCCGTAGCCTGAACGCGCTCAGGTGGCGGGGCTTTCGCGCGCGGCTGCGCCGGCGCCACGCCGCACGAAAGCAGGACGCCGCAGGAAAACGCGATTGCGGTTGCCGCCGCCGTCAGGCTGCGGCGCATCGCGCTTACTCCGCCGGTTGCGTCGAAGGCAGCCGCGACTCCGCGCGGTTCGCGAGCATCGCAATGGCGATGGTCGCGACCATGAACAGGGCCGCGAAGATCGCGGTCATGATCAGCACAAGCCCGAAGCCGCCCTGCCCGTGCAACGCCGCGATCAGCGACACCGCAAGTCCGCTGGAGATGAAGGCAAGGAAGAAGCGCACCGCGAAGACCCGGCCGCGCCATGCGTCCGCCGTGTAGCGCGCGATCACCACGTCGCCCACCGTCACCTGCGCGTAAATCGCGGCGATCGAAAGCGCGAGCGCGCCGAGCAGCAGCGGCCCGCTCGCGAGATAGGCCCAGACCACGCCGATGACCTGCATCACCCCGATGAAGGCGAGCAGCACGTGCGGCGCGTAGCGCGACACCAGCCGCCCCACCGTCAATTGCGCGATGCCGCCGAACAGAAGCACGCCCGTCGCCACCGAGCCGAGCAGCACCAGCGGAATGTCCTGCGCCATGCGCTCGTCCACGATCTTCGGGATCGCGATGGTGAGAATGTTGAAGACCACGCCGCCGGAGAAAGCGAGCAGCGCGAAGAACGCAAAGACCGAAACCATCATCGCGCCGTTCAGCGGCACTTCCGCGACTTTCGCGCGCTGGCCCGCCTTGGCCTTCTCTTCTTTGGTCAGATAGAGATAGGCGACGCCGATCGCGGCGCAGAGCACCGCCGGGATGAGGAATGCGGCGCGCCAGCCCACCGAGGCCATCAGCACCGCGGTAATACCCGGCGCCAGCGCCACGCCGAAATTCCCCCAAACGCCGTTGCGCGCGAAATCGCGGCCGCGGTCGGTTGCGTTGGTGACCAGCATCGGAATGCCGACCGGGTGATAGATCGCGGCAAAGATGCCGAGCAGCAGTAGTGCTGCCGCGAGCCAATAGACGTTCGGCGCGGCAGCCGCCGCCGCCATCGAGATCGCGCAGCCGAAAAAGAAGATCGCCATGATCTTGCGGCGGCTCCAGTGATCGGCGAGCCAGCCCCACGGCAGCGAGAACAGGCCGAAGGCCACGAAACACGCGGTCGAGAGCGCGATCAGCTCCGCATAGGAGCGCGCAAGCGTCGTCTCCAGCCCGATCACCACCGTCGGAAAGACGAGCAGCACGTAATGATCGGCGAAGTGCGCGATGTTGATGAAGCGGAGATGATTGCGGGTTTCTTCCATGGCGTTTCTCGTTGTTGGACCGACTATAGCGCGGTTCGCGAAACCCCGCTCTCACGCCGCTGCGGGCAACCCATGACCAGCGCCCATAACGGGCGCCGCGACAGCTACCCAAGACGGAGGCCGGGAGACGAACGCCCAGGCCGGAAAACTTTACAACCAGAGGCAACCCAATACCTTGATTCTACTAAGGATTGCAGCCTGCAATCGGGATTTCGTGGCCCGGGATGAAGCCCTCGCGAAGAATTGGCGCGTGGCGGATGTGGCAGCCCGCCGAAGCCGGGTTCGTCGCCACACGGGCATGGCATGCCGAAACACGCGGGGAAGTACGCGATCAAGGTCATGCTCGCGGCAACCATCGCGGCGCCGTCGTTCCATGCCGATGCCGCGCGGGCCTATGAACAACTCATCCGGCCCTTCGCGTCCCATCTCTCCATTCCGCACCTGCGCGAGAGGGCGGATTTCTTCGGCGGCATCGACGGCGCGAAAGCCGTGACCTTCGCCTGGGTCGGCGCGACCTACGCGCCTGCGGGAACGCTCGCCGAAGACGGCTGGCGCCTGCGCTTCATGGGCGGCGCCGGCCGCTATTCCTATCAAACCGCGATCGTCCCCGGCGGCATCAACGATGCGAACCTGTTCTCGGTCGAACTGCTCGGCGGCTATCGCAAGACCTTCGACAATCTGTTCGGCAGCACGCTCTATGCCGGCGCCTTCGCCGGCGTGCATTACGAGGATCAGATTCTCGCGCACGCCGACCCGTTCAATCAGGCGCGCGGCAGCGAAGCCGGCATCAAGGGCTCGCTCGAACTCTATTCGCGCCTGTGGCAACGCTACATCGCCACCGCCTTCGGCTCCGCATCTACGGTGCACCGGAAATATTACGCGAAGGCCGCGCTGCTCTACGAGCTGAACGAGACCTGGGCATTCGGCGGCGAAGCCGCGACCATGGGTGACGCGCGCTATTCCGAGCATCGCGCCGGGCTCGCGGCTTCGTTCACCTGGCGGCGGAAGATCTTCGTGCTGTCCGCGGGCGCGCTCGAAAACTCCGGCCGCGGCACCGGCGCCTATACGACCTTCTCCGTCTATTCGCCCTTCTAGGGCGAAGCCGGCGCACAAATCCGAAAAAGCTTCCAGCGAAAGCGGCACCGGACTACATTCCGCATCGACTCTTTCCCTTATTCTCCGCACATGCACAGCACCTCCTCCGGCAATCTTCTCGGCCCGCTCTTCGCAAGCGCGAAGATGCGCACCGCGTTGTCCGATGCCGCGATGCTCCAGCGAATGCTTGATGTGGAAGCCGCACTCGCCCGCGCCGAAGCGGCAAGCGGCGTCATCCCCAAATCCGCGGAAGGCCCCATCGCCGCCGCGTGCCGGGCCGGACGCTTCGACCTCGCGGCGCTTGGCGAAGCGGCGGCGCAAGCCGGGAATGTCGCAATTCCGCTGGTGAAGGCCCTGACCGCAGCGGTCGCCCGGCGCGACAAGGAGGCCGCGCGCTTCGTGCATTGGGGCGCGACCAGCCAGGACATCATCGACACCGCGACGGTGCTGGCGCTGCGCAAGGCATCGTCGCTGCTGGAGCGCGATCTTGCCCGCGCCGGCCGGGGCTTCCTTGCGCTCGCGAAAAAGCACCGCGGCACCGTGATGGCGGGGCGCACCTGGCTGCAACAGGCGCTGCCCACGACCTTCGGCTTGAAGGCCGCGGAATACGCAGCCGCCCTCGCCCGCGCGCGGGTGCGGATGCTCGCGGCCGTCGAGGAGGCTTCCGTGCTTCAGTTCGGCGGCGCCTCGGGCACGCTTGCGGCGCTCGGCGGCAAAGGCGGCGCGATCGCGAAAGCGCTCGGCAAATCGCTCGATCTCGCGGTGCCGCCCGCGCCCTGGCACGCGCATGGCGACCGCATCGCGAATGCGGCGAGCGCCATCGCGATTGCCATCGGCGAATGCGGAAAAATCGCGCGCGACGTTTCGCTCCTGATGCAGACGGAAGTGGGCGAGGTCTTCGAGCCCGCCGCCGCGGGGCGCGGCGGCTCCTCGACCATGCCGCAGAAGCGCAATCCCGCGCTCTCCGCGCAGATTCTGGCCGCCGCCAATCTCGCGCCGGGCCTCGCATCGTCGCTGCTCGCCGGTCTTGTGCATGAGCACGAACGCGGCACCGGCGGCTGGCAGGCGAGCTGGCTCGCGCTGCCGCAACTCCTTCTTATTGCCTCCGGCGCATTCGAGCGCACGGCGGAGATCGCAACCGGCCTCGAAGTCGACAAGGCCCGCATGCGCGCCAATCTCGAAATCTCGAACGGCCTCGTCATGGCGGAAGCCGTGCAGTTCGCGCTCGCCCGAAAGCTCGGGCGGCTGCAAGCGCACGAACTTCTCGCGAACGCCTCGCAGCGCGCGATCGCCGAAGGCATCCATCTGAAGCAAATCCTGCGCGCGATGCCTGAAGCCGCGAGCGCCCTTCCCGGCGGCAAGCTGGACCAGTTGTTCGAGCCCGCGAATTATCTCGGCGAAACGCAGAAATTCATCGACGCCGCAGTCGCGGGCGCCGAACGCTCGCTCAAGAAATAAGAAGAGAAGAACGATGCCCGTCCTCGAAGCGAACGGAATCAAGGTCAATTACCGGATCGACGGTGCCGACACCGCGCCGGTGCTGATGCTGTCGAACTCGCTCGGCACCAATCTGCACATGTGGGACAAACAGGTGCCTGCGCTCTCGAAGCGCTTTCGCGTCCTGCGCTACGACACGCGCGGCCACGGCAAGACCGACGCTCCACAGGGCCCCTATACGTTCACCCGTCTCGGCGAGGACGCGATCGCGTTGATGGACGCCCTCGAGCTCAGGAAGGTCCGCTTCTGCGGCTTGTCCATGGGTGGCATGATCGGCATGTGGCTCGCGCGCCATGCGCCCGCGCGGATCGAACAGCTCGTGCTCTGCAACACGGCAGCGAAATTCGGCCTGCCGGAAATCTGGAACCAGCGCATCGCCACCGTCCGCGCATCGGGCATGCAGGCGATCACCGGCTCCGTCATCGAGCGTTGGTTCACCAGGGAGTTTCGCGAAAAGTCGCCCGGCGAAATCGAGCCCATCGTGGAAATGCTGCACACCACGAAGCCCGAGGGCTACGCCGGCAATTGCGCCGCCATCCGCGACGTCGACCAGCGCTGGCCCATCGGCGGCATCGAGACGCCGACGCTCGTGATCGGCGGCAGGCACGACCCGGCAACGCCCTTCGCAGCGGCCGAGCTGATCGCGAAGCGCATTCCCCGCGCCAAGCTCGTCGGCCTCGACGCCGCGCATCTTTCCAACATCGAGCAACCCGAAGCCTTCCTCGGCGCGCTCGACGGATTTCTGAAAGACTAGCGGTCCGGTTCCCGGCGTCTTTCGTATCCGGCGTTCGCCCGGAAGACGCTGCCCAGTGAAGCGAACGCCCGGACACGGGACACGAAAGCGATGGACGAGCGCGAACGTCACGAAAAAGGCATGGCGCGGCGGCGCAAGGTGCTCGGCGACAAATGGGTCGATCGCGCGGTCGCGAACCAGAACGATTTCAACCGCGAATTTCAGGACCTCATCACCCGCTACGCCTGGGGCGAAATCTGGACCCGCCCGCATTTCGACGACCGCACGCGGCGGCTGATCGTGCTCGGCTCCATGGTGGCGCTCGGCCGCTGGGAGGAGTTTCGCCTGCATGTGCGCGCCGCCATGACCGAAGGCGGCTTCACCAAGGACGACATCAAGGAGCTTTTGTTGCAGCAGGCGATCTATTGCGGCGTGCCGGCTGCGAACACCGCCTTCCACGAAGCCGCGACGGTGTTCGCCGAACTCGGAAAATAAGAACGCGCTAGTGCGTATCGCCGCGCGAGCGCAGCGACGCCTCGCGGAACGCCTGCGGCGTGGAGCCGGTCTGCTTCTTGAAGAAGCGCGCAAAATGCGACGGGTCCGCGAACGCCAGATCGTAAGCCACCTCGCCGATGGTGAGATCGGTGAACACGAGCTGGCGCTTGGCTTCCGTCAGCAGCCGCTGCCGCAGCAGATGCCCGGCGGTGACTCCGGTCGCGCGCTTCACGTGATCGTTCAGCCGGTCTGCCGTCATCGCAAGCTTTCCGGCATAGAAGCCGATCTGCCGCTCGGAACGGAAATGCTCCTCGATCAGGCGGCGCAGTTCCTCGACCGTCGCATCCGCGGGCGCGAGCGTGATGGTTCCGGAAAGCGCGCGGCTTGCCGCAAGACGCGCCACCTCGACGCCGATCAGCGCCAGGATCGCGCGCATCGCCACTTCGAATCCTTCGCGGCCGAGAAATTCCTCCTCCAGCAGATCGCGGCAAAGCGCCGTGAGCCGCGCCACTTCCGGCGCCGCCACCGGCATCAGCGGCTGCCCCGCGATGTGTTTCAGCCGCGCCAGCGCGACGCTCGCCTGCTCGCCGAGCGACTCCGTCACGTCTTCGGTGAAGTTGATGACGTAGCCTTCCGTCACCTTCGGCATGAAACGGAAGCCGTGCGCCACCGTCGGCGCCAGCGTCATCACCACCGGCGCCTCGAAACTGATCGACTCTGCCTCCAGATCGAGCGTGCCGCCGCCGCGCTCGATGAGCATGATCTGGAAAAGGTTGCGGTGCCGGTGCGGCGCGATGGTCCAGTTGTGGCCGGGCGCGCGGCTGGTCACGCGCTCGATATGGATGAAATCGAACGCCTGGTCGTCCGGCGGGTCGCCGTAGAGGTGAAACAAGGGGAGTGTTGCGCGCTTCATCGCCGGAAAATAGGTCAGCCGGACGGCAAAAGAAAAGCGCTCCCTTGCAACAGGCTCAACGGAAAAAGCCCCGCCGCATTGGCGGGGCTTTCCCTTATATTACAGGAATCTAGCGGTTCTGCTGCTGGCCGCCCTGCTGCCCGCCTTGCTGACCACCCTGCTGGCCGCCCTGGTTGGGGTTCTGCTGATTCTGCTGACCGCCGCCGCCCGGCTGCTGCTTCTGGCCGCCCTGCTGCTGGTTTTTGTCGTTGGGATTGTTCGCCATGGGAATTTCTCCTTGAGTAACCTCCCCTTGCAGGACCAACCCTCGTTTTCCCGCTTCGTTCCCGGAACTTTCACGGGTTTTGCATCCTGCGGCATGAATGCACGCAAATGCAGGATGGAAAACGGCCGGTGCGATTTGTCGGGGACCCGCCCTTCACGTTAGTTTCGCCCGAGGGACAGGGGACCGCGCCGGCAGAAGCGCGGAAGGGATAAAGGCAGATGGAGTATTTCCTCCAGCAACTGATCAACGGCCTTGCGCTGGGCTCGATCTACGGCCTCGTCGCGATCGGCTACACGATGGTCTATGGGATCATCGGCATGATCAATTTCGCCCATGGCGATATTTTCATGGTCGGCACCTTCATCGCGCTGATTGCCTTCCTGATCCTGGTTTCCATCGGCATCACCGCGATCCCGCTCGCGCTGTTTCTCGTGCTCCTGATCGCGATGCTGCTCACCTCGCTTTACGGCTGGGCGGTCGAGCGGATCGCCTATCGGCCGCTGCGCGGCTCCTTCCGTCTCGCGCCGCTGATTTCCGCGATCGGCATGTCCATCGTGTTGCAGAACTACGTGCAGCTTGCGCAGGGCGCGCGCGTGAAGACGCTGCAACCGCTCGTCACCGGCGTCCACACGCTGCTCGATCTCGGCAACCGCCTGGTCGTGCAGATTTCCAACATCCAGATCCTGATCATCCTCACCACGCTCGCCTTGATGAGCGGCTTCTCCTGGATCGTGTCGTCGACGAGCCTCGGCCGCGACATGCGCGCCTGCGAGCAGGACCTGAAGATGGCGGCGCTGCTGGGCGTCGATACCAACCGCACCATCGCCCTCACCTTCCTGATCGGCGCAGCACTCGCCTCCGTCGCCGGCATCATGTACCTGCTCTATTACGGCGTGATCGACTTCCACATCGGCTTCGTCGCCGGCGTGAAGGCCTTCACCGCGGCCGTGCTCGGCGGCATCGGCTCGCTGCCCGGCGCGATGCTCGGCGGCCTTCTGATCGGGCTGATCGAAACCTACTGGTCGGCCTACTTCTCGGTGCAATACAAGGACGTCGCCGCCTTCTCGATCCTTATCATCGTCCTGATCTTCATGCCGACCGGTATTCTCGGCCGACCGGAAGTCGAGAAAGTATGAGCGCGGCAAAATCCGGCAGCGCTTCGGTCGTCGCGCATGCGCTGAAAGATGCGATGATCGCGGGCATCGTTGCCTTCGGCCTGTTCATCCTGCTGCTCGGATTTCTGACCGAAGACTCGCGCGGCCCCCTGCAGCTGATCCGCCGCCCCGGCCTGCTCGCGGCCGCGGTCGGCGCGGTCTTCGCCGGGCGCTTCATCGTCGCGCTGATCTATTACAACATCGCCAGCATCCGGTTGGGCCTGTCGGCGCTCTGGCGCTGGATCGTAAGTTTCTGCCGCCGCTATAAAGTGGCGCTCGTCATCCTCTTCCTGCTGCTTGCCGCGTCGCGCGTCTATTTCGTGCCGGAAAGCTGGCCGCTCATTCTCACCATCGTCGTCGCGACGCTGATCGGCGTGCGCTACGGCCTGACCGCGGCGCTGCTCGTGATCGCGGTGCTGTTTCCGCTCGCGTTCTACGACAACCCCTATTTCCTCGGCATCGCCATCATCATCCTCACCTACGTGATGCTGGGCTGGGGCCTGAACATCGTGGTCGGCCTCGCGGGCCTGCTCGATCTCGGCTACGTCGCCTTCTATGCCGTCGGCGCCTATTCCTACGCCATCATCGCGCAGGAATACGGCTGGTCGTTCTGGGTATGCCTGCCGCTCGCGGGATTGTTCGCAGCCTTCTTCGGCGTGCTGCTCGGCTTCCCGGTGCTTCGGCTGCGCGGCGACTATCTCGCCATCGTGACGCTCGCCTTCGGCGAGATCGTCCGCATCGTGCTGCTCAACTGGGTCTCGCTCACCAACGGCCCGAACGGCATCGGCTCGATTCCGCGCGCGACCTTCTTCGGCATTCCCTTCAATGCCACCGACGAAGGATTCGCCGCGCGCTTCGGGCTCGAATTCGATCCGACCCACCGCACGGTGTTTCTTTTCTACGTGATCCTTGTTCTCGCGCTGATTACGAACTGGGTCACGATCCGGCTGCGCAAGCTTCCCGTGGGCCGCGCCTGGGAAGCGCTGCGCGAGGACGAGATTGCCGTCCGCTCGCTCGGCATCAACCCGACCAACACCAAGCTCACGGCCTTCGCCATCGGCGCGATGTTCGGCGGCTTCGCCGGCGCCTTCTTCGCGACCCGCCAGGGCTTCATCAGCCCGGACTCCTTCACCTTCCCCGAATCCGCGCTGATCCTCGCGATCGTCGTGCTCGGCGGCATGGGCTCGCAACTCGGCGTCGCCATCGCCGCGACCGTGATGACGGCGAGCTTCGAGCTGTTCCGCGAATTCGAGCAGTTCCGCCTCGTCATCTTCGGCTTCGCCATGGTCGGCATCATGGTCTGGCGTCCGCGCGGGCTGATCTCGACGCGCGAGCCCACGGTCTACCTGAAGGAGCGCAAGAAGATTTCGGTCGAGCATGTCGCGGAGGGCCGCGGCTGATGACGGGCGAGCCGATCCTTTCCCTGAACGAGCTCACCATGCGCTTCGGCGGCCTGCTCGCGGTCGACCGGCTTTCGTTCGATGCCAGGCGCGGCGACATCACCGCCCTGATCGGGCCGAACGGCGCCGGCAAGACCACGGTCTTCAACTGCATCACCGGCTTCTACGAGCCGACCTCCGGCGGCATCCGCGTCACCCACGACGACGGCAAGGTCTTCGCGCTGGAGAAACTGCCCGACTTCAAGATCGCGAAGCGCGTGCATGTCGCCCGCACCTTCCAGAACATCCGGCTCTTCCCCGGCATGACCGCGCTCGAAAACCTGATGGTCGCCCAGCACAACACGCTGATGCGCGCGTCCGGGTTTTCGATTTTCGGCCTGCTCGGCCTGCCGAATTATCGCAACGCCGAAAAGGAGGCGGTCGAGCTCGCCCGCCACTGGCTTGCGAAGACGCAGCTCACCGAGCGCGCCGACGATCCGGCGGGCAGCCTGCCCTACGGCGCGCAGCGCCGCCTCGAAATCGCGCGCGCGATGTGCACGAGACCCGTGCTGCTTTGCCTCGACGAGCCGGCCGCCGGCCTGAATCCGCGCGAATCCGACGAGCTCAACACGCTTTTGCGCTCGATCAAGCAGGAGACGAAAACGTCGCTCCTCCTGATCGAGCACGACATGAATGTCGTCATGGAGATTTCGGATCATGTCGTGGTGCTGGACCACGGCAAGAAAATTTCCGAGGGCACGCCGGAATTCATCCGCAACGACCCCAAGGTGATCGCCGCCTATCTCGGCGTCGAGGAAGACGCCGTGGAAGAAGCCGAAGCGGAGGTCGGCCTGTGAGCGAGCCGCTGCTTTCCATCAAGGGCGTCTCCGCCTTCTACGGCAGCATCGCCGCGCTGAAAGGCATCGACGTCGATGTCATGCCCGGCGAGATCGTCACCATCATCGGCGCGAACGGCGCCGGGAAGTCGACCCTGATGATGACGATCTGCGGCAATCCGCAGGCGCGCGAAGGCCGCATCGTCTTCGAAGGCCGCGACATCACCCGCCTGCCCACCCACGAAATCATGCGCATGAAGATCGCGCAGTCGCCGGAAGGCCGCCGCATCTTCCCGCGCATGACCGTTTACGAGAACCTGCAGATGGGCGCGGCCACCGCCGAGGGCGGCGACTTCCGCAACGATCTGGCGCGGGTCTATTCGCTCTTTCCGCTGCTCGAAAAGCGCTCGAGCCAGCGCGGCGGCACGCTGTCGGGCGGCGAGCAGCAGATGCTCGCGATCGGCCGCGCGCTGATGAGCCGCCCGCGCCTGCTCCTGCTCGACGAACCTTCGCTCGGCCTCGCGCCGCTGATCGTGCGACAGATTTTCTCCGCGATCCGCGACCTGAACCAGCGCGAAAAACTCACGATCTTTCTGGTCGAGCAGAACGCCTTCCACGCGCTCAAGCTCGCGCATCGCGGCTATGTCATGGTCAACGGCCGGATTGCCTTGCAGGGCAGCGGCCGCGAACTGCTGGAACGGCCCGAAGTCCGCAGCGCCTATCTGGAGGGTGGCCGGTAGAACTACGGCGCGTAACAGCCCCATAAAAAGCCGTGACAACACAAAAATTCCCGCCAAGAATAGGCGTGACCAATCCGTAACATCCGCTTTGTTTCAGAGGGAGAAACTATGAAAAGCGCTCGTCTCGTTGGCCTGTTTGCCGCCGCCATGCTCGCCGGTGGTTCGGCTGCTCATGCGCAGATTACCGTCGGCGTAGCCGGTCCGATGACCGGTCAATACGCATCTTTCGGCGAACAGCTTCGCAATGGCGCGAATCTCGCGATCGAAGACATCAATGCCGCCGGCGGCGTGCTGAAGCAGCAGTTGAAGCTCGTCGTCGGTGACGACGCCTGCGATCCGAAGCAGGCGCGCGCAACGGCCGACCGTCTCGCCGGCCAGCGCGTGCCGGTCGTGTTCGGACACTTCTGCTCCTCGTCGTCGATCCCGGCGTCGGAAGCCTATGCGGAAGGCAACGTCCTTCAGATTTCGCCGGCTTCGACCAACCCGACCTACACCGAGCGCAAGCTCTGGAACACGTTCCGCACCTGCGGCCGTGACGACCAGCAGGGCGCGCTCGCCGGCAAGTATCTCGCCGAAAATTTCAAGGACAAGAAGATCGCGATCCTCGACGACAAGTCGACCTACGGCGCGGGCCTCGCCAATGAAACCAAGAAGGCGCTGAACGCGGCCGGCGTCAAGGAAGCGCTGCGCGAGTCCTACACCCAGGGCGACAAGGACTTCACCGCGCTGGTTTCGCGCATGAAGGCGGCCGACGTCGATGTCGTCTTCGTCGGCGGCTATCACACCGAGTCGGGCCTGATCCTGCGCCAGATGCGCGACCAGGGCATGAAGACCCTGCTGATGGCGGGCGACGCGCTTGCCGACAAGCAGTTCGCCTCGATCACCGGCCAGCACGCCGAAGGCGTGTTGATGACCTTCGGCTCCGATCCGCGCACCCGTCCCGCGGCCGCCGAGATCGTGAAGAAGTTCAAGGCCAAGGGCATCGATCCGGAAGGCTACACGCTCTACACCTACGCCTCGATCCAGATCTGGGCGCAGGCCGTCGCCAAAGCCAACACCGTCGATCCGAAGAAGGTCGCGGAAACGGTTCGCAGCGGCAAGTGGAACACCGTGCTCGGCGAAATCTCCTTCGACTCCAAGGG
>CAZNPX010000029.1:0-10339 GCA_964575175.1 uncultured Hyphomicrobiales bacterium | reverse complement strand
TTCGCAGCGGCAAGTGGAACACCGTGCTCGGCGAAATCTCCTTCGACTCCAAGGGTGACATCACCCACCTCGACTACGTGATGTATCAGTGGAAAGCCGACGGCACCTATGCCGAGCTGAAGAAGTAAGTTTCTTCAAACCTGAAAAAGAAAGCCCGCCGGAAACGGCGGGTTTTTTTGTTCGCGCTTGCTTGCGCGCAACTAACCGAACATGGCGAGCGCCGGAAACATTTCCAGCAGCCAGAAGCTGAGCGAGGTGATCCAGCCGGTGAGGAACGCGATCCCGGTGAGCACCAGGAACGCGCCCATGACCTTCTCGATGGTGCCGAGCCTTGCGCGCATCTTCGCGAAGAAGCCGAGAAAGGCGTCGAGCGCGAAAGCGGCAAGCACGAAGGGAATGCCGAGGCCCAGGGAATAGACCGCGAGCAGCCCCGCCCCTTTCGCCACCGTCTGTTCGGACGCCGCGACCGCGAGGATCGCCGCCAGCACCGGGCCGATGCACGGCGTCCAGCCGAACGCGAAGGCAAGCCCCATGACGTAGGCGCCCCACAGGCCCACCGGCTCGTTCGGTTGCAGCCGCGTGGTGCGGTAGAGAAAAGCGATGCGATAGATGTCGAGAAAGTGCAGCCCCATCGCGATGATGGCGACCCCGGCCGCGAGCGTCAGCCAGTAGGACCATTCGCGCAGGAGCCCGCCGACCGCCGACGCGGTCGCGCCAAGCGCTACGAACACCGTCGAGAAGCCAAGCACGAACAGCACCGCCGCCGCGATCTCGCGGCGCGCCACGCGCGAAATATTCTCGCGCGCCGCCAGCTCGTCGAACGTGGTGCCCGCGAGATAAGCGAGATACGGCGGCACCAGCGGCAGCACGCAAGGCGAGAGAAAACTTAAAAGACCCGCGAGCAGCGCGGCGGTGAGCGAAACTTCGGTCATGCGCGGACTTCATGCGCGGGCGCGGGAAGGTAAGCAAGCCTGCTCGCCGGATCGTGATGCTTGCCGCCAAAGCCCCGATCGGCTTCATTCAGGTCATGAAAAATCTCATCACCGATGTCGCGGGCGTGCTCGTCGGCCATGCCGACGACGCGAAAGTGGCGAGCGGCGCCACCGCGATCGTTTTCGAAGAACCGGCGGTGGCGAGCGCCGACATTCGCGGCGGCGGCCCCGGCACGCGCGAGCTGGACCTGCTCGATCCGGTCGCGACCGTCGAGCGCATCGACGGGCTCGCGCTCTCCGGCGGCTCCGCCTTCGGCCTCGACGCGGGCACGGGCGTGCAGGCATGGCTCGCCGAACAGGGCCGCGGCTTCGCGGTAGGTCCGGCCACGATCCCGATCGTGCCCGGCGCGATCCTGTTCGATCTGTTCTCCGGCGGCGATAAAAACTGGGGCCGCTTCCCGCCCTATCGCGAGCTCGGCTATGCCGCCGCGAAAAACGCGGCCGCGGATTTCGCGCTCGGCAGCGTAGGCGCGGGTTACGGCGCGAGCACGCAGAATCTAAAAGGCGGCGTGGGCTCGGCCTCGGCGCGAAGCGAAAGCGGTCATGTCGTCGGCGCGATCGTGGCGGTGAACGCGGCCGGCCGCGTGACGCTTGGGGAAGAAGGCCATTTCTTCGCCGCCGCCTTCGAACAGAACCGCGAATTCGGCGGCAGGGGATTTCCGCGAGCGCAGGCGAAGATCGAAACCGCGCTCAAGGGCGATCTCCGCCAGAACACCACCATCGCCCTCGTCGCCACCGACGCCGTGCTGACCAAGCCGCAAGCCAAGCGTCTCGCCGTCATGGCAGGCGCCGGCCTTGCCATGGCGATCCATCCCGTCTTCACGCCGCTCGATGGCGACGCGGTGTTCGCGGCCGCCACCGGAAAGAAAAATCTCGACGATCCGCTGCGCGATCTCGCAAGACTCGGCGCGCTCGCCGCGCAATGCCTCGCCCGCGCGGTCGCCCGCGGCGTCTATGAAGCGCAGAGCCTTGCCTTCCCCGGCAGCCTGCCGTCGTGGAAGGACAAGTTCGGCGCCTAGCGCAGAAAGCGCTCGGCCGCGAAAGGCGACGGATCGAGATGCGGGGTTGCGCCCGTCATCATTTCCGCGAGCAGCCGTCCCGACACCGGCCCGAGCGTGAGCCCGGAATGGCCGTGACCGTAATCGAGCCATAGCCCCTTGTGCCCCGGCGCGGGGCCGATCACCGGGCGGGAATCCGCAAAACACGGACGCGAGCCCAGCCACGGCTTCGGCTCCGTGGGCTCGCCCAGCGGAAAGAGGTTCTTCGCGTAAGGCATCAGGCGGCCGATCTGCACCGGCGTCGGCGGCGCATCCCGGTGCGCGAATTCCGCGCCGGTGGTCAGCCGGATGCCCTGCTCCATCGGCCCGAGAATGAATCCGACATCCGCATCGAGCACGGGCCGCGCCAGCGACGCATTCCCCTTCGCGGAAAAATGCCAGTGATAGCCGCGCTTCACCGCGAGCGGCAGGTCGATTCCGAGCGGCCGCAAAACGTCCGGCGACCACGGCCCCAGCGCGACGACCGCGGCTTCGGCCTGCACTTCGCCATTCTCGGTCATGACCGACCAGCCGTCCTGCACGCGCTTCAGCGTCGCCGCATCGCCTTTCGCGAATACGCCGCCGCGCGCGAGATAATGCGCGTGGAAGGCGCGCGACACGCCGAGTGGGTTCGAATAGCTCGACGCCTTCGGCCAGAATATGCCGTGCTTGAAGACCGGCGACAGCGATGGCTCGAGCGCAAGCGCGTCGTCGGTCGAAAGCGTCCGGTACGCAATGCCGAATTCGTCCGCGAGCGCGAGTTCGCTCGCCATCCTCTCGAGCGCGTCCCCGCTGCGATAGACCTTGAGCCAGCCGTTGTGGCGCAGGTAGCGCTGCGCGCCTGCGGCTTCGAGCAGCGCCTCATGCTCGGCGAGCGCATGTTCGAAGATCGGCCGCATGATCCGCGCGGTGGCTTCCAGACCTTCGGCGCTCGTGGCCTGCCGCACGTTCCACAACCAGCGCGCGACCCGCGGCAGGAAGCCCGCGTGATAGTTCGCTTCGGTCGCGCGCTTCAACGCGACGCGAACCAGCGCGCGGATGCTGCGCGGAAAGGGATAGGGAAACAGCGTGTTGCTTTCGATGATCCCGGCATTGCCGTAGGAAGTGCCCTCGCCCGGACCTTGCCGGTCCACGAGCACGGTCGAGACGCCGCGCTTTTCCAGATGCAGCGCCGCGGACAGGCCGACGATACCGGCGCCGAGAACGATCACGTTTTTCTTTTGCATCATTCTAAAAATCTATCGAACATTTGCGGGCGCTGCCGGCACGCCGCAACCTGTGCACAGGCATTTTCCGTGGTTCGGCGCTAAGCTACGGAAACTATGAGAATTCTGCATGCCGGCCGCCATCTCCCTCGGGTTTCATAAGCCTCAAGTGCCATGAGTCTCAAATCTAGTCTCGAATGGCTCGGCCGGCAGGGCACCTGGGCCGTCGCCGCGAGCCTCGCGGCCGGTATCGCCCTTCCACCGCTGGCGGCGGCGCTGAAGCCCATATTCACGGCGGCGATCTTCCTGCTCCTTACCTTTGCCTTTCTTCGCGTCGATCCGGCGGAATTGCGCGCGCGCTTCAAGGCGCCGCTGCTGGTGGCGGCGGCAAGCATGGGCATCATGCTCGCGCTGCCCATCCTGTTCGGGCTTGCGCTGCCCCATACCGGCATCGACCGCCTCGGCCCCGGCGTCGCGCTCGGCCTGATGATGTATGTCGCCGCGCCGCCGGTGATGGCCTCGACCGCATTCGCGGCGATCCTGCGTCTGGATACGGCGCTCACGCTCGCGATCCTGATCGTCTGCACGGCGGCGACCCCGCTGCTCGCGCCTTTTATCGTCTCCCACTTCGCGGGCAGCGCGCTCGATCTCGACGTGATGCAGCTCGTGCTGCGCCTGTTCGCGATCCTCGGCGGCGCCTACGTCGCAGCGCGGCTGATCCGCTGGCACTTCGGAAGCCGGAGCATTGCCGAAAACAAGGGCGCGATCGACGGCATCAGCGTGGTCCTGCTGATTCTGTTCGGCATCACCGCGATGGACGGCGTGACCGCGCGCGCGATCGGGGAGCCGTTCCTGGTCGCCGGGCTTTCCGCCCTCGCTTTCGCGGTCGCGGTCGCGATCTATGTGCTGACCACGCTCATCTTCTGGCGCGCGGGCCTGAAGAAGTCGCTGGCGCTCGGATTCTCGAACGCGCACCGGAACATGGGGGTGATGGTCGCGGCCGCCGGAAGCGGCCTGCCCGAGCTGACCTGGATTTACTTCGCGGTTGCGCAGTTTCCGATCTATTTCCTGCCGATGCTGCTTGCACCCGTTTTTCACCGCCTGCTCGCGCGGCAGCGGTTGCCGGGCAGCGAGTAGCCGTGTTACGGCCCGGCTCTGGAGCCGCCATGACTCGTCCCCTTCTGATTGCGCCGTCCATCCTCGCCGCCGATTTCGCGCGCCTTGGCGAAGAAGTGCGCGCCGCCGACCAGGCCGGCGCCGACTGGATTCATGTCGACGTGATGGACGGGCACTTCGTCCCGAACATCTCGCTCGGCCCCGTTATCGTGAAGGCGATCCGCCCGCACACGAAGAAGATCCTCGACGTCCACCTGATGATCGCGCCCGCGGACCCCTATCTCGCGGCCTTCGCGGAAGCCGGCGCCGACATCATCACCATTCATCCCGAAGCCGGACCGCATCTCGAGCGCTCGCTGTCGGTGATCCGCGATCTCGGCAAGAAGGCGGGCGTCGCCCTCAATCCCTCGACCCCCGAAAGCGCGATCGAATACGTGCTCGACAAGATCGACCTTATCCTTGCGATGACCGTGAACCCCGGCTTCGGCGGCCAGAGCTACATTCCTTCCGTCACCGCGAAGATCGCGCGGCTGCGCAAGATGATCGGCGACCGCCCGATCGATCTCGAAGTCGATGGCGGCATCACCGCCGAGACTGCGCCCTTCGCCGCCAATGCCGGCGCCAACGTGCTGGTCGCGGGCTCCGCGGTCTATAAGGGCGGAGCGGCGCAATACAAGGCAAACATCGACGCGATCCGCGCCGCCCAGCCACGCGCCGCCGCATGAGAGTGAAATGATCCCGCGCTACAGCCGCCCCGAAGCGGTACAAATCTGGTCGCCCGAAACCCGCTTCAAGATCTGGTTCGAGATCGAAGCCCACGCAGCCGACAAGATGGCGGAACTCGGCGTCATTCCGAAAGACGCCGCGAAGACGATCTGGGCCAAGGGCAAGGACGCGAAGTTCGACATCGCCCGCATCGACGCGATCGAGCGCGAGGTGAAGCACGACGTCATCGCCTTCCTCACGCATCTTGCGGAAATCGTCGGCCCCGAAGCGCGCTTCGTGCATCTCGGCCTCACCTCGTCGGACGTGCTCGACACCTGCCTGAACGTGCAGCTCACCCGCGCCGCGGATTTGCTGCTCGCCGATCTCGACCGCCTGCTCGCCGCGCTGAAGAAGCGCGCGCTCGAGCACAAAAACACCGTCTGCGTCGGCCGCTCGCACGGCATCCATGCCGAGCCCACCACCTTCGGCCTCAAGATGGCGGAGGCTTTTGCCGAATTCTCGCGCAACAAGGAGCGCCTGCTGCGCGCGAAGGAAGAGGTCGGCACTGCGGCGCTTTCCGGCGCGGTCGGGACGTTCGCCAATATCGACCCCAAGGTCGAAGCCTACGTCGCGGAAAAGATGGGCCTCAGGGTCGAGCCGGTCTCGACCCAGGTGATCCCGCGCGACCGCCACGCCATGTTCTTCGCGACCCTCGGCGTGATCGCCTCGTCCATGGAGCGCCTGGCCACCGAAATCCGCCACCTCCAGCGCACCGAAGTGAAGGAAGTCGAGGAATATTTCTCGCCGGGCCAGAAGGGTTCGTCGGCGATGCCGCACAAGCGCAACCCGGTGCTTTCCGAAAACCTCACCGGCCTCGCCCGCATGGTGCGCGCCTATGCGCTGCCCGCGATGGAGAACGTGGCGCTCTGGCACGAGCGCGACATTTCCCATTCCTCGGTCGAGCGCATGATCGGTCCCGACGCGACCATCACCCTCGACTTCGCGCTGAACCGTCTCGCCGGCCTGATCGAGCAGCTCGTGGTCTATCCGGAGAACATGAAGCGCAATCTGGAGATGTTCGGCGGCCTCGTGCATTCCGAGCGCGTGCTCTTGGCGCTCGCGCGCAAGGGCATGGCGCGCGAGGACGCCTATCGCCTCGTGCAGCGGAACGCGATGAAGACCTGGGATGCGGGCGCGGACTTCCAGCAGTCGCTCAAGGCCGATGCCGATGTCGCGAAGCTCCTCAGTGCCGCGGAGATCGACGCCTGCTTCGATCTCGGCCATCACCTCGCGAACGTCGACGTGATCTTCGCCAGGGTTTTCGGCAAATAGGCAAATAAAAAGGGCGGCCCGGAGGCCGCCCTTATTCTTACTTCACCTACTGGTTTCTCTGCCACGCCGGTGCTGTTTTCTGCGCCGGCGGCGTGCTGCGCTGCATCTGCTGACGCGGCTGGGTCTGCTGCCGCGGCTGGGTCTGCTGACGCGGTTGAGTCTGCTGCCGCGGCTGAGTCTGCGGCCGCTGGATATTGCGCGGCTGCACGTTCTTGGGCTGCTGGTTCTGAATCTGCGGACGCTGCTGCCAGTTGCGCTGCGGCTGCACGTTCTTCTGCTGCTGCACCGGCGGCGCAGCTTTCTTCTGGAACTGCCGCTGCTGCGGCTGCACGTTCTTCGGCTGGTTGTTGAAGATCGACTTCTGTTGCTGCTGCGGCGAAGCCTTCTGTTGCAGGTTGGGCCGCTGCACTTTCAGGTTCTTCTGCTGGCGGATCACCTGGTTCTGCTGGTTCAGGCGCTGCTTCAGCTGATCGCGGTTGTTGTTCTGCCGCAGCATGCGCGATTCCGAGCGGTTATGCGTCACCGCCTGCGAGATCGCGCGGTTGTGGCCAGCCGCCGCCGAGGTGGTCTGGTTGTGGAAGCTGATGCCGGACACTTCGCGGCGATGACGGCGTGCCGTCGATTCGGCGCGCGAGTGGACCGCGAGACGCGAATTGTGCCGGCCGTGGAAGCCGCCGTAATAGCGGAAGCCGAAGCTCGGACCGTACACATAATCAATGGTGTCGTCGTAGTAGTAGCCTTCGAACGCCGGCACGAAGATCGGCAGCGGCGCGGCGGGCGCGAAGACCTGCGGCGGATAGGCCGGACCCTCGCCGAGACCGATGACGTCGCGGTTCATGAAGCCCTGGTATTCTTCCCAGTTCACTTCGCACCACAACTCGTCGCAACGCTGCACGTCGATGACGGTGCCCTCGGGCACGACGATCTGCACCGGATACTCGATGCCGGGACCCCAGCGCAGGTTGACGTTGGCGGGTAGCGAAAGCGGCGCCGCGGCTGCGGCACCCGCGGAGAGCAGAAATACAGCGGCAATGACGGCCGGGCGTTTCTTGAACATCGGCATTCCTCGATTTAAGGCGCGAACTGCGCCAATCAACGAACGCCGTACTTACGTCCCTGGTTCCGAAAAAGCCCGTGAATTCGAAGCAATCTAGGTGAACGATTGTTCAGCGCGCGGACGGACATTTGCCGCGCGCCGAAGCATGACGGCGGTTATATTCCGGCTTTGATTTCCGCGGCCGCCTCGACGAGCAGCTGATCCATCTGCGCGCGGATCTCGGCGTCGCTCACGGACTGCAAGCCTTTCGCGTCGAGGTCGCGGCGCACCTTGCGGAAAACGTCGTCGTCGCCGGCTTCCTCGAAATCGGCGGCGACCACGGCCTTGGCATAGTCCTCCGCCTCCGCGCCGCTCAGGCCGAGCTTTTCGGAGACCCAGGCGCCGAGCTTGCGATTCCGGCGCGCGGTCGCCTTGAACTTCTGCTCTTCGTCGAGCGCAAACTTCTTCTCGAAGGCGTCCTGACGCTGGTCGAAACTGCTCATAGCTCGCTCTCGCTTTTCTGGGTTTTACCGACGACTGCCGTTGAATATAGGCCGCGCCGCCCTATTTCAACTGCGTCAATAGGGCATGCAAAAGCCCGCCGTCAGGGGCTAATTTGTATTGCCCAGACCGATCAGATAGGGTCGAACCAGCGCGGAAGGCAGACGGAGTCGCCTGTTTTCCGGTCGCCAAACCCGGTTTTCCTGACGATTTGTAGCCTCGTGTACGCCCGGAGTTCCGGTTCGATATGGATTTTCTGAAGTCACGGTATGTCCCAATGAGCCGCCGCCGCCGCATTTATGAAGGTAAGGCGAAGGTCCTTTACGAAGGACCCGAGCCCGGAACGCTGATTCAGCATTTCAAGGACGACGCCACCGCGTTCAACGCGAAGAAGCACGAGATCGTGGACGGCAAAGGCGTGCTCAACAACCGCATCTCGGAATACATCTTCCAGCGGTTGAACGACATCGGCGTGCCGACGCATTTCGTGCGCCGCCTGAACATGCGCGAGCAGCTGATCCGCGAAGTCGAGATCATCCCCCTCGAAGTCGTGGTGCGCAACGTCGCCGCGGGCTCGCTGGCGACGCGGCTCGGCCTCGAAGAGGGCATGCAGCTCCCCCGCTCGATCATCGAATTCTATTACAAGAGCGACAAGCTGAACGACCCGATGGTCTCCGAGGAGCACATCACCGCTTTCGGCTGGGCCACGACGCAGGAAATCGACGACGTGATCGCGCTTGCGATCCGCGTGAACGATTTTCTGTCGGGCCTCTTCCTCGGCGTCGGCATCCGCCTGGTCGATTTCAAGATGGAATGCGGCCGGCTGTGGGACAACGACATGGTCCGCATCGTCGTCGCCGACGAAATCAGCCCGGACTCGTGCCGGCTGTGGGACATCAAGACCGCCGACAAGCTGGACAAGGACCGTTTCCGTCGCGACCTGGGCGGCCTGATCGAAGCCTATACCGAAGTCGCGCGGCGTCTCGGCATCATCTCGGAGAACGAACCGCCGCAGGGTCGCGGCCCGGTTCTGGTGCAATAGGGCTCCCGCAGGATCGCCCTATTTCTGATGTGGATGTTCGGCGGGGGCGATTGCCCCCGTCTGCTTTTGCGCTAAAGGGTTCAGCAGAGAGGTCCTCCGATGAAAGCCCGCGTCACCGTCACCCTGAAGAACGGCGTCCTCGACCCGCAGGGCAAGGCCATTGAAGGCGCGCTGAAGTCGCTCGGCATCGACGGCATCGAGAGCGTCCGCCAGGGCAAGGTTTTCGAAATCGAACTCGCGGAAGGCGACCGCGCCAAGGCCGAGGAAGCGCTCAAGGCCGCCGCCGACCGGCTGCTCGCGAACACCGTCGTCGAGAATTACCGCGTCGAGGTGTTGGGCTAAGCCGATGAATGCCGCCGTCGTCGTTTTCCCCGGCTCCAATCGCGAAGGCGATGTCGCGCGCGCGATCAAGCGCATCTCCGGCAAGGACGCCACGCTGGTCTGGCACGCGAACAGCGTGCTCCCCGCGAACACCGATCTCGTCGTGCTGCCCGGCGGGTTCTCCTATGGCGACTATCTGCGCTGCGGCGCGATTGCCGCGCGCGCGCCGATCATGACTGCCGTGCGCGAGCATGCCGAACGCGGCGGATTGCTGCTCGGCATCTGCAACGGCTTCCAGATCCTCTGCGAAGCGCAACTGCTTCCCGGCGTGCTTCAGCGCAACGCGCGGCTTCGCTTCATGTGCCGGGAAGTGTTCCTGCGCGTCGAGCGCTCCGACACGCCCTATACCCGCCGCTACAACGCGGGCGACGTTCTGAGAATTCCCGTCGCTCACGGCGAAGGCAATTACACCGCCGACGAGGAAACGATTAAGCGCCTCGAAGGCGACGGCCGCGTGCTGTTCCGCTATGTCTCGCCCGAGGGCAAGACCGACCCGGCGTGGAACCACAACGGCGCCACCAACGCGATCGCCGGCATTCTTTCCGAGAAGCTGAACGTGCTCGGCCTGATGCCGCATCCGGAAAACCACGTCGATCCCGCGATCGGCCCGACCGACGGGCGCGGGCTTTTTGAAAGCATCAAGACCGTCCTGGAGGCGGCGTGAACATCTCCAACAAGATCAAGATCACGCCCGAGCTCGTCGCCGAACACGGCCTGAAGCCCGACGAATACGAGCGGATTCTGAAACTCATCGGCCGCGAGCCCTCGATCACCGAGCTCGGCATCTTCTCCGCGATGTGGAACGAGCACTGCTCGTACAAGTCCTCGAAGGTCCACCTGAAGACGCTGCCGGTCACCGGCAAGATCGTGATCCAGGGCCCCGGCGAGAACGCCGGCGTCATCGACATCGGCGACGGCCTCGCCTGCGTCTTCAAGATGGAAAGCCACAACCACCCGTCCTTCATCGAGCCCTATCAGGGCGCGACCACGGG
>CAZNPX010000028.1:0-36865 GCA_964575175.1 uncultured Hyphomicrobiales bacterium | reverse complement strand
GGACGCCATGCGCCCGCAAACCATCGCGGTTTCGGCGACTCCCGGCGGCTGGGAAATGAACCAGACCCAGGGCGTCTTCGCCGAGCAGGTGATCCGCCCGACCGGCCTGACCGACCCGCAGATCACGATCCGCCCCGCGCGCACGCAGGTGGACGATCTGCTCGGTGAAGTGCGGCAAACCGCGCAGCGCGGCTATCGCACGCTCGTCACCACGCTCACCAAGCGCATGGCCGAGGACCTCACCGAATACCTGCACGAGCAGGGCGTGCGCGTGCGCTACATGCATTCGGACATCGACACCATCGAGCGCATCGAGATCATCCGCGACCTGCGGCTCGGCGCCTTCGACGTGCTGATCGGCATCAACCTCTTGCGCGAGGGCCTCGACATTCCCGAATGCGGGCTGGTCGCGATTCTGGACGCCGACAAGGAAGGCTTCCTGCGCTCGGAGACGTCGCTGGTGCAAACCATCGGCCGCGCCGCGCGCAACGTGGACGGCCGCGTGATCCTCTATGCCGACCACGAGACCGGCTCCATGCAGCGCGCGATCGCGGAAACCAACCGCCGCCGCGAGAAGCAGGAGCAGTGGAACGCCGCGAACGGCATCACGCCGGAGAGCGTGAGGAAGCAGATCGGCGACATCATGGGCTCGATCTACGAGCGCGACCGCGTGACGGTGGACGCGGGCTTTGCCGAGGACATCGCGACCTACGGGCATAATTTCGAGGCCGTGCTCGCCGATCTCGACAAGCAGATGAAGGAAGCGGCGGGCGACCTGAACTTCGAGGAAGCCGCCCGCCTGCGCGACGAAATCAAGCGCCTGCGCGAAGTGGAGCTTGCGTTCGTGGATGATCCGACCGCCAAGATGGCGGCGAAGGCGGAGTCTTACGCGGGCCAGAAGAAATTCGGCGCGCCCCTACCCACCGGCCGCAAGGCTTCCTCGACCGCGGGCAAAGGCGGCACGCGGACGTTTAAGAGGAAGGGGCGGTAACAACGTCGGCAAAAAAAGTACTAAAGTAGCATCAATCGAAAGAAGCGAGTCGTTGAATGTTTCTAGGTCACTGGCAATTTCTTCGTGGATTTTTTGAACTAGTCTATCTTCGCTATTTGTTAGCGTGGTTTGCGATCGTCCCGTTCGCCCTTATTCTGCTCAATAAAGCTCCTCAGCAGATAAAGATTTCAGATCAGCCGTTTTATTTGAACTTATCGCTACCCTTTAGCTGGTGGATTCTTTGGGCGGCTTCGATTTTATACTTTGTAGCGTTCATTCTCTATCAAGCGTTCTGCCCTGCGTTCATTAAGCGCTATCCATCCTTCGGTGAATATAAGGCCATACAACACTCACGGCGCTGGATAGTGTGGGAATTCTTCTACGCCGTAAGCAGCGAACGAAGAGATCAGAATCTTGTTTCTGCAGGTTGGAAACACATCTATCTGTTTTTCTCACCCCTTAGAGAACAAAACGTACTTTATGAAAGGATTGATAAGAAGGGGTTTATTGATCGAACCGAGTTAACATTAGTCCCTTCAGAAAATCCAAAAGTAGAAAAAGAAGAAACTGCTGCTTACTTTTTATACGATGACAAGATTTGCAAGCTTGCTTGTGGCAGTAACTCGGAAGAAAAGGAGCGAGAACTTTTCTGGGAAGTATTTGGTCACTTTGCGAAACAGGGCAAAGCCGTTAGGAGCATTATACAAGCCCTTTCATTGCTCGCTGTTTTGTTGGTGGTTTTCGTGGCAGCCCAACATGTGCTGACGGGCATTAGGTTAGCATTCGACTGATGCTACAGCGCGATCACTACAAGCATTACATTGCTCTCACGAGCCAAGTTCAATTTTGCCAAGTACCGCTTCGTTTAGATTCCTACAATCAGTGCAGCTTCTCATGCACTTATTGCTTCGCTAAGAGCCGCGGCGGATATCGAGGCACTGGAAAATTACAGATAACTGACCCCAACAATTTAATTGCCCGCTTCGAACGAATTGAGTCGGGCTTAATACGGTCCGCAGTTGATGAATTTATAGATCGAAGAATTCCAATTCAATTTGGCGGAATGACTGATCCTTTTTCTCCGCTAGAAGAACACTCCGGCACGTCCTTAAAAATTCTGGAGATTCTTAGCGAGCGGCGATACCCAACCCTGATTAGCACAAAAGGCTCGCTAGTACGCTCCGAGCGCTATGCAGAGCTACTGTCGACGGGAAACTATCTCGTCCGGTTTTCAATCTCCATTCTACCAGAAGCCACACGAGCGATAGTAGAGCCCGGAATGGAAAGCTATGGCGAACTCCTAGAGGCCATTGAACATTTGACTGGAATGGGCGTCGCATGTGCGGTCAGGCTGCAGCCCGTATTTCCGACCTTTGAATACTTAGCGTTCGATATAGTGAAGGCGTGCCAACGGCACGGAGCAAAGCATGTAACTTTCGAGTACCTAAAACTGCCGGTTGATGACCTAAACGCTAAACTTTGCGAGGTCAGATCGGCTGACGGTCGGACTATGATTCAGGTTTATCGCGAAGCAAACGCCGAACGCCAAGGCCGAGAACTCGTGTTACCTGCGGTGTATAAACTTGGATTTGTAAGAGAGATTTCGACTTACGCAAGAGAACTTGGAATAACAGTTGGATTTGGAGACAACGAATTCCTACCATTCAGTGACGGTAAGTCTTGTTGTAACGGGGCTGACTTGCACCTTAGCAACTCAAACATTTTTGACGCGAACGTTGCGAGTATCGTCCGAAGCAAGAGCGTTGGTCAGAAAATCCAATTTAGCGATATTGCGACTCGTTGGACGCCTCAGAAACCTATTGAACCCTATCTCAATTCAAAAAGCAGGCTTTCTTCTGGGGAGAGCAGGCTGTCTTGGTTAGATATCGTGGAGCATCATTGGCGAGCCGATAATATATACATGCCTTCGTACTTTTTCGGCGTTTCAAAGACAGATGAGATCGATGAGCACGGTCTATCTGTGTTTGTTCGCACAAGGGAGATTCTTTGAATACTCCCCGCTGGCGCATCCCTCCTCCCTCCCCCACCTTTCTCCTCCTCGTTTTCTCCGCGCTCGCGCGGCCGCACCAACAAAATCCTTGACATCTCCACCTATCTAGGAATACATTCCCCTACATCCCGTTCGCGAAAGGGGCGCGTTGCTTCGCACTTCTTTCTACCGATTACGGCGAGGTTGCTCGTCCGCACTCCCCTTCGGGGGCAAGCAAAACTCGGGAACGAAACGATCCGTGAGGAACGGAATGAATGAAGGCTGCCATTCGTCATTCCGGACGCGCGCCAGCCAAGTCGGGTTCACCCGACTTGGCCAAAAAATGCGCGCGCGATCCGGAATCCAGGGCAACGCACGCAAGCGGCTCTGGATTCCGGGTTCGCTCGCTTACGCTCGCGCCCCGGAATGACATACAATGACGGCATGAAACTCACTGCGTCATTCACCGGGCTACTCATGCTCCTCTCCTCCCCCCTCGCCGCCCAGCCCGCGCCGCAGATTCCGCAGCCGCAATACCGCGTCGAATGCCGCGGGCAGTTCGGGCCGAAGGCGACGCACGCCGGTCTCGTGAAGGTCTATGGCGTGAACAACGTCTCGTTCGGCGAGGTGAACCGCGCCGAAGGCGAGAAGGTCAAAGCCACCATCCTGTTCGCGAAAGATCCCGCACGCCGCCTCGAGATCGAATGGCACGATGAAGAGAAGCGCCGGCTGCCCGCGGTCATCACCGTCTTCGGCGAGAAATCGAAATGGATCGGCCCGCTCGGAATCAGGAACGGCATGACGATTCAGGAAATCGAGAAGCGCGCGGGCAAGCCGTTCCGGATCAACGGCTTCGAGTTCGACGTGGCGGGCTTCGGCCATTTCGAAGGCACGAAGCTCCAGAAGCTGCCGGGCGGCTGCGCCTTCAACGCCCATTTCGACATCGACGGCGGGCTGCCGCCGGGCGACGAATACAAGCGCTTCGTGGGCGAAGTGGAAATCGAATCCAATGACGCGCTGCTGCTCACGCTGAAGCCAAAGCTCTGGATTTTCATGCTGAGCTATCCGTCGCCCAACGCCGACTAGGCGCGCCGGAATGACGGACTGCGAAAGTCAGCGCTCGAAGCTGCGCAGGCCGGTGTCGAGAATATTGACGCTGGGCCCGTTGCTCTGCGCCACCAGCGGCCCCTCCGTGCGCTCGAGCGTAATCGGCTGCTCCACCAGAGGCGGCTTGTCGCTGTAATGCGCAAGCACGAAAGCGATCGCAAGCGCCACGAGAAACAGCACATCCGACGGCACCCGCGCGAAAAGCGCGGTTTCGCGCGGCGGCTGCCGTTTTGGAATTTGAAGAATGTGAACCTTGTCGCGGCCCATGCCGTTCGCCCGGTCGCCGAAACACTTATCAAGCAAAGCTACTCCCGCGCGACACGCGGCGCAAATAGCAGCCGCCGCATGCCTCCCGCGCGACGCATGCAGGATTGTCAGCGGCCAAGCGGGGTTTCCTCCGCCGGCAGCGGCTCGCGGCGCTCGCCGATCACGTGCGTCGCCTCGCTCTGCTCCACCGTGAAACGCGTGCGGTCGCCGGCCGGCTCCTGCATCGCAACGATCAACGCGATGACGACAAAGCCCAGCGCGAGCACAATCACGAGTTCCATCGGCAAGGAGCGCTGAAAATGCATGATGCATTCCTCCCGCAGCAGTAACGCGCGGGGCATGACCCCTGTTCCGTCATGAGAAAAGAAGCGTTACCGCGAAGCCGGCACACAGGGAAACGCCGCTGACCTAATTGCGGGCTACTCCAGCACGCAGCGCACTTCGCCCTGCCCGCTGCGCCGCTCGTTGCGAAGCGTAATTGCGAGCGTGAAGCGCCCGCCCTTCTCCGCCGCGAGCTTGCCTTCGAAGCGCATCTCCGCGGTCTCTCCCGCCGAAAGCGGCTGCACGAGGCGGATGCTGAGCAGGCCGTCGCGCAGCGAGACTTCCTGCATGTGACCGGGCTCGAACTCGTACACATCCTCGCCGAAGCGCGCGAGCACGCGCACCGCCTCCATCGTTTTCGGCGGATAGGGTCCCGGCGCGAAAGCATCGACATAGGCGTCGATCTTGGCCGGGCCATCCGCCTTCTCGGGAAAGCAGCTCAGCAGCAGCGCATTCGCCGCCGGCGCGGAGAAAGCGAGCAATAGAAATGCGAAGGCGATCCGGCGCATCATCTACTCGACGACACAGTTCACGTTGCCGCGCTTTATCGTGGCATTGGGCTTGGCGGCCGGCCCATAGGCGAGCTCATAGGTGCCGCTCCAGTCGTCCTCGTCCTTGGGGTTACGTTTGGCGGTCATGCGAAGCATATAAACCTGCTCTCCCGAACGCGCGCTCGCGCGAAGCTGGATCGTGCCGTCCTGCCCGGTAAAGCCCTTCACGTCGGACTTCGTGAACTCGATCTTCCGGCCATCGAATTGCGCGATCGCGCCGAAATTGAGGAGCCCCGGCTCGGAGCGCGGCGTGGCGCCGCCGACCTCGAGCTTCACCGGGTCCTTTTCATCGCTCTCGCAGCTGAAGCCACCGGCAGCATGCGCCGGCATCGCCAGAAGCCCGAAAGCAAAGCAGGACAAAACGATCCGTTTCATATCTCAGCCCGCCGCGCAGCTGATCTTGCCGCCCTTGCTGATCTTGCCGAGACGCACGATATAGGTGCCTTCGTAATCGAGGCCGCTGTCGTCCGCCGGCTTCGCATAGATGCGGACTTCCAGCAGCCCCTGCGGCGTCTGCTTCGCGAAACGAAGCGCGATGTTCTTTTCCGCCTGGTGACTCTTCAGATCCGCGAGCGTGAGCTCGATGGCCTTGCCCCGCTCGATCTCGACCTCGCCGCGCAGGCTCCCGAAATATCTGCCGTCGCGCGAAGTGATCGCCTCGATCTCGAGCTTGGCGACATTGCTGTCCTTCGCCGCGCAGTCGAGATTGGCGGAAGCCGAAGCCGCCTGCGAAAGCGCGAGCAGCATGGCGGCGGCAAGCAAGGCCCGTTTCATCCGTATCCCCCGCGGAAAAAGCCGCGCGCTTATAGCCGATCCCCATGCGACCGGAAATGACGAAAGCGCGAGCGGCAAGGCGCGGAAATTCGTTCGACTCGCGCGAGCCCCGGCGTTACGCTTCTTCCGGATGCGGCGGGACGTAAGGAATGGCGCCATGAAACGCGTAATGGCCGCGCTCGCGATCCTGCTTTCCGCGGCGGCCTTTGCCCCCGCCGAGGCCCAGCTTTCCACCAACCTCCAGTTCCGCACCCCGCTCAATTATCGCTTCCCGGTGCAGCCGCGCAGCCACGTCTTCTCTTCCCATCGGCGCCACCATCATCATGGCAGGCATCATCGCCATCGCGCGCAATTGCTGCCGGTGCTCGCGGGCCCCGCCGTGATCTACCGCAACGGCGACATCGGCATTCCGCCGGCCGCGGATTCCACCTTCACGTCCACCGCTCCGGCGGCGCAGCCCGTCGTTTACAGCCTTGGCGAAACCGGCGGCTGCGGGCTGGAACAGATCGGCGTCCCCGGCAGCCACGGCCGCACCACCGTGAACATCTGGCGCTGCTGACCCAAAGCGGATTGCGCAAACAAAAAACCCGGCGATCGCTCGCCGGGTTTTCGCTTTCGTCTGGCTAGGCGCTTACTTGCCCATTACTTGCCCATGTTGTTTTTCACCGCGCCGACGATCGCGGTAAGGATCGCGCCCGCGGCGCCGCCACCGACCGCCTGACCGACGATGCTGCCGAGATCCGGCGCCGCCGCGCTCGCCTGCAAGGCCGGGATCAACGCCTGCAAAATCTGGCCGCCGACACCGCCGCCGATGGCGCCGATGATGATGTTGCCGATCGGGCCGGCCGTAAGATTTTTCAGGGTCTGGCCGACGGCCGTGCCGCCGAGCGCGCCCGCGATGATCTGTACGATGAGATTGATGACGGTTGATGACATGGATCGCCTCCTGCTCCGCTGTACCAAAGATCGATGCACCCCACCGCGGAGCAGGAGCTGCGCATCGCATGAAATCCGCCGCGCCCGGATGAGCGCGGCGGATCGCTCGAAGAATTACTTCTTGAACACGCCGGTGATGGTGTCCCAGATGCTGCGCGCAGCCTTGGTGCCGGAGTCGATGATCGATTCCGCGATCACCGAGGCGGTCATTTCCTTGCCGAAGGTCCTGGTCTTCGCGAGCGTCGTGGGCCCGGCGATGCCGTCTTCGGCAAGTCCGTTTTTCTTCTGGAAATCCTTCACCGCATTTGCGGTCGCCGGGCCGTAGCGCCCGTCGGCCGTGATGCCGAGTTCGGTTTGCAGCTTCTTCACGGTGTCGCCGACCGAGCCCACCGTAAGATAGACGAGCTGCGGCAAACCCAGGCGGGTAAAGGTGTCGGGTCCGGCAACGCCGTCCACGGCGATCTTCTCTTTCGCCTGATATTCGCGCAGCGCCTTTTCGGTTTCCGCGCCGAACTGGCCGTCGGCTTTGACGCCCAGTTTTTCCTGCAACAGTTTCACCGGCTCGCCGGCCATACCTCGACCGAGAATCGTCATACGCACGCCTCCTGCATTGAGAGCAAAAACCCCAAGGAGGCGCATGATACCACTTTCGCGCCGGAAACCATCGTCCGGCGCGATGCGTATTTCACTTATGAGAATGACAAAATACGAAAAATTTTCGCGTGCGATCAGCGCGCGACGGCGGTTTCCATCATGCCGAGTCGGCGCGCAGCGAAGAAGGCGGCGATGCCGAAAGCGGAGTAGAACAGTGTTACCGTCAGGTACATCGGGAAGTAACGCGCAGCACGCACGGAATATTCGGCAAGGCCGAGATTGTAGAAATCGCTGCCGAGAAAATAGCCCAGATTGGAAACGATAAAGAAAGCGATCGTGCCGGTGCAGACGAAGCAGACGAATTTTACTGCCGCCAGAAGATCGATGGCTTCGACCTTGCACAGCGCGCGTCCTGCAAACCACAGCGCGGCATAGGCCGGCGCGAGCAGCGCATAACCCGACGACATGCAGGCATCCGCGACCTTCAGGAAGCCGAGCGCTACACCGTCGAGCAGCACCGCCTCGACCAGAAACGCCGCGACCCACCACGGCGAGGCAAGCAGCAGCCCCGCGAGGAAGAACACGCCGGTCGACGCATCCGGAGCGATGGTCCCGATGCCGAAATGGTGGATACGGGTCACCGCCATGAGAATTGCGAGGGCGAAAGCCGCAATCCATTCGGCCTTGGGTTTCAGGACGAACATGAAACGCTCCGGAAGGGTTCGATTTCGGGGGAAGCTAGTGCGGCAACGGGGACGAAGCAAGTGCAGCATTTTCGCGGCCAATGTGCCTTTTCCGCGCTTGACCGCGCCGGGGGGTCAAGTAATCGTGCGGTGAAATCAGGAATATCCGCATGCGCAAGATGAAGCTGATGCTCGCCGCCGCCCTGGTCACGGGTTCCGCGCTGGCGGCGCAACCCGCCTCCGCCGCGAGCTGGCTCGAGATGAACTTCGGCCTGCTGCGCGGCCCAGGCTACGACGCCAACGTGCCGGGCTGCGAATGGGGCCTCGGCACCATCTCCTCCCGCTTCCGCCAGAAGGAAGGCCGGTTCTGGGGCTCGGACGCCACCATCGACGACTATGCGAACGTGCGCGAGATCGCGTTCCGCCCGTGGGGCGACAAGCTCATTCCGCGCCGGTACTGCGAAGCGAAGGCGCTGGTTTCCAGCGCCGAGTTCGGCAAGCATGTCTGGACCAAGGTTTATTACTCCATCGGCGAAGACATGGGCTTCGCCGGTTTCACCTGGGGCGTGACCTGGTGCGTCGCCGGCATGGACCGCAATCTTTCCTACGCACCCGACTGCAAGCAGGCGAGACCGTAAATGCGCGCCCTCGCGGCCGCGCTGATGGCGCTTGCCGCCGGCTTGCTGCCGGCACAGGCGCAGCAATATGGCGAACCGGGCCAGTTCGATTTCTACGTGCTCGCGCTGTCGTGGTCGCCGTCCTATTGCGACTCCGCTGGCAATCGCGCCGATCCCGCCCAGTGCCGCGCGCAGAAGCCATTGAGCTTCGTCGTGCACGGCCTCTGGCCGCAATACGATCGCGGCTTCCCCGCCGACTGCGCCTATAACGCGCCGCGCGTTTCCGACCAGACCATCCGCGGCTTGCGCGACGTCATGCCGAGCCGCGGCCTCGTGATCCATCAGTGGCGCAAGCACGGCACCTGCTCCGGCCTTTCGCCGGATCAATATTTCGCGCTGGTGCGCAAGGCCTTCGAGAAGATCAAGGTGCCGCCGCAGTTCGCGCAGCCCACGCGCTGGCAGACGATCTCCCCGCCGGAAGTCGAGAACGCATTCCGCGTCGCCAATCCGGGGCTGACCAACGAAATGATTTCGGTGACCTGCGACCGGCGCAACCTGCGCGAAGTCCGCATCTGCTTCACCAAGGATCTGGAATTCCGCGCCTGCCCGCAGGTCGATCGCCAGGCCTGCCGGTCCCCGCGCGTGTCGCTGCCGCCGGTTCGCGGCTGAGCCGCGCATCGCGTAACCTGCCGCGATGAATTACCGGCACGGCTATCACGCCGGCAACTTCGCCGACGTCTTCAAGCATGCAGTCCTCGCGCGCGTGCTGACGCTGCTTGCGGCGAAAGACGCCCCCTTTCGCGTGATCGATACCCATGCCGGCGCCGGGCGCTACGACCTCAGCGGCACCCGCGCCAGGGCCACGGCGGAATCCGCCGACGGCATCGAGCGGCTCCTGCAAAATCTGCCGCACGGCGCGGCACTCGATCTCCTGCAACCGTACCTGCGCGCGGTCGAGCAATGCGCGCCGTATTATCCGGGTTCGCCGCTGCTCGCGCAGGCGCTTACGCGGCCGCAGGACGCGCTGGCGTTTTGCGAGCTTCATCCCGAAGAATTCGCCTTGCTGGAAAAATCCGTCCGCCGCGACCGGCGCGTGAAAACCCTGCAACTCGACGGCTGGACCGCGCTGAAATCGCTGCTGCCGCCGAAAGAGCGCCGCGGCCTCGTGCTGATCGACCCGCCTTACGAGGACCCCGCCGAATTCCGGCGCCTGTCCGAAGGCATGGAGGAAGCCGTGCGGCGCTTCGCCACCGGCGTCTATCTCATCTGGTATCCGGTCAAGAACCGGCACGATACCGACGCGGCGATCCGGCGCATCCTGCGCGCGGCCGGAAAGCCTTCGCTGCGGCTCGAGCTTGAAGTCGACAAGCCGCAAAGCGAAGGGCCGCTGCACGCCACCGGCATCCTGGCCATCAACCCGCCCTGGAAGCTCCGGGAGGAATGCGAAGTGCTAATTCCCGCGCTGCGACAATCGCTTGCAGGTGCGAACCGCGGTGCGGCCCGCATCGAGCCAATCGACTAACGGCTGCTTTTCAAGACTTGGGCTTTGGCCTACCTTTCTCCCGGGAAGAGAGCCGCGCCAAGCGGCCGCATGCAGGGGAGAGGAAGTATGCCGACGAGCGGCACCGTGAAGTTTTTCAATTCCGAAAAAGGCTATGGCTTCATCAAGCCCGACGACGGCGGGCGCGATGTTTTCGTCCATGTTTCCGCGGTCATGAGTTCGGGTCTTGGTACCCTGAACGAAGGGCAGCGCGTTTCGTTCGAAATCGAGCCGGACAAGCGCGGCAAGGGACCGAAGGCGGTAAATCTACAAAGCGCCAGTTGATCGACCGCGGGCTGCGTATAATAAGTAAGCATGCTTATCCTGCGCAGCTCACCGCCCTCTCCTTTCGGGCGCAAGATCAAGATCGCCGCATCCCTCCTGGGCCTTGGCGATCGCATCAAGGTCGAACTCACCGACACCAACGATCCGTCGGACTCGATCCGCAAGCAGAACCCGCTCGGCAAAATTCCAGCGCTGATTCTGGAAGACGGATCGGTGCTGTTCGATTCTCCCGTCATCCTCGAATATCTCGACGCGCTTGCGGGCGGCGGCAAGATCATCCCGCGCGAAGGCAATCCGCGCTGGGATGCGTTGCGGCTCCACGCCATCGCCGACGGCATCATGGATGCCGCGCTCTTGCAGGTGTACGAGAAACGCTTCCGGCCCGAGGAGCTTCGGTTCGCGAAGTGGACCGACTATCAGGCCGAGAAGGTAACGCGCGCGCTCGACGTGCTCGAAGCCGCGCCGCCCGCGCTCCCGGCCACGCCGAATGTCGGTCACATCGGGCTGGCCTGCGCGCTCGGCTATCTCGACCTTCGCTTCGAGGGCGCGTGGCGCGCGAACTATCCGAAGCTCGTCGCCTGGCTCGACAACTTCGCCGCCAGGGTTCCGGCTTTCGAGAAGACGAAAGCCCATTGAGGCTGAGCGCGCGCCGCAAGACCGGAAAACAAAACTCGGAAAAACAAAAAGCCCCGGACCGAAGTCCGGGGCTTTGTGCATTCGAAGTCGTTTGGCTTAGTAGCCGAAGCGATAGTTCACGCCGAACTTGACGGTCGAAGCTTCGAACAGGTCGATGTCGTTGTACATGTACTCGACCTTGGCCGACCAATTCGGAGCGAACGCCCATTCGATACCGGCGCCGAGCGCCCAGCCCGTGTCGGTGTCGTGGAAGCCTGCGGCGCTGCCGCGGGCATAGGACAGACCACCCGTGCCGTACACCATCACGCGGTCCCAGGTGTAACCGAGACGAGCGCGAACGGTGCCGAGGTAATCGATATGCGCCGGGAAGGCGTTGTTCATGTCGGTGCCGGCGATGTCGGTCTCGAGACCGAACACCCAGTTACGGCTGAACTGCCAGTTGTAACCGAGCTGCACGCCGCCGAGGAAACCATCGATGTCGCCGACAGCCGAGTCGCCCCAGCCGTAACCGACGTGACCACCGAAGTAGAAACCCGTCCAGTTGAACACGGGCGCCGGAGCAGCCTTGTACACCGGACCGCGAACCGGAATGTCGGCGGCAGAAGCCGGAGCCGCAGCGAACAGCGCGGCGATCGCGACGCCCGAGAGCAGGATCTTTTTCATATTGACCATCCTTGATTTTACAGACTTCAAAACTGGACCCCCACCAAGGAGGCCGATAGGTCGTTTTGTTCGTGCCGGTTTAGCGCCAGAGCCGCTTAAAAACTATGCCATTTGAGCAACACCGCACCAAAAAGGAGGTATCCGAATATGGCGGAAAGTCGACACAAATGGGACAGAAGCTGGTTGCCCGGATCAAACGCAACGTCTTGAGAAGAGTTCCTTTACGAAAAGATAATTTTCAAAAGTTCCATCGCACGAAATTCTAGAATCGATAGTTCACGCCGGCGCGAAGCACGCTTGAACTAAAGCCGACTCCGACCGGACCGCCGACCGTCTGATACGTGCGGCTGCCGAAATCGGTGTAGAGATATTCGAGTCGCGCGCTGACGTTCGGCGCGATCATGCCTTCGATGCCGAGGCCGATCGCATAACCGAAGTGATCCTGGTCGTTCGACAACGCGCCGACGCGAAGCTCGCCGCCCGCATAAGCAAGGCCGCCGGTGGCGTAGAGCAGCACGCGATCGAACGCGAAGCCGAGACGGCCGCGCAGAGTTCCAATGTAATCCGCGGAGAAGATGCCGCCCGCGACGAAGCCGTCGACGCCCGAGATCGTGATGTCGGTTTCCACGCCGAACACCAGGCCGCTGACGAGCTGATGATTGTAGCCGACCTGCGCGCCGAGCGCGTAGCCGCTGAGATCGCTGTTGTTCGCGTCGCCCCAGCCCCAGCCGGCGTGCACGCCCGCGTAGAAGCCGGTCCAGTTGAACAAATTCCGGTAGACCTGCGGATTGTTGTAGTTCTGTCGCGGCAGATCGCCCGCATAGGCGGGTGCCGCCACAAACAACGCCGCCGCCAGCAGCAACTTCTTCAAAACAGCCTCCTCCGCGAAAGCGGGACTTGCGAATTCCAATTCCTGCGAAAGATAAAATTTTAGGAGAATTGAAGCGTTAAACGGCGTTAGGATTTCGCGGCTTCTTCGCCGCCGTGCCTAACAAAGGGTAAAAACCGGCATGATCGAGGACCCGGGCGGGCGGAAAGACGATGATTTCCGGCCGCTTCGCGGGCAAAACGCCGCCCGCTGGCCCAAGCCGCGCCGAATCCCTATTTTCATAAAATGCCCCGCGAAAAAGACGCCCCCGAAAAGGACCTCGATCAGCGCATCGAGGAAGAAGCCGGCCTGATCGGCCCCGCCGCGGACGAGGCCGGGGACGATGAGGACGTGATTCTCGTCTCCGAGGACGATTACGAAGACCGCGCGCCGGAAACCGGGCCGTTGCAGCGCGGGCGCGAGGTGATCCGCAGTTTCGTGAAACTCGCGCCCGAAAGCCCCGGCTGTTACCGGATGCTCGATGCATCGGGCGCCGTGCTCTACGTCGGCAAGGCCAAGAACATCCGCAAGCGCGTGACGTCGTACACGCGGCCCGAGGGACATTCCCGCCGCATCAGCCGCATGATCGCGGCGACCGCCTCCATGGAACTGGTCACGACCTCGACGGAGACCGAGGCGCTGCTGCTGGAAGCGAACCTCATCAAGCGCTTTCGCCCATATTATAATGTGCTGCTGCGCGACGATAAGTCGTTTCCTTACATTCTCCTTACCGCGGGCCATCCGGCGCCCGCGATCACCAAGCATCGCGGCGCGCGCAACCGGCCCGGCGATTTCTTCGGGCCCTTCGCTTCCGCCGGATCCGTGAACCGCACCATCACCGCGCTCGAGCGCGCGTTCTTCCTGCGCTCCTGCTCCGACGCGATCTATGAAAGCCGCACCCGGCCCTGCCTGCTGTTTCAGATCAAGCGCTGCTCCGCGCCCTGCACCGGCGAAATCGCGCTCGACGACTACAACCGCATGGTCGGCGAGGCGCGCGATTTTCTTTCCGGCAAAAGCACCGCGGTGAAGGACCAGCTCGTGCGCGACATGCAGGCGGCGTCCGACCTGCTCGATTTCGAGAAGGCGGCGGTGCTGCGCGACCGGCTTGCGGCACTTTCCGCGATCCAGTCGCATCAGGGCGTGCATCCGCGCAACACGGAAGAGGCCGACGTATTCGCCGCCTATCAGCACGGCGGCATCACCTGCGTGCAGAGCTTCTTCGTGCGCGGCTATCAGAACTGGGGCAACCGCGCGAACTTCCCGCGCGCAGACCGAAGCCTCGGCATCGAGGAAATCCTCGGGCCTTTCCTCGCGCAATTCTACGCCGACAAGGCGATCCCGAAACTGATCTTGCTTTCGCACCGGCCGGACGAACTCGATCTCCTCGTCGCCGCGCTGTCGGAGAAAGCCGGCCGCCGCATCGAGATCGCGGTTCCCCAACGCGGCGAGAAATCGGAGCTCGTCGCCCACGCATCGCAGAACGCGCGCGAGGCGCTGGAGCGGCGGCTTGCGGAATCCTCGTCGCAGCTTCGGCTTCTGAAAAGTCTTGCGGAAACCTTCGGCCTGCCCGCCACGCCGCGGCGCATCGAGGTCTATGACAACAGCCACATCATGGGCACCAACGCGGTCGGCGCCATGATCGTGGCCGGGCCCGAAGGATTTGCGAAGAACCAGTATCGCAAGTTCAACATCCGCTCGCCGGAAACCGCGCCCGGCGACGACACCGGCATGATGCGCGAAGTGCTGAAGCGGCGCTTCAAGCGGCTGGTCGAGGAAAACCCGCGGCCGCAGCACGAGAATGCCGGAACCACCAGCGACGCCGCGAGCGAAACCGCAAGTGACACTCCCTGGCCCGATCTCGTGATCGTGGACGGCGGCCTGCCGCAGCTCAACGCCGCGCGCGAAACCATGGCCGAAGTCGGCGTGGCCGATGTGCCGCTGCTCGCGGTCGCCAAGGGGCTCGATCGCGACGCGGGGCGGGAACTATTTCACATCGCGGGGCGCGAGCCGTTCCGGCTGCCGCCGCGCGATCCGGTGCTCTACTTCGTCGAGCGCCTGCGCGACGAGGCGCATCGCTTCGCCATCGGCTCGCATCGCACGCGCCGGAGCAAGGACATCGGCACCACCGGGCTACAGGAAATTCCCGGCGTGGGCCCGTCGCGCAAGCGCGCACTCCTGCATCATTTCGGAACTCTGCAAGCCATCGAGCAGGCGTCGCTTTCCGATCTGGAAAACGTGCCCGGAATCGATGCGCGGCTCGCCCGAGCGGTTTACGATTACTTCCATGCCAGCGGATGACAGCAGCGTCCCCCGATGCCGCATTGACGCCACCGGCCGGGGGTGTCTTGCTCCAGTGAAATGGAACGACCGATGAATCAGACGACGCCCGCAGCCGCGGAGATGACGCCGGCAAAAGGCAGCTCGGCGTGGAGTCTCGCCAATATCCTGACCTACGGCCGCATTGCGGCCGTGCCTGCGGTGGCCGCCTGCCTGTTCGGCATCGCGGTGCTGGACGGCGGCCTGTGGCTGCGCTGGGTCGCGCTCGCGATCTACGTCGTCGCCGCCATCACCGACTGGCTCGACGGCTGGGCCGCGCGCACCTACGGCCAGTTCTCGAAGCTCGGGCGCATGCTCGATCCGATCGCCGACAAGCTCCTGGTGTCGTCGTGCCTGCTGATGCTCGCCGCCGACGGCACCATCCGCGGCTGGGCGCTTTGGGCCGCGATCATCATTCTGTGCCGAGAGATTCTGGTTTCGGGCCTGCGCGAATATCTGGCCGAGCTTCGCGTGAGCGTGCCCGTCACCAATCTCGCGAAATGGAAGACCATGATGCAGCTCGTCGCGGTCGGCTTCCTGATCGCGGGCGACGCCGGCGACGTGATCCTGCCCTATACGACCTATATCGGCGCGACGCTGCTCTGGATTTCCGCGCTGCTCACGCTCTACACCGGCTATGACTATTTCCGTGCCGGCTCCAAGCATCTGGTCGAGTAATCATGAAGATCGTCTATTTCGCCTGGCTGCGCGAGCGCCTGAACAAGCCCGAGGAAGACGTCGATCTTCCCGCCTCGGTCGAAACGATCGGCGACCTCATCGGCTGGCTGAAGACGCGCGGCGAGGAATACGAATATGCCTTCGACAACCCGAAGGTGATCCGCGCGGCCATCGACAAGACCCATGTGCGCCCCGAAGCGAAGATCGCGGGCGCACGCGAGATCGCGTTCTTCCCGCCGATGACGGGCGGCTGACCGCCATGGGCGGCGAAACCGTTCGCATCACGCTCGACGCGATCGACACCGCCGCCGAAACCCGCGCGGTTTCCGAAGCCGGCGGCAATGTCGGCGCGGTCGTCACCTTCTCCGGCATCTGCCGCGCTGACGAGAAGGGCGAGACGATCTCCGCGCTGTTTCTCGAACATTATCCGGGCATGGCCGAGCAGGAAATTTCGCGCCATGTCGAGGACGCAAAACGGCGCTGGCCGCTCCTGGCCGCGCGGGTCGTGCACCGCGTCGGCCGCATCGAACCCGGCGAAACCATCGTCTTCGTCGCGACCGCGAGCGCGCATCGCGAAGCCGCGTTTCAGGCCGCCGAGTTCATCATGGATTACCTGAAGACCAGCGCGCCGTTCTGGAAGCGAACCGAGGGCGGCGGCCGCAAGGCGTGGGTCGATGCGAACGAGAAAGACGACCGCGCCATCGAGCGCTGGCAGAAGCCGGATAGCGCAACCAAGTAATCCGTCTTCGGTCCCGGCGAAGCCTAGACCAGCTTCATTGCAATGCCGCCCAGCACCGAAAACAGCACAACCAGCCACGGCGGACATTTCCAGACCACCAGCAGGATAAACCCCGCGAACGCGAGCGCGAACGCATGGAATCCGGTGATCGCGCCGGTCCACAGCGGATCATGAAGTGCCGCGGCCAAAATCCCGACCACTGCCGCGTTGGTGCCGCGCATCGCCGCCTGCGCGCCCGGCCGCGAACGAAACACATTCCAGAAAGGAACGACGCCGATCAGCAGCAGCATGCCGGGCAGAAAAACGGTGGCGAGCGCAAGGCTCGCGCCCGCGAAGCCGTTCGGCGCGGAAGGCAGAATGGCGCCGAGATAGGCGGCGAAAGCGAACAGAGGACCGGGGATGGCCTGCGCCGCGCCATAGCCCGCAAGAAACTGATCCGCCGTCACCCATCCCTTGCCGACCACTTCCGCTTCCAGCAGCGGCAGCACCACATGCCCGCCGCCGAAGACCAGCGCGCCGGCGCGGTAGAAGGAGTCGAACACCGCCAATGCCTGCGCGGGAAACCAAACCACCGCGAACGGCAGCGCGATCAGGAGCAGGAAGAAAAGCGCGAGCGCTGTAATGCCTGCCGCCCGCGATACGGGAAGGTTTAGCGGCGAGGCGGACGCTTCGGTCCCGGTACGGCAAAGCCACCATCCCGCGATGCCGCCCGCGGCGATGGCGAAGATCTGCCCGGCCGACCCCGCGAGAAGAACGGCAATCAGGATCGCGCCGGCGGCAATGAGAAGCCGCTGCCAGTCCGGACACAGCGCGCGGGCCATGCCCCATACCGCCTGCGCGACGATCGCGACCGCTACGATTTTCAGGCCATGGAGCGCGCCGGAAGCGAGCGGACCGCCGAGCGAGGCGGCCGTGTAGGCGAACAGAACCAGCAGGATTGCGGAGGGCAGCGTGAATGCGGTCCATGCCGCAAGCGCGCCGAGGGGGCCAGCGCGCAGGAGGCCGAGCGCGAAACCGGCCTGGCTCGAGGCCGGGCCCGGCAGAAACTGGCAGAGCGCCACCAGATTCGCGTAAACCGCGTCGTCGATCCAGCGGCGGCGTGTGACGAACTCGTCGCGGAAGTAACCGAGATGGGCGATGGGGCCGCCGAAGGAAGTCAGTCCCAGCTTCAGGAAAGCGGCAAAGACTTCAGCCGCCGACCCCGCCCGCTGTCGTGTCCGGGCGGATTCCACCATGCTGAACCAGCCTTTTCCCCGAAACGTGCCCGGTTCGCGAAGCGAGCCGGGTCACGCGCGCATTACGCCGCCACGCGCTGCTTCGGCTGCACCGCGGCGGTGTAGTCGTCCATCAGCGTCTGCGTGATTTTCGCGGGCGTGAACTTCCACTCGCCGATTTCGGACACCGGCGTCACTTCCGCCGCCGTGCCGGTGATGAAGCATTCGGTGAAATTGGAGAGGTCTTCCGGCTTGATGTGCCGCTCGATCACTTCATAACCACGGCGCTTGGCGAGCTCGATCACCGTGCGGCGCGTGATGCCGTCGAGGAAGCAATCCGGCGTCGGCGTATGGATCTTGCCGTCCTGAATGAAGAACATGTTCGCGCCGGTGCATTCGGCGACGAAGCCGCGATAGTCGTACATCATCGCGTCGGCATAGCCTTTACGCTCGGCCTGATGCTTCGAGATCGTGCAGATCATGTAAAGGCCCGCGGCCTTCGCCTTGCAGGGGATCGTCGCCGGATCGGGGCGGCGGTACTGCGCGACATCGAGCCGGATGCCCTTCAGCCGCTGCGCCGGATCGAAATAGCTCGGCCATTCCCAGGTCGCGATCGCCAGATGAATTTTGTTCATCTGCGCCGAGACGCCCATCATCTCGGAGCCGCGCCACGCCACCGGGCGCACATAGGCGTCCTTCTGGCCGTTGGTTTTCAGCACCAGCTTCTTCGCCTCGTCGATCTCGGCGACCGAATAGGGAATTTCGAAGTCGAGCATCTCCGCCGACTGCTTCAGCCGCTCGGTATGCTCGGTGCACTTGAAGATTTCGCCGCCGTAGGCGCGCTCGCCCTCGAACACGCAGCTCGCGTAATGCAGGCCGTGCGAAAGCACATGGAGGTTCGCGTTCTCCCACGGCACCAGTTGGCCGTCGTACCAGATTTTTCCGGGACGTTTGTCGAAAGTATCACCCGCCATGGCGTGGCTCCTCACAGGCGAGCCTTTGCGGCTCTGATTCTCGGGCTTTTGCCTCGCTGGCCGACACCCGTTATGTTCGGCCAATGAGAGCGGTTCTTTCCGTCTCGCGCAATGATCGTGACGCGGCCCGGGAGCCTTCTGGTACGATCCTTTCGCGAAATCGGCTCTCTCGGTAACAATCAAACGAAAATAAGTCAATATGGCTGACGTAAACGTCTCAACGGCTCCGCTTAACCCCGAGGACGGCCGCAAGGCCGCCCAAAAAGCCGATGATTCTCAAGGCAATGAGGGTATCCCCGCCGTCGAGTTGATCGAGTTGCTGTTTTTCGCCTATCGCGATTTCGTCGGCGATGCCGATGAAATGCTCGCCCGGCTCGGTTTCGGCCGCGCCCACCACCGGGTCGTACATTTCGTGAGCCGGCATCCCGGCATGCGCGTCGCGGACCTGCTCGCGGTCCTGAAAATCACCAAGCAGAGCCTCGGCCGCGTGCTGCGCGAGCTCGTGGACAACGATTACATTCTTCAGAAGGCCGGCGACATCGACCGCCGCGAGCGCCTGCTCTACGTGGCGCCGAAGGGCGAGGAACTCGCCCGCCAGCTCGTGGCGCTCCAGACCCGCCGCTTCGCGCGCGCGCTCAACGAATGCGGCCCCGGCGCCCGCGGCGCGGCCCGCAAGTTCCTAGCTTCCATGATCGATCCCGAACAGCGCACCGAAGTCGAGCGGCTGATCGCCCGCGCCAACGGCAAGAAATGAGCGGCACCATGAACAAACCGCTTAAAGCCCCCTCCGACAACGCCCCGCATCTGCTCGTGGTCGACGACGACCAGCGTATCCGCGAACTGCTCTCGCGCTATCTCGCCGATCACGCCTTCCGCGTGACCACCGCCTCCGACGCCGCCGATGCCCGCGTGAAACTCAGCGGCGTTGCCTTCGACATGCTGGTGCTCGACGTCATGATGCCGGGCGAAACCGGCCTCGAGCTCGCCAAATCCATCCGCGAAAATTCCGACGTGCCGATCCTGATGCTGACCGCGCGCGCAGAAACCTCCGACCGCATCGCGGGCCTCGAAGTGGGCGTCGACGATTACCTGCCCAAGCCCTTCGATCCGCGCGAGCTGCTGTTGCGCATCAACAGCATCCTGCGCCGCGCCGCCACCCCGGCGCTGCCCGCGGTGGAAAGCGTGCGCTTCGGCGACTTCGAATTTCATCTGGAGCGCGGCGATCTCACCAAAGGCGGCGAGCCGGTGCGGATCACCGACCGCGAATGCGACATGCTCCGCGTGCTGTCGCAGCGCGCCGGCGACACCGTGCCGAGGCAGGATCTCGTTGCCCCCGGCGGCGACGCCTCCGATCGCGCGGTCGACGTGCAGATCAATCGCCTGCGCCGCAAGATCGAGAAGGATCCCGCCGATCCGACCTATCTTCGAACCGTGCGCGGCGTCGGCTACCGGCTGCTGGTAACGCCGTGACTTCGATCGACGCCAGGCTCCGCGGCATCAAGTCGGTCCTCGGCCGGATCGGCGACGGATACGACCGCCTCGGAACCTGGCTGAACGCGCGGCTCCCTAAGGGCCTTTATGCGCGCACGCTGCTGATTCTCCTGATGCCGATCGTGCTGTTGCAGTCGGTGCTGATGTTCGTCTTCATGGAGCGGCACTGGAATCTGGTGACGCAGCGCCTTTCCGCTGCCGTCTCCCGCGACATCGCGGCGCTGATCGACGTTCATGAAAAATACCCGGACAAGGACGCCGCCTTCCTGCGCAAGATGGCGGTCGAGCGGCTCGGGCTTACGGTGGAACTGCTGCCCGATGCCGACCTGCCGCCGCCGGGTCCGAAGCCGTTCTTCTCACCGCTCGACGGCGCGCTCTCGCGCGAGATCGGCGCGCTGGTGCAACGCCCGTTCTGGATCGACACCGTCGGCAACTCCAACGTCATCGAGATCCGCATCAAGCTCGAGAAGAATATTTTCCGCGTCTTCGCGCCGCGCAATCATGCCTATGCCTCGAACTCGCACATCTTCATCATGTGGATGTTCGGCACCTCGCTGGTGCTGATTGCGATTTCGATCCTGTTCCTCCGCAACCAGATCAAACCGATCCAGCAACTTGCGGAAGCCGCCGAAGCCTTCGGCAAGGGCCGCGAGGTCGCGAACTTCCGCCCGCGCGGCGCCACCGAAGTGCGGCGCGCGGCGGCGGCCTTCCTCGAAATGAAGCGGCGTATCGAGCGCCAGATCGAGCAGCGCACCACCATGCTCGCGGGCGTCTCCCACGACATGCGCACCGTGCTCACGCGCTTCAAGCTCGAGCTCGCGTTCCTGCCCGAAGGCCCCGAAGCCGAGGCCATGCGCCGCGACGTGGACGAATTGCAGAACATGCTCGAGGCCTATCTGTCCTTCGCCCGCGGCGAGACCGGCGAAGGCCCCTCGATGATCGATGTCTCCGAAATGCTCCAGGACCTTGCGGCCCATGCCGAGCGGCAGAACCGCAAGGCAACCGCCTCCTTCGCGGGACCGCCGATCGTGCAGGCGCGCAAGGAAGCGCTCAGGCGCTGCGTCGCGAACCTCGTCGCCAACGCGATCCGCTACGGCAAGCACATCACGCTTGCCGGCAAACGCGAGCCGCGCTGGCTCGAAATCTCGGTCGAGGACGACGGCCCCGGCATTCCCGCGGACCGGCGCGAGGAAGTATTCCGCCCGTTCCTGCGCCTCGATGCCTCGCGCAATCAGGATCAGGGCAACAGCGGCCTCGGGCTTTCGATCGCCCGCGACATCGCCATCGCGCACGGCGGCGATATTTTCCTGAGCGAGAGCCCGATGGGCGGCCTGCGCGCGACCGTGCGGATACCGGCCTGATAGCTGCTGCGTCGTGCCCGCGACCGGCGCGGGGCATGACGAATAATCAGAACAATCTCGCGCCGTTCGGCACCGCATGATCCGGCGAGAACAGCACCACCGCGCCCTCCTCGTCCGGAAAGCCGAGCGTCAGCACTTCCGACATCACCGGCCCGATCTGCCGCGGCGGAAAATTCACGACCGCCGCCACGCGCTTGCCGGGAAGCGCATCGGGTTTGTAATACTTGGTGATCTGCGCCGACGATTTCCTGATCCCGATTTCGGGACCGAAATCGATCATCATCTTGATGGCGGGCTTCTTCGCTTCGGGAAACGGCTCCGCCTGCACGATGGTGCCGACGCGAATATCCACTTTCAGAAAATCGTCGAACGAAATCCTCGGCGCCGCGGCGTCGTTGTTCATCCTAGCCCCCAGCAGAAAATTCTAGACGGCGACCGGCGCGTTCGGGTCTTCGGGAAACGCTTCGTCGCGATACGAACGCCTGCGGCGCGGCCCACAGCCCGGCAGGAAGCGGCACATCTCGCGCGCAAACCCCGCGAGCCGTTCCGCCGTTTCCAGTTGCCGGTCGAGCGCCGCCATGGTGCGCGCAAGCCCCGGATCCTCGTCGTCGAGCCAGGTCTGCGTCGCGCGCACGAAAAAGCCCGCAAGCGCCTGCGCCCGCATGCCGCCGATCAGGCCCGACGAGCCGATGCCCGCGGACGAAAGCATCCATTGCTGCGAGCGCACCGCGAGCTTGTTCAGGCCCATGGCAAGCTGCGGATTGGTGCGCGACGAGCGGTAGAGCGAGCGGATCGCCTCCCGATGCGGGCTCAGCGCCTCGAAGCGGCGCATCAGCACCTCGAACAGCCGGTCCCGCGCCGATTGCTCGGCAAGTTCCGGATCGAGCTTGTCCGCCTCGCCGCCGGCAAGCACCTTCTTGTCGGTCTCGCGCATGAAGGCGGCAACCATGTCGAAGGTCGAGCCGAATTCGCCGCGCAAATCCGCGAGCGAGACATTGGCGAGTTGCGCGACCTCGGCAAGCTCGATGCGCTCGAAGCGCTTTTCGGCAAGCAGGGTCAGAAATGCGCCGAGAATTTTTTCGCGCGCCTGTGCGTCAGCCATGGTGCGGTCCTCCTGAAACGGAAAACGCCGGAAATCCGATCCGGTTCAGTCTAGGAAGAGGGTGTGGCGGAGAAAAGACCGTAATGATCGGGGCTTATGGGCGCCCTGCGGAGGCGGCCCGGAAAACTACCCCGCCAGTTCTTTTCCGCGCTTCGTCGCCGCCGCCACCGCCGCTTCGAGCAGCCGGTCGAAACCGCCCTCGCCCATCAAGATTTTAAGCGCCGCCGCCGTGGTGCCGTTGGGGGATGTCACGTTCTCCCGCAGTTTCGAGGCGGGAAGATCGGAGCGGTAAAGCAGTTCGCCCGCCCCCGCGACGGTTTCCCGCGCGAGCCGGGCCGCGAGTTCCTTCGGCAGCCCCGCCTGCTCGCCCGCGCGCGCGAGCGTCTCCGCCAGCAGAAATACATAAGCGGGGCCGGAGCCGGATACGGCCGTCGCCGCGTCCATAAGGTTTTCGTCCTCGATCCATTCCACCGGGCCGGTCGAGCGCAAGAGCGCATCGGTTAGCGCCCGCGCATTTTCATGCGCGCGACGGTTCGGCACCGCCACCGTAATGCCGCGCCCGATCGCAGCCGGCGTATTCGGAATGGTCCGGATCACCGCGGAAGACGGAAACGATTGTTCGAGAAACGCGATCGTCCGCCCCGCCATCACCGAAATCACGATGGAGTTCGCGCCCGCGAACCCCGAAAGCTGCGGCAGCACGTCGGGCGCGACCTGCGGCTTCACCGCGAGGATGAGCGCTGCGACTTCGCCCGGCGGATTTGCGTTGAGCGGAATGTTGTTGGCCGAAAGCAGCGCCGCGATTTCCGGCGGCGGACCCGGATCGCGCACCGCGACCTGCGACGCGGGCAAACCCGCCTTCAGCCAGCCTTCCAGAAGTGCGCCGCCCATCTTGCCTGCGCCCGCGAGCATCACGGTGCCGCGAAGCGCCGAGAGTGCCGGCAGCGCCGTCATCGATTACGCCTCGCCTGCCGTCTCGAACAGGGTCGCGTCCATCGCCTCGCGCGCGCTCTTGCCCGCCCAGATCACGAACTGGAACGCGGGATAATAGCGCTCCGCCGCGCTGACGGCGTTTTCCAGCAGCGCTTCGCATTGCCGGCCGCTCGCCTCCGCGCCGCCGGAAAGCACGAGCCCGTCGCGATACATGACGAGGCCTTCCTCCGACCACAGGTCGAAATGCCCGAGCCAGAGCTGCTCGTTGACCATCGCGAGCAGGCGATAGATTTCGGTGCGGCGCGCTTCCGGCACCTTGAGATCGAAGGCGCAGGCCGTATGCAGCGCTTCCAGCTCGTCCATCCACTGGAACGAGACGTTGTAATCGGTGTGACGCCCTTTGATGGAAAGCGTGATCTCGGACTCGTTCGCGCGCTCGAACGACCAGTCGTTGACCGCAGCCAGCCGCTCGACCAGGTCGACCGGATTTCCGCCGGGACCCCTATCGAATTCAGCCAGTGACATTCCGCATTCCTTTCTTCAACCGGCAGGACATCCGCGAATCCTTCAGCGATCTCCGGCAAAGCTGCCGAAGCCGCCTTTCGATCCCCGTTTGGTCTGCCGCCGCAACTTGCTGATTCGCCGAAATGAATCGCAAATCAGTTGACTGAGAAGAATCGAATTCGCCGCCGCCTTCAATGGCGGTTCCGCGACTTCCCACAGCCGCAGGCCCGCGGCGGGGCAATTATCCGTGGAGAACTTCAGTCCGCCGGATTCTGCTTCTTCAGCAGCGCCTCGAGTTCGGCCAGGCGGGCCGCGAGCTTTTCGTTCTCGTCGCGGGCTTTCGCGGCCATTTCTTTCACCGCCTCGTGTTCCTCGCGCGTGACCACATCCATGCCGCGCAGGATTCGCTCGGCCTGCGAGCGGACCATGGTTTCGACCTCGCGGCGCACGCCGCTCGCGACACCCGCGGCATCGTTCGCAAGACGCGCGAACTCGTCGAAAATGCGGTTGCTGGTTTGGGTCATGCGACGCTCCTTGGCACGCTCTCGTGGCCGCGACCGGCGACCTTTGCACCTACAATGGGTATCTGGACGCCCTGCCGCAAGGCGGCTTCTTGACTTCGGTTAAGCCAGGGCTGATTCAGCCGCGAGAATGCCGCTTCTCGCGCTCCCCTTCCCCATGATCGACCCGGTGCTGATCTCGGTCGGTCCCCTTGCGATCCGCTGGTATGCGCTCGCCTATGTGGTCGGCCTTGTCAGCGCCTGGTGGCTGGCCCGGCGGATTGCCGCAGCAACGGCTTATTGGGGCGGCGTTTCGCCCATGCGGCCGGAGGACATCGACGATGTGATCGTCTGGGCCGCGCTCGGCGTCGTGCTCGGCGGGCGCGTGGGCTACATACTTTTTTACAATCCTGCCTATTTCTTCTCGCATCCGGCGGAAATCTTCGTGCTCTGGCGCGGCGGCATGTCGTTCCATGGCGGCTTCCTCGGCACCATTCTCGCGCTGCTGCTGTTCGCGCGCGCGCGCGGCATTCCCATGCTGTCGATGCTCGACGTCGCCGCGATCGTGACGCCGATCGGCCTGTTCCTCGGCCGCATCGCGAATTTCATCAACAGCGAGCTTTGGGGCCGCGTCACCGACGTGCCCTGGGCTTTCGTGTTCCCGAATGGCGGGCCGCTACCGCGGCACGCGAGCCAGCTCTACGAGGGCGCGCTGGAGGGCGTCGTGCTCTTCGCCATCCTGCTCGTGATGTGGCGGCGCGGCGCGCTGAAATATCCCGGCATGATCGGCGGCATGTTCGTCGGCGGCTATGGCGTCGCGCGCATCGTGGCCGAATTCTTCCGCGAGCCCGACGCCCATATCGGCTATCTCAGCGGCGGGCTCACCATGGGCATGCTGCTTTCGATCCCGATGCTCGCGGTCGGCTTCGGCGCGATCTGGATTGCGCGAAAGCGCGGCGCGGTGAAATTCGAAGCGCCCCGAAAAGAACCCGCGTGATGAACGCGCTGGAGCGTGAAATCCGCGCATTGATCGAGGCGCAGGGTCCGCTCGAAGTCTCGCGCTACATGGCGCTCTGCCTCGCCCACCCGGAATACGGCTACTACACCACCCGCGACCCCTTCGGCGCCGCCGGCGATTTCACCACCGCGCCGGAAATCTCGCAGATGTTCGGCGAACTCGCCGGCGTCTGGTGCGCGGAAGTCTGGCGGCTGATGGGCTCGCCTTCGCGCGTGGCGCTCGTCGAAATCGGGCCGGGCCGCGGCACGCTGATGAAGGACGCGCTGCGCGCCGCGAAAGTAATGCCGGGATTTCGCGAAGCGATCGAACTGCATCTGGTGGAGACGAGCCCGGTTCTGCAGGAGCGCCAGCGCGAGAACCTGCATGGCGCGGTTACCAGCATTGCCTGGCACGGCGAGACGAAAACCTTGCCGGACCTGTCGCTGATCGCGATCGGCAACGAATTCGTGGATGCGCTCCCGATCAGCCAGTTCGAGAAGAAGGCCGGCCGCTGGCACGAGCGCAAAATCGGCCTCGGCCTCGACGGCGGATTCGCGTTCGGCCTCGATCCCGTGGCGCTGCCCGACTTCGAAAAAACCCTGCCGCCGCGCCTCGTGCCCGCGCCCGACGGCGCGGTATTCGAGCGGCGCGAGCTTGCGCCGGTTTCCGCGCTGCTTTCGCGCATTTCGAAACACGGCGGCGCCGCACTCTTCGTCGATTACGGTCACGCGCAGACCGGCTTCGGCGACACGCTGCAAGCCGTGAGCGGCCACGATTATGCCGAGCCGCTGGAAGCGCCCGGTGAAGTCGATCTCACCGCGCAGGTGGATTTCGAAGCCCTCGCCGCACTCGCCAATGCAGATGTGCTGGCGCTCGGCCCGGTGACGCAACGCAATTTTCTCCTGGAACTCGGCATAGAAGCGCGCGCCGGGATTTTGCAGCGGAACGCACAACCCGAGATGCGCGACGAGATCGGCACGCAGCTCACGCGCCTGACCGGCCCCGCGCCGGGCATGGGAGAATTGTTCAAGGCCATGGCCTTCGCGCATCGCAGCCTGCCCACGCTTCCCGGATTTGACGGCGCGAAAGTCAGCGGCGACTCTTGATAAAATGAAAATCGAATCCCCCGCGCTCGCCGAACTTCCCGGCATCCGCCACGCCTTCTTCACGCGCGAGGGCGGCGTGTCCGAAGGCATCTATGCCTCGCTGAACGGCGGCGTCGGCTCCAACGACGACGCGGCGCATGTGTCCGAGAACCGCCGCCGCATGGCGGTTGCGCTCGGCGCGGGGCATCTGATTACCTGCTATCAAATTCATTCCGCGGATGTCGTGGTCGCCGGGAAAGCATGGAGCCGCGAGGACGCCGCGCGCGCGGACGGCATCGTCACGCGCACCCGCGGGCTTGCGGTCGGAGCCTCCGCCGCCGATTGCGGCCCGCTCCTTTTCGCCGATGTCGGCGCGGGAATCGTCGCCGCCGCCCATGCCGGATGGAAGGGCGCGCTCGGCGGCATCGCCGAAGCGACGATTGCGAAAATGGAAGAGTTGGGCGCGAGCCGCAAAAACATCACCGCCGCGATCGGTCCCCTGATTCGTCAGGCGAGCTACGAAGTGGGCCCGGAATTCGTCGCGCGCTTCCAGGATACTGATCGGTCCTATGCGCGATTCTTCGCGCCATCCGCGAGGCCCGATCACGCCCTGTTCGACCTCGCCGGGCTGATCCGGCTGCGACTGGAGAACGCAGGCGTGGGCCGGATCGACGATCTCGGCCTCGATACCTATGCCGACGAAAAGCGCTTCTTTTCCTATCGGCGTACCACTCATCGTCGCGAGCCGGACTACGGCCGCCAGATCGCGGCAATCGCACTTATCCCCTGAGCGAAGAAACCGACCTTCGATCACGCATATCAGGCAGGCCTGACGTTGCCGGGGACGGAGAATTCGCCCGTATTTACAGGGGTGGCTGTGGCGGCTAGTGACTTTGGCGGCTGGGTTGAGCGCCGGAACGGCGCAAGTGGATGGCGTGAATGTCGGGACGGCAGGGTCGTAATAACGGAACCGTCAAGCTGGTTGCCGGCAATTCAAATCGCGCGCTTGCGGAAACCATCGCCTCCTATCTTGAGACGCCGCTGACCAAAGCCACCGTGCGGCGCTTCGCCGACATGGAGATCTTCGTCGAGATCGAGGAGAACGTGCGCGGCCAGGATGTCTTCATCCTGCAATCGACCTCGTTCCCCGCGAACGACCACCTGATGGAACTGCTGATCCTCACCGATGCGCTGCGCCGCTCGTCCGCGCGCCGCATCACCGCCGTGATCCCCTATTTCGGTTACGCGCGGCAGGATCGCAAACCCGGCCCCCGCACGCCGATCTCGGCAAAGCTGGTCGCCAACCTGATTACGCACGCCGGCGCCGACCGCGTGATGACGGTCGATCTGCATGCCGGACAGATCCAGGGCTTCTTCGATATTCCGGTCGACAACCTCTACGCCTCGCCGGTCATGGTGCGCGACGTGAAGGAGCACCTCGAACTGGGCAAGGTTACCGTCGTCTCGCCGGATGTCGGCGGCGTCGTGCGCGCGCGCGGACTCGCGAAGCGCATCGACGCCCCGCTTGCGATCATCGACAAGCGCCGCGAACGCCCGAACGAATCCGAAGTGATGAACGTGATCGGCGACGTCGAAGGCCGCGACTGCATCCTGATCGACGATATCGTCGATTCGGGCGGCACGCTCGTGAACGCCGCCGAAGCGCTGCTCGAAAAAGGCGCGACTTCCGTTTCCGCCTACATCACGCATGGCGTGCTTTCGGGCGGCGCGGTGGCGCGCGTGACCGCCTCCAAGCTCAAGGAACTGGTCATCACCGACACGATCCAGCCGACCGAAGCGGTGCGGGTCGCGCGCAACATTCGGGTGCTTTCGATCGCGACCCTGATGGGCGAAGCGATCGGCCGCACCGCGCACGAGGAAAGCGTCTCCAGCCTGTTCGATTGAATGTGGCCGGCCCGCTCAACCGCGCCGCGAAAATCCGGACATTCCGTTAACGAAATCGTGTTTTGCTGCCACATCGGCTCCATGATTGGACCGTAGCAGCAAGCCACACACAAACTGCGGCACCCGTCGCATAGGGAAAGCCCTATGAAACGCGAAATCGCGGCCATTACATTTTCAGCGCTCCTCGCCGGAACCGCGTTTGCGGATCAGATCGAACGGAGCGACCTGCCTCCGCCGGTGCAAGCGCACGCGCCGCAAGCGGGGCCGAACCCGCACGCCGCCGCGACGGCCGCGCAGACCGACCTGCACGAAGACTGGAACGCCTATTCCTCGGCGGAACTCTGGCTCGAAGGGATTCCGGAGAGCGACGGCATTTCGCTGGACGCGCTGGCGAAGAAGCAGAAGCGCTATCCGGGCTACCGCGAAGTTCCCCAACGGGACCGCTCGCTGCCGACCGCGTTCAAATGGGATCAGGGCAACTGGCGCGCGGATTTCGGCACCAACGTCACCACCGCAACGGTGACGCCGACCACGATCCCGACCGAGCTTTATGCCTACAACGCGACGCCCTCCGGCGGCACCGGCGCCATCAACGGCCGCATCGAGTACGACCTGAACTCCTGGCAGTTCTACGGCGGCACCCGGCGCGCGCTCGTCGCCAATCCCGACGGCACGCTTTCCGTGAACAACAAGTTCACCGGCGGCACCTATTACAACCTGCCGCCCTCGCTGCTCGGCGGAAAGCTCGGCACCGGCTTCGAGGTCGATCCGACCGGCGATGCCAAGACCCGGCTCGAATATCGCCATGTCTTCGGCAATACCGAGGGCTTCCTCGCGGCCGAGCGGACCACGCCGTTCCAGCACGTCGGCCCCGACGTGACCGGCACCCACGGGCTGAAGGCGGGCATAAACCGCCGCTTCTGACTTCCGGCGATCCATCCTGACGCTCCTATCCCGCCCCGCGGGCAGGTTTACGAATGCCGGGACCGGAGGATCGCCGGGAACCACATCTTTTCAGCGTGGTTCGGCTCGCGACCCGCAAACGAGCGCGGCAGGGTGCGGCGGACCTCCGTGCCACCCGCGCGGGCGGTCCCTCGCGAAAGCCTCGTTGCGCCTGTCAAATCAAGCCGGTATAAGCCCGCTCGAACCCAACAGGCTTGCGCTGTCGCGTGACGCCGGTGCGCCACCGGACGGGTAATTTTTTGCCGTCCGATCAAAGACTTGACGAGGAATAGAGCCATGGCCGCTGCCAAAGAATTGAAAGCCACCGCGCGCCCGAAAGCGGGCAAGGGTGCCGCCCGTGCCGAGCGCCGCGCCGGCCGCGTGCCGGGCACCATCTACGGCGAGAACCAGCCGGCCACCTCGATCTCGATCGACGCGGTCGAAGTCGGCCGCCGCATCTTTGCCGGCCGCTTCCTCACCACGGTTTTCGACCTCGACATCGACGGCCAGAAGACCCGCGTGATCCCGCGCGACTTCCAGCTCGATCCGCTGAAGGATCAGCCGATGCACGTGGACTTCCAGCGCCTCGGCAAGGGCTCGGTCATCAAGGTCGCGGTGCCGGTCCACTTCATCAATCAGGAATCCTCCCCCGGCATCAAGCGCGGCGGCACGCTGAACGTCGTCCGCCACACCGTCGATTTCTTCGCGCCGGCCGAAAGCATTCCGGAATCGATCACCGCCGACCTCGCCGGCCTCGAGATCAATGATTCGCTCCACATTTCGGCGGTGAACCTGCCGGAAGGCGTGAAGCCCGTGATTCGCGACCGCGATTTCACCATCGCCACCATCGTGCCGTCTTCGGGCTACCTCGAAGAAGTGGCTGCCGCTGCCGCGAAGGCCAAGGCCGACGCCGCTGCTGCTGCGGCTCCTGCCGCCGCGGCTGCTCCGGCTGCCGACGCCCCTGCGGGCGACGCCAAGGCGGAAGCCGAAAAGAAGTAACGCGACGCGGCGGGCGCAAACACGCGCCCGCCCGCCGGTCCCCGCGGAGACCGTTCGATGTTTTTATTCGCGGGGCTTGGCAATCCGGGCGAGCAGTATCGCCGCAACCGGCACAATGTCGGCTTTCTCGCCGCCGACGCGATCCATTACCGTCATCGCTTCTCTCCCTGGCGCAAGCGCTTCCAGGGCCTGACCGCCGAAGGCGAAATCGCGGGCGAGCGCGTGCTGCTGCTGAAGCCCGAAACCTACATGAACGAGTCGGGCCTCGCGGTGGCGACGGCGCAGAAATTCTTCAAGATCGCGCTCGGCGACATCGCGGTGCTCTACGACGAGATCGACCTGCCGCCCGCGAAGCTGCGCGCCAAGCTCGGCGGCGGCAATGCCGGCCATAACGGGTTGCGCTCCATCACCCAGCATTGCGGCAACGACTATGTGCGCGTGCGCATCGGCGTCGGCCATCCGGGCGACCGCAATCTGGTCGCGCGCTGGGTGCTCTCGGATTTCGCGAAGGCCGAGCAGCCCTGGGTCGAAACCATGTGCGAAGCCATTTCCGATGCGGCGGAATATCTGGTCCGCCGCAAGCTCGAAGACTTCCAGAATCGCGTCCACCTCGCGCTCGAGAAGAGCGGCGTCCTGAAAACCAGCTAGAGCCAAGAAAAACCATCATGGGATTTAAATGCGGAATCGTCGGGCTGCCGAATGTCGGCAAATCGACCCTCTTCAACGCACTGACGCAGACCGCGGCCGCACAGGCGGCGAACTATCCCTTCTGCACCATCGAGCCCAATGTCGGCGAAGTCGCGGTGCCCGATGAGCGCATCGAGCAGCTGGCGAAGATCGCGGGCTCCGCGGAGCTCGTTCCTACCAAGCTGAATTTCGTGGACATCGCCGGCCTCGTGCGCGGCGCCTCCAAGGGCGAAGGCCTCGGCAACCAGTTTCTCGGCCACATCCGCGAGGTCGATGCCATCGCCCACGTGCTGCGCTGCTTCGTCGACGAGGACGTCACCCATGTCGAGGGCGGCATCGATCCCCTGCGCGACGCCGAGACAGTGGAGACCGAGCTGATGCTCGCGGATCTCGACAGTCTGGAGAAGCGCGTCGACAACCTCACGAAGAAGGCGCGCGGCCAGGACAAGGAAGCGATCGCGCAGCTCGATCTTGTGAAGCGCGCGATCGCCGTTCTCTCCAACGGCAAGCCCGCGCGCGTGGTCGAGCGCAAGGAAGAGGAAGAAGCCGTCTTTCAGGGACTCCAGCTCATCACCGCGAAGCCCGTGCTCTACGTCTGCAACGTCGAGGAAGGCTCGGCCGCGACCGGCAACGAACTGTCGAGGAAGGTCGAAGCCAAGGCGAAATCCGAGAACGCCGTCGCGGTCGCGATCTCCGCGAAGATCGAATCCGAGATCGCCATGCTGCCGATCGGCGAGCGCAAGGAATTTCTCGAGGCCGCGGGCCTCGTCGAGCCCGGCCTCGACCGCCTGATCCGCAAGGGCTACGAGCTCCTGGGCCTGATCACCTATTTCACCGTGGGCCCGAAGGAAGCCCGCGCCTGGACCGTGGTGAAGGGCTCGAAAGCGCCGCAGGCCGCGGGCGTGATCCACACCGATTTCGAGAAGGGCTTCATCCGCGCCGAGACGATTGCATACGCCGATTATGTCGCATGCAAGGGCGAGGCTGGCGCGCGCGACGCCGGCAAGCTACGGCTCGAAGGCAAGGATTATGTGGTGCAGGACGGTGACGTCATGCACTTCCGCTTCGCGAATTGAGCCGCCGGCAATCGGAAATTCCGGTGGAGTTTTTGGGTTTACGTTCGCATGATGCACCCGCTGTAACGCCCGTGCGCATGTCGAACCCGCGCCACTAAGGTTTTCACGATGGACGCAAGCACCGCCCGCATCTGTTACGAGGATTTCGAGGTCGGCAGCGTCCGCACCTACGGCCCGCGCCTTGTCACGCGCGAGGAGATCATCGAATTCGCGACCGAATTCGACCCGCAGCCCATGCATCTCGACGACGAGGCGGCGGGCAAATCGATGCTGAAGGGGCTGTCGGGCTCCGGCTGGCACACCTGCGCGCTGATGATGCGCATGATCTATGACGGCTTCCTGCATGAATCGAGTTCGCTCGGCGCTCCCGGCGTCGATGAAGTGCGCTGGGTCAGGCCGGTGCGGCCGGACGACCGGCTCACCATCCGCCTCACCTGCCTCGAGAAGCGCGAGTCCAAAAGCCGCCCGCAGGTGGGTTTGGTGCGGCACAATCTCGAAATGATGAATGCGAAGGGCGAGCTGGTGTTGCAGTCGTCCTATTCCGGCTTCTTCGGCAAGCGCAATCCGGAGGCCGCAGCGTGAAATATTTCGAGGAACTCAGCATCGGCGAAGTCCGCGACTTCGGCGCCTATCATTTCACAGCCGAGAACATCAAGAAATTCGCGCGCAAGTTCGATCCGCAGCCTTTTCATCTCGACGAGGAAGCCGCGAAGAAGTCGCTGTTCGGCGCGCTCTGCGCCTCGGGCTGGCACACTACAGCTGCCTGCATGCGCAAGATCGTCGATACCAACAAGGCCGCCTATGAAGCGGCGGTCGCCCGCGGCGAAACCCCGGCGCGCGGCGGTCCCTCGCCCGGCTTCAAGAACCTGAAATGGCTGAAGCCGGTCTTCGCCGGCGATACCGTCACCTACACCAGCGAGATCATCGAGCTGCGCGAGCTTGCGACCAAGCCCGAATGGGGCCTCATGCGCGGCCTGATCATCGGGGCGAACCAGAACGGCGAGCGCGTGCTGGAATTCGAAAGCTCGGCCTTCATCCAGCGCAAGCCGAAGTGACGCGCAAGGCGCATCATGGCCGGGCTTGTCCCGGTCATCGATCCACCTGTCATTCCGGGGCGGCACGAAGTGCCGAACCCGGAATCCAGTAACCACCGAGAACAAATTTCCCACTGAAGGTTACTGGATTCCGGATCGCGGCTTCGCCGCGTCCGGAATGACGCCGGCGATTCAATGCCCTGCGAAGCTCACCAGCGTCCGCACCGGCACATCGAGCGCGCGCAGCTTCGCGGCCCCGCCGAGTTCCGGAAGATCCACGATGAAGCAGGCGGCAAGTACCTCCGCGCCCATGTTGCGCAGGAGCTTCACCGCGCCCTCCGCCGTGCCGCCGGTCGCGATCAGGTCGTCCACCAGGATCACGCGCTCGCCCTCGTTGATCGCGTCCTTGTGCATTTCCATCTCGTCGATGCCGTATTCGAGCGAATAGGCGATCCGCACCGTCTCGTAGGGCAGCTTCCCTTTCTTGCGGATCGGCACGAAACCCGCCGAAACCTGATGCGCGACCGCGCCGCCCAGGATGAAGCCGCGCGCCTCGATGCCGGCGACCTTGTCGATCTTCGACCCCGCCCACGGATTCACGAGATCGTCCACCGCGCGGCGGAACGCCCGCGCATTGCCCAGAAGCGTGGTAATGTCGCGAAACATGATGCCCGGTTTCGGATAGTCCGGGATCGAACGGATGGCAGCGCGAAGGTCGATCGCGTCAGGCGGGTTCATGAGTTTTCCTGCACCGGTTGGTCCACGCCTTGTCGGCAGGCGCAAAACGAGAATAGCCTAATTCCCTGCGGCGACGGATTCGTCCGGTCACGCCGCTACCTCATCAGGAGAAATCGCCATGGCCAAGGGCCAAGCCAAACCCTCTAAGGAAAAGAAAAAGCCGAAAGCGGAGACGTCCAAGAAAGGCACGTCGTCCTACAAGCAGTCATACGCAAAGGGCGCTCCGAAGAGCTGAGCGCCGCCCCAATCAACGAAAAGGCCCCGTTTCCGGGGCCTTTTTTGTTTTCCGTGGGCTCCGCGCTTAGTGCGCGCTGGCCCAGATTTTCTTCTTCGTGAAATAGGCAAGGCCCGCGAACACGATCAGGAAGATGATGACCTGGAAGCCGATGCGCTTGCGTGCCTCGAGATGCGGCTCCGCGGTCCACATCAGGAACGCGGTCACGTCGCGCGCATACTGATCGACCGTCTGCGGCGAGCCGTCGCTGTATTCGACGCGGTTGTCCTCCAGCGGCGGGCGCATCGAAATGCGGTGGCCGGGGAAATACTTGTTCCAGAACTGCGTCGGCGGCAGCTCGACGCCCGCGGGCGCGTTCTCGTAGCCGGTGAGCAGCGCGTGGAGATAATCGACGCCGTTCTCCTGATACTGGCGGACGATGTCGATCAGGAAGCCGGGGAAGCCGACCTCGAAGGTGCGCGCCTTGGCGATCACCGAAAGATCGACCGGCAGCGCGCCGTTATGGGTGGCGCGGGCCGCCTGTTCGTTCGGGAAGATCGCCGGGAAATAGTCGGACGGACGGCCGGGGCGCTGGAACATCTCGCCGCGGTCGTTGGGGCCGTCGGTGATCTGGTATTCGCCCGCGATCGTCTTGATCTGGCCTTCGGAGAAGCCGAGCGCGCCGGACTGGCCGAGCGTGCGGAAGGCGACCAGGTTCAGCGAATGGCAGGCCTGGCAGACCTCGCGATAGACCTTGAAGCCGCGCTGTATCTGCTGCTTGTCGTAGTGGCCGAACGGCCCCGAGAAGGACCATTTGAGGCGCGGCGGCTGCGGCGCGTGCGGGTCGGCGGCAAAGGCCGCCGGCGCAGCACCGAAGGAAATCGCAGCGACGACGCCGAGCGCGAGAAGGGTGTTCTTTTTCATCATTGGCCCCTTAGCTCGCGCCTTCGACTTTGGCCGGCGCAAGCGGCTGCTTGCCCAGCACCGATTCCGAGATGGACGCGGGCAACGGCGACGGCTTCTCGTAATAGGAAAGCAGCGGCAAGACGACGAGGAAGTGAATGAAGTACCACGCGGTCAGGATGCGCGAGGCGATGACGTAGCCGCCTTCCGCGGGCTTCGCGCCGAGCCAGCCGAGACCGATGCAGGTGATCACGAAGATCCAGAAGAACTGCCGGAACAGCGGGCGATAGCGGGCGGAGCGCGTCTTGGCGCGGTCGAGCCACGGCAGGAAGGCGAGGATCGCGATCGACGCGAACATCGCGATGACGCCGCCGAGCTTCGACGGGATCGCGCGCAGGATCGCGTAGAACGGCAGGAAGTACCATTCCGGCACGATATGCGTCGGCGTCTGCAGCGGGTTCGCCGGGATGTAGTTGTCGGCGTGACCGAGATAGTTCGGGATGTAGAACACGAACCACGCGAAGAAGATCATGAAGCAGATCATCGCGAAGCTGTCCTTCGCGGTCGCGTGCGGCGTGAACGGCACCGTGTCCTTGTCGGACTTCACGTCGATGCCGGCCGGGTTGTTCTGGCCGACTTCGTGCAGCGCCCAGACGTGCAGCACCACGACGCCCGCGATCATGAAGGGCAGCAGGTAATGCAGCGAGAAGAAGCGTTGCAGGGTCGGCTGGTCGACCGAATAGCCGCCCCAGAGCAGCTCGACGATCCGCTGCCCGACGCCCGGAATGGCCGAGAACAGGTTGGTGATGACGGTCGCGCCCCAGAAGCTCATCTGGCCCCACGGCAGCACGTAGCCCATGAAGGCCGTCGCCATCATCAGGAGGAAGATGATGACGCCGAGGATCCAGAGGATCTCGCGCGGCTCTTTGTATGAGCCGTAATAGAGGCCGCGGAAAATATGGATATAGACCGCGATGAAGAACATCGACGCGCCGTTGGCGTGCACGTAGCGGATCAGCCAGCCGTAGTTCACGTCGCGCATGATGTGCTCGACCGAGTTGAACGCGCCGGCGACCGTGGGCGTGTAGTGCATCGCCAGCACGATGCCGGTGATGATCTGGATGCCGAGGCACAACGACAGGATGCCGCCGAAGGTCCACCAGTAGTTCAGGTTGCGCGGCGTCGGGTAAGCCACGAAGGACGAATGCATCAGCCCGAGGATCGGGAGACGGCGCTCGGTCCATTGCAGGATCGGGCTTTTCGGCTGGAAGTTCGACGGACCGCTCATTCTTCTAATTTCCGTTCTGAATAAACGACGTGCGGATCAGCCGATCCGCACCATCGTGTCGGAAGCAAATTCGTAGGGAGGCACTTCGAGGTTGGTCGGCGCCGGACCTTTGCGGATGCGGCCCGAGGTGTCGTAGTGCGAACCGTGGCACGGGCAGAACCAGCCTTGGTAGTCGCCCTGATGGCCGAGCGGCACGCAACCCAGATGGGTGCAAACGCCGATGACCACGAGCCACTGCTCCTTGCCCTTCTTCACGCGGGCGTCGTCAGCCTGCGGATCTGGCAGATCGCGAAGCGGGGTCTTCGCCGCATCCTCGATTTCCTTCTTGGTCCGGTGCGAGATGAAAACCGGCTTGCCGCGCC
>CAZNPX010000027.1:0-38151 GCA_964575175.1 uncultured Hyphomicrobiales bacterium | reverse complement strand
TCGTGAATGGCTTGCAGCTTGGCTGCGGCGCGCATCAGGAGCTGGGCTTCGAGTTCCCGGGGGCTGCCGGTCTGCTGGGCGTTCTTCGCATACGTCTTGGCCGCGCTATACATTCGCGAACAATTCCTTCTCGTAATCGATGAGAGACTGCGTATCTTTCAGCGCTTTATAGATATTTCCGGTTAATATCTGATTATTGATGCGGTCGAAGTAGGCCTTGGTGCTCGGCGCGGCCTCCAGCGTCTGCTTCATCAGGTTGAAATAGAGATCGTGGTGCACTGCGGGATCGCGGCTCAGGTACATGAGCTGCACCACCATGTAGATTTTCTTGCAGGGCGTGTCGGCGGCCTCCGCAGTCATGATGTCCTTCTCGCGAAGGATGGGGGCGTCGCCCTCGATGACGAGGCGTGTGCGCTGGTCGTCATTGGTGACGATGGAGTCGCCGATGATGATCCGCTCGCCCGGCTTCAGTTCGACCTTGAGGCCCATGCCCGCTTCCTCCGAATCGACCACATTCCCTTACCGGCGACGGTGCGCGAAAGCGGCTCCGCATTCAACCGCCCAAAAGCAAAACGGCGGGGCCTGGGCCCCGCCGTTTCTTCTTTTTGTTCAGTTCCGGCTTAGCCGAGCAGGCGCAGGACGTTCTGGTCGGCCTGAGCGGCCATGGCCAGCGACGTCGTCGACAGCGACTGACGGGTCTGTAGGGCGAGGAGGTTCGCGCCTTCCTCGTTGGTGTCCGCGAGCGTCAGGTTGTCGGCGCCGACCTGAAGCACGTTGATCATGTTCTTGGTGAAGTCCTGACGAGCCTGCACGATCGAAAGCTTCGAACCGAAGGTCGAAGCCTGCGAACGCAGCGTGGAGGTCGCCGTATCCAGGGCAGTGATGACCGTATTGATCGCGGTGTTGTCCTGGAAAGCGGTGCCCGTCTGCGCGTTGAGGCCGAGGCCCGCCGCGTTGAAGGTCACGCCGCTGATCGAGAGCGAGCTCGAACCATCCTCGTTGAAGACGACGGAGAGGTTGTCGCCGTTCAGGAGGTTGACGCCGTTGAACGAGGCATCGGCGGCAAGCTGCGAGATCTGCGTGAGCAGCTCGTTGAAGTCAGCCTGCAGCGAGGTGCGGGTTGCGTTCGGAGCGCCAACGGTGGCTGTCGGCGTGGTTTCACCACCGGTCAGACCGAGATCCGAAAGATCGATCGTGCCGCCCAGCGTGACGCTGCTGGACGAGGTCGAGGTGATCTCGATCTGGTCGTCGGAGTTGATCGTGGCGGTGACGCCGGTGAGCCCGGCCAGCGCCGTGGCGAGGTCGGCGCGGGTTTCGATTTCGCCGGCACCGAAGGTCAGGGTCTGGACGTTGCCCGAGCCGACCTGAACCGTCAGCGTGCCGGAAAGCGCGCCGATGTCCGCGTTGGTGGCGGTGGGGGCAGCGGTGGTGTTGCCGGTGCCGAAGCCGATCTTGGCGGCGCCGGAGCCGCTGACCGTGATCGAGGTCGTCGCGTCGTTAGCTTCGATTTCGATCTCGCCGTCACCGTTGACGGAGGCAGTCCAGGTGGCGCCTACGCCGTTCAACGCCGCCAGGATGTCGTCCACGTCTTCCGCGCTCGGGTCGGCGCCGACGGTAAAGGTATGCGTGACGGTGCCGTCGGAGACCGTGATCTGTTCGCCGGTCGCCAAGGTAAGGCTGGCGTGATTGAGCGCGGTGCCGCCGGTGAGCGAGCCGACCGAGCCGGTGAGCATGGCGGCGACGCCGACGTCGTCAGCGATGGCCGAACCCGTGATCTCCAGCGCATAGGTCGTCGCCGGGGCCGAGGCCGTCAGCGCCTGCTTGGCGGTCGATTTGGCGGACTCGATCAGCTTCGTGATCGCCGTGATGCCCTTGTCGGCAGCGTTGATGGTCTGCACCGCATTGCCGACGCTGTCGAGCAGCGTGGAGAGATCGCCGGCGCGGGCCTGCAGGCCAGCGGCGGTAAAGAAGTTGACCGGGTTGTCGAGCGCGGAGTTGACCTTCTTGCCGGTCGAAAGACGCTGCTGCACGGAGTTCATCATCTCCGCCGTGTTCTGCAGCGACAGCAGGTTCGCGCGAACGCCTGCCGACAGGGTGATATTGCTAGCCATAGATAATCCTTCCTAGGAGTTACAAGATACAAGTCGGCCACCGTTCTGGTGTCCGGGCAGCGTTTGTCTCACGGGGCGTCCTAACGGCTCGTTACTGAGGCGCTCCCGTTCGGATCGCTTAACGAGCCGTTAAGAAGCGACGCCGCGGCAGCCGGTGAGATTCCGTGACGGCGCCTGAAACGAAAACGGCGGGGCTTTCGCCCCGCCGCTGCATTCCGAAATGTGCGTCGTTTACTGGAAGAGCCGCAGCACGTTCTGGTCGGCCTGGGCTGCCATCGACAGCGAGGTCGTGGAAAGCGATTGCCGGGTCTGCAACGCGAGCAGGTTCGCACCTTCCTCGTTGGAGTCCGCGAGCACCAGGTTGTCGGCGCCGATCTGCAGGACGTTGATCAGGTTCTTGGTGAAGTCCTGCCGCGCCTGCACGATCGAGAGGTTCGAGCCGAAGCCCGAAGCCTGCGCGCGCAGGGTGGCTGTGGCCGCGTCGAGCTGCGCGATCGCGGCATGCACGTTCGCCTGGATCTGAAAGCCGTCGCCGGTGATCGGCGTCAGGCCGAGACCGGCCGCGGTGAAGTCCACGCCGCCGATGGTGAGCGAACTGGAGCCGTCCTCGTTGAAGATGACGGTGAGGTTGTCGCTGTTGAGCAGGTTGACGCCGTTATACGAGGCGTCGCGGGCAAGCTGCGTGATCTGGTTGAGCAGCTCGTTGTAGTCGTCCTGCAACGAGGCCCGGGTCGTGTTCGACGTGGTGACGGTGGCGGTCGGGCTGGTCGAGCCCGCGGCGAGGCCAAGTGCCGGAAGCACCGTGCCGCCGAGGGTCAGCGCATTGCTGTTGGTGGACTCGAAGGTTATCGCATTGCCGGTGATCGAGGCCGTCAGCCCGGCGATGCCGAGGCCGGCGAGCTCGGCCGTCAGTTGCGCGAGGTTCTCGATGTTGCCGGGACCGAATGTCAGGGTCTGCGGCGTGCCGGTGCCGTGTTGGATGGTCAGCGTGCCGTTCAGCGCGGCGATCGCCGCGTTGGCGGGGTCCGCCATGGTGGTGGTGCCGAACACGGCGGCCGAGCCGTTGCCGGAGATCGTCAGCGTGTCGGCCGTGTTGTTCGAGGTGACTTCGAGGGCACCGCCGTTGATGGCGACGTTCCAGGTCGCGGCACCGCCGTTCAGCGACGTGATGACATCGTCGATGTCTTCCGTCGCAGCGTTAACAACGGTGTGCGAGACGGTGTTGGTGCCGTCGGAGATCGTGATGACCTGGCCGTTCGTGATGCCGAGCGAGGTGAGGGTGGTGCCGCCCGTGAGGCCGCCGACCGAGCCGGTCGCGACCGCGGCGCTGTCGGCGGGGATTGCCGTGCCCGCCACGTTCAGGGCGTAGGTCGCTTCGGGCTGGCCGGCGATGATCGCCTGCTTTGCCGTCGACTTCAGGCTTTCGACCAGTTTCGTGATCGCCGTGATGCCCTTGTCGGCGGCGGCGAGTGTCTGCACGCCGTTTCCGATCGAATCGAGCAGCGTGCTCAAATCTCCCGCGCGCGCGTTCAATCCTGCCGCGGTGAAGAAGTTGACGGGGTTGTCCAGCGCGGAGTTGATCTTTTTGCCGGTCGAAAGGCGCTCCTGCGTGCGCGCCATCATTTCCGCGGTTTGCTGCAACGACAGCAGGTTCGCGCGCACGCCTTTTGAGAGAGTTACGTCATTGGCCATGGCATCCGTCCTTTTGAACAAATGTCGGAAAGCGCAGCGTTATGCGCGGTTCGATTTGACCGAATTTGTAAATAAACGTGCCTAAGAAAGAGTTACCAACCGGACGCCGGCCCTCGGAAACACGCGATTTCTTTGGTTAACGGGCCCTTAAATAGTTAACGCCGGCCTCTCGGCCGGCGTCAGGAAGGAGCCCTTCGGGGTGGGCGAATCAGCTTGCGCGGCTGACCATGACCGGGCGGCCGCTGCGGACGGGAGCGGCGACCTTGCCGTTCGCGCCGTAGCCCTGCGGCGACGACTTCCGCGCCGCTTCCTCGGAAGCGCCGCGCATGATGCCTTCGGCCACCGACTGCGCGGTCGCGACCACGCGAAGGTTGTGGCTCAGAATCTCGCGGAAGGTCTGGTGCGCCCGGCGCAGTTCGTCCACGAGCACGGGCACGGTCTGCCCGATGAAGCCGGCGTTGCACTTCAGAAGCTCGATCTCGCGCAAGTAGACCGCGGCGAGATCGGTCTTCTCTTTCGTGAGTTCCGTGGCGCTGGCGATCTGGCCGGCCTCGACCAGCTTGGTTTCCTGCTCGAAGATCTGGACGAGCCGGACCATGGAATCGCCGATGCGGCGCAACAGCATTTCGGCTTCATCGCGGCTCTTGATCGCCTGGGAAATCCGTTTCACTTCGTCGTTCATCGGGTACGCTCCTGCAAGGCTATGAGTTCGCGCTGGACATGATCGGCGACGCCGACACCGCCGCTCTTGGAAATCGTGTTCGCGTATTCTTCCGTAAGCATCGAGCGCCACGCGCTCTGGCCGGGCCCGGCGCCGAGCGGGCCTTCCTCTTCCTGGATGCCGGCAAACATTTCTTCGAACATGTTGGTTAAGAAAACGCTTTCGAACTGCTGCGCGGTATCCTTGATCTTGCGCAGGGCAGCGGGGGAAAGCGCTTCGGCGGTCTGCTGCACCGCGCTTGCGGCCGCCAGCGCGGCGACTACGGGAACAGCCATCACATCACCTCGATTTCCGCCTGGATCGCGCCCGAGGCCTTGATGGCCTGCAGGATCGAGATCAGGTCGCGGGGGCCGACGCCGAGCGCGTTCAGGCCGTCGACGAGTTCCTTCAGGGAGACGCCTTCGCTCACCAGCCCGAATTTGCGGCCGTCTTCCTGCACCTGAATGTTGGTGCGCGGCACCACCTGGGTTCGCCCTTTGGTGAAGGGGTTGGGCTGGCTGACCTGCGGCTGCTCGGTAATCGTAACGGTAAGGTTTCCCTGCGCGACTGCGACCGTCGAGACGCGCACGTCGCGGCCCATCACGATGATGCCGGAGCGCTCGTCGATCACGACCTTGGCGGGCTGGTCGGGCTCGATCACGATCGGCTCGATTTCGGTAAGCAGCGAAACCAGATTGCCCTTGTATTTCGGCGGCACGGTGATCGCGACGGTCGCGCGATCGATCAGTTCGGCGACCGGCGAGCCCATGAAGTCGTTGATCGCGCCGGCGATGCGCTTGGCGGTGGTCAGGTCCGGGTTGCGCAGCGCCAGCCGTACCGTGGTCATGCGGTTGAGCGCGAAGTCGATCTCGCGTTCCACCAGCGCGCCGTTGGAAATGCGGCCGACGGTGGGAACGCCGCGGATGATTTTCGCGGCGTCGCCTTCGGCCTGGAACCCGGCGACGGCGACGGTGCCTTGCGCGACCGCGTAAACATTGCCGTCGGCGCCGAGCAGGGGCGTGACCAGAAGGGTGCCGCCCTGAAGGCTTTTCGCGTCGCCCAGCGCGGACACCACCACATCGAGCCGGGTGCCCTGCGTGGAGAAGGCGCGCAGATTTGCGGTGACCATCACGGCCGCGACGTTGCCGGTGCGGAGCTGGGCGCCGCGGATATTAACGCCGAGCCGCTCGAGCATCGCCTGGAGGCTCTGCTTCGTGAACGGCGAGTTGTTGAGGGAATCGCCGGTGTTGTTCAGGCCGACCACGAGGCCGTAGCCGATCAACTGGTTCTCGCGGACGCCCTCGACGTCGATCAGATCCTTGAGCCGCGAGGTCGCAAAAGCGTCGCCCGCGACGGAAATCGCGAGCAGTGCGCCAAGCAGAAAACGGATCATCCTGGTCATCGACAGGGCTCCCCAGCGGGTCGATGGTTGAAACTGGAAGAGCCGTTGCGAAGCGCGTGCCAAGACCGCGCTTTTTATAAGCTATTGAAATAGCTAATCTTTTTAAATCGGCGAGGCGGCCCGCGCGTGCCCGGCGGCAAAGAACTCCAGCCCGCGCGGCAAGAACTGCCGGGTGCTTAACCCCCCGTTAACCATGGCGGCGTGAGGCTGGGGCATGCGTATTGTCGGCCCGAACCAGACCAACGGCACAGCCGGACCCGCGGCTTCCCGCAAGGCGGGGGGGACGGGCGCGCGCTTCAGCCTCGAGAGCTCGGCCGAGACGGCGAGGCCGCAGACCACCTCCGCGGCCGGAGGGGTCGGAGGGCTCGATTCGCTGCTCGCGCTTCAGGGGCTGGAAGACGCCGGCGAGCGCCGCAAGCGTTTCGCGCGCCGGGGCAGGACCGCGCTCGATCTGCTGGACGAGCTGAAGGCGGAACTTCTCACCGCCGATCTCCGGCACGAAACGCTCCACCGCCTGCGGGATACGCTCTCCGAACTCACAGAAAAGAGCGGCACACCTGGTCTTGATGAGATTTTGGGCGAAATCGAGCTTCGGGTCGCGGTCGAGATCGCAAAACGGACGCCCAAAGCCGCATAATCGCGCGGTTCCCACGCCCGTAATTCCCGCGTCACGTTCCCATCTTATCCGCGCGTCTGCCCACCCATTGAAGCGGGCGGGGTACGCCGCTATAAGCCCGGCCCAATTCGGACGGGGCCGGAGAAGCCTCACCGGGGACAGTCAGGGAACTAGCGTTAGGGGATCGTTGCATGGTTGCGTTGCTCGACAACTATCGACCGACCGACGACGAGCCGTTCATGAATGAGCGGCAGAAAGAATATTTTCGCGTGAAGCTGCTGCGCTGGCGCGACGACATTCTTCGCGAAGCGAAACAGACGCTCCAGCATCTACAGGAAGAGAACGTCAATCATCCGGACCTCGCCGATCGCGCGTCGTCGGAAACCGACCGCGCTATCGAACTGCGCGCGCGCGATCGTCAGCGCAAGCTGATCGCGAAGATCGACGCCGCGCTGGAGCGGATCGAGGACGGCACCTACGGCTATTGCGTGGAGACCGGCGACCCGATCTCGCTGAAGCGTCTCGAGGCGCGTCCGATCGCGACGCTCTCCATCGAGGCGCAGGAGCGTCACGAGCGCCGCGAAAAAGTCTACCGGGACGAATAGCGCTTGCTGTTCCGGCTGTTTTTCGCCTTCGACCTGCTGGTCGCAGCCGTCGTCCTGTTCTTTTTCTTCTGGGGCGTGTCGGACGGGACGGTGTCGTCCTTCAACGCCGGGCTTTGGGCGGCGCTGCTCGCCGTGCTCGGCGGCGCGCTCGCCGGCGGCTATTATCTCAACGTGAAGGGCCATCGCGCGTTGGCGACGCTGGTGCTGCTGATCCCGGCGCTGCCGGGCATCGTTTATGTTCTCTTCGTGCTGTTCATCGTCATCGGAAATCCGCGCTGGAACTAGCGGCCGCGAAAGAGCAGAAACCTGAAGAAGCGATAGATCGTGAAGAGCGTCAGCTCCACGGCCGCGGTCAGCAGCAAAAGAAACAACGCGCGCTGCCCGAGGTCGTCGGTGATCGCGGCGCGGAATTTATACTTGATGCCTTCCGGAAAATAACCGTCGACCAGCGCATAGAGAGAATTCGTCAGCGGTTGCAGCCTGGTGTAGCTCCAGCCCAGAAAGTCGAGCTGGAAAGCGAACAGGTAGCCGTAGAGCAGCCAGACGATGACGATCGTCAGCGCGAGCAGAACGGACTTGCCGAGGAAGGCCGCGAGAAATCCGGGGCCGCGCCGCGGCGGCGCCTCTTCGTAGCGTTCATAGCCGGTCATGCGATTCTCCGGGGCGCGGGTGCGCGTGAAGTGAGGGGCGGGCGGATTCGATTGTCAAACAGCGCGCGGACTTGCATCGTTCGCGCCGGAAAAAGCGCAAGCGAATGCTCCCTGCGAAAATGTCGAGGGTGCGGAGCGCCGCGAGGCGCAACGGTTTGGTTTCGTCTCCCGTTGCCGGGAGACGCATCGCTTCGCAGCGCTCCACGCCGGCGTTTTTTCGGACACGGGCCGCGCTTTTCGTGCGGCACTTCCGAAGAAGTGCTGCTCCGTCAGCCATGCTCCTGGCAGGCGGTCGTGTTGCCGCCGGGCGGAACCCCGTGCCGTCCCGGATTGCGGGTGCGAGCCGCAACCGGAGACGCCGCCATTTCCCGCATCTCACGACGCCTCTAGAGCGCGCCCTCGATGGAAACGGTGCGGGCAATTTATGCGCGCGGCCGGAAGCGGGGATAAAGTTTTTCGTCATTTCGCGGAAGTGGCTCCCTGCAAACGAAAAAATCGCCTGTGCCGGATAATCGATTTCCCCGCTTTCGCTCCTAGTTGCCGGACGCGAACGCAAACAGGTCGATGTCGGGCTCCGGTTTTCCGCCGAGCGCATTGGCGATCATTTCCGCGGCGACCTGCGCGTAGGTCGTGCCGTTGCCGCCGAAGCCGAGGACCGCGCAGACCCGCGGCAGGCCGGGAACGTTTCCGATCACCGGCAGGCCGGTTTCGGCAGCACCGAATGCGCCGGACCACGCATAGTCGATCTCGAATTCGAGTTGCGGCATCAGCCGCTTCAGCTTGCTGCGGAAGCGTTCGATCTTGGCCGGCGTGCGTTTGGCGCGGCGGTCGTTGTCGTTATGCTTTTCGTCTTCGCCGCCGATGACGACGCGGCCTTCGGGCGTGGTGCGAATGTAAACATAGGGATCGGCGGCTTCCCAGATCAGCGCGCGGGAGGGCCAGAGGTTTTGCGGCTGCGGCTTCGTCGCCACGGCCCAGGTCGAAACGATCTGATGCGATTTCGCCGAAAGGAATTTCGGCAGGTCGTAGCCGCAGCAGAGCACGACGAAATCCGCGGTGATGCGATGCCCGGATTTCGTGGTGACGATTGCGCGCTTCTTGTTCGCTTCTATCGAGGCCGCTTCGACGGGCGAGAAAACTTTCGTGCCGCCGGCAACGGCGCTTTGCAGAATGCCGAGCGACATCTTTATCGGATGCGCTTCCGCGGAATTTCCCGAAAGGATGGCGCAGGGGCGGTCGATTCCGAATTCGCCGAGAAGTTCTTCGCGCTTGATGATGCGCGACGGCAGGCCGATCGCCATGCGCGCCTCGCATTCGCGCCGCAGCCCGGCGGGCCCGAGCGTGCCGCCCGGCAGCAGCAGCGCCTCGCGCTCCGCGTAATCGCAGGCGACGCCGAGCGCGCGGACCTTTTCGGTCAAAGCGCGCATCGCATGGAAGGAGCGCCACCATGCGCGCGCGGCTTTTTCCTTGCCGATCTTTTCGGAAAGCACCACGAGCGGCGTGTCGATCTCGAACAGCAGGAGCGAGGTGCTCGCCGCGGTCGAGCCCGAGCCCGGCGGATGCTTGTCGATCATCACGACTTCGCGGCCGAGGGCGCTTGCGGCCTGCGCCACGAGCGAGCCGCTGATGCCCGCGCCGATCACGAGGATTTCGGCGCGAAGGTCGGCGTTCAGTTCTTCGGTCTGGAAGCCGGCTGGGGATGCTTCCCAAAGGCTCGTACCGGCAGTGGGATCCTGCTTTGCCACGGCATGCAAACGCGCCGCCGCAACGCAAGTTCCACCGCGGAAGGGGCGGTCCTAGTTGTCGGCTTTTTCCCAGCGGCCGACGAAGTGGTCGTCCCGCCAGACTTCGATGGCGCGGAAGCTGCCGCGATGATTCCTGCCGCGCGTATTGGCGTCGGCATCGTCCATGCAATTCTCGGTCTTGGATTTCAGGAGATGATTGCGGTGGTCGAGGAAGCGGAACAGATATGCCGCGTTGTCGTCTCGCTCTTTCATGGGCCGCCCCTTACGCAACTGATGCAGGGGCACAGCCTCGCTGCTCCGGGTAAACAGAGCGTTGCGGCGGAAGAAATCGGGCTGGCTTGCGTTGTTTTTGTCATTCCGGATCGCCGCTTCGCGGCGTCCGGAATGACAGCATTTATCGGGCGTCCGATCGTCTTCAAAAGCGACGGCCCCCGCGGGGGAGCTGCGGGGGCCGCTACACAGCCGGCCGAGAGGGGGAGCTTCAGGCCGGCTTCACGCTTCGCGCATTTCGATCGGGGAAGGGTGTCGCGCGAAACGAAAGCCTCAGAAGGGCATGATGTGCTCGAAGAGCTGCTGGCCCCAGCGCGGCTGCTGGATGTCGGTGATCTGGCCGCGGCCGCCATACGAGATGCGGGCCTGCGCGATCTTCTGCGAGTCCATCGTGTTGTCGGCTTCGATGTCCTCGGGGCGCACGATGCCGGCCACGATCAGCTCGCGCATTTCGAAGTTCACGCGCACTTCCTGCTTGCCCTCGATCACGAGGTTGCCATTCGGCAGCACCTGCGTCACGACGGCGGCAACATTGGTTTGCAGGATTTCCTGCCGGTTGATGTTGCCCTTGCCGTCGTTGGTGGTGGTCGAGTCCGTCGTCAACAGCCGGTTCGGGATCGCCTGCCTGGTGAACGGGAGCTTGGTCAGCCCGAACAGGTTGGTGATGCCGGAGTCCTCGCCCGCGGTGCGCTCACGCTTGGTCTGGTTGTCGAGCTGCGCCTTGTCCGCGATCTTGACCTTGATGGTGAGAATGTCGCCGATCTGGTGCGCGCGCTGATCCTTGAAGAAGGCGCGGCTGCCGTTGCGCCACAGCGAGTTCGGGCTGTAGGCGACCGGCACCGGCTCCGGCATCGGCATCGAGACCGGGCGGTAGTTCGGCTGTGCGGTCGGATTGTTCACCGGCGAAAGCGGCGGCGCTACCGTGATCGTGGAAATCCTGTCGATCGCCGCGCAGCCGCCGAGAAGGCTGGCCGCGAGCGCGACGGTGCCCGCGCGCACGAGTATCCTGGACATGCTCATTACTACCTCTTTCAAACGCTCACGCGCCTAGCGGCTATTGTTGTTGACGGATGCGGTCGTGACCGGGTTCGCGTCATTCACTGTGACGACGCCCGGAGCGGTGACGGTGGCCTGCACCACGCGCTTCGACTGCGGATTGAGAACGGAGATCGACTCGCCTTCCGCGCCGTTGCCCATGGCCTTGCCGCGCAGCGTCAGCGTGATCGACTTGGTCCTGAAGAGGATGGTGACGGCGTCGTCGCGGCTCACGATCTGCGGCTTCATCAGGTCGGCGGCGCGCAGCGTCTGCCCGGCACGCAGCGCGCGGCGCGCGGCCTGATTGACCACGAGTTCGGGGCGCGAAAGCGCTTCGGTCACCACGTCCGCGCGCGGCAGACGCTCGACCACGATGTCGCTTTCGCGGATCGTTTCGCCGCGCGGGATCGGGCGGGCGAGGGTCACGACTTCCGCCGTTTCGACGACGGTGCCGGTCACGCGCACCGGATTGCGGCGCAGGATCATCGAGCCCGGCATGTCGACGAGCGCTTCGAAGCGGTTGCTGCGCTGGTCCACGGCAATGCTGACGATGCGCGGCTCGTCGGTGACGTTGGGCTCGACCTGCAAGGGCGCCATGTGGCGGTCGAAGGTGACCGACAGGTCGGAGGCGTTGGCGATCTCGTAGCGCTTGGCCGCCGCTTCCGCTACGGCGCGGCCGAGATCGCTCAACGTCACGCTCCGGCTCGCGCGAGACACGAGTACTTCGGTGAGATTGCGGGTATCGAAGATCAGCACGCCGTGGGCGCGCAGCGCTTCCATCACGCGATGCACCTGGATCGTGCCGGAGGCGCCGAGCGCGGGCGCCTTGAAGATCGGATGGCTCGCGTTGGCGCCGGCGTTGTCGAGAATGTCGCCGATGCGGACGAGATCGCCGCTGACGGTCACTTCGGCCTTGAGCGACGGCGCCGCGGTTTGCGCGAGCGCCGCGAGCGGCGAAGCGGCGGCGAGTGCCGCGCCCGCGATAAGCGCCAGAATTCCTGCCTTCGTCATCCTTCAGCTCCTCAACGCAGCATGTTCGCGGTGGCTTGCAGCATCTCGTCTGCGGCGGAGACGACCTTGGCGTTCATCGAATAGGCGCGCTGGGCCGCGATCAGATCGGAAATTTCGGTGACGGCGTTGACGTTCGCGGTTTCGAGCTGGCGCTGGAGCAGCGTGCCCGCGCCGTCGGTGCCGGGGTTGGCGAGTTGCGGCGTGCCGCTCGCCGCGGTTTCCAGATAGAGGTTGTCGCCGATGGGCTGGAGGCCGTTCTTGTTCACGAAGCGCGCGAGCTGGATCTGCCCGATCTCGGTCGGCTGGGTCTGGTTGAACAGCGTGACCGAAACCTGGCCCTGCTGGTTGATGGTGACGCCGGTGGCGTTCGGCGGAATCGTCATCTGCGGATCGAGCAGATAGCCTTCCGGGGTCACGATACGGCCCTGGTCGTCGCGCTCGAAGGAGCCGGCGCGCGTGTAGGCGGTGCGGCCGTCGGGCAGGGTGACGCGGAAGAAGCCTTCGCCGCGGATCGCGACGTCGAGATCCTTCTCCGTCATCGTGATGTTGCCCTGGTTCATCACGCGCGGCGTGGAGACGACCTTCACGCCGCCGCCGATGTCGAGGCCGGCGGGAAGGCGCGTGCCCTGATCCGACGTCACGGTGCCGACGCGGCGCAGGTTCTGGTACATCAGGTCCTGAAACTCGGCACGCTGCTTCTTGAAGCCGGTCGTGCGCATGTTCGCGATGTTGTTGGAAATGACTTCGACGTTCAGTTCCTGCGCCATCATTCCGGTGGCGGCGGTGTAAAGAGCGCGCATTGTCTAGTCTCCTTCAGTCCGTCAGACCTCGGCGAGCCGTTCGATCGCCTTGCGGCGAAGCTCGTCGGTGCGCTGCTGCATGTTCGAGATGTTGGTGTAGGCACGGGTGACTTCGATCAGGCGGTTCATTTCGCGAACCGAATGCACGTTGGATTTTTCGAGCGCGCCCTGCACCGCGCGGGTGGTGGGAGGAGCGACCTGCGGTGCCATTCCCGCGGGCGCCGCCCACAGGGCATCGCCCTGCTGCGCGAGCTGGGTCGGATTGGCGAAGGTGACGAGGCGCAGCTTGCCGCGCTCGCCGTTCTGCGTGGAAACGGTGCCGTCGGCGGCAATCGCGATGTTGGTGTCGGTCGGCTCGAACACGATCGGGCCGCCCTGGCCGAGCACGATATCGCCGTTGTTGGTGACGAGCTGGCCCTGCGGGTTCAGGTGAAAATTGCCCGCGCGGGTGTAGCGCTCGCCGTTCTGCGTCTGGATGGCGAAGAAGCCGGGGCCGTCGAGGGAGACGTCCAGCGGCGCCTCGGTGCGCTGGAGCGGGCCCTGGCTGAAATCCTGCAAGGTCGCGCGGTCGAGCACGAAGGCCACCCGGCGGTCGTTGCCGGGGAAGTGCTCGTGGCGCGCGGTCGGGTCGAGATATTGCTCGAACATCACCGACTCGCCCTTGAAGCCGGTGGTGTTCAGGTTGGCGATGTTGTTCGCAATCACGTCCAGTTCGCGCCTGAGCGAGACTTGCCGTGACAGTCCGACCAATAAGGCATTGTCCATGCCGAAGCTCCCCAAGTCCGGACCGCTCTATCGCTCCCCAGCGGAGCGGCCCGCACAGACCTCAGCAGGACCCGTGCCAGATTGCTTTATTCAATGATTTCAACGGCTTGATAAAAAGGCGGGGTGCCGGAAGGGTGCCGCCCGGCAGCTTCCGCCCGGCAAGAATTGCCGTGTTTTAGATTTCGTTAACCATATCGGCCCTAGCGTTGCCCGGTGCCGGGCCTGAGCGGTTCGGCGTGGGGAGCAGATCATGGCCGAAGCCGCATTGGCGGACGAACTTGCCGACGAGGGCGACGGCAAGGCGAAAGCGCCCGCGAAATCCAGAAAGAAACTCTTTCTCTATGGCGGCGGCGGACTGGGTGTCCTGCTCCTCGTGATCGGCAGCTATTTCATGTTCTTCTCCGGAAAGTCCGCCGAGAAGCCGGAGGTGGTGAAGTCGGTCTATTTCGACCTGCCGGAAATGACCGTGAACCTCTCGGCGACCAGCGACCGCCCGCAATACCTGCGGGTGCGGGTCACGCTGGAGGCGGCCGACAACAAGGTCATCGACGCGGTGAAGGTGGCGATGCCGCGCGTGCTCGACGCGTTCCAGGTGCACCTGCGCGAGTTGCGCGCGGTCGATCTCGAAGGTTCCGCCGGCCTCTATCGCCTGCGCGAAGAACTGATGCGGCGGATCAATGTCGCCATCGCGCCCGCCAAGCTCCGCGCCGTGCTGTTCAAGGAAGTCGTCGTCCAGTGACGGCGCGCAATCATGTCTGACACCGAAACCCCCTTAGCGCCCGCCTCCACAAGACCCGACGACAAGGACGTCGCCGACAACTGGGAGAAGATGGTCGAGGGCGAGCCCGGCGACATCGAGAGCAAGGTTGCGGTCGAGCGCGCGCTGAACCAGGAGGAAATCGACAACCTCCTCGGCTTCCGGCTCGACGACATCAATTTCGCCGACCAGAACGGGCTTCGCGCGATCATCGACTCGGCGATGGTGTCCTACGAGCGCCTGCCGATGCTCGAAATCGTCTTCGACCGCCTGGTGCGGCTGATGACGACATCGTTGCGCAATTTCACCTCGGACAACGTCGAAGTTTCGCTCGACCGCATCACCTCCGTGCGCTTTGGCGAATATCTGAACTCGATTCCGCTGCCGACCATTCTCGGCGTCGTCAAAGCCAAGGAATGGGACAATTTCGGCCTGTTCTCGATCGAGTCCTCGCTGATCTACGCGATGATCGACGTGCTGCTCGGCGGGCGCCGCGGCACGCATTCGGTGCGCGTGGACGGGCGGCCCTACACGACCATCGAGACGGGCCTCGTGAAGCGGATGATGGAGCTCGTGCTCAACGATGCCGAGCAGGCGTTCCGCCCGGTGTCGCCGGTGCAGTTCGCAATCGACCGCATCGAGACGAACCCGAAATTCGCGGCGATCTCGCGTCCCACCAATGCGGCCATTCTGGTGCGGCTCAGGATCGACATGGAAGACCGCGGCGGCTGCGTGGAAATCCTGCTGCCTTACGCGACCATCGAGCCGATCCGCGAACTGCTGCTCCAGAACTTCATGGGCGACAAGTTCGGCCGCGACCCGATCTGGGAAGGCCATCTCGCCACCGAAATCTGGCACGCGAAGATCGAAGTCGACGCCGTGCTCTACGAAGACCAGATGCCGCTCAAGCAGATCATGAATCTCGAGATCGGCGATACGCTGATGCTGGATGTGCGGCCCGATACCCTCGTGAAGGTCCGCTGCGGCGACGCGGTGCTGTCCGAGGGCAGGATGGGACGCATCGGGGACCGCGTCGCGGTGAAGGTCGCAAGACCGTTGCGGCGGTCGAAAACAACCATGGCGATGTTCGAGCAGGCCGGCGCGATGTCGGGCCGGATGGAGGGAGCATGAGCGGAACAGTCTATGGCCTCGTGATCGAGAGCCTCGTCGCAGTGCTGCTCGGTCTTACGATCGGGTATTGCGTCGTGCTGAACAAGCGGCTGATCCGGCTCAGGGCCGACGAATCCGCCATGCGCGGCACCATCGCCGAACTGATCACGGCCACCGAATTCGCCGAGCGCGCGATCAAGAACCTGCGCGATATCACGCAGCAGACCAACGCGACGCTGGGCGAGGGACTGCGCGCCTCCATCGACGTCACGCGCGATCTCGACGACCAGATCGCGCGCGGCGAGGAGGTGCTCGGCCGCATCGTGCAGATCGCGGAAGCCGCGGGCACGGCGAAGCCGCAGCCGCGCGAGGCCGCGCCGGCGAACGTGGAGCCGCTGCGCCGCGAGGAAACCCCGTCGCGCTCGCCGAACCGGACCGCACAGGCCGCGCAGGCACTCGCGCTGCGGCTGCGCTCGGCGGCCGGCCAGGCGGCATAAAGAAAGCAAGGCATGACCCGGCTGCGGCTCATACCCGTCGTCATTTTCGCGGCGGCAGCGCTTCTCGTGATCAAGGGGATGGCGATCCTCTCGAATCCGCGCGCGCCGCAGGTGACGACCGTTGCCGCGGCCCCGGCTCCGGTGGCGCAGGGCGTTCCGGAAACCGACCTCGAATTCACCAGCGCCATGCCGGCGAAGAAGGACGAGCCGCCGAAGAAGGACGACGTGCCGGCGGCGCCGCCGCGCGCGCCGGAAACGCCGGTCGGCATCAATATCGGCGTGCCGGGCGATTCATCGCCCGCGCAGAAGGCTTTGCTCGAGCGCCTGCAGGAGCGGCGCAAGGAACTCGAGGCCAAGGCGCGCGATCTCGAATTGCGCGAGAACCTCATCAAGGAAGCGGAGCAGCGTCTCGAGCAGCGCATGAACGAGCTGCGCGCGCTGGAAAATCCGGCGACGGCGGAAAATCCGAACGATAGCCCGAAGATGAAAAATCTCGTCGTCATGTACGAAGGCATGAAGCCCAAGGAAGCGGCGCGCATCTTCGAGAAGCTCGACATGACTGTTCTGGTCGGCATCGCGCGCGCGATGAAGCCGGTGAAACTTGCCGAAGTGCTTGCCGTGATGAATCCCGACGCCGCGCAGCGGCTGACGGTGGAGCTGGCGCGCGGCGCTTCACCCGACCGGGCGATGCCGCCTTCCGACCTGCCGCGCGTGAACCTGCCGACGCCGCCGATGCAGCAGGCGCCGCGCGCGCAATTGCAGCAGAAGCAGCAACCCGCGCCGCCCGCGCGGTAAGAAAGCGTTAACACTCCCGGCGCGCTAAGACCGCATTAACGCTGTTTGCCTAGGGTCCGCGCAGGCAATAGTGGTCGCGGACTCACATATAATGTTTGCGTTCTTGCGAAGAAACGGACGCGCGTTCCTGGTAACGCTCGGCGCGCTGGCATGGGCCATGCTTCCGTTCGCCGCTTTCGCGCAGCTGCAACCGCAGACCGAGCTCGCAGCGTCCGTGGAAAACGGCTTCGCCCGGCTCGTGTTCACGTTTCCCGAAGAGATCAAAACCAACGTCCAGCTCGCGAACAACGTGCTCGTGATCCGCTTCGCGAAGCCGATGCGGGTTTCGGTCGAGCGGGTGCAGGCCCAGTTCAAGGAATTCGTGCAGGCGGTGCGCGCCGATCCCGACGGCAATGCCGTTCGCATCGCCTTCGCGCACAAGGTCACCGTCAACGTGATGGAGGCCGGCGAGAAACTCTTCGTCGATATTCTGCCCGAGGGCTGGGCCGGGTTGCCGCCGGGACTGCCGCAGGAAGTGGTCGACGAGCTTGCGCGGCGCGCGCGCGACGCCGAGCGCAAGGCGCGGACCCAGCAGGTGCAGGCACGGGCCTGGGAGCCGGTGAAGCTGCGCTTCGCCGAGGCGCCGGGCTTCTCCCGGTTCGCGTTCACGATCACCGAGCCGGTGCCGATCACCGCGGCGCAGGACGGGCAGGAGCTCACGATCACTTTCAATGCGCCGGTGAAGGTCGACCTCGGCGACGCGCGGAGCTCGCTGCCCGCGAGCGTGGCGTCGCTCGACGTCGATTACGCGGAAGGGACCGCGATCGTGCGCCTCGTGCTCGCGCCGAACGCGACGCTGCGGCATTTCCGCGAAGCCAGCGCCTTCGTCGCGGATGTCATACCGGGTACCCCGGAGAAGCCGGAGCCGGTGCAAGGCGAGCTGCCGCAGGCGCCGCAACAGACCGTGCAGACGCAGACCGCGCCGCTTTCGCTGGCGCCGACGCCCGCGCCGCAGGCTTCGCCGCCGGTCGCGGAAATCGAAACGCCGCAGCAGGTTGCGGCCCCGGTGCCCGGACCGCTTACGGATGAAATACAGGCGAGCGTCGCGCCGGCGCAGAAGGGCATTCGGATCCTGTTTCCGTTTCAGGAGCCGGTCGCTGCCGCAGTCTTCCGCCGCGGCGACCGCATCTGGATGGTGTTCGACACCAAGCGCCCGATCAATGTATCGGCGCTCACCGTGGACACCACGCGCAGCTTCTCCGACGTGGCGGTCGACGACACCAAGGACGGCAAGGTCGTCCGGCTGAAGCTGAAGGGCGGCTGGCTGACGAGCGTGGAATCCGACGGGCTGACCTGGACGGTGCATTTCGGCGATGCCGTCGTCGGAGAAAGCCGGCCCCTGATCGTGCAGCGCATGACCGAGCAGCAGGGCGCCGTGCTCGCGGTGCCGCTCGACGGCGCGGCGAAGGGAAAAGTTCACCGCGTCGACGATCCAGAGATCGGCGACGACATCCAGATCGTCACCGCGCTTGCGCCGGTGCGCGGCGTGCTGCGCGCGCAGGACTTCGTCGAGTTCAAGCTGCTGCCCTCGGCGCACGGCATCGCGCTGCAACCGCTTGCCGACGATCTCACCATCGTGCCGGAAGGCAATTACGTCGTGATCGGGCGTCCCAAGGGGCTCGCGCTTTCGGCTTCGAATGCGCCTCATGCGCGCATGGACCGCCGCGTCGCGCAATCGCCGCTCGATGCGACGCTATGGGAGGGCGAGCGCAATCAACGCTTCCGCGTCCGGGAAACGGAAATGCTGGTCGCGACCGCGGATGCGCCCGCGGAGCGGCGGCTGGATGCGCGCCTCGCGCTTGCGACCTTCTATCTGGCGCATGGGCTTGCGACCGAAGCCAAGGGCACGCTCGACACGATCACGCGCGAGGATTCGAAGGCGCCGGTAAACGCGCGCTTCTATCTGCTGCGCGGCTTGAGCGAACTGATGATCGGCCGGCCGGCCCGGGCGCTCGAGAACCTCACGCATAGCGAGCTTGCGGACTCCCACGACGCCGCGCTGCTGCGCACGGTCGCCCATGCCGGGCTTTCGGCGTGGACCGAGGCGCGCGAGAATTTCCGCGCCGGCAGCGCCGGGCTGAAGCTGCTGCCGGTGGACATGCAGCGCGACGTGCTGTTCGCGGCGCTGCGCGCGGCGATCGAGGTGCGCGACTTCCTCGAAGCCGGCCGGATCATGAACGAGCTCGACGGCACCGAAATTCCCGAGGAGATGAAGGCGCAGTTCGCGCTGCTCGCCGGCCGTGTCGCGGAAGGGCTCGGCCGCATGGATCGCGCGGAAAGCCTGTTCGAGACGGCGGCGAAATCGAAGGACGGCCCGGCCGCGGCCGAAGCGCGCTACAAGCAGATCGAGCTGAAGTTTCAGCGCGGCGAATATACCCGCGTCAACGCGATCGAGCGGCTGGAGTCGCTCGCCTTCGTCTGGCGCGGCGACCGCATCGAGCTCGAATCCAATCGCCTGCTCGCGCGCCTCTACGTCGAGGAAGCGCGGTACCGCGAGGCGTTCCGCCTGCTCGATGCCGCGCTCTTGGCGCAGCCGAACATGCCGGTTACGCGGACGTTCCAGAACGAAATGGCCGCCGTGTTCGAGGATCTCTACCTTTCGGGCAAGGCCGATGCCCTGCCGCCGATCGAGGTGCTGGCGCTCTATTACGACTTCTCGAAGCTCACCCCCATCGGCCGCCGCGGCGACGAACTGATCCGGCGTCTTTCGGAGCGGCTGGTGGCGGTGGATCTGCTGGATCAGGCCTCCGAGCTGCTCCAGCATCAGGTGGAATTCCGGCTCACGGGTGCTGCGCGCGCGCAGGTGGCGACGCGGCTTGCCATCGTGCATCTCATGAACCGCAAGCCGCAGAAGGCGGTCGCCATTCTCGCAAGCACGCGGCTCGCCGACCTGCCGCAGGACATGCGCACGCAACGCCTGCTGCTGGAATCGCGCGCGCTCATGGGCACGAACCGCTTCGACCAGGCGCTCGACATCATCGCGGGCGTAACCGGCCCGGAGGCCGACCGGCAGCGCGCCGACGTTCTATGGGCCGCGAAACGCTGGCGCCAGTCGGGCGAGGCGATAGAGGGAATGTTCGGCGAGCGCTGGAAGGAAGAGGAAGCGCTCGACGAGATCGAGCGCCACGACGTGCTGCGCGCGGCGCTCGCCTATGCGCTCGCGAGCGAGACGCTCGGGCTCGGCCGCCTCAAGGAAAAGTTCGGGACGAAGATGAACGGCGTGCCGGAGCAGGCCGCGTTCGACCAGATCGTGGCGGACCCCAGTTCGCGCGCGATTTCCGCAGCCGCGAAGCAACTCGCGAACGTGGATTCGTTCGCGGTTTTCCTGAAGATGTATCAGGCGAAGTTTCCCGCGGCGCAGATGCCGTTCTCGCAGCCGGAAAAGCTGAGCGCGCGGTAATCAGCCCCTCATGGTGAGGAGCGCGCTCTTGCGCGCGTCTCGAACCGTGAGGTTGCAAGCTCATCCTTCGAGACGTGCTCGCTTTCGCTCGCGCTCCTCAGGATGAGGTGTTGCGTGCTAGGTCCCGAAGCTCTGCACCAGCGAGCCGGCGACCAGGCTCCAGCCGTCCACCAGCACGAAGAAGATCAGCTTGAAGGGCAGTGAGACGATGATCGGCGGCAGCATCATCATGCCCATCGACATCAGCACCGATGCGATGACGAGATCGATCACGAGGAAGGGCACGAAGAGCAGGAAGCCGATCTCGAAGGCGCGGCGAAGTTCCGAGATCATGAAGGCCGGGACCAGAATGCGCAGCGAGGTCGCTTCGGGCGTATCCGGCTTCTGTTCGCGCGAAAGGTCGATGAAGAGTGCCAGATCCTTCTCGCGCACGTTCTTCAGCATGAAGGCGCGAAAGGGCTCGGCGCCTTTCTCGAAGGCGGCCTGCGGCTGCAACTCGCCCGCGATCACCGGCTTCACCGCGGTGTCGTAGGCGGTCTGGAACGCCGGCGCCATCACGAAGGCGGTCAGGAACAGCGCGAGGCTGACGATGACGGCGTTCGGCGGCGCGGTCTGCAAGCCGATCGCGGTGCGCAGGAGCGAGAGCACCACGACGATGCGCGTGAAGCTCGTCACCATCACGAGGATCGCGGGCGCCAGCGAGAGGATGGTGATGAGCGCAATGAGCTGCACGGCGCGCTCGGTGACGCCGGTGCCGGTGCCGAAGTTTACGCTGAAGTCCTGCGCGCTGAGATTCCCCGCCGAAGCGAGCAGGAGCGCGAAGGTCAGGACCGCGACGGCGTGGCTGCGCTGCATTGCTTATCTTTTCTTGTCTTGTCCGAGCAGGCTGGCCATTTCGGCTTCGAGGCTGTCGAAGGGGTTCGGCGCGGGCTGGTTTGACGGCGCCGGAGCGGCGGGTTGGGTCGCCGCGGGCGCGGGCGCCGCCGGCATGGGGCGGGTCTGCGGCATCGGCGGCGTCGCGGGACGCGGCTGGGGAGCCGCGGGCTGAACCTGAACCGGACGCGGCTCCGGCGCGCGGGGCGCGGGAGCGGCGGCGGGCTTGCGCAGCGCGGCTTCGAGCTTCTGCTGCATGTCGGCGTATTGCGCGTCGGTGCGTACCGCGGCGACGGCCGGAGCCGCGGGAGCGGACGGCGCAGGCGCGGGTGCCGTCGGAGCCTGCGGCGCGGCCACGGAAGGATGCGCGGACGGGCGCGGCGGCAAGGGCGGCGGCGGCGAGAAGGCTGCCGGCTGCGGCTCCGGACGAAGCGGCGGCGCCAGCGGAAGATCGTCGATCACTTCGGGCTGCGGCTGCCTCGGCTGCGGACGCGGCGCGGCTTCGCGCGGGCGGGGCGCGGGTTCTTCGTAAGCGGGCTCGTGCAGCAGCGAATTCTCGAGCGCGTCGAGATCCTGCTGCTGGAGGCCGCGCGCCCGGCGATCGGTCTGCACGGGCAGCGGCCCGGCGCGATTGATATTCGTCTCGACCACCACGTCCGACGGGCCGCCGACCAGAAGCAGGTGCTCGGAGTTGTCGCGGCGGATCAGGACCAGGCGGCGCTTGGCATCGACCACGGCGGAGTCGAGCACGGCAAGGCGCGGCTGCCGGTTCCGGCCGCCGCCGGAGGAAGGCATCCGGGCGCCGCCGAAGCGCTTCAGAATGAGGGCGGTAATGCCGATGAGGCCCAGCACGAGAACAAAGGCGATGGCGAACTTCGCCATCGTGCCGAGCTGAGCGCCGAACAGAGAATCCAACATGTGCAGGCACCTTCCTTAACGGGCCGGGCAAAAAATGCCGCCCTTATGCCTAATAAAGCGTTAACGCGCGTTAACGAAAGCCGGGAAAACGCGGCTTTCCGAGGGCCGGGGCGAGGCCGCGCCGGGACCGCGCGCAGGGTCTTAACCGCCCGTTAACCATAACCCCGGCAAGACTTGCCCATCGGCCCGCCAGTGGGTCTCGCGGATTCTTGCCATGGCTGTCACGGAACTCCCGCTGTTCTCGATGCTGAAGACCCGCATGCGGTGGCTGGAGACGCGCCAGCGGCTGCTTGCGGAAAACGTCGCCAATGCCGAGACGCCGGGCTATCGCGGCCGCGACCTGAAACAGCAGGATTTCCGCCGCCAGCTTCAGGCCGTCACCTCCGTGCAGATGGTCTCGACCAATGCGGGACATCTCGCCGGGGTCGCGCAGAACAGTCCGAACTTTCCGGTCGACCGGGCCCAGCCTTTCGAGGTGACGCCGCGCGGCAATTCCGTGTCGCTCGAGGAAGAGATGATGCGAATCGCGCAGAACCAGATCGACCACCAGACCGCATCGACGCTCTATTCGCGCTCGCTCGGCCTGCTCAAGACCGCCATCGGGAAAAGGTGAGGGCTGATCCATGGATTTCATGCGTTCCATTTTCATCGCCGCCACCGGCCTGCGCGCGCAATCGAGCCGCATGCGCATCATTTCCGAGAACATCGCCAACGCGAACTCGACCGCGCAGACGCCGAACGCCGATCCGTACCGGCGGCGCGTGCCGACCTTCAACACCTCGTTCGACCGCGAGTTGCAGGCGACCGTGGTTTCCATGGGCAACGTGCGCGCCGACCAGTCCGAATTCTCGGTCCGCAACGAGCCGGGGCATCCGGCGGCCGACGCCGCGGGCAACGTCAAGTACCCGAACGTGAACGCGCTCATCGAAACGGTCGACATGCGCGAGGCGCAGCGATCCTACGAGGCGAACCTGAACGTGATCACGGCGACCCGCCGCATGATCGCGCGCACCATCGAAATCCTGAGAGCTTGAAACGGGGGCCGTAGGAAATGAGCACGCCTACCATCGCAGCCAATGCCTATGCCGCGCTCCAGCGCGCGGCCAACGGCGCGTCGCCGCCCGCGAAGATCGACGGACAGAACAACGGCTTCGGCCAGATGCTCCAGAACGTGCTCGGCGACCTTGCCAACAAGGGCGCGCAGATGGATGCGCGGGCGCTCGCCGCCGCGAACGGCAAGGGCGATCTGGTCGACGTGGTGACGGCGGTCGCGGAGACCGAAGTCGCGGTCGAGACGCTGGTGTCGGTGCGCGACCGGATGATCCAGGCCTATGAAGAAATCATGCGGATGCCGATCTGATGAATGGCGCGGAAGTACTGGACGTCGCGCGCGACGGGATCTGGACGCTGTTGTGGGTCGCGGGCCCGCTCATGATCGTGGCGCTCGCGGTCGGCGTCGCGATCTCGCTGTTTCAGGCGCTGACGCAAATCCAGGAGATGACGCTGGTATTCGTCCCGAAGATCATCGCGATCTTCGTGGCGCTGATCGTGGCGCTGCCGTTCATGGGCGATCTGCTGCACGGCTACATGGGCCGCATCGCGAGCCGCATCGTTACCGGCTGAGGCCGGGGCAGACGCCGTGACCCTGAACATCTCCTTCCTGCCGGCGCTGGCCGTCACTTTCATTCTCATGTTCGCGCGGCTCGGCACCATGACCATGCTGATGCCGGGCATCGGCGAGCGCGGCATTCCCATGCGTATCCGGCTGGTGATCGCGCTGATGCTGACGCTGGTGATGCTGCCGATCTATCGCACCAGCTATCCCACGGTGCCGATGTCGAATTTCGCGCCCATCGTCGGCCTGCTGATCCAGGAGGTCATCGTCGGCGCGGTGCTCGGGCTGACCGCGCGGCTCACATTGTCCGCGCTGGAAGTGGCGGGCGCCACGATCGCGAACCAGATGGGCCTCGGCTTCGCCATGGCGGTCGACCCGAACCAGGGCCAGCAGGGCATCATCATCGGCAACCTGCTCGCGGTGCTCGGGGTGGCGCTGATCTTCGCCACCGACATGCATCATCTCGCGATCGGCGCGCTCGACCACAGCTACGCGCTGTTCAAGCCGGGCGAATTCCTGCCGACCAGCGACGTCACGCAACTGATGCTCACGATCATTTCGAGCGCCTTCAAGATCGGCGTGCAACTGGCGGCGCCGTTCCTCGTCTTCGGCCTGCTGTTCAACCTCGGCCTCGGCATCCTCGCGCGGCTGATGCCGCAGTTGCAGGTCTTCTTCCTCGGCCTGCCGCTCTCCATGATGGTCGGCTTTGCGATGCTCGCCGCCTTCATCGGCGCGGTCATGCTCGGCTTCCTCGGCCATCTCGAATCCGTGCTGCTCGGCATCGTGCGGTAAGGGCGCGCCATGGCCGAGAGCGAGGGGCAAGATACCGAAAAGTCAGAAGACCCAACCGCAAAACGGCTGGAAGACGCGATCAAGCGCGGCGACGTCGCGAAGAGCCAGGAGGTCAACACCTGGTTCCTGCTGCTCGGCGCCACCATCGGCTTCTTCATGTTCGGCGGCGCTTCCACCAACAAGCTCGCGATCGCGTTCCGCGACGTGCTCGGCAACCTGCATCTGGCGACCGATCCGAGCCTCGTGATGCGCGCGATCATGCGGCTGTTCGGGCAGGTGCTGGTCGCGGTCGGTCCGCTGATGGCGATCCTCGTGCTCTCGGCGCTGGCCGGCAACATGGTGCAGCACCGGCTGCTGTGGACCACCGAGCCGCTGGCGCCGAAGCTCAACCGCATCTCGCTGGTGCAGGGCGCGAAGCGCATCTTCTCCAAGCACGCGCTGGTGCAATTCGTGAAGGGGCTGCTCAAGCTCGGGATCGTCGGCAGCGTGATCTACGTGATCGGCTCGTCCGAAGTGGAGCGCACGGGCCTGCTCATCAACGGCGAGCTCGGGCTCACGGTGAATGTCGCGTTCACGCTGGCGCTGAAGATCATGGCGGCGGTGACCGCGATCATGGCGCTGGTCGCGGCCGCCGATTATCTCTGGACGCGCCATACCTGGTACGAGAAGCAGCGCATGTCGGTTCGCGAAGTGCGCCAGGAATTCAAGGAGCAGGAAGGCGACCCGACCATCAAGGCGAAGCTGCGCCAGATCCGCCAGTCGCGTTCGCGCAAGCGCATGATGCAGGAAGTGCCGGGCGCGACCGTGGTGGTGATGAACCCGACCCACTTCGCGGTGGCGCTGAAATACGAGCAGGGCATGGGCGCGCCGATCTGCGTCGCCAAGGGCCAGGACAATATTGCGCTCAAGATCCGCGAGGTCGCCTACCGGCACGCGATTCCGGTGGTGCAGAACCCGCCGCTCGCGCGCGCGTTGTTCAAGGCCGTCGACGTCGATCAGGAAATCCCGGTCGAGCACTACAAGGCGGTGGCCGAGCTGATCGGCTACGTGATGAAGCTGCGCAATTCCGCCTCGAACGGCGGCGTCAGGAGATAAACTTGCGAAGCCAAGGCGTTCTCGGGCAAACCGCTATTGCGGAAAGCGGGTTTTCGCGGGAAACGGGGCAAATGACCCCTCAGGATGACGAACAGGCCAGCGTCGACCGCATCCCGGCCACGGGCTCGATCGGGCTCGTCATCGTCGTGGCCTTCGCGCTGGTGTCGACCGCGGTATTCCTGCTGTTTCTGGGCCGCGATCAGGCGGACCCCTATATCATCGCCGTGCTGGCGGCGCTCGCGGTCATCGGCGTCTTCGCGCTGTTCTCCTACGCCTCGGGCGTGATCGAGTTCGCGGGGCGGGCGAGCAGGAACGACCTTACCAAGGCGCTCGCGGACAGCAGCACCGAAGGCGTCTCCATCGTCGATCCGTCGGGGCGGGTGCTCTACGCCAACCGCGCCTACATGGAATTGACCGGCGCGCAGCACCCCGACGACGTGCGGCCGGTGGAGCGGCTGTTCACGAGCGATCCGACCGTCGCCGATGCGATCTACCGTCTGGCGCAGGCGGTGCAGTCGGGGCGTTCGCATGCCGAGGAAATCCGCGTGCCGAATGCGGAGGGCAACGGCGCGCGGTGGTTTCGCATCCGCTCGCGGCCGCTCGGCAGCAAGGGCCGCCCGGCCAAGTCGGCGGCGTGGACGATGTCCGACATTTCGCGCGACCGCGAGAAGCAGGAAAGCACCTTCCAGTCGCTGCAACACGCAATCGACTTTCTGGACCACGCGCCCGCGGGCTTCTTCTCGTCCGACGCCGCGGGCCGGGTCAGCTACCTGAATACGACGCTGGCCGGCTGGCTCGGTTACGACATCGCCGAGCTCGGCACCGACGGCCTCAAGATCACCGATCTCGTGCAGGGCACCAGCGCGGCGCTGCTGACCAACCTCGCGCCCGCGCCCGGCGAGGTGCGGACGGAAACGCTCGATATCGATCTTCGCAAGAAGAACGGCACCAGCCTGCCGGTGCGGCTCATGCATCGCGTGGCGTTCGCCTCGGACGGCACGCCGGGCGCGTCGCGCACGCTCGTGCTTTCGCGCGCCAAGACCGACGACAGGCCCGATGCGCTGCGCGCGGCCGAAATCCGCTTCGCGCGCTTCTTCCACAATTCGCCGGCGGCGATCGCGACCGTGGATCGTGCAGGCCGGGTCCTGAACTCCAACGCGACCTTCGCGCGCCTGTTCGGGCCGGCCGCCGACGAGAAGGGCGTGCGGCAGACGGTGTTCTCCTTCGTGCCGCAGGCGGAGCGCGAAAAGCTCGAGGCGCTGATGCGCGGCGTGATCGAGGGACGGACGGCGCCGCATGAAGTCGAGCTGCCGCTCCAGGGCAAGGACGGCCACTTCGCGCGCTTCTTCGTCACCCCGGTCGACGAGGACACGGTGGAGGCGGGCGAGGCCGCGATCGTGCATGCGATCGACACCAGCGAGGAGAAGAAGCTGGAGCTTTCCTTCGCGCAGGCGCAGAAGATGCAGGCCATCGGCGAATTCGCGGGCTTCATCGCGCACGACTTCAACAACGTGCTGACCGCGATGATCGGCAATGCCAGCCTCTTGCTGGTGAAGGTGCGGCCGACCGATCCCGGCTTCCAGGAACTCAACCAGATCCGGCAATACGGCACGCGGGCGGCGGCGCTGGTGCGGCAACTGCTGGCGTTTGCGCGGCGCGAGACGCTGGTGCCGGAAATGCTGCATGTCGGTGACGTGATCTCCGATCTTGCGAACGGCCTCATGCGCCGGGTGGTCACGGAGAAGGTGAAGCTCGACACGACCTACGGGCGCGAGCTGTGGCCGGTGAAGGCGGACATCAACCAGTTCGAGCGCGTGCTCATCAACCTCGCGGCGAACGCGCGCGACGCGATGCCGAACGGCGGCACGCTGAAGGTCCACACCGCGAACGTCTCGCCGGAAGAATCGCAGAAGTTCAGGTTCGAGGGCATGCCGGCCGCCGAATACGTGATGATCGAGGTGGCCGACACCGGCACCGGCATCGCGCCGGAAGCGCTCGGAAAAATCTTCGAGCCCTTCTTCACCACCAAGGACAAGAACAAGGGCACCGGCCTCGGCCTTGCCGCCGTGTACGGCATCGTCAAGCAGTCCGGCGGCTATATCTACGTGACCAGCGAACTGGGAAGCGGAACGACCTTCCGCATCTTCCTGCCGCGCTATATCCCCTCCGAGAACGAAACCGCCGCCGCGCGCGACGCCGTGCAGGCGAAAGCCGCCGCGGAGGCGAAGCCGGTCAATCTTACCGGGCGCGGCACCGTGCTCCTGGTCGAAGACGAGGACGGCGTGCGGCGCTTTGCGAGCCACGCGCTCACCATGCGCGGCTTCACCGTGCTCGAAGCCGCCGACGGCGAGCAGGGGCTCGAGATCGCGAAGAAGGAAGACGGCAATATCGACATCATCGTCTCCGACGTCATGATGCCGATCATGGACGGCCCGACCATGCTCAAGGAAATCCGCAAGGCGAACCTGAAGAAGACGAGGGTGATCTTCGCTTCGGGCTATTCGGAAGGGCTTGCCGACCAATTGCCGGGCGAGGAGTTCAGCTTCCTGCCCAAGCCTTTCGATCTCATCGGGCTGGTGAAGGCGGTCAAGGAAGAGTTGCAGCAGAGTTGACGAGGCTTGTCGTCATTCCGGACGCGCGTTAGCGCCCGGAATGGCATGAACTGCCAGCTCAAGAACCTAGCGCTTCTTCCACGAAATCCAGCCGGTCCTGCCCGAAGAACATTTTCTCGCCGACGAAGAAGGTCGGCGCGCCGAACGCGCCGCGCGCGACGGCTTCCTCGGTGTTGGCGCGGAGCGCATCCTTCACGCTCTGTTCGTCGATTGCGGCCAGCAACTGCTTCGGCTCGAAGCCGGCCTTGGCCAGCACCGCGCCCACGACCTGCGGGTCGTTCATGTTCTGCGGCTCGACCCACATCGCATGGAAGATCGCGTCGGCATAAGGGACGAGGCGGCCCTGCCGCTGCATCGCGATCGCGCCGCGCATCAGCATCATGGTGTTGACGGGAAACCACGGATTGCGCGTGTAGGGAACGCCGTAGCGTCTTGCGAAAGCCTTGAGGTCGCCGTCCATCCATTTCGATTTCGCCGCGACGAAGGCGGGCGACTGATTGCCGGTGGCCTTGAAGACGCCGCCGAGCAGCATCGGACGATACTCGATCTCCGCGCCGGTGCGCCGCGCGATCACCGGCATCTGCGTATGCGCGAGATAGGTGGTGGGGCTGCCGAAATCGAAAAAGAATTCGAGGCGTTTCAAGTTGTCCTCCCGTATTCGCGCATGGCTGTTCTACCGCTGCCTTTTGTTGACAGGTTCCGGCGCTGCTCCCACGCTGTCAAGAAACGCGAGGACAAAAGATGGCTGAGAAGGTCGCATTGGTGATCGGCGCGGGCGACGCAACCGGCGGCGCGATTGCGCGCCGCTTCGCGAAGGAAGGCTATGTGGCCTGCGTCACGCGGCGGCATGCGGACAAGCTGGAGCCTCTCGTCCGGCATATCGAGGCCGAAGGCGGCAAGGCGCGCGGCTTCGGCAACGACGCGCGCAAGGAAGAGCAGATGGCCGCGCTGTTCGAGGAGATCGAGCGCGACATCGGCACGATCGAGGTCGCGGTCTATAACATCGGCGCGAACGTGCGCTTTCCGATCCGCGAAACCACGTCGCGCGTCTTCTTCAAGGTCTGGGAGATGGCGTGCTTCGGCGGATTCCTGATGGGGCGCGAAGCCGCGAAGGTGATGGCGCCGCGCAAGCGGGGCACGATCATTTTCACGGGCGCCACCGCGAGCCTGCGCGGCTCATCGGGCTTCGCCGCTTTCGCCGCGGGCAAGCACGCGCTGCGCGCGGTCGCGCAGAGCATGGCGCGCGAACTGGGGCCGGAGGGAATTCATGTCGCCCATGTCATCATCGACGGCGCGATCGACACGGCTTTCATCCGCGAAATGTTTCCGGAGCGCTACAAGCTGAAGGAAGACGACGGCATCCTCGACCCCGGCCAGATCGCGGAAAATTACTGGTACCTGCACAACCAGCACCGCAGCGCCTGGACCCATGAAATGGACCTGCGGCCCTGGATCGAGAAGTTCTGAGTTACTTGGCGAGCGGCCAGAACAGCGCGATCAGCGGCACGCCGAGCGCGAGCACGAGGATCGAAAGCGGCAGGCCCAGCCGCCAGTAATCCCCGAAGCGATAGCCGCCCGGTCCCATGACCAGCGTGTTCGACTGATGCCCAATGGGTGTCAGGAAATCGCAGGCAGCGCCGATGGCCACCGCCATCAGGAACGGCTCCGGCCGGTAGCCGAGCTTGGCGGCAAAAGCGGCCGCGATGGGTCCCATCACCAGCACGGTCGCGGCATTGTTCAGGAACGGCGTCACGCCCATGGCGGCCGCCATGATGAGCAGGAGCGCGGTGTAGCCGTTGAGATAGTCGCCGGCCTGCGAGAGCAGGGCCGCGATGATCTCGGTGCCGCCGGTGGAGCGCAGCGCGTCGGACACCGGGATCAGCGCGCCGATCAGGATGAGGATCGGCCACTCCACCGCGGCATAGGCTTCCTTGAGTGTCAGCGAACGCAGCAGGAGCAGCACGACCGCGGTGCCGAAGAAGGCGATGGCGATGGGCAGGTAGCCGAACGCCACGAGCAGCATCGCCGCGGCGAGCACCGCAATCGGCACGACGCTGCGGCGGGTGTTGCCGAGCGGCTGGGAGCGTTCGGCCAGCGGAAGCAGGTTGAGCTCGCCCAGCGCCTCGGGCATGTCGGAGAGATTGCCGCGCAGCACCACGACGTCGCCCGCGCGCAGCCGCACCGAGCGTAGCTGCGAGGTAATGCGCGCGCCCGCGCGGCTCACGGCAAGCAGCGACACGCCACGCTTGTGATAAAGTTTCGCCTGCTGCGCGTTCGAGCCCGCGAGCGCGGAGCCTTCGGTGACGACGGCTTCCATCACGCCGAGATCGTCGGCGGGCGTGTCGGTTTCCTTCCTGGATTTGCGGCTGCTGGCGGTGGCGAGTTTCAACTTTGCATCGACGACGATGCGCTCGAGCGCATCGGGCTCGCCCTCGAGCAGGAGCACGTCGCCCGCGCGCAACTCGGTCTTCTCCGTGGGCGCGTAGCGGCGGCCGCCCTTGCGCACCAGCATCAGCACTTCGACGTCCTGCCCCGAGAGCTTTTCGAGCTGGCCCACGGTTTTCCCGACCGTCTCGGTCCTGGGCTGCACCACCGCTTCGGTGGTGTAGCCTTCGAGATTGAATGCGGCCTCGATGGAGGAGGCGCCCTTGCGGCCCTTCGGCAGGAGCCGCCAGCCGACGGCGAGAAAGGCAAGGCCCGCCACCGCCAGGATCAACCCGACCGGGGTGAAATCGAACATGGCGAACGGCTCGCCGGTGATTTCCTGGCGCACGCGCGAGACCAGAATATTCGGCGAGGTCCCGACCAGCGTGACGATGCCGCCGAGCAGCGAGCCGAATGCCATCGGCATCAGGTAGACCGAAGGCGAGGTTTCGTTTTTCCGGGCGAGCGCGAAAGCGACCGGCATCAGCATCGCGAGCGCGCCGATATTCTTCACGAAGCCCGAGAGGGCCGCGACCGTGCCGGCCAGCACGACGACCTGCGCGGTCGTGTTGGTGAGCCACGGCGCGATCGGTTTCAGCACGCGCTCGACCACGCCGGAGCGGGCGACCGCGGCGCTGACGACGAGCGCGCTCGCGATGATCGCGATGATGTCGTCGGAGAAACCGGAGAAAGCCTTGTCCGCGGGCACGATGCCGATCAGCACCGCGGCCAGCAGCGTCACCATCGCCACCAGATCGTAACGGAAGCGGCCCCAGACGAAGGCCGCCATCATCAGGCCGATGAGGCCGAAGGCGGCGGCCTGTTGCCATGTCATTTCTTGATTTCCCCCGGCACCGACGCGCGCATTGTTTCATAACGCCGGGAATGGAACCGGAGTTCCATTGCCCGGAAGGCTGGGGTAAGGCAGGGGCAGGGAGTTGAAATGACGATACAGCGCAGCGATTTCCACCACTTCACGCCGTTCCGGGTCCGCTACTACGAGGCCGACGCGCAGGGCATTCTGTTCAATGCCAATTACCTCGCCTATTTCGATACCTGCATCGTCGAATATCTGCGCGACCTGCCGTTCGACTGGAACGCCGAGAAGGCGAAGCACAACACGGATTTTCATACCGTGCGCGCGCTCGTCGAGTACGCGGCGCCGGTGCGCTACGACGAGCAGATCGAGATCGGCACCCGGATTGAAAAGCTCGGCCGCTCGTCGATGACGTTCCGGTTCGCGGTGTTCGGCAAGGGCGAGGACGACGCGCGCTCGACCGGCGAGGTCGTATGGGTCAACGCCGACCAGGTGGCGCATAAATCGGCGCCGCTGCCGGAAGTGCTGCGCGAGCGCGTCATGAAGAAAGAGCAGCTCACTGAGCCGACCGGCTGACGCGCACGAAAAGCCCCATCACGGAGCTTTTCGCAATCCGTGGCGAAATTCGGTTACTCGTAAACGCAGACCTTGGACTGACGCGCACCGAGTTCGGCTTCCGCGCGGGTGCGGAAGATGCCGAGGTCGAGCACGATGCCGGTCGATGGACGTTCGCTGACATAGGTGCAGCGCTTCGTCTGCGGATCCTGAATTACGTAATAGCGTTCCTCGACGATGGTGGTCTGGGCGAGGGCGGGAAGAGCAATCGCCGCTATCGCGCCACCAAGAATGAACTTGCGCATGGAACCTCTCCTTTGGTTTGCACAAAGTGAGAAGTGCGAAACCGCACGATGGTTCCGATTTTCCAGACTACCTCATGGTGGGAAGCGTTGCGAGCAGTGCGTCTCGAACCATGAGGTTCATTCTTCGAGACGCACTTGCTTTGAGACGCTCCTGATCGGCTTCTCAGGGTGAGGCCGATGGGGCTATTTCGGCGCGGCGAGCGCCGCCGCGCGGCCCTTGTTGCCGATGAACTGCACCGGGTCCGTCTTGCAATCGAACTTCCGCGCGAGCTCGTCGGCGGCTTTCTGCGCCAGCGCGTTCGGATTCTCGTTCGCGGCCACGTCGATATAGGCGACATGGCAGGATGCGCCGGGCGGCGTCCGCGTCACCACGAGCAGCCCCACCGTTTTCGGCCGGTCGCTGCGGTCGAGGTTTTCGTTGTCGGCAATGCGCCAGCGCTGGATGGTGGCGAAGGGCTTTTTCGTTTTTGCGTCGAGCCGCCATTCCAGCGTGTCGTGCACCGAATTGAACGGCGCAAATCCCTGCCCGATGGCGGGCTGCTCGCGCGCATGCATGCGGTTGAATCCGATCGCGACCACGGTACGCAGGTCGCTTTCGCTCACCACGACCGAGTAGCCGGGCACGCCCTTGCAATCGAAGGTGGCCGCGATCTCGTCGCCGGAAACCTTGGCGCTCTCGAATTTCTGGCAGCCCTTGGTCGCGACGGAGGTATAAACCGAGGTGTTCTGCTGGGCGGTCGCGGTTGACGTTGCGGCAATCGCGATCAGAGCAGGCAGAAGAAAAGCGCAGAGCCGGTTGACGCGCATTTGCTTGACCCTCGTTCGTGGCCTTTCATCATAGCGGAACGAGCGCCACGCATCATTCACGAGCGCGCGACCGGGAAACGGATGAGGGAACCATGAAACTCGAAGGCGGATGTTATTGCGGCGCGCTGCGCTACGCGGCGGAAGGCAAGCCGGTGCTCAAGGCGCAGTGCCATTGCCGCGAATGCCAGTATATCAGCGGCGGCGGGCCCAACCTCTTCATGCTGATCCCGGCGGAAGGCTTCGTTTATACGAAGGGAACGCCGAAGCAGTTCAAGCGCGCGGATCTCGAGAACGCGGTGACGCGCGAATTCTGCGCCGAATGCGGGACGCATATCCTGACGCGGCGGCCGGGCCTGGCGCAATTAGTCCTGAAAATCGGCACGCTGGACGACCCGGCAGCAGCGTTCACGCCGCAAATGGCGATCTTCGCGGTGGACAGGCAGCCCTATCACCTGATCGCGGAAGGATTGCCGGTGTTTGACCGGCTGCCGAAACGGTAGAGAATTGGCGGGGAGACGCATTCGCCGGCCGGGCGGGGAGGATCGCGATGGACGGAACGAAGGCAGGCGACGTCATCAGTGCCGCATTCGCCGCGCAGCGCGCGAAGGTCGAGGAGCGGCGGCAGCATTTCGGCCTCGCCGAGCGCCGCGCCGCGCTGGACGATCTGGCCCGCGCTATTCGGAAGAACGAGGCGGCGATCTTCGCCGCGCTCGAAGCCGACTTCGGCAAGCCCGAGGCGGAAGTCATCCTGACCGAAATCCTGCCGGTGACGCAGGAAATCCGTCACACCTCGCGCCATTTGCGCCGCTGGATGCGCCCCGCGCGCTTCCTGCCTTCGCTCGCAACCCTCGGCACTTCCGCGCGGGTCATGCCGCAGCCGCGCGGCGTCTGCCTCATCATCTCGCCGTGGAATTATCCGCTCAATCTGTGCTTCGGGCCGCTGGTGTCGTGCCTTGCCGCGGGCAACAGCGCGATCCTGAAGCCGTCGGAAATGACGCCCGCGACTTCGACGCTGATCGCGCGGATGATCGCCGAGACGTTCCCGCCGGACCTCGTGACCGTCGTCGAAGGCGGCAAGGACGTGTCGCAGGCGCTGCTTGCGCTTCCTTTCGACCACATCTTTTTCACCGGCAGTCCCGCGGTCGGCAAGGTCGTGATGGAAGCGGCGTCGAAGCATCTCGCCTCGGTTACGCTGGAGCTCGGCGGCAAGTCGCCGGCGATCGTGGGGCCGGATGCGGATGTCGAGCAGGCCGCAAAGTGGGTGGCGTTCGGCAAGTTCGTCAATGCGGGGCAGACCTGCATCGCGCCCGATCATCTTTTTGTTCATGCGTCGATCAGGGAGCGCTTCGTCGCGGCGCTCCGCGCACGGATCGAGGCCGCTTATGGCAGCGGCGCCGAGAGCCCGCATCTAGCAAAGATCGTGAACGACGGTCACGCGCGGCGTCTTGCCGGTTTGCTCGACGATGCGAAAGCGAAGGGCGCGCGGGTGCTGTCGGGCGGCGGCGCGCAAGGCCGGGCGATGGAGCCCACGCTGATCGAGGCGATCACGCCGGAAATGGAGCTCGACCGCGAGGAAATTTTCGGCCCCGTGCTTCCGATCGCGACCTATGACGACATCGCGCCGGTTCTCGCGCGCATCAATGCGCGGCCCAAGCCTCTGGCACTCTATATATTCGACCGCGACAAGGCGCGGGTCGACCGCATCCTTGCCGCCACCACCTCGGGCGGCGTCGGCGTGAATCTGACGGTCCTGCAATACAGCCATCCCGAACTGCCGTTCGGCGGCGTCAACAATTCCGGCATGGGTGCCGCGCACGGCCACAACGGTTTTCGCGCCTTCAGCCACGAGCGCGCGGTGCTGCGCAACCGCTTCTCGGCGCTGCCTTTGACCTTCCCGCCTTATGACGGCCGCACGCGGCGGCTGATCGATCTCGCCAAGCGCTTCATGGGCTGACGCATGTTCGACTACATTATCGTTGGTGCAGGTTCGGCGGGATGCGTGATGGCAAACCGCCTTTCGTCTGATCCGGACAAGCGGGTCTGTCTGGTCGAAGCGGGGCCGCCCGACCGCAACCCGCTCATTCACATTCCGCTCGGGCTCGCGCTGCTCGCGCATACGCGCGGCATCAACTGGGGCTTCAACACCGCGCCGCAGCCGCAACTGAACCACCGGAGCCTTTACTGGCCGCGCGGCAAGACGCTCGGCGGATCGAGCTCCGTCAACGCGATGATCTACATGCGCGCGCACCCGGCGGATTACGACGGCTGGGCGGCCGCGGCCGGATCCGACTGGAGCTGGCAGCGGGTGCGCGAAATCTTCATCGCGATGGAAGGCAACAGCGGGATCTCCGGCGCGGATCACGGGACCGAGGGACCGCTCAGCGTTTCGAATCTTAGGCACGTCAATCCGTTGTCGCGCGCTTTCGTGCAGGCGGGAATCGAATGCCAGATTCCAGAGAACTCCGATTTCAACGGCGCGAGCCACGAGGGCGTCGGGCTCTACCAGGTGACGCAGAAGAACGGCCAGCGCTTCAGCAGCGCGCGCGCGTTCCTCGAGCCGGTCCGCGACCGCGGCAACCTGACCATCGAAACCCGGGCGCATGTGGAGCGCGTGCTGTTCGAGGGGCGTCGCGCGGTCGGCCTGCGGACAGGAAAACGCGAGCTGCGCCTGCGGCCGGGCGGCGAGGTGATCGTGTCGGGGGGCGCGGTGAATTCACCGCAAATCCTCATGCTCTCGGGTATCGGGCCGGGAGCGGAGCTCGCGCGCCACGGCATCGAGGTCGTGCATGACGCGCGCGAGGTCGGCGCCAATCTTGCCGACCATCTGGACATCAGCGTGCTCGCGGCGACGCGCGGCAGCGATGCCATCGGCCTTGCCGCGGGCTTTCTTCCGCGCGCGATCCGGTCGGGCTGGACCTATGCGCGGCACCGCAGCGGCGAGCTTACTTCCAACGTCGCGGAGGCGGGGGGCTTCGTGAAGTCGGACCCCGCGCGGGAGCGGCCGAACCTGCAATTCCACTTCCTGCCAGCACTCCTGCGCGATCACGGCCGCAAGGCCTCGTGGGGCTATGGCGTGACGCTGCATGTCTGCGATCTGCTGCCGAAAAGCCGCGGCCGGATCGAACTTGCGAGCGCGGATCCTGCGGCGGCGCCGCGAATCGACGCGAATTATCTGAGCCATCCCGACGACATCGGCGTGCTGCTGAACGGGTTGAAGCTCGCGCGGCGCGTGCTGGAGGCGCCCGCGATGGCCCGCCATATCCGCGCCGAACTGCTGCCCGGCCCGGGCGCGCAATCGGACGAAGACCTGATCGCGGACATCCGCGCCCGCGCCGAAACGATCTATCATCCGGTCGGCACCTGCCGCATGGGGCAGGACGCGGGTTCGGTCGTCGATCCGCAGGCGCGGGTGCGCGGGGTCGAGGGCCTGCGCGTGGTGGACGCCTCGATCATGCCCGCGATCATCGCGGGCAATACCAATGCGCCGACCATGATGATCGCCGAGAATGTTTCGAGAATGATGCTGCGTCAGTGAGGCGCGAATCGCGGGCCGGGCGGCGCTTCGGTTTCAGCCCGGCCGAGACCCGGCGCGGTAAGAAACCGCTAACCATAGGGGCTCACGGCCCTCCACAGCCCAATTAGAACGTATTGCGAACAGAGAACAAACGAGGTACATTGTCCTTGTTCCGTTCCGGAAGCGGCGGGACCCCCGAGGCGGCAGGCCTCTGGGCATCGGGAGACCGTGTTATGTCATCGCAAGCCCACCTCCGAGTCGTTGAAGGCAGTAATTCCGTGGACAAATCAAAGGCTTTGGACGCCGCCCTGTCTCAGATCGAGCGCGCCTTCGGCAAGGGCTCGATCATGAAGCTCGGCAAGAACGAGAAGCCCGTCGGTATTCAGGTCGTCTCGACCGGGTCGCTCGGCCTCGACATCGCGCTCGGCGTGGGCGGCCTGCCGCGCGGCCGCGTCATCGAAATTTACGGACCGGAGTCCTCGGGCAAGACCACGCTCGCGCTCCACACCGTCGCCGAAGGGCAGAAGCTCGGCGGCACCTGCGCCTTCATCGACGCGGAGCATGCGCTGGATACGATTTATGCGAAGAAGCTCGGCGTCGACATCGAGAATCTTCTGGTTTCGCAGCCCGACGCCGGCGAGCAGGCGCTCGAGATCGCCGATACGCTCGTTCGCTCCGGCGCGGTCGACATTCTGGTGGTCGACTCGGTGGCGGCGCTGGTGCCGCGTGCCGAACTCGACGGCGAAATGGGCGACGTGCAGCCCGGAAGCCAGGCTCGCCTCATGAGCCAGGCGCTCCGCAAGCTCACCGGCTCCATCTCCAAGTCGAACACGATGGTGATCTTCATCAACCAGATCCGCATGAAGATCGGCGTCATGTACGGCTCGCCGGAAACCACCACCGGCGGCAACGCGCTGAAATTCTACGCTTCCGTCCGCCTCGACATCCGCCGCATCGGCGCGATCAAGGAACGCGACGAGGTGATCGGCAACCAGACCCGCGTGAAGGTCGTCAAGAACAAGGTCGCGCCGCCCTTCAAGCAGGTCGAGTTCGACATCATGTACGGCGAAGGCGTTTCCAAGATGGGCGAGATCATCGATCTCGGCGTCAAGGCGGGCGTGGTCGAGAAGTCCGGCGCGTGGTTCTCCTATGACAGCCAGCGCCTCGGGCAGGGCCGCGAGAACGCCAAGTCCTTCCTCAAGGAGAACCCGGCGATCGTGGCGGCAATCGAAGCCGCCGTGCGTGCCAATTCCGGCCTCGTGGCCGAGCAAATTCTGGATCAGGCGGACGACTCCGACGAGGACGACGCCGACAAAGCAGCCGAGGCCTGATTTAGCCCTGCCGCTGCTTCCCGTGAATTTCACCGCTCCGGCCGGGTCAGTCCGCCCGTACCGGCCGGACGGTTCTTCACCGCCGCCACGTATGCCCGTGGCAGCCTGAAATCCCGGGAAGCGTTTGGCCTCGGAAATGCCCGGACGCTTCTGCCTCAGCGATCCGGTTTCGGGACGCGGTCTCCTTCGCCCAATGGCTTTCCCCGCCCGGGCAAGGGGCCGCGTCGCTCCGTTTCGGGGCATTCGCGGCGGACGCCGGTTCCGCTCGACCGGGGCGGCTTGCTCGGCTAGAGAAACGACCCAAGTCCCCCGGGGACAAGTCCTTTTCCGGTCAGCAAAAAAGTCATGAGCGGCGTCAACGAAATCCGGTCGACCTTTCTCGAATACTTCGCCAAGGCGGGGCACGAAGTCCTGCCGTCGTCGCCGCTGGTCCCGCGCAACGACCCGACGCTGATGTTCACCAATGCCGGCATGGTGCAGTTCAAGAACGTCT
>CAZNPX010000026.1:0-44467 GCA_964575175.1 uncultured Hyphomicrobiales bacterium | reverse complement strand
CAAGCCTTATTTGGCGTAGTATTCCTTCGCGAAAAGCGAAGGATTGGTATACCAGATGAGATTCGATCTCTCGGATCTGAGCCTGTTTCGCCATGTGATCGATGCGGGCTCCATTACCCACGGCGCGGAGCGCGCCCACCTTGCGCTGGCCGCAGCCTCGACCCGCATCCGGAACATGGAAGAGGCGCTCGGCGCGCCGCTCCTGACCCGCAGCCGGCAGGGCGTGACCCCCACGCAGGCGGGCCGCATCCTGCTCCAGCATGCCCGCAGCATGCTTCAGCAGGCCGAGAAGCTGCGCGAGGAGCTCGGCGTGTTCGCGGGCGGCCAGGCCGGCCAGATCAAGGTGCTTTCGAACACCAACGCGCTTACCGAGTTTCTGCCCGAGGCGCTGGCTTCCTTTCTCGCCGCCAACCCCAATGTCAGCGTCGATCTGGAGGAACGGCTTTCCGACGAGATCGTGAGCCTGATCGCGGAGGGGGTCGCCGATCTCGGTATCGTCGCGGGCACGGTCGATTCCGGCGCGCTCGAAACCTATCCCTTCCGGCGCGACCGTTTCGTGCTGGTGGTCGCGCACGATCATCCGCTTGCGGTGCGCGACCGCGTTTCGCTGGCGCACGTGCTGGACCATGATTTCGTCGGGCTCGACCGCGCCTCGGCGCTGCAACGGTTTCTCGCCGACAAGGCCGCGCGCATCGGGCGGCCGTTGCGTCTGCGCATCCAGCTCAGAAGTTTCGATGCGGTCTGCCGCATGGTCGAACGCAATGTCGGCATCGGCGTGGTGCCGGAAACCACCGCGCGCCGCGCAGCACTTTCCATGGCGATTACTTCCGTGACGCTCACCGACGGCTGGGCCGAGCGCGACCTCACGATCTGCGTGCGCAAGTTCGACGAATTACCGAACTTCGCGCGAGAACTGGTGACCCATCTGCGCGAGCAGGAAGAATAGTCAGCGCGGGATCAATACCCAGTAATCGAGGTCGAGGATCACGCCCGGTTCGTAGTCGTCGCCGTTCTTGTAGGGATAGTCCGCGCAGGAACGATCCTTGGTTGCGATAGTGCGAAGCCGCAGCGCGCCGGCGTCGCGCCGTCCGGGCAATTCCTGGGCATCCAGCACTTCCGACCAGGCAAATACGGTGTCACCCGCAAACAGCGGCGCGACATGCCGCCCGCCATTGATCGCGGCAAGATGGAAAGCGTTCGCGAGCCCGTTGAAGGATAGCGCGCGCGCGAGCGAGATCACGTGACCGCCATAGATCAGCCGCTTGCCGAAGCGGTCGTCCTTCTGCGCAAAATCGTTGAAGTGCACTTTCGCCGTGTTTTGGTAGAGGCGCGTCGCAATCTGCTGCTCGGCGTCCTCGACCGTCATGCCGTCGACGTGATCGATGCGCTCGCCCGGCGCGTAATCCTCGAAGCAGTGCTCGCTGCCCGCGAGCCGGAGATTGTATTCACGCAACTGGAGCGGCGGCAGGCCGCTGCCGAGCATATCCGCCGCGATCGCCGACGGCAGCTTCGGCACCACGGTTTCGGGCGGAGTGCCATGCTCGTCGCGCTTCCGCACCATCACCCAGCGCACATAGTCGAGCACCTCGACCCCGTTCTGGTTGAAGCCGGTGGAGCGCACATAAACCACGCCCGATGTCCGGTTCGCGTTCTCGCGAAGGCCGATGACCTCGGAAACCGCCGTCAGCGTATCCCCGGGATAGACCGGCGCGAGAAACCTGCACGCCGCGTAACCGAGATTGGCGACCGCGTTCAGTGAAATGTCCGGCACGGTCTTGCCGAACACGACATGAAAAACGAGAAGGTCGTCCACGGGTGCGCGCGGATAACCGATTGCCTTGGCAAAGCTCTCCGCCGACTGAACCGCGAAGCGCGTACCGTAAAGCGCGCTGTAGAGCGAGGCGTCGCCCGTCGTGATCGTGCGCGGGGTGGCGTGATGGATAACCTGGCCGAGCGAGAAATCCTCGAAGAAGTTTCCGGCCGACGTCTTGGTCTTGGTGACCACCGGCTTCATTGCGACGCCTCCCGTTCCCGGATTGCATCCGCGACCGCGACCGTTCGCTTGGCGATTTCCGCATGCAGGATCTCGTACATCCGGCCGTCGATCTGCAGGACGCCCTTGCCTTTTGCCTCCGGCTGCTCGAAGGCACCGGCCACCTTGCGCGCATTCGCCACTTCATCCTCGCCCGGCGAAAAGACCTCGTTGCAGGGCGCAATATGCGTCGGGTGGATGATGGTCTTGCCGTCGAAGCCGAGATCGCGCGCCTGGGCCGCCTCCTCCTTCAGGCCGTCGATATCGGAAATGTCGTTGAAAACCCCGTCGATGACATCGACGCCGTGGGCCCGGGCGGCGGCGACGGAATTGGCGAGGAACGGAATCAGCCCCGCGCGGCCGCGCGTGATCTTCGCCCTCGTCTCCTTGGCGTAGTCATTGGTGCCGAGAATGAAAACCGAAAGCCGGGTCTTGTCGTTCCTCGCGGTCGCCGCGATCTGCTCAAGGCGGAAGGCGGAAAGCGCCGTCTCGATCATGATCCAGATGCGCGTCTTGGAATCCGCGCCGAGCTGCGCCAGCGCTTTCGCGATTTCGTTCATCTCGTCGGCTGACGAAATTTTCGGAACCAGAATGGCGTCGGGCTTGGCTTCCGCCGCGGCCTTGAAATCATCCATGCCCCAGGGCGTCGAGAGCCCGTTCACGCGGATCGCGATTTCGCGCCTGCCGTAGCCGCCGGCCTTCACCGCCGCGATCACCTGTTCGCGCGCGGCCTGCTTCGCGTCGGGCGCCACGGCGTCTTCGAGGTCGAGAATGAGCGCGTCCGCGGCAAGCGTGCGGGCCTTCTCCAGCGCACGGGCATTCGACCCGGGCATGTAAAGCACGCTACGGCGCGGACGAATGGAAGTCGGCATGTGAGAACCCCCTGCTACATGAGCCATTCTCCTAGCGTCCGCATGTCCTGCGTGCCAAGCCCTTGACGGCGGGGCGCGGGTGCCTTCTTTCGTAGCTCCTGCCCAGAAAAACCACCAACAGGAAAGAAACGCGTGGATTTTCCCGAACGGCTAACCTCAGGCTACAGAAATTTCCTGCAAACCCGCCTCCCCGAGGAGCAGTATCGCTTCAAGGACCTCGCCACCCGCGGCCAGAAGCCCGAGATCATGGTGATCGGCTGCTGCGACAGCCGCGTCTCGCCGGAGGTCATTTTCGACGCCGCGCCTGGCGAGCTATTCGTCGCGCGCAACGTCGCCAACCTGGTTCCCCCCTATTCGCCGGACGGCGCCACCCGCGCGGTTTCGGCCTCGCTCGAATTCGCGGTACAGGCGCTGCGCGTGAAGCACATCGTCGTACTCGGTCACGCGCAATGCGGAGGCATCGCCGCGCACGCGAACCATACCGAGCCGCTTTCGCCCGGCGACTTCATCGGCAACTGGATGCGGCTGATCGAGCCCGCAGTCAGCAAAATGCCGCCGAAACAGCCAAACGAAAGCGAGCGGGATTTTCTGACGCGGCTCGAGCAGGCATCGGTGCTGCTGACCATCGAAAACCTGATGACCTTCCCTTGCGTGAACATCCTGGTCGGCCGCGGCAAGCTGAAACTGCATGGCGCCTATTTCGGCGTCGCGCAGGGCGACCTGCTGGTTCACGATCGCGAGCAGGACAAATTCGTGCCGATCGCCAAAGCCGAGCACGCTGCGGCACTGGCGGCGCCGAGGTTCTGAAACAAAATGGCCGGGACGAACCCGGCCATTTTCTTGTTTCTGTCTTTGCGGCGAACTTACGCTGCCTTCTTCTTCGGCTGCACGAGCTTGCGGTTGACCATCACTTCCGCGATCTGGATCGCGTTCAGCGCAGCACCCTTGCGCAAGTTATCCGAGACGCACCAGAAGTTGAGACCGTGCTTCACGGTCTTGTCCTCGCGGATGCGCGAGATATAGGTCGCATCCTCGCCGGTCGCTTCGAACGGCGTGACGTAGCCGCCGTCTTCGCGCTTATCGATCACGAGAATACCCGGCGCTTCGCGCAGAATGTCCCGCGCCTGATCGGCGCTGAGCGGATTCTCGAACTCGATATTCACCGCCTCCGAGTGGCCCACGAAAACCGGCACGCGCACGCAGGTCGCGGTCAGCTCGATCTTGGGATCGAGAATCTTCTGCGTCTCCGCCGTCATCTTCCACTCTTCCTTCGTGTAGCCGTCCTCACGGAACACGTCGATGTGCGGGATGACGTTAAAGGCGATACGCTTCGTGAACTTCTCCGGCTCGACCGAGTCGTTCACATAGATCGCCTTGGTCTGGTTGAAGAGCTCGTCCATCGCATCCTTGCCTGCGCCCGACACCGATTGATAGGTCGAGACCACGACGCGCTTGATCTTCGCGGCATCGTGCAGCGGCTTCAGCGCCACCACCAGCTGCGCCGTGGAGCAGTTCGGATTCGCGATGATGTTCTTCTTAGTGTAGCCCGCCACCGCATCTGCATTCACTTCCGGAACGATCAACGGCACCTCGTCGTCGTAGCGCCAGCACGACGAGTTATCGATGACGACGCAACCCTGCTTGCCGATCTTCGGCGACCATTCCTTCGACACCGAGGAACCCGCCGACATCAGGCAGAAGTCGACATCCGAGAAGTCGTAATGTTCAAGCGCTTTGCATTTGAGGATACGGTCGCCGTACGAAACCTCGAGGCCGAGCGAGCGACGCGACGCCAGCGCCACGACCTCGTCCGCGGGGAACCCGCGCTCGGCAAGAATATTGAGCATTTCGCGGCCGACATTTCCCGTCGCGCCGACTACGGCAACCTTGTAACCCATCGTTCACTCTGGCCGCGAAATTTGCGGCACCGCTCCTGTCTCGTAAACCGGAATGCGGCGGGTTCTACGCGAGAAGACAGGCAACGCCAAGCCTTCGACGGACCCCGCCGGCACGGGCCGGCATTCTTTGAGGAAATCCAGGAGTGGACGCAGGAAGCCAGACGCAGGAGCCGCTTTCGGTATTCCGGAACCCCGAACCCGTGGTTCCCCCGAAAATCCCCCCGCTGAGCCCGCCCCAGCGGCTACGGCTCTCCCGAACGCTCGCCCGGATTTCCGCGGCCGTGCTGATCGCGGTGATCGCCGCCGATTACTGCTTCAGAAACGGATTCTGAAAGCCCCGGTTCCGGTCGGGCCTCGGCGCGAAAGTCGTTGCCAGATAGTTCAGGATGATCTCGCGGTCCTTGCCCTCGAGCTTCGGCATGCCGTGGCGCTCGGTCATATAGCTGACGGTTTCGTCCCAACGCTCGCGGGAGAAGCCCTGGCTCGCCACCAGCTTGAAGGCGTGACAGGCGCTACAGGCATAGAACGCATCGTCGCGCCCCGGCCCGTCCGGAAAATCCTCTGGGTCCTCCTGCTTCGGCGTGAATTGCGGCTGCGATTGCGCGAGCGCACCTGCGCCCGCGAAGGCAAAGACGAGCAGCCATACGGAGAGGAAGGAGCGGACGGCGATTGCCGTCCGCTTTTTCACCTGCGAGTTCATTGCCTCAACCAATCAGCACCGCGATCCGGTGGAACGGGTTCGAGCCGTAGCCGCTTGGATTCCAGTTCGCCGCCACGTGCGGCTGCGCCTTGCCGTTGGAGTCCGTCGCCTTCGACCAGATTTCGTAATAGCCGTCGGTCGGCACTTTGACGTTGGCGGTCCAGCGCTGCCAGTCGAACTTGTTCTTCGGCGGGCTGAGCGTGGCCGGCGCCCAGGTCTGGCCGAAATCGACCGAGACTTCGACCTGCTTCACGGAGAAATCGCCGGCCCATGATGCGCCGCGCAGTTTCAGTTCGCGCGCGCCGGCGGCGAGCTTGGTGCCGTTCGCGGGCGAGGTGATGATCGAGCGCACCGGCATGGACTCGAGGACCTGCATATTCTTCGGATCCGACTTCGAGCCCGGCACCATCGGATTGATCGTCACGCGATAGCTGTTGCCGCTCATGCCCGGCCCGTCATGCTCCTTGTCGCGGATCGTGATCTTGGTGAGCCACTTATGCGACACCGATCCTGGCCAGCCCGGCGTGACCAGCCGCAGCGGCCCGCCATGGATGTTGAGCAGCGGCTGGCCGTTCATTCCCCAGACCAGCAGCGTTTCCGGCTCCATGGCCTTCGCAATCCTGACGCCGCGCGAAAGCGTGAAGCGCTTGGCGTCGCCGGAGAGATGCGCATCCGCACCGTAATTGGCGGTATAAATGCCGGTAGGCTTCACGCCAGCGGTTTTCAGGACATCGGCGAGCGAAACGCCGGTCCATTCCGCGCAGCCCGCGCCGCCATTGGTCCACTGGTTGCCGCTGGTGGGCGGCGAGAAGAAGGAGCGCCCGTTGCCGCCGCATTCCAGCACCATGCGCAGCGTCTTCGGCTTGTAGTTCTTTTTCAGTTCACCGAGCGTGATTTCGAGCGGCTTGTTCACCTCGCCGTCGATGGTCAGCTTCCACGCATCGGCATTCTGCACCGGCTCCGGCGGATTGCCGTTGTTACGGATGAAGAATTTCGAGGTCGGCGTGGTGTCGTCGTCGAGCAGATGCTCCGGCGTCTCCGCCACCAGCGGGCGGTCGCCGATCACGACAAGACCCTTGTCCTTGCCGGGAAATTCGAGCGGGTGCGGGCCTTTCTTTTCGGCGGCCGCAGGCGGCGTGCTTTGCGCAAGCGCCGCCGGCACGAACCCCGCTGGCATGTTCTGCGAGAACGGAATGCTGCCGCCGACCACGGCGCCCATCGCAGCGACACCGGCACCGCCAAGAAATCCGCGGCGTGAAGTTCGGGTTTTGCGGCTGTAGAGCAGCGCGTCGGCGCGCTCCGGATCGTCCAGATACAGTTCTTCGAGCGAGCGCTCGCGCTTCGTCATGGCATCCTCCCTGGCCTCCGCTTACGGCGGGGCGTTCGGCGAAATTTTTTTGGGGGAGCGCTTACGGCAACTCCGTCCGATGCGAAGCGTAGAGATTCGCGAGACGCGCTCAACATGCGTTGCAGCATGGCTGCTCAACACACGCGAACGACAACCTTGTGAACGGGATTTGCACCGTAGCCGTGTGGATTCCAGCCTTCTGCTTCGTTCGGCTGTGCTTTACCGAGACTGTCGGTCGCGCGCGACCACAGTTCATGCGCGCCGGAAGCTGCAAATGAAATCTGCGCGGAGAACCGCGTCCAGTCATAGGGATTTTTCGACGGCGAAAGTTCGGCTCGTTGCCACGAAGCGCCTTTGTCTTTTGAAACTTCGACAAGGCGCACGGTCTGGTCGCCGGCCCATGCCGCGCCGCGAACGCTCACGGTCTTCGCGACAACCGCATTCTCCGCAGGCGAAGTGATGATCGAGCGCACCGGCATGGATTCGAGATCGACGAACTTCGTGGGATCCATCGCGTCGCCGGGCTGCACCGGGCTCGCTGGCACGCGATAGGACCACGGATCCATCAGCGTCCCGTCGTGACGATCCTTGCGAATGAGAATGCGCGTGAGCCATTTGTGCGAGACCGACCCGACCCATCCCGGCACGATCAGCCGCAACGGAAAGCCGTGAACGGGCGACAACTCCTTCCCGTTCATCGCAAAGACGAGCAGCGTATTTTCGTCCATCGCCTTCGCAATGGGAATGCCGCGGGAAATCGGTGGCGACGGATGATCGGTATCGAGCGCGGGATCGGCGCCGAAATGCCCGGTGAAGCGCGCACTCTCCTTTAGCCCCGCGGTCTGCAACACATCGCGCAGCCGCACACCGGTCCATTCCGCGCAGCCCGCGCCGCCATGCTGCCATTGCACGCCTTCGGCCGTCGGCGAAAAGAACGAACGGCCGTTGCCGCCGCACTCCAGCACCATCCGCTGGGTCACGTGCTCGAACTTGGCTTTGATTTCGCCGAGCGAAAGCGCGAGCGCGCTGTTCACCTCGCCGTCGATGGAAAGCGTCCACCGCGCGGGATTGCCGGCCGGCGGAACGATCTTGCCGTTGTTGCGGATAAAGAACTTCTCGGCGGGCGTGGTCTCGTCGTCGAGCGCCTCCGGCCGCGTTTCGGCGACCAGCGGCTTCTCCGCGATCACAACAACACGTGGATCCTTGCCCGCAAGCGCCGGATCGGCTTGCGCGGCTCCAGGCGCCATGTGGGGTCTGCTTCCGGTCACATCAGCCTCGCCGCAAAGGAAAGCGCCTGCGGCAGCGCCGCTTCGCGGCAACCTAGGGGGTGGGCGTTCCAAGCTCAATCCGGGCGGCTTGTGTGTCTTTCCGCCACTAGGCCCGGAAACCCGTTTCGGTCTAAAAGGTTAGAAGATCAGACGCTTCGAAGAGGAAGTCATGCGTTTCGCGCCATTTTTCGCCCTGCTCGCCGGCCTGTCAGTGCTGGCCGCGACCGCCCATGAGGCCGAGGCCCAGTTCCGCGAGCGCCAGCCGCGCGTCATCATCAAGAAGCGCAGCTATCTCGATGCGGGCACCGAAGTGAAGCCGCTCTCGAAGAACTATCACTCCCATATCTTCGACCGGAACTGGCGCTATTCGACGCTCGGCCCCGATCCCATGGGCCATTCGCGCGTGCCGCTGCCGAGTCTGTTCGACCTGCCGAATTTCTGATTTTTTCGAGAGACGGAAATTAAAAAAACGCCGGGCAGATCGCCCGGCGTTTTTGTTTGTTCGTTGGGTGAAGCGTCAGGCCGCGAGCTTGTCGAGTTCCGCGAGAATCGCGTCGCCCATGTCCTGCGTCGAAACGATCGTCGCCGCATTGCCGCGAATGTCCGCGGTGCGGTGGCCAGCCGCCAGCACATTCGCGATCGCCTGCTCGATCTGGTCCGCGGCTTTGCCGAGGCCAAACGAATAGCGCAGCGCCATGCCGAGCGAGCCGATCATCGCAATCGGGTTCGCCATGCCGCGCCCCGCGATATCCGGCGCCGAGCCGTGCACCGGCTCGTAGAGCGCGCGGCGCTTCTTCGTCTTCGAGTCCACCTCGCCGAGCGACGCCGAGGGCAGCATGCCGAGCGAGCCCGTAAGCATGGCGGCCACGTCGGACAGCATGTCGCCGAACAGGTTGTCGGTCACGATCACGTCGAACTGCTTCGGATTGCGCACGAGCTGCATGCCGAGCGCATCCGCAAGCTGATGCTCGAGCTCGACGTCCTTGTATTCGCGCTGATGCACCTGGTTCACGACCTCGTGCCAGAGCACGCCAGACTTCATCACGTTGCGCTTTTCGGAGGACGTCACCTTGTTCTTGCGGGCTTTCGCAAGATCGAAAGCCACGCGCGCGATACGTTCGATCTCGTAGGTGTCATAAACCTGCGTATCGACCGCGCGCTTCTGCCCGTTGCCGAGATCGGTGATCGTCTTCGGCTCGCCGAAATAAACACCGCCGGTGAGCTCGCGCACGATCACGATGTCGAGGTTCTCGACCAGTTCGCGCTTCAGGCTCGAGGCATCCGCGAGCGCCGGATAGCAGATCGCCGGGCGCAGGTTGGCGAACAGCGCGAGGTCCTTGCGAAGCCGCAGCAGGCCCGCTTCGGGGCGCACGTCATAAGGAACGCTGTCCCACTTCGGCCCGCCGACCGCGCCGAAGATCACGGCATCGGAGGCCATCGCCTTCTTCATGTCGTCTTCGGAGATCGCCTTGCCGTGCGCATCATAAGCCGCGCCGCCGACCAGACCCTCTTCGATATTGAAGGTGGCAAGACCGCGCTGCTCGATCCACTGGATGACGCGCTTGGCCTGCGCCATGACTTCGGGACCGATGCCGTCGCCCGGCAGAAGAAGAAGATTGAATGTCGGCATGTTTACTCGCTTGCAAATGCAGAACTGAAATTAGGACCGGGCGGCGCTACGCCGGAGCGTTATGCCCACGGCCGCGACACGGCGGCCTTCTTTTCATAGGCGTCGATGCTGTCGCGCTTTTCCATGGTCAGCCCGACGCCGTCGAGCCCGTTCAGCATGCAATGCTTTTTGAACGGATCGAGGTCGAACTTGATGACGCCGCCGTCGGGCCCGCGAATTTCCTGCGCTTCGAGATCGATCGTGAGCGTCGCGTTCGCGCCGCGCTCGGCGTCGTCGAAGAGCTTTTCCAGATCGTCCTTGGAAACGACGATCGGCAGCAGGCCGTTCTGGAAGCAGTTGTTGTAGAAAATATCCGCGAACGAGGTCGAGATCACGCAACGGATGCCGAAGTCCATCAGCGCCCAGGGCGCGTGCTCGCGCGAGGAGCCGCAACCGAAATTGTCGCCGGCGACCAGCACCTTCGCGTTCCTGTAGGCAGGCTTGTTCAGCACGAACTCGGGATTGTCCGAGCCGTCGTCCTTGTAGCGCATCTCCGAGAACAGGCCCGTGCCCAGCCCCGTGCGCTGAATCGTCTTCAGATACTGCTTCGGGATGATCATATCGGTGTCGATATTGATGATCCGGAGGGGCGCTGCGACGCCGGTGAGGGTCGTGAATTTTTCCATGACAGGGGTCCGTGAGAGCGGATTTGGCCGTTCCTGTCCCACATCGGCCCCATGGCGATCAAGGGGCCAGGGTGCCGCGAGCGGAAGCCGCCCAAAACGGGGCTTTCTGCGACCTATTCCCGGTCGGCGAGCGCTTCGAGGCGCTCCATGTCGGCGTCGGACATGCCGAAATGATGTCCGATTTCGTGAACCAGCACATGCGTGATGAGGCCGCCGAGCGGCTCTTCGTGCTCGGCCCAGTAGTCGAGAATGGCCCGGCGATAGAGATAGATATGATTTGGGAGCCTTCCCGACTCCGCGACCGCTCCGTCCTGCGCAAGACCGACGCCGGAGAACAGCCCCATAAGGTCAAACGGGCTTTCGATGTTCAATTCCTCGAGCACATCGTCGTCGGCAAATTCCGTGACCTGGATCACGATGCCGTGACACAGTGCACGGAAATTTTCCGGAAGCCGCGCGAACGCAACCTCCGCGAGCCGCTCGAAATCGGCGAGTGAAGGCGCTGCAAGCGTATCCCAGTCCGTAACACGCGGCGTCTTGTCGTTCATCATCCGCCATTATCCCGCATTTGCGGCCGGCGCGAAATCTTCTTGCTGAACTTCGGATGAACACCCGTCTCAGGAGCGGTTCAGCCGGTTTGCTGAAATCTTCACGCATCGATCCGCCGCCTGCCGTGGATCGCTAACAACGACAGAGAGGAAATCCATGCTCAGGACGCTTCTCATTGCCGCGGCCGCTGCCGGCTCGATCGGTCTCGCCGCCTCGGTCACGACCGCGAATGCCGCCCCGGCAATCGGCCTGACGGCGCCCGCGGTGGAATCGAATACCGTCAATGCGCGTTGTCATCATCACCGCCGCTCGTCGCGGTGGCATTGCTGGCGCCCGCACTACCACGCACAGCCATTCTACTATCAACCGCATGGCTGGCATCATCGCCGGTGGCATCACCATCATCGCTGGCACCGCCATCGTCATCACCGCCACTGGTAATTCGGTCAGGCGAGCGCTCTCGCGCCCGCCTCGCTGAACGTTCGTTCAGATTGATGCCTTCGTGACGCGATCAACATTAATTCTCGTTACGGCCGGCTCAGTTCAGGAACGAATTAACCCACTACGCATTCTGGTAACGCCGATAAACGGAGGAAAATCGCAATGAGAAATCTCACTCTTGCGCTTGCTGCGGCTGGTGCAATCGGACTCGCTGCAACTGCGACCCCTGCGAATGCTGGCTTCTTCACAGGCCTCAAAGCGCCGGCAGTCGAATCGAACACGGTTGACGCGCGCTGCTATCACCGCCGCCACTGGTCGGGATGGCGCTGCACCCGCAGGGTCCACAACCGCTGGCGCTCGCGCCATTATTGGTAAACGCGGATACGAATAGAGAAACGGGCGCTCCTATGGGCGCCCGTTTTACCATCTCCACGGCTTTCGCTTTCGCCCGTCTCGCACACGCGAAATAATGGACGGATGAATTGGTTAACAGGGAAAGCCGTCACAATGAAAAAGTTCACGCTTATGCTTGCCATGGCGAGTGCCATCGGACTTGCAGCATCCGCGACGACGGCGAGCGCCCGCGTCGCCACCGGTGCGACACCGCCCGCAGTGCAGTCGAATGCGATCGAGGCCGGCTGCCGGCATCATGATTGCCGCCGCACCCATACACACCGTCACCACGCGCAGCGCCATCGCCACGTGCAGCGCTTCCACCACGCCCGGCGTTATCATCATGCTGCACAGCCGCGATACAACTACACGCACCGTCATCACTACACGCAACGCCTCAACTATGCGCGGCGCTACCATTATGCGGCGCAGCCGCAATACACCTACGCACAGCCGCAGTATTCTTACGCGCAGCCTTATGCTTACGCCGTGCAGCCACAACAGACCTATGCCCAGCCTTACGCTTATGCGGTGACCACCTACTATTACACGCAGCAGCAGCCGGTTTACGCGCAGCCGCAATACAACTACGCGCAGCCCCACTACACCGCCAAACGCCATCACTGGCATCATCATCACGGACACCATCACCGCGACGAAGTGATCCGCTCGAAGCACTAAAGCGAACAATCCTTGAAGCGAAGACGGACGCTTTAACGCAACATCAAACGACCAAGGCGGGGTTCCCCCGGCTTGGTCAGCGCCCGCTTTGCACCGGCGCGGCGGGACCGCTACCACTGAACGATGAACCCGCTTCGCCCGGCGTTAATCGCTCTCTCGCTGCTCTGGCTTGCCTGCATTCCGGCGCCTTCAACCGCAGCGCCGGCACAAACCACCGCTCCTGCCGTCGAAACCAACCGGCTGGAAATCCAGCGCACCTGCCATCACTATCGCTGGTCCTCGCGCTCGCATTGCACGAGCGCGAAACGGCTTCGCCAGCTCGATCGCAGGCCGGCGCTTCATTATCCCAGCCGATATTTCGGCGGCACCCCGCATTACGCGCAAGAATTCTATTGGCACACATACCCTCGGTATCATCACCACCGTTGGCATCGCTGGCCTTATCGCTATCCTTACTCCTGGTACTGATCGCCAAAAATAAAAACGGGCGCTCTCGCAAGCGCCCGTTTTGCTTTTCGTTTTTGCCGTTGGCTTAGTGCTTCGGCCACTCGCGCACGTCGACGAAGTGCCCGGCGATTGCCGCCGCCGCCGCCATTGCCGGCGACACCAGATGCGTGCGGCCCTTATAGCCCTGACGGCCCTCGAAGTTGCGGTTCGAGGTCGAGGCGCAACGCTCCTCGGGCTTGAGCTTGTCCGGATTCATGGCCAGGCACATCGAGCATCCCGGCTCACGCCATTCGAAGCCAGCGGCCTTGAAAATCCTGTCGAGACCTTCCTGCTCGGCCTGCACTTTGACGAGACCGGAGCCCGGCACGATCATCGCGCTCACGGCGTCATGCACCTTCTTGCCGTCCACGATCTTCGCCACCATGCGAAGATCTTCGATGCGGCCGTTGGTGCAGGAGCCGATGAAGATCTTGTCGAGCCTGATGTCGGTGATCTTCGTTCCCGCCTTGAGGCCCATGTAATCCAGCGCGCGCTGCTTGGCGATGCGCTGGTTCTCGTCGGCGAGCTTCGCCGGATCGGGCACCACGCCGGTGATCGAGATCACATCCTCGGGGCTCGTGCCCCAGCTCACGATGGGGGGAAGCGACGCGGCATCGAGCTTCACTTCGCGGTCGAAATGCGCGCCGTCGTCCGTGTGCAGCGTCTCCCAATAGCGCAGCGCCGCATCCCAGTCGCCGTTCTTCGGCGCCCGCGGACGGCCCTTGAGATATTCGTAGGCCTTCTCGTCGGGCGCGACCATGCCCGCACGCGCACCGCCCTCGATCGACATATTGCAGACCGTCATGCGGCCTTCCATCGACAGCGCGCGCATGGCTTCGCCCGCATATTCGATGACGCTGCCGGTGCCGCCCGCCGTGCCGATCTCGCCAATGATGGCGAGGATGATGTCCTTCGCGCCGACGCCTTCCGGCAATTTGCCGTCCACCGTCACGCGCATGTTCTTCGCTTTTTTCTGGATCAGCGTCTGGGTCGCTAGCACGTGCTCAACCTCGGACGTGCCGATGCCATGCGCGAGCGCGCCGAAGGCGCCGTGGGTCGAGGTATGGCTGTCGCCGCAGACGATCGTCGTGCCCGGCAAGGTAAAGCCCTGCTCCGGCCCGATGATATGCACGATGCCCTGACGGCGGTCGTGCTCGTTGAAATAGACGATGCCGAATTCCTTGGCGTTATTCGCAAGCGCTTCGACCTGCGTGCGCGATTCCGGATCGGCGATGCCCTTCGAGCGGTCGGTGGTCTGGATGTTGTGATCGACTACGGCGAGCGTCTTCTCCGGGGCGCGAACCTTGCGCCCGGCCATACGCAGGCCCTCGAAGGCCTGCGGGCTCGTCACCTCATGCACGAGATGGCGGTCGATATAGAGCAGGCAGGTGCCGTCCGGCTGCTGATCGACCAGGTGGTCGTCCCAGATTTTGTCGTAGAGAGTGCGCGGTTTCATAACTTTGGCTCTGTAGCTAATCGTTGGAAGGCGGGTGAAAATTACGCGCGAAAGCGCGAATACCCGCTTAAAGCGCTGCCTGTACCGAGGCGGTCAGGCGGCCGAAAAAACGCCCCGGCAGGCGCGAATGGTCGCGCAGCACGACAAAGGTCAGCGGGCGGGCCGAACCCGCCTGCGAGTGCTCGTTTGTCTGCATCTTCCTGCGCATGGAGGTTATATAGACCTCGCCTCGCGGGGTCGCAACGCGAGGGCGCCGGAGCCCTAGTCGTCCACGTTTTCGAGGGTAATCAGGGTTCCGCGCGTGAGCTGGGCAGCGAGCCTCCGGCCCTCGTCCTCGCTGAATTTCGTGGTGGCGCGGATGATGCCCCCCGAAATCTTCTCGACCAGCCGGGCCTTCAGCAGCACCGTCGTGCCGAGCCGGATTTCGATATTCCGTCCGACATTGCGCTGGGTGAAGTTTTCGAAGGCCGTCTTGGCGGCCGCGCTAAGCTCGATCACCACCACGACGTCATTCGTGTGCTTGTCGCGATCCAGCGATGCGGCCTGCACTTCGAGGCCGATGGTTTCGGCTCGCACCTTCCCGGCCACGGCGAGCGCCAGTGCGAAAAAAGCAGCACCCAGAAGAAAATTGCGAAGGAAAGCAGCGGCCATCATTCCATAACCCCCGGATTTCAATTCGGTTGCGCCAAAGAAAAAGGCCGGCTGGGCGCCGGCCTTTCCAAACGCTTGCGCGGGCGACTTACTTCTTGCCGCCGCCCTTGGGGGCGCGGATCGCGCCCTTGCCGTCTTTCGGCTTTTCTTTCTTGACCTTCTCGGCCTTCGGCATGGCGGCCTTGATCGCCGCGGCTTCGGCGTCCATGGCGGCTGCTGCCGCGTCCTGACGCTCGACGATGCGGGCACGCTTGCCTTCGAGTTCGCGCAGATAATAGAGCTTCGCGCGGCGGACCTTGCCGCGGCGGACGACGTCGATCGATTCGATATTCGGCGAATAGATCGGGAAGACGCGCTCTACGCCCTCGCCGTAGGAAATCTTGCGCACCGTGAAGCTCTCCTGAAGGCCGCCGCCGGAGCGCGCGATGCACACGCCTTCATAGGCCTGCACGCGCGAGCGCTCGCCTTCCTTGATGCGGACGTTCACGATCAGGGTATCGCCCGGCTGGAACTTCGGGATCGGCCTGCCGCCGGTAACGCGGGCGATTTCTTCTTTTTCGATGGTCTGAATGAGGTTCATGACAGTAGCTCCGCGCCGCTTAAACCCGGCGCCGGGAAGTGGATTCCATAACGGGATGGGCGGGGTCTATAGGGGAAGAATCGAGGCTTGTCATGCCTTTTTGCCCCCTTTTGGCGGCCAGAGGTCCGGCCGGCGCGAAGCCGTCACCTTCTCGGCCTCCGCCCGCCGCCAGGCGGCTACTTTGGCGTGATCCCCCGAGGTCAGGACCTCGGGGATGGGAACCCCCTCGAACTCCTGCGGCCGGGTGTATTGAGGGTATTCCAGAAGCCCCTCGGAGAAGCTCTCCTCGGTTCCGGAGGCCAGATCGCCCATGACCCCCGGCAATAGCCGGACGCAGGCGTCGAGCAGCACCATGGCCCCGATTTCGCCGCCTGAGAGCACGTAGTCCCCGATGGAGATTTCCTCGAGCGCACGCGCCGCGATGATCCGCTCGTCCACCCCCTCGAAGCGCCCGCAGACCAGCACGACCCCCGAACCCTCCGAAAGTGCGCGGACTTTGGCCTGGGTCAGCGGCGCGCCGCGGGGCGAGAGCAGGATGCGTGGACGCGGATCGCCCGCCGGAGACGCCGCGTCGATGGCTTTGGCGAGAACGTCCGCGCGCATGACCATGCCCGGTCCGCCGCCCGATGGCGTGTCGTCCACCGTGCGATGGCGATCGGTCGTAACCGCGCGAATGTCGTGCGCTTCGCAGGACCAGATCCCATTCGCGAGCGCGCGGCCCGCGAGCGAAATGCCCAAGGGCCCCGGAAACATTTCCGGAAAGAGGGTCAGCACCGACGCGCGCCAGCTCATTTCTGCTTCGCTTTCGGCTCGTCGAACAGTCCCGGCGCCGGCTCGATGATGACGCGGCCCGCCGCAACATCCACTTCCGGCACGAAGTGCGAGAGGAAGGGAATGAGCGTGCCGGAAGTTTTCGGCGGCTCAGCGACTTCGATGAGATCGCTCGCGCCGAAATTCCGGACGGCGACGACGACGCCGTAGGATTTACCGGTCTTGTCTTCCACACGCAGCCCGATCAGGTCCGCGTGATAGAAAGTTTCGTCTTCCTCGATCGCGGGCAGCTTTTCGCGCGAGACGAAGAGCTCGATATTGGTCAGCAGCTCGGAGGCATTGCGGTCATTCACGCCGTGCAGCTTGGCGACGAAATGACCTTTGGCGGGACGAAGCGAGGCGACACTGAATTTCTTCGTGCCGTCCTCGCTTTCCAGTTCGCCGAGTTCGAGAACCGCGTCCGGGTCTTCGGTGAAGACCTGCAATCGCACCTCACCGCGCAACCCGTGCGCGGCGCCGATTTTCGCGACGCAGACGCGATCCGCCATGGAGAGCGGTTAGCTCGCGGCCGGCGCTTCGGCGGCAGGAGCCGGAGCGGCAGCGGCAGGAGCAGCGGCTTCCGCCGGCGGTTCCTTGCGCGGCTTGGCCTTCTGCGGATTGTTGCGCGCTTCGCGCTTCAACACGCCGGCCGCGTCGAGAAACCGCGCGATGCGGTCCGACGGCTGCGCGCCCTTCGAGAGCCAGTGCTTGATGCGCTCGAGTTCGAGCTTCACGCGCTCCGGAGAATCCTTCGGCTTCTTCGGATCATAGGTGCCGACGCGCTCGATGAAGCGGCCGTCGCGCGGGAAGCGCGAGTCGGCGACGACGAGGCGGTAGAACGGACGCTTCTTCGCGCCCGCGCGGGATAGACGGATAACAACGGCCATTTCAGTTTCCTTTCGAGGTCCTACTTTTTCTTGAGCGGGTTCATGCCACCGAGTCCCGGCAAGCCGGGATACTTCGATGGCAGGTTGGAGAGGCCGGGAAATTGCGCGGGCAGTTTTCCTGCGTCGGGCATTTTCTCGGCGAGTTTCTCGATGTCTTGCTGGCTCGGCATCGCGCCGCCGGGGCCCATGCCGAGCATGTTGCCGAGGTTGGCCAGCATGCCGCCGCCCTTGCCGCGCCCCACCTGCTTCATCAGGTCGGACATCTGACGGTGCATCTTCAGGAGACGATTGATTTCTTCGACCTTCGCGCCGGAGCCCGCGGAAATGCGGCGCTTGCGCGAAGCCTTGAGAAGATCGGGGTTGCGGCGCTCCTTCGGCGTCATGGAATCGATGATGGCCTTCTGCCGCTTGAGCAGGCCGTCATCGACATTCATGTTCGCCATCTGGTTCTTCATCTTGGCGACGCCGGGCATCATGCCCATGAGCCCCGACAGGCCGCCGAGCTTCGACATCTGGTCGAGCTGGTCGCGTAGATCGGAAAGGTTGAACGTGCCTTTGCGCATCTTCTGCGCGGCGGCCTGCATCTTGGCGGCGTCGAGATTTTCCGCGGCCTTTTCGACGAGGCCGACGACGTCGCCCATGCCGAGAATCCGGCCCGCGATGCGCGACGGATCGAATTCCTCAAGCGCGTCCAGTTTTTCACCGACACCGATGAGCTTGATCGGCTTGCCGGTGACGGCGCGCATGGAAAGCGCGGCGCCGCCGCGCCCGTCGCCGTCGACGCGCGTCAGCACGATGCCGGTGACGGCAAGCTTCTGGTCGAAGGCGCGTGCGGTGTTGACCGCATCCTGACCGGTGAGCGCGTCGGCGACGAGCAGGATTTCGTGGGGCTTCGCAAGCGTGGCGACGTCCGCGGCTTCCTGCATCAGTTCTTCATCGACGGTGACGCGGCCCGCGCTGTCGAGCATCAGCACGTCGTAACCGCCGCGCCGCGCTTCGGAGAGCGCGCGCTTCGTGATTTCGACGGCGTTCTGCCCTTCGACGACGGGAAGCGTATCCACGCTCACCTGCTTGCCGAGGACTGCAAGCTGCTCCTGCGCGGCCGGACGGCGCGTGTCGAGCGACGCCATCAGAACCTTCTTCTTCATGCGCTCTTTGAGGCGCTTCGCGATCTTGCCGGTGCTCGTGGTTTTGCCCGAGCCCTGCAAGCCGACCATCAGGATCGCGACCGGCGGCGTTGCCGCCAGATCGATCGGCTTCGCGTCCGAGCCGAGCACGGCGACCAGTTCGTCATGGACGATCTTTGCGACCATCTGGCCCGGCGTGACCGAGCGGATGACTTCAGCGCCGATCGCGCGCGCGGTCACCTTCTCGACGAAGGCGCGCGCGACATCAAGCGCGACGTCGGCTTCGAGCAGCGCCTGACGCACCTCGCGCATGGCCTCGTTCACGTCGCGCTCGGTGAGCGCGCCGCGTCCTTTGAGCCTATCGAGTACGCCGCCTAGGCGGCCGGTCAGGTTCTCGAACAACGTCCAAACTCCAGCCAAACGACGAACACCCCCGAGGGCGCAACGCGCTGTCGGAGGGTGACCTCCGGGGTCCAGGCCCCGGTCGGCCGCGAGGAAGTCTCGCAGGTCGATTGGTGGGCTGACGACTAGGGGCGCCCCGCGGCCAAGTCAAGGCCAAGGAAATTGAGGCCGGGCAAGGGGTTAGGCGGCAAAAGGAGGGACAATCCCTTGATTTTGCTGGAATTTCGTTTGACGGCAGGCGCTCCTGCCGGGACCATCCGGCAAACGACGGAGGAACCCCCATGCCCGCCCGCCTGCTTGCAATCGCGCTGCTGCTTCTGACCCCGCTCGCGGCGGAAGCCCGTGAGCCCTGGCAGATCGGCCACGGCCCGTTTCTCACCGCGAGCGACGTCACCGCGCACAATAAATTCCCGCAGGACATGGCCGACATCCGCGCGCTGCTCGCAGGCGACAAGCCTGACTGGCCGGCAGCGCTCGCGCTTTACACCTATGGCAAGCACTTCAAGGCGCATTCGGTCGCCCGCTTTGCCGACAACTACAACGGCCGCCTCGATACCTACCTCACGGCCGCCGCGAAGCATTACGGCTCGGCCTCGTTCCAGAACGCATTCCTGTTTTCCGCGATCGGCCATACCGGCCTCTTCGCGCGCGCGTCCGTGGCCGAACGCAAGGCAGCGCTCGATGCGGGCATGACCGCGCTGCTCTTCAACTACGCGCGCTACGAACTGGGCGAAGCCGAGCGCAAGGCGAAGGACGCAAAGCCGAACTGGTCGCTCCAGAATGGCGCTCCCAAAAACTGGAACGAGGTTTTTGCCTTTTATTACGGGCCGGACGGCAAGCATGGCGCGTTCGAAGCCATTGCCGCGCTTCCGAACGGCGAAAAACTGAACGCGCGCATCCTGAACGCGCTCGCAAAAGGCCAGACCGATCTCGTCGCGCAGAAATGGGCTCCAGAGGCGGCCGCCGAACTTCGCGCAGCGCTGGACGCCGCGAGCATCGCCCTGTTCCGGGATGCATTGGTCAGGGCCGGGAACGCGCCCGAAGCCGAGCTTGCGGTGGCGCGCGCCCGCGCCGCCGGCTTCTGGCTCGGCGCGGTCGATGCCGTGCTGCGTGCGGACAACGCCCGCGCGGTCGCTATCGACAAGGCTTTCGCCGGCGCGCCGAACCCGGCCGCGATCAAGGCGGCAGCCGAAGCGCTGGGAACGCTGCCGGGGGAATAGGCCCGGCTGGCCATTTCGCTGCAGGACGCCATATAAGGCCGGTACAATCTGCACCGGCCCGGATATGAGCGCGCTTCTGAACCGCCCCTTCGTGAAGATGAACGGCATCGGCAACGACATCGTCGTCGTCGATCTGCGCGCGGATTCCGCGCCCGTGACCGTGACCGAGGCCGACGCGCGCGCGATCGCGCGCAAGGAAGCGGTACCCTTCGATCAGCTGATGGCGCTCTATCCGCCGCGCGCGGCCGGCACCGACGCCTTCGTGCGCATCTACAATTCCGACGGCTCGGAGGCGCAAGCCTGCGGCAACGGCATGCGCTGCGTGGTCGAGCGCGAAGCGAAGAAGACGGGAAAGCGCGATTTCCTTTACGAGACGCGCGCCGGCCTGATCCCCGCGCATTTCGAGAACGCGAATTCCATTACCGTCGACATGGGCAAGCCGCGCTTCGCCTGGAACGAGATTCCGCTTGCCGAGGAATTTCGCGACACCCGCATGATCGAATTGCAGATCGGGCCGATCGATGCACCGATCCTGCATTCGCCTTCGGTCGCCTCCATGGGCAATCCGCATGCGGTGTTTTGGGTGGATGACCCCTACGCCTACGACCTCGAAAAGTTCGGGCCGTTGCTCGAAAACCACCCGATCTTTCCCGAGCGCGCAAATATCTCGCTCGCCGCGGTGAAAGACCGCGAGCACATCGTCATGCGCACCTGGGAGCGCGGCGCGGGGTTGACCCGGGCCTGCGGTTCCGCCGCTTGCGCGGTCGCGGTGTCCGCCGCGCGCACCAAGCGCACCGGCCGCAAGGTGCACGTCTCGCTCCCCGGCGGCGATCTCGAAATCGAATGGCGCGAGAGCGACGATCACGTGCTGATGACCGGGCCGGTGGAGTTCGAATTCGAGGGCGTGCTGGACGCCGCGATCCTCGACCCGGCGACGGCAGCGTGATGCCGGTCGAAGTGGTTACCTTCGGCTGCCGGCTCAATATTACCGAGTCGGAAACGATCCGCAGGCACGCGGAAGCGGCGGCGCTCGAAAATACGATCATCGTGAATTCCTGCGCCGTCACTGCCGAAGCAGTACGGCAGGCGCGCCAGCAGATCCGGCGCATGAAGCGCGAGCGGCCCGACGCCACCATCGTCGTTACCGGCTGCGCCGCGCAGACCGAAAGCAAAACCTTCGCCGCCATGCCGGAAGTCGCGCGCGTGATCGGCAATGCGCGAAAGCTCGAGGCCGGGACCTGGCGCGAAGCTTTTGCCGGACTCGAAAAAGTGCAGATCGACGATCTCGATTCCATTCGCGAGACCGCGCTGCATCTCGTGGACGGTTTCGAGGGCCATACCCGCGCCTTCGTGCAGGTGCAGAACGGCTGCGACCACCGCTGCACGTTCTGCATCATCCCCTATGGCCGCGGGCCCTCGCGCTCGGTGGGTGCGGGCGAAGTCGTCTCGCAGATCAGGACGCTGGCCGCGCGCGGTTATCGCGAAGTCGTACTCACGGGGGTCGACCTGACCTCGTGGGGCAACGATCTGCCGGGCACGCCGAAACTGGGCACTCTCATTCGCCAGATTCTCAAGCATGTTCCCGAGTTGCCGCGCCTTCGCATCTCCTCGATCGATTCCATCGAAGTGGACGAAGATTTTCTGCGCGCACTTGCGGAAGAAGAACGGCTGATGCCGCATCTGCATCTTTCCCTGCAGGCGGGCGACGATCTCATTCTGAAGCGCATGAAGCGGCGGCATCTCACGCGTGACGCAATCCGCTTCACGGAAGCAGCGCGCCGCCTTCGCCCCGACATCGTATTCGGCGCCGATTTCATCGCGGGCTTTCCAACCGAAACCGAAACGCATTTCGAGAATACCCTGCAGCATGCCGAAGACTGCGGCATCGCATTCCTGCATGTCTTTCCCTTCTCGCCACGCGAGCGCACGCCCGCCGCGCGAATGCCCCAGCTCGGCCGCGAGATTGCAAAGGCGCGCGCAAGCCGCCTTCGCGCCAAAGGCGACGAACTGCTGCGCCGCCATTTCGCCAATGAAATCGGCAAGTCCCGCCGCGTGCTCGTGGAGCAGAGCGGAACCGAAGGCCGCAGCGAGCATTTCATGCCGGTGAAGCTCGCACGCAGCTTCGCGCGCGGCACCATCGCGGAAGTGCGGATCGCGGATCACGACAGCAAAGGCCTCCTGGCAGCATGAGTTTCTGGAAGCGTCTCACCGGCGGCTTGAGCCGCTCCGCATCGCGCCTCGGCGAAGGCCTCGCGCGCATCGGCTTCCGCGGTGCCGATCCGAAAACGCTCCAGGAAGTCGAGGACCTGCTGATCGCCTCCGACATCGGCGTCGAGACTTCGTCGACCATCGTCTCCGCGCTGAACGACGGCCGCCTCGGCGAGCGCTATGAGGAAACCGACTTCAAGGCGCTGATCGCAAGCGAGGTGGAAAAGGTTCTCGCAAAAGTCGAGCAGCCGCTCGAGATTTCCGCGCACAAGCCTTTCGTGATCCTCGCGGTCGGCGTGAACGGCTCGGGCAAGACCACGACGCTCGGCAAGCTCGCCGCGAAATTTCACGCCGAAGGCAGGAAGGTGACGCTGGGCGCCGCCGACACCTTCCGCGCGGCGGCGATCGATCAGCTCAGGCTATGGGCCGGCCGCACCAACTCCTCCATTGTCGCCAAGGCGCAAGGATCCGATCCGGCCGGCGTGGCCTTCGATGCACTCGCCAAGGCACGCGAGGAAAATGCGGATGTGCTGCTGATCGACACCGCAGGCCGTCTGCAGAACAAAGAATCGCTGATGTCGGAACTCGAAAAGATCGTCCGCGTGATCAGAAAGCTCGACGAAAGCGCGCCGCATGCGGTGCTGCTCGTGCTCGACGCCACCGTCGGCCAGAACGCGCTCTCGCAGGTCGAAGCCTTCAAGCAGGCGGCCGGCGTCACCGGCTTGGTCGTCACGAAACTCGACGGCACCGCGAAAGGCGGCATTCTGGTGGCGATTTCCGCGCGCCACGGCCTGCCGGTGCATTTCATCGGCGTCGGCGAAAGCGTGGACGACCTCGAAAGTTTTTCGGCGCGAGACTTCTCCCGCGCCCTGGTGGGCCTTGAGGAGCCCGCTTGAAACCGCCGCAATCAAGCGGCAACAGGAAGCCATGACCGACGCCGCAGAACCCAAGAAGCATCTCGCCCCACTGCCGAAACTCGCGCTCGATCTCGGGCCGCTGCTCCTGTTCTTCTTCGCGAACTCCTATGGCGGGATTTATTTCGCGACCGGCGCCTTCATGGTCGCGACCGTCATCACGCTCGCCATCAGCTATTACCTGATCCGTCGCTTCCCGGTGATGCCCATCGTGACCGCGGTGATCGTGATGGTGTTCGGTGCGCTTACGCTCTGGCTGCATAACGACACCTTCATCAAGCTCAAGCCCACGATCATCTATGTGATGTTCGCGGTCGTTCTGCTTGCGGGTCTTGCCACCGGCCGGCCGCTCTTCCAGATCGTGCTCGACGGCGCGCTTCACATGAAGGAGGAAGGCTGGAAGAAGCTCACCTTCAACTGGGCGATCTTTTTTCTGGTCATGGCGGGCATCAACGAATTCGTCTGGCGCAGCTTCACCACCGACCAGTGGGTGGCCTTCAAGACCTTCGGCTTCCTGCCGCTGACGCTCGTCTTCGCGATTTCACAGGCGCCGATCATGACGAAATACGCGATCAGGAACCCCGACGCAAAAGACTAGCGCGAGCAGAAGCCTGCACCTGCGGCAATTCTGTCATCCGCGTTGATACGGGGTTGCGGAAGACCATCGTATTCGCAAGCTGCGGAAACTTTAACGAGGAGATCCGTGATGCTTTACGTCGATACGCCAAGCCAGCAGGAGTTTCGTGCCCTGAACGCAATGCGCGCCGACGCCTGCGTTTCAATCTATGTGCCGACGACGCCTGTGACGAGCGATATCGGCGCGAGCCGCATCGAATACGGTAATCTCGTCAAGGAAGCGCTGCGCCAGCTCGAAGAGGCGAAGCTCGACAAGCGCCGCCTTGCCCAGCTCAAGGATCTGCTCGACGAACTCGGCGAGGACGACGACTACTGGCGCCTCCAGGCACACAGCCTTGCTGTGCTCGCGACACCCGACGGGATCCGCACCTTCCGCCTCGCCAACCGTCTGCGGGCGATGGTTGAAGTGGCGGACCGCTATCATCTGAAGCCGCTGTTGCGCGCGATCACTTTCCCGCACGAGGCTTTCGTACTCGCGCTTTCGGAAAACGGCGTGCGCCTCGTGGAAGTCTTCGCCGATCTGCCTCCGGTCGAAATCAAGGTTCCCGGCCTGCCGAAGGACGCCGCTTCCGCCGCCGGCAAATCCACGCTCAACGACCGTACCGGGCCGCTCGGAAGAATTCAGGGCTCCGAAGGACAGAAGGTGCGGCTCGGGCAGTACCTTCGCAAGATCGACGCGGCACTCCGCCCGATTCTGGCCGGCCGCGACATGCCGCTCGTGCTCGCGGCGACCGATCCGCTGGCCTCGCTCTACCGCTCGATGACATTGTTCCCGCAGTTGCAGCCCGACATCATCCGCGTAAGCCCCGATCGCCTGTCCGACGCCGAGCTTGCGTCAGCGACGCGCCCGGTTCTCGACGCCGCCTATGCGAGGGAGCTCGAGCGTTTCCGCAAGCTGTTCGAGCAGCGCGGAAACCAGAACCGCACGACCGGCGATCTTTCCGACGCCGCACGCGCGGCCACCTTCGGCGCGATCGAGATGCTGCTCGTCGATATCGACAATATCGTCGACGGCGTGATCGACGAGCAAAGCGGCGCGATCACCTTTGCCGACAAGGCGAGCGCAGGAAGCTACGGCATCGTCGATGAAATCGCCGGACGAGCGCTGGCCTCGGGCGCCAAGGTATTGGGCGTCCGCCGCGACGATATTCCGGGCGGCGGCGAACTCGCGGCGGTGTTGCGCTTTCCGCTGTAGCGGCGGAGGCGCCGGCTCTGGCTTCCGGGTCCGGCGCTTGGGCGCCGCCCCGGAATGACCGTCATTCAGTCCGCCAGCGCTTTTTCGATTTCCGCAAGCAGCCGCGGAAAATTCTCCGCCGTGATCGGCCCGACCTGCTTGTAGCGGATCATGCCGTCGCGCCCGACGAGAAACGTCTCCGGCACGCCATAGACGCCCCACTCGATCGCCGCGCGGCCCGCGGTATCAACGCCGATGGCGGCGAAGGGGTTGCCGAGCTGCGAAAGAAAGCGAAGCGCATTCGCCTGCTGGTCCTTGTAGTTGATCCCGGCAATGCGAATGCGCGTGTCCCTGGCAAGCCGCACGAAGAACGGATGCTCCACGCGGCACGGCGCGCACCACGATGCCCAGACGTTCACCAGCGTGACATTGCCCTTGAAGGCCGCCGGGTCGATCGCAGGCGTATTGGCGCCTTCGAGCGCGGGCAGCGCGAGCTGCGGCGCGGGCTTGCCGATCAGCGCCGAGGGCACCACCGAATGATCGCCGCCGATGCGGAAGAAGAAAACGCCGGCAAGCACGAGAAAAATCGCAAGCGGCAGGAAAACGGCGGCGCGGCGCATCTATTTCCTGTCCCCGCGCTGCGCTTCTAGCGCCGCAAGCGCTCTTCGCTGCGCGCGATAGTCGAGCGCGATCCAGGCGAAGGCCGCGCCAAGCACGAGAACGGCAAAACCGTAAGCCGCAGCGACATAGGTAAAGTGCGACGCCACCATCAGCGCGCCTCCCGTGCCGCGAAGATCGTCAGCGTTCGCACGCGGCGGCGCAGGATTTCGTTGCGCATGGCCGCGGTCAGCATCGCCGCAAAGAGAAACGAAAAGCCGAGCGCGCAGACCAGAAGCGGATTCAGGTAGGCCGCATGCATCGTCGGGCCATCGAGACGAAAGACCGATGCGGGCTGGTGCAGCGTGCTCCACCAGTCGACCGAGAACTTCACGATGGGGATGTTGATGAAGCCGACCAGCGTGAGGATGGCGACGGCCTTGGCTGCCTGCAACGGCTCCTCGAAGGCGCGCCACAGCGCGAGAATGCCGAGATAGATCAGGAACAGCACCAGCATCGAGGTGAGACGCCCGTCCCATTCCCAATAGGTGCCCCAGGTCGGGCGACCCCATAGCGAGCCGGTGACGAGACAGATCAGGCAGAAGGCCGCGCCGAGGGGTGCCGCCGCTTTCTGCGCCACGTCCGCGAGCGGATGCCGCCACACCAGCGTGCCGAGCGCGGCCACCGTCATCATCGTATAGACGCCGAGCGCGAGCCACGCCGCGGGCACGTGCACGAACATGATGCGCGCGGTGATGCCCTGATCGCGTTCCGCCGGCGCATGAAAGCCGAGATAGAAACCGGCCGCGAGCAATGCCGCCGCGACGACCGCGAACAGCGGAATCATCCATCTGGCCATCCGCATGAAGCGGTTCGGATTGGCGAGTTCTGCCACCTTCATGCCGCGCGTTTTAGGCATGGGTGCAATTTCCGGCAATGCGGCGAAGGCGCGTCATGCGCGGCGTCCGATCTTCAGCGCCGCCGCCGCAGCGACCGGCCCGATCACCAGCGAAAACAGCAGGAGCGCACACAGGAGCTTGAACGCGGTTCCAAACGGCGCCCCCTCCGCCATCGCCGCGGCGGTCGCAGCGGTGCCGAAGATCAGCACCGGGATCGTGAAGGGCACCACGAGCACCGCGATCAGCAGTCCCGCCCGCGGCAGGCTCGCGGCCAGCGCCGCGCCGATCAGGCCGAAAAAGGCAATCGCAGGCGTGCCGATCAGCAGCATCAGCACGGCCGCGCCAAGCGTGCCGGGTTCGACGCCGAGCAGGAGCCCGAGGAGCGGCGTCGCGATCACGAGCGGCAACCCCGTCGCCAGCCAATGCGCAAGCGCCTTGGCCGCAGCGATGGTTTCGAGCGGCAGCGGCGCGAGCAGCAACAGATCGAGACTGCCGTCTTCTGCATCGGCGCCGAAAATCCGGTCTAAACCGAGAAGCGAGGCCAGCAGTGCCCCGATCCAGAGAATGGCGGGACCGATCTGCGCCAGCAGCTTCTGGTCCGGCCCGATGGCGAAGGGCACCACCATGACCACGGCAAGAAAGAAAATCACGCCGATTCCGGCGCCCCCGCCCGCGCGCAGGGAGAGCGCAACGTCGCGCTTGAGCATGGCGAACAGCGCGCGGGTCATGCAGCCGCTTCCGCGCGCGCGCCGAGCGCGAGCTCCCGCGACGCCGCAAGCGCCAGCGTGCCGTGGCTCGCGATCACGATCATGCCGCCGCGCGCGCGATGCCCGGCGATGATGTCGAGGAGCGTCGCCCGGCCTTCCGCGTCGAGCGCCGTATCGGGCTCGTCCAGAAGCCACAGCCCGCGCCGGATCGCGAGCAGACGCGCAAGCGCCAGCCTGCGTTTTTGCCCGGCGGAAAGTACGCGGCCCGGCAGTTGCGCGAGCGGGCCGAGCTTGAGCGTGGCAAGCGCGGTTTCGAGCGGCGCATCGGCGTGGCCATAGAGATCGCACCAGAAAGCGAGATTTTCGCGGACTGTGAGCGCATCCTTCACGGCGGCGGCATGGCCGGCGAAATGCGTCTCCTCCGCCCGATCGAAGCCTTCACAGGCAATGGAGCCCCCGTCGAGCGGCAGGAGCCGCGCGATCTGGCGCAAAAGCGACGTCTTGCCGGAGCCGTTCGGCCCCGTGAGCAGCAACGCCTCGCCCGCGGAAAGGGAAAAGGACAGGTTGTCATAAAGCGTGCGTCCGCCGCGCACGCAGGAAATGCCGTTCGCAATCAGGCGCATCGGACGTTCGCGGCCCCTGTGCCGCCAGTTGGACGAAGGATCAAAAGCCGCTCCATTGCCCTTGTTCCGAATAGTTCTATAAAGCGGCTTATCAGCCTTGGCACCGGACGAGAAACGCCGCCGGCCGGTACGGGCACCACCCTGAACCAGCGGAAGAACGCCGTGATCTCTTCTCTCGACAGCTTCAATTGCCGCCGCAGTCTCAAAGTCGGAAGCAAGTCCTATATCTATTACGACCTGAAAGTCGCCGAGAAAAACGGCCTCAAGGGCGCTTCCAAGCTGCCCTTTTCGCTGAAAGTGCTGCTGGAAAACCTGATCCGCTTCGAGGACGGCCGCACCGTCACCAAAGACGACATCAAGGCGCTCGCGTCCTGGGGCAAGAAGCGCAAGAGCAACCGCGAAATCGCCTTCCGCCCGGCGCGCGTGCTGATGCAGGATTTCACCGGCGTTCCGGCGGTGGTCGATCTCGCCGCCATGCGCGACGCCATGAAGTCGCTGGGCGGCGATGCGAAAAAGATCAATCCGCTGGTGCCGGTGGACCTCGTGATCGATCATTCGGTGATCGTCGATCACTTCGGCACGGCCAAAGCGTTCGCGCAGAACGTCGATCTCGAATACGAGCGCAATGGCGAGCGCTACAAGTTCCTGAAATGGGGCCAGCTCGCCTTCGACAATTTCCGCGTGGTGCCGCCGGGAACCGGCATCTGCCACCAGGTCAACCTCGAATATCTCGCCCAGACCGTCTGGACCAACACCGACGACATGGTCGATCTCAAGACCGGCAAGCACAAGGCCGTCGAAGTCGCCTATCCCGACACGCTGGTCGGTACCGACAGCCACACCACCATGGTCAACGGCCTTGCCGTGCTCGGCTGGGGCGTCGGCGGCATCGAGGCGGAAGCCGCGATGCTCGGCCAGCCGATCTCGATGCTCATTCCCGAAGTCATCGGTTTCAAACTCTCGGGCAAGCTCAAGAGCGGCGTCACCGCGACCGACCTCGTGCTCACCGTCACCGAGATGCTCCGCAAGAAGGGCGTGGTCGGCAAGTTCGTCGAATTCTACGGCCCGGGTCTCGGCTCGCTCTCGCTCGAGGACCGCGCCACCATCGGCAACATGGCGCCGGAATACGGCGCGACCTGCGGTTTCTTCCCGGTCGATGGCGAAACCGTTCGTTACCTCTCGGAGACCGCGCGCGACAAGAACCGCGTGAAGCTCGTGGAAGCCTACGCCAAGGCGCAGGGTATGTGGCGCAAGCCCTCCACGCCCGATCCGCTCTTCACCGCCAAGCTCGCGCTCGATCTCGCCAAGGTCGAGCCCTCGCTCGCCGGTCCCAAGCGCCCGCAGGATCGCGTGGCGCTCTCGAAGACCAAGGCCGGCTTCGCGGCCGCGCTCGAAGGCGAATTCAAGAAATCCGCCGATGCCACCACGCGCTATCAGGTCGAAGGCAAGAACTTCGATATGGGCCACGGCGACGTCGTGATTGCCGCGATCACTTCCTGCACCAACACCTCGAACCCGAGCGTGATGATCGGCGCGGGCCTGCTCGCGCGCAATGCCGTGAAGCTCGGCCTGAAGGTGAAGCCCTGGGTGAAGACCTCGCTCGCGCCCGGCTCGCAGGTCGTCGGCGAATATCTGGCCAAGTCCGGCCTGCAAAAGGACCTCGACGTGCTCGGCTTCAATCTGGTGGGCTTCGGCTGCACCACCTGCATCGGCAATTCCGGTCCGCTGCCGGAAGCGATCTCCAAGACCATCAACGACAAGGATCTCGTGGCCGCAGCGGTGCTTTCGGGCAACCGCAACTTCGAAGGCCGCGTGAACCCCGACGTGCGCGCGAACTACCTCGCCTCGCCGCCGCTGGTCGTGGCTTATGCGCTCGCAGGCTCGATGCAGATCGATCTCTCGAAGGAGCCGCTCGGCACCGACAAGAAGGGCAAGAAGGTTTATCTCAAGGACATCTGGCCTTCGCCCAAGGAAATCGCGACCTTCATCCGCCGCTCCATCTCGAAGAAAATCTTCGAGAGGAAATATGGCGACGTCTTCAAGGGCGACAAATACTGGCAGGCGATCAAGGTGGTGCCCACCGACACCTACGACTGGGACAACAACTCCACCTACGTGCAGAATCCGCCTTATTTCGCGACCATGACGCGGACCCCGGATGCGATCGCCGACATCGAGAATGCGCGCGTGATCGGCCTGTTCCTCGACTCGATCACCACCGACCACATCTCACCGGCGGGGTCGATCAAGGCCGCATCGCCGGCCGGAAAATATCTCACCGACCACGGTGTCGCCGTCGTCGACTTCAACCAGTACGGCACCCGCCGCGGCAATCACGAAGTCATGATGCGCGGCACGTTTGCGAACATCCGCATCAAGAACCAGATGGTGCCGGGCGTCGAAGGCGGCGTCACCATTCACTATCCGGATGGCGAACGCCTGCCGATCTATGACGCCGCGATGAAGTATAAGCAGGAGAAAGTGCCGCTCGTCGTTTTCGCGGGCAAGGAATACGGCACCGGTTCCTCGCGCGACTGGGCGGCCAAGGGCACCGTGCTGCTGGGCATCCGTGCCGTCATCGCCGAGAGCTTCGAGCGTATCCACCGCTCGAACCTGATCGGCATGGGCGTCGTGCCGCTGGTCTTCGAACAGGGCACTTCCTGGCAGACCCTCGGGCTCAAGGGCGACGAAACCGTCACCATCAAGGGCCTCGCCGACGGCCTGAAGCCGCAGGAAGTGCTCTCGGCCGAGATCACTTTTGCCGACGGCGCCAGGAAGACCGTGCCGCTCCTGTGCCGGATCGATACGCTGGACGAGCTCGACTACTTCAAGAACGGCGGCATCCTGCAATACGTGTTGCGCAATCTTGCGGCCTAGTAATTCCGCGCAATTTCAAGGGGAAGCCGCTACTCACCCAATAGTGAGTGGCGGCTTTCGCTTTTGTGGGCTTATCGTCCGCCATCCAATTGATAGGTTCATGATGCATGCGCTTCGCAACCTTGGCGCGCTCGTTCTATTCGCCGCGATGACGATCTCTGCGCCGGTTCCCGCGCTCGCGGGCGGCAAGTCCGTGATCGAGCTGTTCACGAGTCAGGGCTGTAGTTCCTGCCCGGCGGCCGACCGGCTTCTGGGCGAGCTCGCGCAGAATCCGAATCTCATTCCGCTGACGCTCGCGGTCGATTACTGGGACTATCTCGGCTGGAAGGATACGCTCGCGCTGCACGAGCACACCAAGCGCCAGCGCAACTACGCCAAAGTACGCGGCGACATGAACGTCTATACGCCGCAGGCGATCGTAAGCGGCATCAAGTACGCGGTCGGCAGCGACGCCAAGGCGATCAGCGCGGCCCTTCGCAATCACCCGACGAACGAGCCGGAGATTCCGCTCGCCGTGAAGCGCGACGGCGAGAACATTTCAGTGGAAGTGGGCGCGAGCCAGGGCAAGGCCACGATCTGGATGCTTGCGGTGACGAGCAAGGTGGAAGTGAAGATCACGAAAGGCGAGAACAAAGGCGAGACGGTCGCCTATTTCAACGTGGTCCGCACCTGGCGCAATCTCGGCGCTTATTCCGGCACGCCGGTCACGACCTCGATCCCGGTGACGGAGCTGACCAAGAACGGCGCGGACGCGGTCGTGGTCTTCATCCAGAACGGCACGGAAAGCACCCCCGGCGTGATTCGCAGTGCCGACATGCTCTCGTTGCGCTGAACAGAGCGCGCCGCGGAAGCGAGCGCACCCTTCAAAAAAACAGGGCCTCTCTCGCGAGAGGCCCTTTGAATTTGGGGCTGGGGTTGAACCTTCACGGTTCAGCCAGACGGGCCGGCCCAAGAAAGCCCGGGGGGCTGGGGGGCTGGGATTGACCGGAACTCTCTCGAACCGGCCCGGAGGCTACGAAAGGAAATCTCGCTCCGCGCTTTGGCGTCCGGGGGGCCGAAATCGGGCGTCTTTATGATTTTTTGCACTGCCGCGGCCGGCGAAAAGCCGAGCGGTTTCCGTTGGAAAACTAGGACTTGCCCCGATTCCGGAGCGGCGCGATCATGACGACAGCGCGACGGCTGCGAGCGCGCGGACGGATCAGGAGGCGCCGAATTGAGCGATCTCGAGCCGATAGCATTTCCGGGGCGGCCGGGTGCCCGCGCCCCCGCCCCCAGGGAAACCACCTTCAACCGGCGCGAGCTCATGCGCATCCTCGATCTCTACGGCCGCATGGTCGCGGCCGGCGAATGGCGCGACTATGCAATCGCCTTCCTGAAGGACCGCGCGGTGTTCTCGGTGTTCCGGCGCTCCTCCGAGCAGCCGCTCTATCGGATCGAGAAGAGCCCGGCGCTAGCGCGCCGGCAGGGTGAATATGCGGTGGTCAACTCCACCGGCTTCGTGCTCAAGCGCGGCCACGATCTCGGCCGGGTGCTTGCCGTGATCGACAAGCGGCTGCGGGTCGTGAACTGAAGCGCGATCCCGAAAGCTGGATGCCGGATTTCGGAAAGATCATGCTTCAACAGAAAGCTGAAGCGAGATGTTGATTCAAGGAAAGATCATCCCGCTTTAGCCGCGCATTTCGCGCGCGGTTTCCATCACGAGATTTCTGAGCCAGACCGAGCCGGGGTCGGTCTGCGCGCGTGCCGGATAGAACAAGAACTGTTCGTCCGTGCCCGGATCGATCGGCGGATCGATCGTGACAAGCGATAGCGGCTTGGCGAGCGACGCGATCAGCCTGCGCGGCACGAAGGCAATCAGATCGCTTCTGGAGACCACGTGCAGCGCCTCCACATACGTCGGCACGGTCAGCGCAATGTTCCGCTCGAGACCTTTCTCGCGAAGCCAGAAGTCTATGATGTCCTCGCGCTGACCCCGCCCCGCCACGGCAACATGCCGCGACGAGAAGAAGACCTCGCGTTTGCCCAGGCGCTTCCCCAGCGGGTGCGCGCGGCGTGCTGCGACGGCGTCCGAGTCCTTGTAGAGCGTAAGCCGGTGAAAGCCCTTGTAGGCGTCGGCAGCAAACGACGTGATCAGATCGAGTGAGCGCGTGAATTCGGCGGTCATCCCGTCCGGGCCGCGCCACGGCATCACTTCGAGCGCAACGTGCGGTGCCTGCTTCGCGATCTTGTTGACGACCTGCGGCAGCATCAGCTCGACGACAAGGTCGGGGAACAGGAGGCGGAAGTGGCGCGTGCTCCGCGCCGGATGAAAGGTCTCCCCTCCGAACAGCTGCTCCACCTGCTCCAGCGCCGCTTTCAGAGGCTCGCGCAAGGCTTCGGCGCGGGGAGTCAATTCCATCCGCAAGCCGCTCCGAACGAGCAAGGGATCGTTCAACGCTTCGCGCAGCCGCCGCAGCGCATGGCTCGCCGCAGGCTGCGACAGGCGCAACCGCAGCGCCGCGCGACTGACGCTCCCCTCGCGGAGAAAGGCATCAAGCGCCTTCAAGAGGTTCAGGTCGAGCGAAGCTAAATTCATCTGCTGAATATAGTTCATCCAATCAATCGATTGGAAGAATACTTTTGACGGCGCTACCTAACTTCTTGCCAGTGAAAGGACAGCAAATGAGCGCTAGGGCGAACAAGGAACTGATGCAGGAAATCTACGACGAGCTTTCCAAAGGCAACCGCATGCCGTTTCGCGACGCGATGGCCGAGGACTTCCGCTGGATCATGAAGGGCAGGACGGCCTGGTCGCGAACCTATGAAGGGCGCGCTGCCGTGCGAGCTGAACTCTTCCAGCCGCTGTTCGCGCAGTTTGAGGATGGCTACAAAAACAAGCCCATCCGCCTCTTTGCCGATGGCGATCATGTCATCGTCGAATGCGAGGGCAGCGTCACCACGAAGTCGGGCATTCCCTACAATAACCAGTACTGCCTGATCTTCCGGCTCGAGAACGGCAAGATCAAAGAGCTGACCGAATATCTCGACACGGCGCTCGTGAACGAAACGCTCGATCCGCCGCCCGCCGCTTCCAAGACGGCGTAAAAGCAAAAGGCCCGGCGCATCGCCGGGCCTTCGCTTTTCGTCTCGACGTGCCGCTTATTCGCGGTTGCCGAAGAGATGCAACAGCATCAGGAACAGGTTCAGGAAGTCGAGGTAGAGGCGCAGCGCGCCCATGATCGACTTCTTGCCCGCAACCGAGCCGTCGTCGTTGACGTCGTACATTTCCTTGATCTGCTGCGTGTCGTAGGCGGTGAGGCCCGCGAACACGAGCACGCCGACGCAGGAAATGATCCACTGCATCATGGTCGAGGCAACGAAGATGTTGACCAGCGACGCAAGAATGATGCCGACGAGGCCGATGAAGAGGAACGAACCCCAGCCCGACAGGTCGCGCTGGGTGGTGTATCCCCACAGGCTCAGCGCACCGAACGAGGCCGCGGTGATGAAGAACACGCGGGCGATCGAGGTGTGCGTATAGACCATCAGCAGCACGGCGAGCGAAACGCCGACGAGCGCGGCATAAGCCCAGAACGTGATCTGGGCGGCGCCCACGCTCATCTTGTCGACGCGGAAGCTCAGGAAAAACACCATCGCGAGCGGCGCGAGGATGACCACCCACTTCAGCGGGCTGACAAACAGCGTGTAGCCGAGCTGGGTGAGATAGATGCCGCCGCGCAGGGCGTAGGGTGTCGGCACGCTCGAGATCGAGAGCATGTAGATGCCGAGCGCGAACAGGCCGGTGATCGCGAGGCCGATCGCCATGTAGTTATAGACCCCGAGCATATACGTGCGGAGGCCCTGATCGATCTCCGCCGCAGTGCGCGAGGCAGCGCCGCCATAACGGGCAGCCGGATTGGTGTTCAGGTCGGACATCGTGGTCCCTTTCTCCCTAGTGGCAGGACATCAAACGCCGGAAGAGTGTGAAGTTTCCAACGCTTGTCCTGAATCCGCATCGAATATGGTGCGAGCAAAATTCTGCCGCAAGTGAATTTACGTCAAGGTTATGTGACCGATGGAAGCGCTTGGAATTGCAGCGAAATTCAGAGATTACGCAACACCGGCGCCGGCTTTTGCCCGAGCGCCCGCCAGGTGCCGATCAGCCCAAGTCCAATTGTTAGAACTACGGCAGTAAGAGCCGCAGCACCAGCGGCCGCGGGCTCGAAGCGAAACCGGAAGTTCATCACGTTCTCGACGACGAACCACGCAGCCACCGCTCCCGCCGCCGTCGCGAAGATCGCGGTGGCGAGGCCGAGGATCGCGTATTCGATGCCGTAGGCGAGCAGCAGCCGCCTGCGCGTGGCGCCGAGCGTCTTCAGGATCACCGCGTCATAGACCCGACTGTGATGCCCGGCGGCAAGCGCGCCGGCGAGAACCAGAATGCTGGCAATCAGCGTGACCGAGCTTGCGCTGCGCACCGCGACCGCAAGATCCGCGACCAGCGTGTTGATCGCGTCCAGCGCTTCCTTCACGCGAACCGTGGTGATCGCCGGAAACTCGTTGGCGACCGCGCGCTGCAACTCGATCTCGGCTTTCTGATTGCCGCCATCGGGATAGGAGAGCGTCGCCAGGATCGTATGCGGGGCACCGCGGAACGTGTTGGGCGAGAACAGCATCACGAAATTGATGCCGAGACTTTCCCACTCCACCGTCCGCAAATTCGCGATCGTCGCCTCGATGGTGCGACCGAGCACGTTGACCGCGACTTTGTCGCCGACCTTCACGCCGAGCCCGTCGGCGGCCCGCTTCTCGAAGGAAACCAGCGGCGGCCCATTGTAGTCCTGTGGCCACCATTCGCCAGCCACCAGCATGGAGCCTTCGGGTAGTGCCTCGGTGAAGGTGATGCCGCGATCCGATTGCAGCACCCAGGCCTGCTCGGGATCGACCTTCACCTGATCGGCGGCGACATCCTTCACACGCAGGATGCGGCCGCGCAGCATCGGCACTTCGGTCAGCTCGCCGGTGCCGCCATTCTGCTTGATGAAGGCGTTGAAGCGCTCGACGTCATGCGAAGGAACGTCGACGAAAAAGAAACTCGGCGCACTTTTCGGCAACGACTGCGTCAATTGCCGCCGCAAGTTTCCATCGATCAAGGTCAGCGTCACCAGCAGGGCGAGGCCGAGGCCGAGCGACAACACCACCGAAGGCGTCAGCGCGCCCGGCCGGTGAATATTCACGAGCGCCAGCCGGAGCGCGGTGGAGCGCGGACGCGGCAGCTTTGCCGCGAGCGCCATCAGCCCCCAGGCCAGCAGCCGCAAGACCAGAAAAATTCCCGCCGCCGCCACGATATAGATCAGCGCGATGCGGCGGCTCTCCGCGACCAGCAATGCGAGCGCCGCGAGCGACGCAACCGCAAGCACGACCATGGCGATGTAGCGCCGCCGCGGCAGCCGGCGATCCTCCGATACCGTGTCGCGAAAGAGCGCCGACACCGGCACGTCATGCGCACGGCCCAGAGGCCAAAGCGCAAACGCGAGCGCCACCAGAATGCCGAAAGCCGTCGCCAGCGCCATCACGCTCAAGTGGATGCCGGGCGCGAGCGGCAGCGGAATGAGCTTTCCGAACAGCGACGTCACCAGGAAGGGCAGCGCCGTGCCCACAACAAGACCGAGCGCGATGCCGAGGATCGCGATGATCCCGATCTCCGCGAGATAGATGGAAAACACCGTGCCGCCCGATGCGCCGACGGCTTTCAGCGTCGCGATATCCGCCCGCTTGCGCTCGAGATAGTGCATGACCGCGTTGGCGACCCCGACCCCGCCGACGAGGAGCGCAGTCAGGCCCACCAGCGTGAGAAACTCCGCGAGCCGCCGCACGTTTCGCTCGAGTTGCGGCGAGACGCTGGAGCGCGTGCGGATTTCCCATCCCGCGTTCGGGAAGAGATCGCGCGCCTGCGCCTGCATGGATTGAATCGACGCCTGGCTCGGGTCGGCCATCCGCACGCGGTAGCTCCAGCGCACCAGGCTGCCGGGCTGGATCAGCCCCGTCGCCTGCAACGCTTCCTGCGAGATGATGAGGCGCGGGCCGAAGCCGACGCCCGCCGCGACGCGATCCGGCTCGCTCACGATCGACGCGGTAATCAGGAAGGTCGCCTCGCCGATCTTGATTTCGGCGCCCGGGGTAACGCCGAGCCGCAGCAGCAGCGTGGGCTCCGCCACCGCGCCATAGCGGTTGCCGACTTTTTGCAGGGCGCGCGGCAGCGGCACGTTGGGGTCGAGCTCGATCCTGCCGTTCAGCGGATAGTTGCCGTCCACCGCCTTCAGTTCGACCAGCGTGGCGGCGCCGTTGGTCACGCGCGTCATCGCGCGCATGCTCGCGATTTCCGAGACCACGCCCCGGCCCTTGAGAAAATCCATCTCCGCCGGATTGACCTGCCGGTGGATGATCGAAAACGAAATGTCGCCGCCGAGAATTCGTTCGCCCTCGCACAACATGCCGTCGGAAAGCGCGCGGGCGAAAGAACCGACGCCCGCGATCGCGGTCACGCCAATGGCGAGACAGGCAAGGAAGACGCCGAAGCCGCGCACGCCGCCACGCAATTCGCGAAGCGCAATGCGCAACGCAACACTCGCGCGCGCGAACGCGGAAGGCACGACGCTTTCGGAAGCGACACTCATGCAGATGCCGTGGGCGCTTCGGCCTGCGCCTCGCCCGAGCGCATGCGGACCACCCGGTCGCAGCGATTGCCCAGATTGAGATCGTGGGTCACGATGACAAGCGTCGCGTTTTTCTCGCTCTGCTTGGCGAACAGGAGATCCATGATCTCGCGCCCGGTCTTCTCGTCGAGATTGCCAGTCGGCTCGTCCGCAAAGATGATCGAAGGTTCGGGCGCGAGCGCGCGGGCCAGCGCCACGCGCTGCTGCTCGCCGCCGGAAAGCTGGGCCGGATAATGATGCAGGCGCGCGCCGAGGCCCACGCCTTCGAGCTCGCGCTGCGCGCGCGCCATCGCATCCGGCCGGCCCGAAAGCTCGAGCGGCACCGCGACGTTCTCGATGGCGGTCATGGTCGGGATGAGATGGAAGGACTGAAAGACGATGCCGACGGAATTGCCGCGAAATTTCGCAAGCTGGTCTTCGTTGAGCTTGGTTAGCTCCCGCCCCGCCACTTCCACCGAACCGGCATCGGCGCGCTCCAGCCCGGCCATCACCATGAGCAGCGTCGACTTGCCCGAGCCCGAAGGGCCGATCAGCGCGATCGCCTCACCTTGGCCAATTTGGAGCGACACCTTCTTCAGGATATGTACGCGCGCGGCGCCCGAGCCGAGCTTGAGATCGACACCGGTGAGCCGAATTGCGGGTTCTGCATTTCCCGGTATCGGCGTGGAGATATTCATGCGGATCAGTTTTCTCCGGCGCAGCGTGGACGCCAAATGCTCTGTCACAAATAGTCGTGCCGGCCAAAAGCGCCAAACTCCGCGTCTCTATGGCGCAATCATTGTGGCTTTCTTGGTAGCGCTGCTCGCCGTGCCCGCGAATGCCCAGCCGGTCAAAATCGTGGCCTTCGGCGACAGCCTGCTTGCCGGATTCGGGCTGCGGGCGAACGAATCCTTCCCCGCGCAGCTCGAAAATGCCCTGAAAAAGCGCGGCCACGAGGTCGAAATCGCCAATGCGGGGGTCTCCGGCGACACCACCAGCGGCGGCCTCGCCCGGCTGGACTGGTCGATCCAGGACGGAACCGAGGCCGTGATTCTCGTGCTCGGGGCGAACGACATGCTCCGGGGCGGGGAGCCCGAACTCGCCCGCAAGAATCTCGACGAAATGATCCGGCGGCTGAAGGCGCGGAAAATCGAGGTTCTGCTCGGCGGCATGCGCGCGGCCCCCAATCTCGGCGCCGACTACGCCGCCAAATTCGATTCGATCTACGCCGAACTAGCGAAGCAACATGACATCCTGATCTACCCCTTCTTCCTCGATGGCGTCGCCGGCGAGCGCGGCCTCAATCTGAGCGACGGAATTCATCCCACGCCGAAGGGTGTATCTCTCGTGGTTGAGCGTATAATGCCTTTGGTCGAATCGCTGCTTGAGCGAGTCAAAAACCGCCGCGGGTAATTGTCATGCCGCGCCTGTTTACTGCGATCGAAGTGCCGAAAGAGATCGGCATGATGCTGTCGGGTTTGCGCGGCGGAATTCATGGCGCGCGCTGGATCAGCCCCGAATACTACCACCTCACGCTTCGCTTCATCGGCGACATCGACGACCGCACGGCAAACGAAGTCGCCGGCATGCTCGATATGGTCGAGCGGCCCTCCTTTAATGTGACGCTGACCGGCCTGGACCACTTCGGCGGCAGGAAGCCGCGCGCGATCTTCGCCGCGGTGCAGCCCTCTCCGGCGCTGGTGGAGTTGCAAGCGGAGCACGAGCGCATGATGCAGCGGATCGGGCTGCCCGCCGAAGGTCGCCGTTTCACGCCGCACGTGACGCTGGCGCGACTGCGCGACGCCTCGGTGCTCGAAGTCGCCGACTATCTTTCCACGCGCGGCGGGTTCCGCCCGATGCAGTTCCCGGTATCGCGTTTCGTGCTCTATTCCTCGCGCGCTTCCCAAGGCGGCGGGCCTTATATCGTCGAGGCGGACTATCCGCTGCGCGGCCGCGCCAGACTTGAATCCCGCCACGCCAGTGCCATGTAATTGCGTGGCGGCCGTCAGGCCTGGCCGCTGGAGCACAAGGGACAGGCGATGGCAGCTTTCGACGCTGGTGCATTCTTCGGCAGGTTCCGCGTCCGCAAGGGCGATGCCGCCCGCGTGCGCGAGGAATTCTGGCCCAAGATGAAGGCGGTCGCGGCGAAGGTCCCCTTCGCGGAAGATGCGCTTGCCGCCTATTACTGCACCCTCGATCGCGACACGCCGCTGCGCGTGCGCGGCACGCTGCTGGCTGCCCTGGCCTATTTCGTGATGCCGCTCGACATGCTGCCCGACATCATGCCGGTCTTCGGCTTCACCGACGACGCCGCCGTATTGATGGCGGCGTTCCAGATGATCTCCGCGCATATCAAGCCGGAGCATCGCGACGCCGCGCAGGCGGCGCTGCACGACATTCAAACGAACGGCTAGCGCGCCGGGTCCGCTTACGGCACCAGAACGATCTTGCCCTTCACCTTCCGCTGCGCGATCGCGTGGAAGGCTTCGATGGCGTTGTCGAACTTGTAACGGGCGTCGAGATGCGCCGAGAGCTTGCCTTCGGCGGCGAGCTTCACGATTTCGTCGAGGTGCTTCTTGTTTCCTTCCGGATTGCGCCGCGCGTAATCGCCCCAGAATACGCCGACGATGTCGCAACCCTTGAGCAGCGCGAGATTCAGCGGAATTTTCGGAATCTCGCCCGCGGCAAAGCCGATCACGAGATAGCGCCCTTCCCAGGCGATCGAGCGCAACGCCGGCTCCGCATAGGGGCCGCCGACCGGATCGTAGATCACATCGACGCCCTTGCCTCCGGTGAGCTCCTTGAGCCGCTCCTTCAGATCCTCTTTCGAATAGTCGATGACTTCGTCCGCGCCGTGCTGCTTCGCGAATTCGAGTTTCTCGGGAGAGGACGCGGCCGCGATCACCTTCGCGCCCATCACCTTGCCGAGTTCGATCGCGGCAAGGCCGACGCCGCCGGAAGCGCCGAGCACGGCGAGCGTCTCGCCAGCCTTGAGCTTCGCGCGATCCTTGAGGGCATGGATGGTGGTGCCGTAGGTGATGATGAGCCCGGCCGCCTTCTCGAGCTCCAGCCCTTGCGGGACATGGATCAGCGCGCGCGCAGGCACCGCGATCTTCTCGCGCGCCGCACCCGTCGGCAGGTTTCCGCATACGCGATCGCCCGGCTTAAAGCCGGTGATGCCCTCGCCGACGGTCTCGACCGTTCCGGAAAATTCCGCGCATGGCGAGAACGGCAGCTCGGGCTTGTATTGATACTTGTTCTGAATAATCAGCGTGTCGAAGAAGTTGAGCGAGGCTGCGGCCACCTTCACGACCACCTCGCCCTTGCCGGCCGAAGGCTCCGGAATGTCCCGGATTTCGAGTGCTTCCGGCCCGCCATGCCGCACGCAAAGTACCGCTTTCATTGTTTTCTCCGTCCCTGACCCGCGCTTCCGCGCCATGTTTTTGTCGGCGTCGATGCCTAGAGGATGGTTCCTTGGCAGCGAGCCCGAAAGGCGGCTATTTCTAGTGATCCGGTTCTGACATTCGTATTCCGTCCCGGCAGGCACTTTTACGAAAGTCAGAACCAAAGGATCACTGGAATTACAATTTGCTAATGTCCCTTTGTATCCGCCGCTCGCTAAAGTGCGTGCAGCAGCGTTAAGCGAACGGCGGATACTGGACATTAGATCGTGTGGCGGTGTTTGTCGCGGGGACTCCGGTGCTCGGTCCGGCAAAAAGGAATTCTGATGAAGTTGCGTCTCGTTCTGACCGCGCTGTTCTGCGCCGCTCTGGCTTCCGCCGGCGCGATGCATTCCGCTGCGCAGGACGGCCAGAAGAAAGCGCCGGTAAAGACCGCGCCGAAGCAGGCTGCGCCCAAAAAAGCCGCCCCCGCGGAACAGAAGAAAGCGCCCCAAAAGAAAGAGGCGCCGAAAGCCGAACAGAAAAAGGCCGAGCCACAGAAGCGGACGACGCCGGGCACGCCCACGCTGGTCGCGCAATTCGGCGACTGGGGCGTCTATGTGAACAAGACGGCCCGCACCTGCTTCGCGCTCACCCAGCCGAAGGAGCGCCAGCCCGCGAATGTGAAGCGCGATCCCGCCTACTTCTTCGTGACCACGCGGCCCGAAGACAAGCTTACGAACGAAGTGAGCATCATGGCGGGCTTCGCGCTCAAGGAAGATGCCGAAGTCGTGCTTGCCTCCAGCGGCGCCAGTTTTCCCATGTTCGTGAAAGGCAACGGCCTCTGGATCAAGGATCCGACTGAGGAAGCGAAACTCATTGCCGCCCTTCAGAAAGACAAGGACGTCACGCTGAAGCTGACGCCCGCGAAAGGCGCGGTCACCACCGACCGCTATTCGCTGATCGGTCTCACCCAGGCGCTCGAACGCGTCGCCAAGGAATGCTCGTGAAGCGCTCGCTCGCAGGTCTCGATCGCGCGGAGCTTGCCGAAGCGCTCGGCGAAATCGGCGTGTCCGAGCGCGAGCGGCGCATGCGCGTCTCGCAGCTCTGGCACTGGATTTACTTCCGCGGCGCGCGCGATTTCGGCGCCATGACCAACGTCTCGAAGGACCTGCGCGCGAGGCTCGCGGAGCAGTTCACCCTCGAGCGTCCAGAAGTCGTCGTCGAGCAGGTTTCGACCGACGGCACGCGCAAATGGCTGATCCGCCTGCCCGCCGATACGCCCGGCGAGCGCCCGCATGAAGTCGAGGCGGTCTACATTCCCGAAGCCGACCGCGGCACGCTCTGCATATCCTCGCAGGTCGGCTGCACGCTGAACTGCTCGTTCTGCCACACCGGCACGCAGAAGCTCGTGCGCAACCTGCACGCCGCCGAGATCGTGACGCAGTTGATGATCGCCCGCGACCGCCTCGGCGAATGGCCCGGCATGACGCGCGCCGAAGGCACCGCCTCGGAAGCCGATGCTCCGCGCCTCATCACCAATCTCGTCTTCATGGGCATGGGCGAACCGCTTTACAATTTCGAAGGCGTGAAATCCGCGATCGCGACCATCTCCGACGATCAGGGAATTTCCATCGGCAAGCGCCGCATCACCGTTTCCACTTCCGGCGTCGTGCCGATGATCGAGCAGCTCGGCAACGATGTCGGCGCGATGCTCGCGATCTCGCTGCACGCGACCCGCGACGGCCTGCGCGACGAACTGGTGCCGCTCAACAAGAAATATCCGATCAAGGAATTGCTGGACGCCTGCCGCGCCTATCCCGGCGCCTCGAACTCCCGCCGCATCACCTTCGAATACGTGATGCTGAAAGGCGTCAACGACACACCCGCCGACGCGCGGGAGCTCGTGCGGCTCCTCAAGGGCATTCCGGCCAAGATCAACCTCATTCCCTTCAATCCCTGGCCCGGCACGAAATACGAATGTTCGGACTGGGAGACGATCGAGAAGTTCTCCGAGATCGTCTTCAACGCGGGCTATGCGAGCCCGGTACGCACGCCGCGCGGCCGCGACATCCTCGCCGCCTGCGGCCAGCTCAAGTCGGAGACGCAGAAGCTCTCCGCGCGCGAGCGCATGGCGCTGCGCGCCATGGCCATGACGGATTGAGGCGGATGGCGCTCTTTCTCCGCTCCATCGTCATTGCCTTTGCCTTTCTCGTTTCCTGCATGACCGCCGCTTTCGCGGTCGCTTACGGGCTCGTGGCGCCGGAGCTTTCGGACTTCGCGAAGGGCAGCACGGAATATTTTCTGGTGCTGCTGTTCCTGGGCGGCGCTGCCGGCCTGGTAACGCCGCTTTACGTCTTCGCGCCGTCCTTCATTGTCATCCTGGTCGCGGAAATCCTTTCGCTGCGCTCGGTGCTCTATTACGCGCTCGCCGGCGCATTGATCGGCGCACTGGCCTACTTCATGACCGATGTAAGTGCGCGCATGCAGGGCGCAGGCACGGTCGCGCCGCTCACGCGCGAATTGCAGTTCCTCACGGCCGGGGGAATCCTCGCGGGCTTCGTCTATTGGCTCATCGCGGGGCGCAACGCGGGCAAGTGGAAGGGCGTCTAACCCTTCGCCGCCCACTCCAGCGCCATCTCCAGACGATCGTTGCCCCAGAACATTTCGCCGTCCCCGGTGACGAAAGTGGGCGCACCGAAAATCTTCAGCGCCTGCGCGGCTTCGGTTTCCCGGCGCAACAGATCCTTGACCGGCTGCGTATTCACCCGAGCCAGGATCTTCCCCGCATCTTCGCCGAGCGCTTTCAGGATAGCCTCGATGACTTTGGGGTCGGCGATGTCCTCGCCCCTCGAGAACGCGGCGTCATAGACCGCGCGCGAGAACGCCGCCCGCATCTCGCCCTTGAAGCAAAGGGCGACCCGCGCGGGCAGAACCGAATAAGCAGGAAAGTTCTTCGGCATCCTGAAGTCCGGCAGGTCCTGCGCTTCCGCGAGCCGCTCGAGATCGCGGACCATGTAGCGGCCCTTGTCGGGATAGACGTTGAAGGGCGAAGTATCCCAGCCCTGCGCCTTGAAGATGGGCCCGAGCAGGAAAGGCCGCCAGTTCACCTCGACGTCGTAGTCGAGCGCGAGGTCGTCGATCCGCATTGCGGCCGGGTAGGAATAGGTCGAGGCGAATTCGTAGAAGAAGTCGATTTTTGCCATCGCGGAGCGGCCTGATTCCGGAAGAGAATAGCGCGGCTCGCCGGTTTCGTGAGGCTTTGCGGCGACAACCTTGCGAACGGCGGCAGGCCGCCTATAACTCCCGAAAATCCTAGCGGGGCGCTAAATGGCCAAAGAAATTAAGAAGGTGGTGCTCGCCTATTCCGGCGGCCTCGACACCTCGATCATCCTGAAGTGGCTGCAAACGACCTACGACTGCGAGGTCGTGACCTTCACCGCCGATCTCGGCCAGGGCGGCGAGCTTGCGCCCGCGCGCGAGAAGGCGCTGCGCGCCGGCATCAAGGAAGAGAACATTTTCATCGAGGACGTGCGCGAGGAATTCGTCCGCGACTACGTCTTTCCGATGTTCCGCGCCAACGCGCAGTACGAGGGTCTTTACCTGCTCGGCACTTCGATCGCGCGGCCTTTGATCGCGAAGAAGCAGATCGAGATCGCGCGCAAGACCGGCGCGGATGCCG
>CAZNPX010000025.1:0-46734 GCA_964575175.1 uncultured Hyphomicrobiales bacterium | reverse complement strand
CGCCCGGTAAAGCGGATCGGCGACGTGCGGCGCCTCAAGAGCTTCCAGTTCGCGGAGGACGCCGGGCCGCTCGCGCATCCGGTTCGGCCCGATACCTACCGCGAGATCAACAACTTCTACACGGTCACGGTCTATGAAAAGGGCGCCGAGGTCGTGGGAATGCTGAAGACGCTTCTGGGCGCGCGCGGCTTCCGCAAGGGCATGGACCTCTACTTCAAGCGCCATGACGGCGACGCGGCGACGGTCGAGGACTTTCTCAAGTGCTTCGCCGACGCGAACAAGCGCGACCTCGCGCAATTCGCGCGCTGGTACAGCCAGGCGGGAACGCCGGAGCTTGCGGTGCGCGGCACCTATGACGCGAAGGCGAAGACCTATTCGCTCGAGATCGAGCAGATGATCCCGCCGACGCCGGGACAGAGCGCGAAGCAGCCGATGGTGATCCCGCTCTCCCTCGGCCTTCTCGACGGCAAGGGCCGCGACATCCCGTTGAAGGACGCGAAGGGTAAAGCCGTTCGCGACAACCTGATCGTGCTCGATCAATCCGCGCAGAAATTCGTCTTCAGCGGCGTGAAGGAGAAGCCCGCGGTTTCGCTGAACCGGGATTTCTCGGCGCCGGTCAAACTCTCCACCAATTTCGGCGAGGACAATCTACTCTTTCTCGCGAAATACGACAGCGACCCGTTCAACCGCTACGACGCGGTCGAGCAACTGGCGATGCGGGAACTGCTGGCCGCGGCCAAGGGCACGAACGAGCCGCCGGCGGCGCTTGTCGAAGCGCTTTCCAACGCGCTCGACAACGACACGCTCGACGATGCCTTCCTCGCTCAACTGTTCAGCCTTCCGGAGGAATCCGACATCGCGCAGCAGATCGGCGGCAATGTGGATCCCGACGCGGTGCTGGGCGCGCGGCGGAAAATCAAGCGCGAGATCGGAACGGCGCTGAAGGAGAAGCTCGGGGCGCGCTACGCGCGGCTCACGAGCCACCGCCCCTATTCCCCCGATGCAAAGAGCGCGGGGCGGCGCGCGCTGCGCAATGCCTGCCTCGACCTGCTAGCGGCGACCGAAGAGAAATCCGCATACGAGCGCGCGTTCAGGCAGTTCGAGGAAGCCGACAACATGACCGACCGCATGGCGGCACTGGCCGTGCTGTCGCAACATGCCATTCCCGAGCGCGAGAAGGCGCTGGCCGCCTTCGAAACGCGCTACCGCAACGACCCGCTGGTGCTGGACAAGTGGTTCGCGGTGCAGGCGCGCATTGCCGAGCCCGACACGCTCGAGCGCGTGCACAAGCTGATGAAGCACCCGGCTTTTTCGATGACGAACCCGAACCGCATGCGCGCGCTGATTGGTGTTTTCGCGGCCGGCAACCCGTCGCAGTTCAATCGGCCGGACGGCAAGGGCTACGCCTTCGTCGCCGACACGGTTCTCGCTTTGGACTCAAAGAACCCGCAGGTCGCGGCGCGGCTGCTCTCCGCCTTCAAGAGCTGGCGCATGCTGGAGCCTTCCCGCCGTGCGCTCGCCGAGCGCGAATTGAAGCGGATCGCGGAAACGCCGAATCTTTCGCCGGATGTGTCGGATATCGCAAGCCGATCATTGGCTTGAGTCGAAAAGACCCAATCGTTAACGCGCGGAGGCAGAGTCCGCGGGCGGCGATTTACGACTCGGGACAACCATTTTTGCTGCGTTGACTCTAGACAAATCACTTCGAAATCGATTCTTATGAATTTCGATTCGGAGAGATGCGGCAGTCCCTCCAGATCAGAATTTTTGGGGCTTATCCGGGGAGGCCAGCGATGGCGCGTGTCCACGCGGCCAGCACGACAGCGCATGGACATTCGACGCGTGGCCTCGCCCGCTCGCTGACGCATCCCAACTATCAGCGGCTGGTCGATGCGGAGCCGATCCTTCGCCGGGTCGTGCCCGTGCTCATCATCGTATTCCTGATGTCGGTCGCGCTCGGCGCGCTGGTGCAGGTGCTCGAGCATCGGCGGCAGGCCATCACCGATTCCAAGACCGGCATGGCGATGTATGCGCAGTCGATCGCCGAGGAATTCGCGCGGCGCGCGGCAAGCGGCGACGCCGGCACGCAGGACGCGAAGACCCTGCTCCGCATCGCGACGCCGGCACAGGCGATCGCGAACGGGCGGCAGTTTCTGATCGCCGATCCGAACGGCAAGATCGTCGCGGCGGAACCCGAAACCTCGCAGATGATCGGCAGGATGCTGGTCGACGTTCTCGGCGCCTCGCAACCGCTCACGGCCTTCGCCGAGCGCGCGGGCGTCATCGAAATCGCGACGCCGGCCGGACCCAACACGCTCGCCACGGTCCGCAACCTGCGCGACGGGCTCGGGCAGATCGCGTCGCTGCAAACCCGCGCGGCGGCGCTCGATGCCTGGTGGCGCGACACCCGCCTCACCGCCACGCTCGTGTCCACCACCAGCGTCGTGCTCCTCATTCTCGGATTTGCGTTTCACTGGCAATCGACGCGCGCCCGCGAGGCCGACCTCATCTACGAAAGAGCGCGCGCGCGCATGGATACCGCGTTGAGCCGCGGCCGCGCGGGACTGTGGGACTGGGATCTGGCCCGCGGCCGGATTTACTGGTCGGACTCGATGTACGAAATCCTCGGCTTCAAGCCGCGCGAAGAATTGCTGTCCTTCGGCGAAATGGATGCGCTCGTGCATCCCGACGACGGCAGCCTGTTCGAACTCGCCTCCAACCTCGCGGACGCCTCCGACGGCACCGTGGATCGCGCCTTCCGCATGCGCCACGCGGACGGAAGCTGGGTCTGGCTCCGCGCGCGCGCGGAGCTGGTGCAGGAAGGCACCGGCAGCGAGCCGCATCTGATCGGGATCGCGGTCGACATCACGGAAGAAAAGCGCCTCCAGGCGCGCACCGCGACTGCCGACATGCGGCTGCGCGAAGCGGTCGAGACCGTTTCGGAAGCCTTCGTGATCTGGGACGCCGATCGCCGGCTCGTGCTCTCGAACAACAAGTTCAAGGAACAGCACGGCCTTCCCGACGAGGCCGTCGCGCCGGGCAACAGCTACGAGAAGGTCATGGGAGCGATGACCAACCCGGTGCTGCCCGCCGCGCAATCCACCGACGGCAGCGTCGCGCTTGCGGACGGCCGCTGGGTGCAGATCAACGAGCGCCGCATGAAGGACGGTGGCCTCGTCTCCATCGGCACCGACATCACCAAGCTGAAGCTGCACGAAGAAAAGCTGATCGAAAGCGAGCGCCGGCTGATCGTCAAGAATACCGATCTCACGAACTCGCAGCAGGCGCTCGAATATCAGGCGCAGCAGCTTGCCGAACTCGCGCAGAAATATGCCGACGAGAAATCGCGCGCCGAGGAAGCAAGCCAGGCGAAATCCGAGTTCCTCGCCAACATGAGCCACGAGCTGCGCACGCCGCTGAACGCCATCATCGGCTTCTCCGAGATCATGGAATCCGGGATGTTCGGCAAGCTCGGCTCGGAGAAATACTACGAATATTGCAGCGATATCCGCGGCAGCGGCATCTATCTGCTCGACGTCATCAACGACATCCTCGACATGGCCAAGATCGAGGCCGGGCGGATGCCGGTGAACATCGAGGCGGTCAGGCTCGACGACATCGTCTCCGACGCGATGCGCGTCATGTCGGTTCGCGCGACCGAAAAGAACCTGCTCTGCCGCAGCGACATCGCGCAGGACCTCACGCTTCAGGCGGACCGCCGCGCGATCAAGCAGATCCTGCTCAACCTCATTTCCAACGCCATCAAGTTCACGCCGGACGGCGGCCATATCGCGGTACGCGCGAAACTCTCCGGCGGAGCCGCGTTCCTCGTGATCGAGGATTCCGGCATCGGCATCGCGAAGGAAGCGCTCAAGAAGCTCGGCCGCCCCTTCGAGCAGGTCGAGAGCCAGCTCACGAAGACCCAGGCCGGCTCCGGCCTCGGGCTTGCGATCGCAAAATCGCTGGCCGAATTGCAGGGCGGGCGCATGCGCATCCGCTCGATCGAGAACGTCGGCACCACCGTCTTCCTGCGTCTGCCGGCGAAACTCGCCGCCTAGCTTTCAGCCGCTCCGTTCAAAATCCGCTCGAAAGCCTCGCGTACCTTTGCCTCGGTGTCGGCGAGATGCGCGTCGAGCGTGGCGAAGTCCGGCAGTCCGCCCGCGCGCGCGAGCAGCGCGAGGAGGCCCGGCGCCGCCTTCGCGGGCTCGAAGGGACCGCTGACGCATAACCGGAGAATTTGCGTGAGGTTGTGATAGAGCGTGACCGCTTCGCCCAGAAGCTCGCCGTCCGCCTTCTCGAGCAGCGAGAGCTTGCGCGCCTTCTCGATCACCCGCGCGGTCTGGGTGTCGAGAATCCCCGGACTGGTCTGCGCGTAAACGAGCGAAAGATATTGGGCCAGGAACTCGATATCAATCAGGCCGCCTTTCGCGTTCTTGATGTCCCAGCGCTCGGTGTCGCCACGCTCATCGGCAATCGCCTGCCGCATCTCGATCACGTCGCGCGCGATGATGCCGGGATCGCGGTCGGCGCGCATCGCTTTCGCGACCGCGGCGTCCACCTTCTTGTGGAAGGTGGACGAGGCGGACACGACACGGGCGCGCGTCAGCGCCATGTGCTCCCAGGTCCAGGCTTCGTCATTCTGGTAGGTCACGAAGCTCGACAGCGAAGTCGCGACCGGGCCCGAGCGGCCCGAGGGGCGCAGCCGCAGATCGACATCGTACAGTTTGCCCATGTTGGTCGGCGTGGTCAGCGCGCTGATGATGCGCTGCGTGAGCCGCGCAAAGTATTGCGCGCCGTAAAGCGGACGCTTGCCGTCGGATTCCGGCTTGGTCTCATCGAACTCATAAAGCAGGATCAGGTCGAGATCGGAGCCCGCGGTCATTTCCCGGCTGCCGAGCTTGCCGACCGCCACGATTGCGGTTTCCGCTTTCGCGAGCTTGCCGTGGTTCGCCTCGAAACGGCGCCGCACTTCGCCATGCAATTCGCGAATGATTACATCGGCGAGCGTCGCATAGGCTTCGCCTGCGCGGCTCGCCGATAGCGCACCGGAAATCACGCGCACGCCGATCAGCACCAGATGCTCGCGCCCGAAGCTGCGGGTGAGATCGAGGAAGTCCTCCTCGCTCTGGGCCTGCTTCAGGATTTCGCGAAGCCGTCTGGCGAGCAGTTGCTCCGAAGGGACGCCCGCGAAGAACGCGGGATCCAGCAGGCCATCGAGCAGCGACGGCGCCTGCGCGATCATGTCCCGCAGGCGCGGCGACGTGGAAAGAATGTTCGCGATGAGCTGCACGAGGTCGGGATGCGTGCGCATCGCCGCGAGCAGCCGCTCGCCGCCGGGTAATTGCGAAAGGAAGCGGTCGCAGGCGAGCAGCGCCGCGTCGGGATTGCCGGAGCGCGAAAGCGCATCGAGCAAGGCCGGCAGGATCGCCTGAAATTCGCTCTGCGCAGTTTCGGTCTTCAGCGCGCGATACTCGCCGGCGAGCCACCCGCGAACGAGGTGGCTCGCGGCAAGCGGCTCCTTGAAGCCGAGTTTCGCAAGCGTATCCAGCGTCTCGCGGTCGTCCTTGTCCTTGGGAAAGACGAGCGCGCCCGATACGGCGGCAAGCGGCGGCGCGTCTTCAAAAAGATGCGCGTAATGGCCCTGTACCCGCTGGAGATGCCGGGTGAGCGCTTTTGCGAATTCGTTGCGGTCCTTGAGGCCGAGGAAGCGCGCAAAACGGTCGAGCGTGTCGTCGTCCTCGGGCAGGATATGGGTCTGCTCGTCCGCGATCATCTGCAAACGATGCTCGACGCGACGCAGGTACAAATATGCCTCGTGGAGCTCGTCGCGCGCCTGCGTGTCGATCCACTTCTCCTCTGCAAGGCGCGCGAGCATTTCGAGCGTGCGCCGCCCGCGCAATTCGGGCACGCGGCCGCCCGCGATCAGCTGCTGGGTCTGCACGAAGAACTCGATTTCGCGGATGCCGCCGCGGCCGAGCTTGATATTGTGCCCCGCGACCGCGATTTCGTCGTGCCCGCGAAAGGCATGAATTTGTCGCTTCATCGCATGCACATCGGCGATGGCCGCGTGATCGAGATAGCGGCGCCAGACGAAGGGCGAAAGGTTCTTCAGAAATCTTTCGCCGGCCGCAATGTCGCCGGCAATCGGACGCGCCTTGATATAGGCGGCGCGCTCCCAGGTCTGGCCTTCGCGCTCATAGTAGTCGAGCGCCGCGTTGGTCGAAAGCGCGATCTGGGTCGAGCCGGGATCGGGCCGCAGGCGCAGGTCGGTGCGAAACACATAGCCGTCGCCGGTGCGGTCATGCACGAGACGCAGCAGGTTCTTCGTCAGCGCCACGAAGAACTGCACCGGCTCGACATCGGCCGCGAGCGGGCCATCGCGCTCGAACAGCACGATCAGGTCGATGTCGCTCGAATAGTTCAGCTCGCCCGCACCGTGCTTGCCCATCGCAAGCACGATGTAGCCGGAGCCCTCGCCCGGCGCAGCCGGGTTCGAGAGTTTGAGTTTTGCGCCTTCCGCCGCCGCGCGCAGCAGGCGATCGACCGCCGCGCGCACCGCCGTATCCGCCAGTTGCGTCAAGGCGGCCGTCACTTCGTCCAGACCCCAGACCCCGCCGATGTCCGCAAGCGCGATCAGAAGCGCGCCCTCGCGCTTCATCGCGCGCAGCGTCACCTGCGCCTCCGCGTCGGTTGCCGCGGCGGAAGCTGCCGCCGCGTGGGTTTCGAAAATGCGGGAAATGCCCTGCTCCGGCGCTTCCGCGAGCAGGCGCACGAGCATCGCGGGATCGGAGGAAACCGTGCCCCAGAGGTAGGGCGAGCCTTCGAACAGGCCGTGCAGCAGCGGCGCAAGATGCCGACTGGAAGCGAGCGCCTTGCCGAGCGCGGCCGCAGTCTCCGGCGGCGCGTCATCGACCAGCGCGGCAATCGCGGCCTTCGCCCCGGCCGCTTCGGCTATGCGGGGGGCTTCGCGCAAGCGAGCGAGCAAAGTCTCGGAGGATTCCGCCTGGCGGGTCGTGGGGGCCTTCATGCCCCCTTAGTTTGGCCCGGCTGCGCCGGAATCGCGAGGGTGACTTTCAAGCCCGGTGAATTGTCCTCGAGCCGCAGGTCGCCGCCGTGCAGGCGAGCCACTGCGAGCGCCAGCGAAAGGCCAAGGCCCGCGCCGGGCCGGGACCGGCTCGCTTCCAGCCGGACGAAGCGCTCGAGCACCCTGAGCCGATCGGCCTCGGGAATGCCGGGCCCGCGGTCGCCTACCGCGAATTCGATCCGGTCGCCCGCCCGGCGCGCGGCCACCGTCACCTTGCTTCCCGCGGTCGTACCGCCGTGCTTGATCGCGTTGTCGACGAGATTGGCGAGCGCCTGGCTGATGAGTTCGCGGCTGCCGCGCACCGGCATGTGCTCCGGCGCCTCGATCCCGAGCGTGAGCCCGCTTTCTTCCGCGACCGGCTCATAGAGCTCGGCCACGTCACGGGCGACCTCGGCGGCGTCGAAATCGGTCATGGCCTTGCGGACTTCGCCTGCTTCCGCGCGCGAAATCATCAGCAGCGCATTGAAGGTGCGGATGAGATTGTCCGACTCCTCGATGGTGGATTCGAGCGCGCGGCGAAGCTCGGCTTCGGTATGATTTGCGCGCAGCGCATCCTCCGCCCGGTTGCGAAGCCGCGTCAGCGGTGTCTTCAGGTCATGCGCGATATTGTCGGAGACATGCTTCAGCCCGCCCATCAGGTTCTCGATGCGCGCGAGCATGGCGTTGAGGCTGTTGGCGAGGCGGTCGAACTCGTCGCCGGATCCGGTGACGGCAAGACGGCCGCCGAAGTCGCCGCGCATGATCTGCTCGGAGGTCGCGGTCATGGAATCGATGCGCTTCATCACGCGCCGCGTGACGAAGATGCCGCCCGCGAGGCCGAGAATGACGATGACCACCACCGACCAGCGCGCAGGCGTCGCAAGAATTTGCCGGAGTCGTTCGCGCTCCTCGATATCGCGGCCGACCAGCACGCGAAAGCCGCCGATGAAGGCCACGCGCACCAGCGCCCGGCTGTCATGCAGATTGTCGGCGGCCTCATCGGTGCGGCGATAGGAAATCTCCGACCAGCCAGGACGGGACAGCGTCGCGTTATCGATGTCGGTCACGTTCGCGGCCAGCACCGCACCGTTGTAGGACGTAATCAGATAGAGGTTGGAACCGGGCTGCTGCGCGCGGGCAACGACGATATCGATCAGCCGGCCGATGCCGCCGTCGGCGTGGACGTCCTCAAGATTGCGAATCTCGGCATCGATGGTCTCGGTAATCTGGGAGACGACGAGCGCCTGGGTGTGCCGCGCGAGATAACCGATCACCGCCGTCGCGAAGACGGCAAAAACTACCAAGTAAACCGCGATGATCTTGAACGCGGTCGTGCGGAAGAGTTTACCGAGCGCCGTCACGAATCATATACCCGGCACCCCGCACGGTCTGCAGCAGCGGCTTTGCGAAGCCCTTGTCGATTTTCGAGCGCAGCCGCGAGACATGCACGTCGATCACGTTGGTCTGCGGATCGAAGTGATAGTCCCAGACGTTCTCGAGCAGCATGGTGCGGGTGACGACCTGCCCCGCGTGGCGCATCAGGTATTCGAGCAGCCGGAATTCGCGCGGCTGCAGTACGATCTCTTCGCTGCCGCGGGTCACGCGATGGGAAAGCCGGTCGAGTTCGAGATCGGCCACGCGATAGACGGTTTCGGCGCTGTTCGGCGCGCGCCTGCGCGCAAGCACCTCGACCCGCGCCAGCAGTTCGGAAAAGGCATAGGGCTTCGCCAGATAGTCGTCGCCGCCCGCGCGAAGGCCGGTCACGCGATCGTCGACCTGGCCGAGCGCGGAGAGAATCAGCACCGGGGTTTCCTTGCCGCGCGCGCGAAGCTCGGAAACGAGGGAAAGACCGTCGCGCTTGGGCAGCATGCGGTCCACCACGAGCACGTCGAAGCTGTCGTCGAGCGCGATGGCGAGGCCGGACTCGCCGTCATTGGCGACCTCGGCCATGTGGCCGGCTTCGCGCAAGGCTTTCTTCAGATAGTCCGCTGCTTCGCGGTCATCTTCGACGATCAGGAGACGCATGCATTCCGACTCGTAAAGTTCACGCTTTCTTCTCGCTCAAAAAAATTGGGGCGGAAAGCGCTTTCACGCTCTCCGCCCCCGGGCGCCCGCGGTGGCAGGGGGCGATGGGGGTTTACACCGCCGCGGACTCCCGAAGCTCAGCCCTTGCCTACCGGCAAGGTCACGTAGCGCGTGCCGCCCTGCGACTTCACGCGCAGCAGGATCACGCTCTTGCCCTCGTTGCGGGCCTTGGCCAGCGCGTCCTGAAGATCGTTGGTGCGGGTGACATTGCGGCCGCCGATCTCGATGATCACATCGCCGGTGCGCAGGCCGCGCTCGCCGGCCGGACCCTGGCTGTCGACCTCGGTCACGACGATGCCTTCCGCATTGGCGCCCTGCACTTCGCTCGCGGGGGCGACCGAAATGCCGAGTTGCGAGAGCGTGGTTTCGCGGGAGTTGCGGTCGTCGCGATCCATGCGGTCGGTGCGATCGCTACGGTCATTGCGCTCGCTGCGCTCGTTGCGGCCCTGACGGTCCTTGCGCATTTCGTCGCCGCGATCCATGCGGTCGCCGCGGTCGTCATCGCGGCGGGGGTTGATCCGCTTCTGCTGGCCCTGCTTCGGGTCGGCCGCGGCCTGCTGCTCGGGAAGCTTGGCGAGCCGCACTTCGATCAGCTGCTCCTTGCCGTTGCGCAAGACCTTGATTCGCACGGTCGAGTCCGGACGGAAGGAAGCGATCTTGCGCTGCAGTTCGCGCACGGTCTTGATCGGGGTGCCGTCGACATCGATGATGATGTCGCCCGACTTGATGCCGGCGGCGTCCGCGGGCAGGCCCGGCTGCACTTCACCGACGAGCGCGCCTTCCTGCGATTTCAGGTTGAGGCTCTCGGCGATCTCCGCCGTGACCGGCTGGATCTGCACGCCGAGATAGCCGCGCGTGACGGTGCCGTTCTGGCGCAGCGCCGCAACCACGCTCTGCACCGTCTCGGACGGAATTGCGAAAGCGATGCCGATATTGCCGCCGGTCGGCGACACGATCGCGGTGTTCACGCCGATCACTTCACCGGCGAGATTGAAGGTCGGGCCGCCGGAATTGCCGCGGTTCACCGCGGCGTCGATCTGGATGAAGTCGTCATAGGTGCCGGCGCCGATGTCGCGGCCGCGCGCGGAAACGATGCCCGCGGTGACGGTGCCGCCAAGACCGAAGGGATTACCGACCGCAAGCACCCAATCGCCGATACGCGGAACATTGGTCGCAAGCCGGACCCAGGGGAAGTCCGTCCGGCCTTCCACCTTCAACAGCGCAAGATCGGTGCGCGGATCGGTGCCGATCACCTTGGCGGTGTAGGTCTTACCGTCATCGGTCTGGATTTCGACGGTGGTCGCTTTGTCGATGACGTGATTGTTGGTCACGACAAAGCCGTCGGCGGAAATGAAGAAGCCGGAGCCCTGCCCCTGCGAGCGGCGGTTGCGCGGAACCCGATTCGGCCCGGGCATCTGGTCGCCGAAGAAGCGGCGGAAGAAGCGCTCGGCATTCGGCGGAAGATCGCCGGAGTCGTCGTCGGTCATCGACTGCGGCGCTTCGCTCTTGGTGCGAACGCTGACCACGGCCGGCTTCACCTTATCGACGATGTCCGCGAAGGAAAGCATGTTGGCCGGGCGATCGGTGACGATCTGCGCCCTGGCCGACGAAACGAAGGAAGCGACATTGGTGCTGGTCACGGCGAAGGCGGCGATCACGGCGCCGATCACGAGGCCGGTGACGAGCGAGCGGCGCGAGGCCGCCGTTTTGTTCTCAGGCATGGAAGTCTCCGAAAAAATCCTAAGCCCAAGGGCAATATGGGCCGTTTCGAAGAACAACCTAGTCGCCGCGGCATTACGGCGATGTCGCTGGAACATTACGCTTTCGTAAGGTCGTGGACCTTTCAGGAAAGCTCTTTCAGGCGCCTTTCTTCTTCCGCCGAAAGTGGCCTGGGCTCGTCGCGGCGCCGGCGCGTGAAAAATCGCAGCAAAAACAGGCTGCCCACGAGCAGAACCAGCAGTGGCGCGAGCCACAGCAGCGCGGTGCGGCGGTTCTTTTCCGGCTCGAGCAGCACGAACTGGCCGTAGCGCGCGACCAGAAACTCACGGATTTGTGTATCGCTGTCGCCGGCCTTCAGCCGCTCGCGGACCAGCAATCGCAGGTCGCGCGCAAGCGGCGCATCCGAATCGTCGATCGACTGATTCTGGCAGACCATGCAGCGAAGCTGCAGCGACAGGGCGCGTGCGCGCGCTTCCAGCGCGGGGTCGCTCAGCACTTCGTCGGGCTGCACCGCGGCGGCCGGCAGCACCAGCGCCACCATGAAGAAGAGTATGAGCGCGAGTTTCCGCACGGTCATTCCGCCGGCGCGGCAGCGAGCCGCTTCGCGGCCGCGCGTTTCGGTACGCCGATGCGCAGGCGGCGATCCGACAGCGAGACCGCGCCGCCCAGCGCCATCACCACGCCGCCGAGCCAGATCAGGAGCACGAGCGGCTTCCAATAGGCGCGCAGCGCCACCGACTGATCCGGCGACGGGTCGCCGATGCTCAAATAGAGCTGACTCAAGCCGAAGGTTTTTATCCCGGCTTCGGTAGTCTGCTGGCCGCGCATGATGAAAATGCGCTTCGCCGGCGCCAGCGCATCGATGAAGATGCCATCGCGGCGCACCTCGAAGATCGCGGCGACGTCACGGTAATTCTCGCCCTTGCGCTCCGCCCATTGGTGGAAGCGAAGATCGAAGCCGGCAATTTGAAGCGTGTCGCCCGGCTTCACGGCCGCGATCTTCTCGACGCTCCAGCCGCCTTCCGCCGCCATGCCGATCAGGGAAAGGCCGATCCCGAGATGCGCGAGCAGCGTGCCGAAGGCGGAGCGCGGCAAACCGCGGGCTCGCGCCACGGATTCCGCAACCGGGACCCGGAACAGCGCGATCCGTGTCGCATATTCCGTTATCGCGCCGGCGACCGCGAAAATGCCGATCACGAGCGCGATCATCGGATAAAGCGGCGCACCATCCGCCGCGAATACGACGATCGCCACGAGAAGCGCGGCACCGGCGGCGAACACGAGCTTCTGCGCCACCCCCGCCGCATCGCCCCGCTTCCACGCGAGCAACGGCCCGGCAGGCATGACCGCAACCAGAAGCAGCGCAAGCGGCCCCACGGTCGCATTGAAGAAGGGCGCGCCGACCGAAATCTTCTCCCCGGTCAGCGACTCCAGCATCAGGGGATAAAGCGTGCCGACGAACACGGTCGCGGTGATCGCGGACAGCAAGAGATTGTTCAGGAGCAGCGCCCCCTCGCGGGATACCGGCGCGAAGATTCCGCCCGGCTTCAGTTCGGAAACGCGCAGCGCGAACAGCGCGAGCGAGCCGCCGACGAAAAAGATCAGCACGGCGAGGATGAAGACGCCGCGGGTGGGATCGCTTGCGAAAGTATGCACCGAAGTCAGCACGCCGGAGCGGACCAGGAAGGTGCCGAGCAGCGACAGCGAGAACGTGAGCAGCGCAAGCAGCACGGTCCATATTTTCAGCGCGTCGCGCTTTTCCATGACCAGCGCGGAATGCAGAAGTGCGGTCGCGGCGAGCCACGGCATGAGCGATGCGTTCTCGACCGGATCCCAGAACCAGTAGCCGCCCCAGCCGAGTTCGTAATAGGCCCAGTACGAGCCCATGGCGATGCCGAGCGTGAGAAAGAGCCACGCCGCCAGTGTCCAGGGCCGCACCCAGCGCGCCCAGGCCGCATCGATGCGGCCTTCAAGAAGCGCTGCAACGGCAAACGAGAACGCGACCGAACAGCCGACATAGCCGAGATACAGAAGCGGCGGGTGCAGCGCGAGGCCGACGTCCTGCAAGACCGGGTTGAGCCCCTGCCCCTGCGCCGGCGCGATCTCAAGCCGCAGGAACGGATTGGAGGTCGCGATAATAAAAAGAATGAAGATGGCGGCGATCAAACCCTGCACGCCGAGCACATTCGCGCGCAGCCGCGGCGGGAGGTTTCCTGCAAAAGCGCCGATCAGCGCCGAGAAGATCGCAAGCACCAGCACCCACAGCAGCATCGAGCCTTCGTGATTGCCCCAGACGCCGCTGAATTTGTAGAGCAGCGGCTTCGCCGAATGCGAATTCGAATAGACGTTGGCGACGGAAAAATCCGAGGTCACGTATAAATAGGTAAGGCCGGCGAAGGATGCCGCAGTCGCGGCGAAGACGCCGAACGCCGCCACCGGCGGCACCGCCATGAGCCGTCCGTCGTTCCGCCATGCCCCCCACAGCGAGAAAAACGTCTGCGCCACCGCAAGCGCGAAGGCCAGAGCAAGGGCTGCGTGCGACAGCTCCGCGATCATTTCTTCTCGCCTTCGTAGTGCTTCCAGACGCCCTTGTCCTTCAGGGCATCCACCACTTCGCGCGGCATGTAATATTCATCGTGCTTGGCGAGAATGTTGCGGGCGACGAAGATGCCATCTTCAAGCGAGCCCTCGGCGACGACGCCCTGCTTCTCGCGGAAGAGATCGGGCAGCATGCCCTGATAGCGCACGGGAATGCTTTTCGCGCCGTCGGTCACCTCGAAGCGGACGATCACGCCCTCCTTCTGGATGCTGCCTTCCTTGACGAGGCCGCCGATGCGCAGCCGCTTGCCCGGCGGCGGCGGGTTCATTGCCAGCTCGCTCGGGCTCGCGAAGAAGGTGATGGTGTCGCGCAGCGCCGAAAGCGTCAGCGCGGCCGCCAGCGCAAGCACGACGCCCGCGATGGCGATGAGCGTGAGGCGGCGCTGCTTCCGGGTCATTGCTTCCTCTCCAGCAGCATCAGACGGCGTTCCGCGGGGATGCGCCAGGGATCGTTGGCCTTGGCATGCTCGACCACGCGCGACCAGAATTTTCTGGCCTCTGCCGGATTGCCGCGCTGCTCGGCTTCCAGCCCCAGATAGAAGAGCGCGGGCGAGGATTTTTCATCGAGCGCGAGCGCGCGCTCGAACGCGGCTTTCGATTCCGGTGAAACCCGGCCGCTGGCGATCCGCAGATATTCGCCGAGCGCGACTTCGCGCGCCGCGGTCGCGCCCAGAATCCGGATCGCGCTTTCCTGCGCGGCAATGGCGTCGCTGGTGCGGCCCACGCGCATATAAATCGGGGCGATCAATTCCCAGCCCTCGCCCTGCTCCGGATTCTTTTCGAGCCGCTGCTCCATGCGGCCGATCAACATGCCGATGTCCTGCCGCTCCACCGGCAGCGCGAGGCGTTGCGCGAGCGGCGCATCCGGAAATTCCGGCGCACCGAAATTCAGGTAAAGAGACAGCGAAAGCGCCGGCACGCCGACGAGCGCGATGATGGAAGCAAGACGGCGGCGCGAGAAATCCGCGTCCGGCTGCGCCGCTTCCGCCGCGGCCGCGCCGAGGAGCCGCCGCGAGATCTCGATTCGCGCCGCTTCGGCCTCGGAGGCGGGCAGCAGGCCGCGCGCGCGATCAGTTTCGATTTCGGCAAGCTGGTCGCGATAGACCGCGAGGCCCCCTGCCTCGCCCGCCAGTTTCGGCGCACGCGACAGCGGCCACAGCACCGCGAACACGGCGGCAGCGGTCATCAACGCGAGCAGCGTCCAGAACAGCATCATCTCACCCGGCGGCAGGTCCTAAAGCCGGGCCGCGATCAGGTCAAAAGGCTTATCCGCGCACTTGTGCCCAGGTGCCGTCCGGGTTGCGGCAGGCGATCCCGCGGGCCGTCTGCGGCTGGCCGTTCACATAAATCGTGTGGGTATATTCGCGGCAACGCTGATAGCTCTGATAGGCGTAGGGCGGCCCTGCGACAATGGTGCCATAGGCGCCGCGGTCGCCGCGCCAGCTCACCGGCGCGCCGGGGCCTTCGGCTTCCAGCGCCCGCAGTTCCGCTTCGTAGGCGCGACGGCGGTCTTCCTCGTCGAGCGCGTTTCCGATCGCACCGCCGACCAGGCCGCCGATTACCGCCCCGGCAATGACGCCACCGGGCCCGCGATGGGCAGCCCCGCCGATCAGCGCGCCCGTAAGCGCCCCGAGAAATATGCCATCCGACGTGCGCGGACCCGCGTCGCCGGAACAGGCGCCCAGCAAGAGTGACAGCGCGCAGACAGCGCCAACGGTCTTGGTCTTCAAAGCCGGCATGAAAAAAGCCCCTTACTCGGTACACAGGCGTCGCATAGCGCCTGCCCGGTTATGCCAGAGATGGGCGGAAAAATCAGGCGAAAGCTTGGCCCCGCCTCAGCCCGCCGGGAGCGTCAGTTCCGCGCGCAGCCCGCCGAGCGGCGAATTGCCGAGTTGCAAGGTGCCGCCATACAGCTTGGCGAGATCGAGCACGATGGAAAGGCCGAGCCCCGTTCCGGGCTTGCTTTCGTCGAGCCGCCTGCCGCGGCGCAGGACTTCCTCGCGCTCGTCCGGCGCGAGCCCCGGCCCGTCATCGTCGACCTGAATCCGGAGCGAGCCCGGCCGCGCGCCGCGCGCCGCGGCGATCGCGAACACTTCGACATCCACGCGCGAGGTCGCCCATTTGCAGGCGTTATCCACGAGGTTGCCGACCATCTCCTCGATGTCCTGCTGCTCGCCGCGAAACCGCGCTTGCGGATCGAGCTTCGTGCGCAGCGCAACGCCGCGCTCGCGATGGATCTTCTCCATGGTGCGGACGAGCATTTCGACCACCGGCGCGACCTCGACGGTCGTACTGACCACAGCGACACGCGCCGCAATGCGCGCGCGATCGAGATGGCGCTGCACCTGGTCGCGCATGACGCCGAGCTGCTCGCGGATCTTTTCCGCGGCGGGTCCCTTCACGTTGGCGGTTTCGTTCATCAGCACGGAGAGCGGCGTCTTCAGCGCGTGCGCGAGATTGCCGACATGGGTTCGCGCGCGATCGACGATCTCGCGATTCGTATCGAGCAGCGCGTTCACTTCGCCGGCGAGCGGCGCCACTTCCTTCGGGAAACTCCCGCGCAGCCGATCGGTTTCTCCCGAGCGGATTTTGGAAAGCGCATCGGAGACATTCTTGAGCGGCCGCAGGCCGAAGCGGATCTGGAACCAGACCGTCGCCATGAAGGCGAGCAGAATGAAGCCGAGCGTCAGCAGCAGCGCGTCATTGAAATCAGAAACCTCGTCCTCGATCTCGAAGGAGTCGCCCGCGATCATCAGGAGGAAGCGGCCGTCCTCGCCGAGATCGAGAAAGCGCTCCACCGCGCGCAGGCGTTGTCCGTCCGGCCCCGTGACATAAGCCTGCCGCAGGCCGCCATAGACTTCCGGCACCTTCTGGCTTTCGAGCGTGGGAAATCCCTCCTCCGGAGAGGAGCGCGACGCCTTGCGGTCCGCCGGGTCGCTCAGGCGCGTGATCTGCCAGTACCAACCCGAAGCCGGAATGAAGAAAAGCGGCTCGCCGAGCGTTTCGGGCTCGATGGTCGGCGCTTTCGGATTATTCGCGATCTCGGCGACGATGTTGCGCAGATACACGTTGATGCGCCGGTCGAAGGCGCGCTCGACCGCGTTGCGGTAGAGCGAGGACAGCACGACGCCGATCACGAGCAGCACGATCACGCTGACCGCGGTCGCGGAAAGAAACAGCCGTCTTGCGAGCGATGGCGCTTTAACGGGCATCGGCGGGCGGCGAAAGCATATAGCCGAGGCCGCGGACGGTCTGGATCACGTCGATGCCGAGCTTCTTGCGCAGACGGCCGACGAAAACCTCGATGGTGTTCGAGTCGCGATCGAAATCCTGATCGTAGAGATGCTCCACAAGCTCGGTGCGCGAAACCACGCGCCCGTTGTGATGCATGAGATAGGCAAGCAGCCGGTATTCGTGGGAGGTCAGCCGCACGGGGTTGCCGTTCACCGACACGCGGCTCGAGCGCGTATCCAGCGTCACCGGCCCGCAGGCAAGCTCGTTGGTGGCGTGGCCGGCGGAGCGGCGAAGCAGCGCGCGGATCCGCGCGAGCACTTCTTCCATGTGGAAGGGCTTGGCGACGTAATCGTCCGCACCGGCGTCGAAGCCCTGCACCTTGTCCGACCAGCGGTCGCGCGCGGTCAGGATCAGCACCGGCATCATCTTGCCGTTGCGGCGCCAGCTTTCCAGCACCGAGATCCCGTCCATCTTCGGCAGGCCGAGATCGAGCACGATGGCGTCATAGGGCTCGCTGTCCCCGAGATGATGGCCGTCCTCGCCGTCGGAGGCGGAATCCACCGCATAGCCCGCATCGGACAGGGCCGTGACGAGCTGGCGGTTCAGGTCGGGATCGTCTTCTACAACGAGCAGGCGCATGGCGACTCAAAGGCCCCAGAATTCTGGCCGGAGTGTGCCATTGCGCGCACGCGGAGTCAGCGCTCCAGGAAAAGCAGGGTTAAACGCCGCTGCCACGCTCGCTTTCGAAGCCCTGAAAGCTCGCAAATTCGCTCACATCTGCGCGAGGCGAGCGCCAGTGGTTGATCGGGGCGGCCTCGTCGGCGTAGCCGAGCGCGACACCGCAAAAGAGCATCAGTTCGGGGGGAAGGTCGAGGAAGCGGGACACGGTCTTGTGCCAGTAGGTCCAGGCTTCCTGCGCGCAGGTGTGGAGGCCGTAGCCGCGCGCGAGCAAAAGCACATTCTGGATGTGCATGCCGAGGTCCTGCCATTGCGGCGGACCCATGGTGCGGTCGAGCGAAAAGAAGATGCCGCACGGCGCGCCGAAGAACTCGAAATTGCGGGCGAACTGCCGATAGCGGCCGGGGCGATCTTCGCGCGGAATGTCGATCGATTGATACAGAAGCTCGCCGACCCTGAAGCGGCGGGACTTGTAGGGCTCCTTCAGCGGAGCCGGATAGACCTGATACTCACCGCCTTCGGCGAGCGGTAGCTCGTTGAGGCGCGGACGGATGAGCGCCTTCAATTCCTCGAGGCGCCGGCCCGCCACCGCATGCACGATCCAGGGCTGGAGATTGCCACCCGACGGCGCGCGGGCAGCGGACTGCAGAATCTCGCGGACGATCTGTTCGGGAACGGGCTTCGGAAGAAAAGCCCGGCAGGAATAGCGGCTCTCGACCGCTTCGCGGATGTGCATGTGAAAGAACCCTGTGCAAACAGGATTCACATATACATATTTGCCTTCGCCGCGAAGGCGGGACCACACCTACTCATCATGGTGAGGAACGCGAGCGTGAGCGAGCGGCTATCCGCCCCGACACGCCCTCGCCTGATCCCGTAGGCTGAGCCACTCGCCCAGCGCCTCGTCGGTATGCGGCGACGCTGCGGCGGCGAGCCGCTCTTCGTGCAGCTCGCGCTGCCAGATAGCGCTGCGCTCGACGATTACCGGACAGACGGCGAGCGCCATCGCGCGCGGCGCGGGCTCGCCGAGGCAAAGCCTGGCGCCCAGCAGTATCACTTCAAGCCCGAGGCAAAGCGGGTTCATGCGCTGCCCTCCTTGAGACGCGCGAGCACATCGGCGCGGGTGGAAAGCCTTGCCGCGATCTCGGCCATCACCTGCTGCTTCCGGAGCGCCTCAAGCGCGCGGTCGAGCTCGGAGCGCAAGCGGCCGATTTCCTGCTCGCCCGTGGTCCTGCTGCCCTCGCGCATCCATTCCAGCAGGAGCTTCGCAAGAAACGAAACGACGAAGCCCGCGAGCGCTTCAAGCATTGCCCGGCGAAACCTGCGGCAGCTTGGCCTGCAACTTTTCGGCGACGGCTTCGGGCGTGATGCCGAAATAGCGGATCGCATCGGGCACGGCTTGCAGCACATAGTTCACGGCTTCGGCGAGCGCGGCGCTTTTGAAATCAAGCGTCCTGCCGGCAGCGGCCGCGCCGATTTTTCCGAGCAGCAGCCCCGCGCCATTCGTCAGCGCCGTCTGCAACGCTTCGCGATGCGCGGCATCGATGTCGAGATTGAACTTCCGGCGCAGCAACTCCGCGAGCCAGCCCACGATGGCGGTCGCGATCACGGACACCAGCGCGAGAAGATAAGGCTGGAGGACATTATATATGCCTTCAACCGCGACTTCCGCCTGCGCGAAAGCCGGAGCCGATACCGACACGAAAAGCGCGGCCGCAAGGCCGCGCAGGAAATTGCGCTTCATGATTTCTCCTGCTGGATTATTCATCCTTCGAGATGCGCGCCTTCGGCTCGCTTTTCAGGATGAGGTCAATGAAGTCTCATGGGGGAGCAGCGCTAAGCGTTGCGTCCCGAACCATGAGACTGGAATTCAGTCGAGGCGGACAAAGCCGCCGTGCACGTAGCCGGTCGCGCCGAAGGGCGTGACGATGCGGAGCCAGTTCGTGAGCCGGTCGGCTTCCTGAATGTCGATCCGCGTGCCGTAAGGGATCGCGCCCTTGATCGCGAACTGGATGCCCGGCCCGCCGCGAAGATTGAGGCTGTCCGCGACCACCGTTGCATCGGGCGAGAAAGCAGGCTTCGCCACGGCCGCGGGAGCCTTCGGCTCTGGCCCGATCTCGAGCGGCGGCGGCAGCGCACCCGCCTCGCCGCGCACGATTGCCTGCATGCGGGCGAGCGGAAACAGCGGATTGGTGTCGGTCTTGCGGCCCGGACAGATATGATAATGGCCGAGCACGGTATCGATCGCGGGGTAAGCGCGCTTGAGCGCTGCATGGAGCGCCGCGCTCACCGCGATCTGCCGTTCCGAATAGGCCAGCCAATAATGATCGCCGTGCTCGGGTGTCGCGACGCGCGCGACCCTGAACTCAGGATATTTGTTCGTGTCGATGATGCAGACGCCGGAATAGACGCCCTCGCCGACCTTCCTGAGATAGCCGGGGTTGTCGTGCTCGATCCCGATCGAGAAGGCGTTGAAATTCGAACGATTGCCGTACTTCGACGGCCCCGCGTGCCAGCATTGCACGTTGAAGGGCGCAAGCTGGGTGACGCCGCCGTTCCAGTCGATGACCACATGCGCGGACGCCTTCGCCACCGGCATCGTGAGCCAGCCGATGTCGCCGGAGGGATCCAGCGGGTTGCTGGCGGTATCGTGGTCGATGATGGTGTCGGGGCTCATCAGGCCGGAGCGGTTCGGCGTCGCGCGATACGGCGCCTGCCGGCCGCCGATGAAGAGAAGATGATTGCGGACTTCGAAATTCATGATGCCTCTCGCGCGGCCAAAAGGCCGCCTCGAATTGATTTTCGATGGATAGGATGCGAACTATGCGGCGGGCGCCGTAAGCGGCGCGCCTTCGCGACGATTGCTGCCGTTAGCCGATTGATGGAATGCGTAGGTGAATTTTTACGACCATCTGCATTTGATTAAGAACGAGATCCCGTTCGCGTCGGTGAAGGTCAATCACGGATACTGGGAGCGGCTGGTTCGCGCCGAGACGCTGCAACGGTCCGGCATCAGCGATCCCGTCTTGCTCGACCGCCGCCTCGGCCAGCCGTTCCTGTTTGAAAGCGGCTACGTCGCGGAAATGAAGGCGGCGCTGGCATACCTTACGTCGCAGACCGGCAACGTTTCCGTCTCCGCGACGCCCTATTCCTGGCCTGCATGCCGCAGAATTGAAGGAACCCCCGCCGCCGGCTTCGCGCAAACGATGAAGGTGATAAGCGAGCACGTTCCGGCGCAGTTCGCCAACAGCGACGGGCTCCTATGGAAAAGCGCGGTGCTCGACGGATCGTTTCCCGCACTGATCGAAGCGCTGCGTACCCGCAACATCACGATCATCGGGCCGTCGTGGATCGAGCATTTCGCGGCGTTCGCGAAACTGAACGGCGCGAAATTTATCCGGATTCACCCGAGCGCCGCGCGCGGCACCCGCCAAGAATTCCTGGAAGAACTGAAACGGCAACACGACGCGACGGCAAAGACAATTTATATGCTCGTCGCCGGCTCCTACTCGCCCTGGCTTGCTTGGAAGATTCACGAAAACTTGCAGGATGCGAGCGTTCTCGACATGGGCGGCGTGATGAATATTTGTCACTTGCCGTCACTCAAGCGCAACAATTGGTCCCGTGTACAACGCCAGCATGTTGCAAAAACGATAGAGACAATAAATCCTGACTGGATCGGCGATGCTCGATTTCACGATGCCGAACTTATGACCAAGGACGAACGGCTTAATGCTTGGCACGAGTTTCGCGAAGGTATCATCACTCTCGTTGCGCGGACAGCACAAATCCCACTGCGGCGACAATCGGTGGAGTCAATCGATTGCCCCGATATGGAGCGCAAGGGCTTCATCAGTTTTGTGGAGAACAAACCCCACCCGCTCGATCGTGTCGCGGAATTTCTCGAGCGGTCGCGCGGGGAAAACCATTGGACGAATTTCGGCCCGCTGAATCGAGCACTGGAGTCGGTTATCGGCGAGATTACGCGGCTGAATCCCGCCAAGTTCTGCGTCGGGACATCGTCGGGCACGACAGCCCTTTATGCACTGGCGGGACTGGAAGCGGCAAAGAAAGGCCGCCCCTTAAAGTGGGTCGTTTCAGCATATACATTTCCCTGCCAGCGCACCGGCCCGCTCCATGACGCGCTGATCGTCGATTGCGACGCCAGCGGCATGCTCGATCTCGAAGCTGTCTCGCACCTCGACGAATCCGCTTGGGACGGCTTGATCGTAACCAATCTTTTCGGAAGCCAACCTGATCTGAAGCGCTTTCAGGAATTTGCAGCCGCCCGCGGCAAAAGATTGCTGATCGACGGAGCGACCGCTCTGCTTGGCGTAGCGCGCGACGATCCGATTACGCCGAACGAAGCCATCAGCTTTCATCATACCAAGCCGTGGGGCTTCGGCGAAGGCGGCTGCGCCATCGTGGACGCGGCAGACGCGGAACTCTTGAGGTCGATCATCAATTTTGGACTGACACAATCCGACTCCGTTTGGCCTTACGCATTCAACGGAAAGCTCTCGGAAGTCGCTGCCGCGTCGATTCTGGAACGGCTCGAGCGGCTTCCGAACTGGAGCTTCTTCTACGAGCGGCAACGCCGCCGGCTGCTGGAGCTGGCGTCGCAATATGAACTTCCGCTGCTGACCAAAACCAACCCGAACTCCATTTCCAGCAGCATCCCCGTTCTCGCCCCGCGCCCCGTTTCGCTTGAGCAGCTTTCCGAACAAAGATTCAAGGTCCAGAAATACTATCGGCCGCTCCGCCCGGGCTTTCCCGTTGCCGACGACATATTCTCTCGCATCGTGAACATACCCTGTCATCCCGGCATGTCCGCAATATCGAGCGGCGAGATCGAAGCATTTTTCGAGAAGCTCAAGAATCTCGCATGAGCAGCGCCATGAACATCGTCATTTTCGGAAACAGGAATTTCGCCAGCGTTGCGTGGCATTGCCTTCAATACGAAAGTCCGCACCGCCCGGTAGGCTTTACCGTCGATTCCGAATTCATGACTTCATCGCGTCTGCACGACCTGCCGGCCGTGGCCTTCGAAACCATCGAAGCAACCTTCCCCGCCGTCGACCACGCTTTGCTCATCCCGCTCGGCGCCGCGGATGCGAACCGGCTGCGGCAGCAGAAATGCGCGGAAGCCCGCGATAAAGGCTACCGCCTGATCTCATGGGTATCGCCGAATGCGATCGTGGCCGCCAACGTCCCGATCCGCGACAACTGCATGGTGTTCGAGGGCGCGGTGATCCAGCCATTCTGCGAGATCGGAGAGAACGTCATCGTCCGTAACGGCTGCCAGATTTCCCACCACGTTGCGATCGGCGACAACTGCTTTGTGGCCGGCGGAGCCGTGATCGGCGGCGGCACCAGGATTGGCCAAAATTGCATGCTCGGATTGAACAGCACGGTGCTGGACGGGGTCGAGATAGCTCCGCATACGATTGTCGGAGCCGGCGCGGTCGTCACGCGCAATATCGCCTCTTCCGGCACCTATGTGGGCGTACCGGCACGAAAGATCACTTCCGGCTAAACGTGGCCGTTCAAGTTCCGTTCAATGACATCACCAATATTCATCTTCCGGCATGGTCATACGAACTACGGACAAGGCAACTCTGCTATTGAGCTTGCGCAGGCGCGTGACCTAACGCCGGCCGGCATCGCAGACATCATACGCAGCGCCGAGTGCATCGCGCCTCATTTCGCCCCCGCGGATCCCGTCCTGATCTGCGCATCGCCCACTGGCCGCACCTTGCACAGCGCCCGGCTGATTCAGGACACGCTAGCGACACACGGTGTTACAAAGACCGAGATTCGTCCGCTCCTTGCCATCAACGAAATCCGCCGCTTCTCACCCCGGCTCGTGGTGCCGCTCGCAACCGGCGGCGCGGTCGAGTTCGAAGGCCAGCGCTTCACGGTTGATGCCAGCCTTACCAACCCAAAGGGTCTGAAGACCGACGCCTATATGACACACGACTGTCTCACCAGACTTCCGGCGGCGACCCTCGCTGGCTTTCCTCCCGCCTATGTCGAAGCGATCTCGAATGCAGAAACCTTCCGCGACTGCGCAACGCGATTTCATCGCGCAATGACGCGCTTGTGCCTTATCGCCAGCGGTCGACGGATCATCGTCGTCACGCATTATGCGCCGAGCTGGTTTCTTGCGTTCTACGTCTCAGGAGGCGTATCCTGCGGCATTGAGCCGGGTCGCTTTATCCAGCTTACGGAACAGACGCTTCAGGATGCCATTACCGCGTTTAACCTTCACCACGCTTCGGACACGCACTAATCCGAACATTCGGAGGGCGCCCACTCCTAAATATACTGCCCACCCGTCGCCGCCGTCCCCGCTGTGTCGCCCGGCAGGTAGGTTGCGCCGCCACCGTTTACGATAATCGTGCCGTTGAGCTGCGCGTCGTAACGTTTGCCCGTCGCGGACCCGGCGAAAGTCAGCGCCCCCATATACGAAACACCGTTCCCATCCGCGTGCGCATAGGCAAGCGAGAAGGCGCGCGCGCCGTCCAACGTGACGGTGATCGCTTCCACGCGAATAAGCCCTGCGGCGTTACGCACGTGACACGGCGCATTGCCGGAAATCCTATAGCTGCCCTGACAGAAAATCCGGCCGCCATTCTCCGGCCGCAGGTGCGCGTATCCGCAGGCGCCGAAGTCGATATTGGAGAAGTACGCCGTAGCGCCAAGATTCGAACGGATTGCCGAGCCGTTCGCGGACTGAATTTTCATGTCCTGAAAGCGCAAAACGGCACCGTTCTCCACGACCGTCGCGCCCGGCGTCGTGGCAATGAGCACGTTCGCGGGCGCCGCCGCATTCCCCTTGATCGTGACTAGGCCGGCTCCCACCTGCGGAAAGGATTGAACCACCTGCCCCGCATAGGTGCCGTCGGCAACCTGAATGGTCACGTTGAAGCCGCCGAGATCGAGCGTACCGAATACGACATTGACCGCCTTCTGGATGGTCAGGAACGCGCCGCCCGCGTCGTTGCTCGACCCGTCATTGGCGTCGTTGCCGTCGGTGCGCACATAATAAGTGCGCGAGGCCGTCAGCTTCTCGCGCAGGCCAAGCGCGCCCTGCGGGAAGCTCACCTTCCCTGTCGCCGACGCGACCACGATGCCATCGCGCCAGGAGGAGCCGTCCGCGGAAACCTTGAAGCGGAAATCGTCGTCTCCGGTGAGACCGATTTCGGCCCGGCCGGAATAACCGGTCTGGAACAGCATGGATGCCGTGTTGCCCGCGGTCTCCTTGTTGAACTTGCAGCGCAGGTCGCCGTCGCCGCCCTCGCCGGCTTCGCGCGCCGTGAACAGCGCGTTGTTGAGCTTCGCGGCGAGCGGATTGGTCTCGTCCGCAGCAGTACCGACGCCGAGCCGGTCCAGATTCTGCAACCCGTCGAAACGCAACGCGCTCCAGGCCGCACCGTCGAAGACGACGAACGTATCCTCGGCTTCCACATAGGCGAGCCAGCCCTTGCGCGGGGCGACGAAAACAAAATCGCCGCCGTCGAAATGCGCGAGGCAATTGTCCTTTCCGGCGAAGGCGCCGCTTCCCGCGGGCTTCACGAGATAGCGCTCGCCCTCCTCCGGGAGCAGCGGCGGCGACGCATGATCGCGGTCGATCACGGAAAGCATGACGATCGCGTCGAGCATGCCGATCGCTTCGTTGTGGGTAACATGCTTCTGCGCCTGGCCCGCCTCGATAAGCGGCAGGCCAAGATGGAATGAACCTGGCATCGTTCGACTTTCTAAAGAGTGAGCGTCGCGGCGCGAAACCGGCCACGGCCGGCGACGGCGGAAAGCTGCGCGACCCGAAACGAGAGCGCTGTCTGCGGGCTTTCGAAGTCCGCGATTTCGTCGGCGGACGGATAGAGCGCTGCCGTCATTTCCGTTTCGATGACCCGCACGACGTTCTCGCCGTCGAGAATTTCGAGACGGTAGGCCTCGCGCTCTTCGCCGAGCGGGACTTCGGCCGCGTCCCAGCTATCGCCGCCCACGCGCGTGCGGCGTATCCAGGAGATCGCGATTCCGTCTTCGCTGCGCCGCGCGGAAAGATGTGCCGGCGACCACGGCTGCAACGCCGTCGCATCAACCATGCGCTCCAGCGCGGTCATCAGCGGCGAGCCGACGTCACTGGTGGATGCACCGACGCGATAGCGAAAACTTCGCCCAAGCAGATCGGTGCCGCGCGCGACCGGCACGAGCGCATCGTCGAGCAGCACGAAGGGCGCCCCCGCCGCCAACGCCACGGACATCGCCCATTCGCTGCCCTGCTGCCCGCGCAACAGGCGCGAGAGCAAATAGGTGTTCTCCGCGACCAGCTCGGCATTCGCGAACTGGATCACTTCCCACGCACCCTCTTCATTCCGGACGGCGGCGGCATTTCCGCCGCCGAGCACGCGCAGATCGCTCTGCAAGGACAGCATGCCCGAAGCGAGCCGCACGCGAAAAGCGCTCCCGCGGTCCCACCGCGCAATCGGTCCCGCGGGCAACGGATCGAGCGTCTCGCCGACGATCGTCGGCAGATTGGCGAGCGCAACGCGCTCATAAGTATCCCCGCCCGCCGAGCGCCAGACCGCCATCGCGCCGGGCCAGGGGGAAGCGTGAATCGCAAAATACTGAAGCGGCGGATCGGTCTCGCCGCGCAGTCCCGGCAGTTCCAGCGAAAAGACCTGTGGCGGCCCGGAGGCCGGCGGCGCAGAGACGGTTGCGGGCCTCGGACTGCGCGCCGCAACATTGAAGATCTCCGGATCGATGCCGCGCGCCTTGATCGCGCGGCTTCCGGCATCGACCGCTTCCACGATCTCGAGACGCCGAACGCGGCCGCGATAGTCGAGATCGACGACATCGCCGGGCGACAGCGCCATATAAGATGGGGGCAGCGCGAACTCAGCGCGCTCGCGGCCCGCCCACAAATCCTGCAACCAGATGTCCGCGGCGCGCTCGGCCACGGCGTCCGAGGTCACGAGCGCAAGATCGGCTTTCGCCTCGCGCCTGCTTTCGCCCGCGAGCCTGCGGGAGAGCACGGTCGCGCGGCGGAAGTCTCCGGCGACTTCGGTGAAACCGAGCGCGATCTGCGCGGGAAGCTCGGTCTCCTGCGCGCGGACGAAACGGCAGCCGGGGTCGTCATCATTCACGGCCGCAAGCTCGTCCCCGGTCAGCATCGCAACGGCATCGCCGCCGCGGGGTCTAAAATTGAGCATGCCGTTTTCCTCCACGGCATCGAACGAAAAAGCCGGCGCCAGCGGCTCGATCGCGGCGCGGGCCGACATCGGCCGGTCGATGACATAGCCGTCGGCAGTGCCGCGCAATTGCGAAGTGTCGGCAGCAGCGGCTCCGGCGTCGGCAAGAATGGCGGCGACGAGATCGTCGAGCGGCACCGCGCCGAGGCGGCCGTTCAGCCAGTGTCCGGTTTCCCAGTTCGCGCCGTCGGACCAGACATCGAGTGCAAGCGGAAACGCGGGATAAGGCCGCGCATCCCAGGCCCAGGGAAATATCCCCGCCGCATCGAGCATGGATCCGCCATACAACGCGGAGTACGGGTTGTCGGTGGCGGAGGCACCCTGCGCCGGATCGAATTTCGAACAGACCGCCTCGAGGTAGCGGCGCTGGATCAGGTCGTCGCGGCGGCGGTTCGAGAAATGCGGAAATCCGCCGCTTGCGGATCTCGGGTCGGGAAAGACATTCGGCTGGTTCGCCCCCTTGTCGACGGCAGGACAGCCCACTTCCGTGAAGCGGATCGGCTTGCTTTCCGGGACCCAGGCTGTCGGCGCTTCCCGCTCCTCGCCGCCTTCGCGCTCGAAATGCGGCTCGCGCCACCAGTTCCAGATATCCTTGGCGCGATAGATCCACGGCTTGTCGAACGCGCCGTCGGTAATCGGCAATCGCAATTGCTCGCGGCGGCCTTCGGCGTCGCCATAATGGAAGTCGTAAAACTCGCCGCCGCCGAGATTGCGGCGCAGGTATTCCCGGGAGTAGATCGACTCCGTCTCGATCGCGTCGAGATGGGTATTGCCGTCGCGCCAGTCGGCGAGCGGCGCATAATAGTCGATGCCGATGAAATCGATATTTGGGCTCGCCCACAGCGGATCGAGCGGAAAGCACACTTCGTTCGCCGCCGGATCGACCACATGGGCGCCGTACTCGCTCCAGTTCGCGGCATAGGAAATTTTCGTTTCGCCACCGAGAATTTCGCGCGCTTCGGCGGCGAGCGATACGAGTTCGCTCACGGCCGGATAAACACCGCCTGCCGCGCGCAGGCGCGTCAGCGCTTCATATTCGGATCCGATCAAAAAGGATTCCACGCCGCCTGCGAGCGCGCAGAGCTTCGCGTAATGCAGCACCATCCGGCGCAGCGACCACTCGTCAGGGCCCGCATAAGAAATGGTTTCGCCGCTCGCGGAAAAATCGTCCGCCGCCGCCTCCCCGAACAGAAGCGCCACCTGCGTGGCAGTCTCGTCGCTGCCATCGGGCGAACCTTCGCGGCCCGGCGCGGGATCGCACGTAATCTCGCCGCGCCACGGAAAGGCGGGCTGGCCTTCCCCGCCGCTATAGGGATTTTCCAGCGCGTTCTCCGCAGGAATATCCATCATCACGAAGGGATAGAGCATCACTTCGAGCCCGCGCGCATGCAGGTCCGCAATCGCGCGCAGCACCGAAGCATCCGACGGCGTGCCGCCGAAGGCGGGACGATCCCCATGCAGGCTGACCGCTTCCGCGCTCGCGCGCGACAAGCCGGCCACCGACCATTCCGCGCCGTGGGTCTGCTTGTCGTTGCGGTCGACCTTCGGCTTCACCTGACAGTGGCCCGCGCGCAGGTCGCTGCCGAACCAGGCGACGATCAGCGCCACGCGCCGCAGGTTCGGGCAGACGGCCTGCAATTCGTCGAGCGACGCGGTCCAGTCGCTGTCGGCGGAAGCCGTATGCCGGTTTTCCGGCGCATAGACGCCGTAGCCCGCCGTGCGCGTGACCGCGAGCGGATCGTAGCCGAACTCGGTCGCGCCAGGCATGATCGCCACGGCGCGGATCATGCTTTCCAGCCGTCCGACCGGGCGGATCACCTCGACCGAAATCTGCGGCAGGCGATTGCCGAAATTTTCCAGCGGCAGCCGCTCGAAGACGATGTAGGCAAGGCCGCGATAGGCCGGCGCTTCGCCTTCCGCCTCCTTGGCCTCGATCAGCGGATCGGGGAGTTGCTCCTCGCCGCCGCGATGGACGCGATAGGTATATTGACTGAGATCGAGCTGCTTGCCGTCGACCCACATGCGGCCGATCCCGGCAATCGGCCCTTCGCAAAGCCCGATCGCGAAATTCGCGAAATACGCATAAGTGGTCGAGGTGATGCGCGGAGCACCGCCCTTGCCGCCGCCCGCGCTTTCGCTTCGGGTCGAGACGGCTTCCTCGAGCCGGGTCGCCCAGATCACCTGTCCCGAAATCCGCGCGCGGCCATAGACGCGAGGGATCGCCGCGCCCTCGCTCGAGGCCATCACATCGAGCGTGGCAAGGCGCGGGCCTTCGCTATGCTTGCGCGCGTTGCCGCCGAACAGCGCGCGGTCGATCACGGAACCCGCGACCGCGCCGATCAGCCTGCCGGCAACCGCGCCGCCCGCGCCAAAGAGCGCGCTGCCGGCGGACATGCCGGCAAAAGACAATAGAAGTGCAGCCATGCGACGTTAACCCGGAAAGCGAAAAGCGTAAGCGTGGCGGCGCTTCCACCAGCTCGCGAAATAGACTTCGGCGACCGCGGCGCCGTCGTGGGCGTGAATCATCCGCTGCGGGCTCGCCAGAATCGCGCAATGTTTTGCGGGCAGATGCGCGCGCCAGCGAAACAGCAACACGTCGCCCGGCCCGATCGCGTCGAGCGGAATTTCCGCAAGATGCCGTCGCGCCGCCTCCGCGAGCGTTTCCCTGCCGCCACCCTCCGCCCAATCCGCGGAATATGGCGGCGGCAGTTCCGGCTCGCCGCCGACCGTCTCGCGCCATACGCCCCGCAGAAAGCCGAGACAATCGCAGCCCACGCCCTTTCGCGACGCCTGATGGCGATAGGGCGTGCCGATCCAGGAGCGCGCCGCGGCGACGATCAATTCGCGCGGCACGCTCATCGAAGTGGATTCCCGTCATGGCCCGGCTCGCCGGGCACCGCGTAGCGCATGACGAAATCGTTGCCGGGCAGATGCGGGAAGCCGCGAAAATTGAGCGTGTTCGCGAATTTTCCGCGACAGGTCTCGAAGCGCTTGTCGCAACCGGCAGTGACGATAAAGCCATCGCCTTCGTGCAGCGGGTTCGGCGGCGTCTGCCACAGCGCAAGCGTCACTGCGCCGTCCTCGCTGCGATGCGCCTTGATTTCGACGGCGAGCCCCGCATTCGCGCCGCCGCTCCATTGCAGACGGCCGCGCGTGAACCAGTCGTCCGCGAAGGCGCTTAATCCCGACGCCACGAAAAGCGACGCGCCGCGGACCCCGGCAATTTCCCCTTCGCCGCGAAAGGCGGGATCCGCGAGATCGATCTTGCAGCGCGTGTCGCCCAGATCTGCGTCGCAGGGCCTCGCGAACAACCGCCCCTGCTCCTGATCCAGTTCGTGCGCGAGGCCGCGAATTTCAACGGCGAAGGCAGCACCTTCGCGCCGGATTTCGCCGATGTCGCCGGCCCTTTGCAGAAGCCTGTTCTCGACATTCGACCAATCGACCAGGAACAGCTCGACCCGCGCGGCATCGTATTTGCCGCCGGTGAGATCGTTCTCCGAAATGCTTTCATCGGAAAGCGCGCCATGCAGCTCGCTTCCGGTCGCGGCAAGGCCGAAGCGCGTTTCGACTTCGGTGCCTTCGAAGCCGGTGCCCGCACGAAACAGCGTGGCGTCGAAGGAAAGGTCCTCGTCGTGATCGGTGAAGCCGAGCACCACGCCGTCGCGCCGCGAAATGCGCCAGCAATTGCAGAGCGTGGTCGCGCCGCCCGCGAGATGCGCGGCAAGGCCCGCCGGAATATTTCTCACGGCCTGATCTCCACGACCGGGATCGAGGGAATTCCACCGGCGGCGAAAGCGGCAAGATCGACCTCGAGAAAATCCGTATCGAAGCGCACCGGCACCTCGAACAGAAATCCCGCGGTCACGACTGCCCCTCCCGCCGGCACGCGGCCCCCGCGAAACACGATCAGGCCGGTCACGCTGTCGGAATCGAAGTCGACGCCTTCTTCGTTCTCGCTCCCGTTCACCGCCACGCGAATGCTGCCAGCGACCGGCTTCGCGATCGGCCGTGCATAGGGCGCGTGCACGCCGCCATAAGTCTTGCGCAACTGGAAGCTCGCGCGCTCGCCATCGCCCTCGCCCAGCAGTTGATCGCCGGCCGCGGGCGCATTGCCGAGCGACGCCGAGGAATGATCGAGCCGGTCGCGCCAGCGAAAGCCGTAGAGACGGCCGCGTCGCTCCTCGAAAAATGCAACCACATCGGACAGCGCATCGAGCGACTTCACGCCATAGCCCGCGTTCCATCGCCTGCGCGCATGCGCCCAACGCGCATTGCGCTCCTCGCGGCCCGAGCCGGTGGTCACGATTTCCGTGCGCCGCTCCGGTCCGCCGCGCGCGCCGAGCGCGATGTCGAGCGGAAATACTACTTCGTGGAAAGCCGGCATTATTTATTCCTTGCCCGCGTGGTGCTCGCCTGGCTCGTCATGCGGACTACAGATTCCGTTCGCCGCGCGCGACCGCGCGCGCGATCATTCCGGAGACATAGGCTTCAGAGCGGCGAAAGCTCGCGGCGTCCTGCGCGGAAATGTTCACGTTCACCGCGAGCGGCGCGCGCGAAGATTCCGCGCGCACGCCGAGCCTGCCGTCCGCGCCGCGCGCGAGCGGCAGGATCGCCTCCGCCCCGCGTTCGCCCGCGACCCCGAGCGCATTGCCGAGCGGGAAATAGCTCGGCGCTGCGATCACCCCGCCTTTGGCGAACGGCACCGCGTTCAGCATGCTGCCGCCGCCGTTATTGCCGCCCAGAATGCCGCCGAACAGGTTCTGGAACGCTCCGGCCAAACCTTGCTCGATCGGCTTGAAGGCCGCGTTCAGCGCCATGCTGGAAAGGCGAAGCCCCAGCGTCCGGATGACTTCGCTGAAACTCTTTCCGCGTATCAGCGCCTGGTCGAGCGCACGCGCGAATGCCGAGCCGAAGCCGCGCGCGAGCTTGTCGGCTTCGGCGATCTCGCGGCGAAAATCGCTGAGATCGGCGTCGATCGAAACGGAAATGCCGTCGATTTCGGTCATGTCTTTTTCCTGTCCGGAAAGCGGGCGGCCAGTTCATCGAGAATGTCGCGTGAAACCGGCGCGCGTTCGCCAAAGAGCGCCCGTACCGCGCTTGCAAGCTCGCGTGGCGTCAGCCGCCAGAAGTCGCCCGCAGAAAGCCGCAGCACGCCGAAGCCGAACGCCATCGCCTCTTTCCAGGGAAAGGGCGTCGTCTTCGTCACGCCTGCGGCGGCGGAGGGTTTGACGCGGCCGCCTGCTCCGGCGCGCCGAAGGTCGCGGAGAGCAGCTCGACCACGATCTGCACGTAACCGGCGGCGGCATTCGATGATGCAAGTGCAGCGACTTCCTCGTCGGTGATCGTCTCGCCCGCCCCGCGCAGGCCCGCGCCGATCACGCGGATCGCGTCGCGCGCGGAAATCCTGCCCTGCCCGAAGCGATCCGCGAGGGCCGCGAGATCGTCGGCGCCGAAGGCGGCTTCGAGTTCAGCAAGCGCGCCGAGGGTGAGGCACAGCACGCGACGGCGTCCGCCGAGTTCGGCTTCGATCTCGCCGCGATGGCGGTTCGCCATCACAACGCCTCGAAGGTCAGCGCGCCCGCGCTTTCGAGCGAAATTTCGAAATTCACCTCGCCGTCATGATTGCCGGAGAATTCCAGCGCGCCGATCTGGAACGCGCCTTCGATGACGCCGAAATCCGGAATCACGATCTGGCATTCCGGCGCGGCGCCGTCGAAGAAGGCTTCGCGCACCAGCGCGTCCGAGGCGGCGTCCTTGAAGATTCCGGAAGCGGAAAGCGAGGCGCGGCGGACGCCGGCCCCGGATAGGAGCTCGCGCCAGCGCCCGGAGGATTCCGCGTGGGTTACATCGACGGTCTGGGCATTGAATGCGAGTGTCTTGGTGCGAAGACCGGCGACGGTGACGAAGCTGCCGTCATCGTCAATCTTCAGCAACAGGTCTTTTCCCTTTTGCGCGGGCATTTTCTTCTCCTCAAAGGCCTCATCCCGAGGAGCCACGAAGCGGCGTCTCGAAGGACGAGGAGATAAACTCAGGCGGGCTCGGTCATGGCACGCAGCCGCACGATGCCGTGATAGGTGCGCCCGTCGGCCTCGCGGCGAATGTCGGCGACGACGAAGCGAAGATTTGCGAGGTGATGTCCCGCGGGCGCGAGCGGCGCGTCGACCAGCGCCTGCAACACCGCACCCGAAATGAGATGCGCCTCGCGATGTCCGCCCTGCCGCGACCAGACATGCAAGGTGAGCGCGTGCTCGTCGCCGGCTTCGGTCGAAGTCGAGCGATCCGAAACCACGGCCTCGCCCAGCGTCACGTAAGGCAGGGCCGCCTCGCGCGGCGGCTCGTCGTAAATTTTCGCGCCGCCGAGCATCGCGGCGAGCGGACCGTCGTTCTTCAGCGCGCCGTGGATGGCCGCGCGCAGGGCTGCTGCGGACGCAGGCATGAGCTACCTCTTGTTCGTTGCGCGGGCGGGTTTCGAAAAAGCGCGGGCGGCAGCCTTTTCGGTACCCGCATGGAGCGCGATGGTTTCGCGCAGGCGGGCCGCGGCTGCCGCCCGCATCGGCTCGAGCGCCAGGGGGAGGACCGGCGCGAGCCAAGGCGAAGGCGGCGTGTCGAGGGTTCCGAATTCACGCGCGGCATCGGCATGATCGGCGGAGCCGACGATGCGGCGCGTTCCGCGCGAGGCGGCGAAAATGAAACTTCCGCCCGCGCGTTGCAGTTCGCTTCGCAGCGCTTCCGCCGCCGCGTCGGCGGCGCTTCGCGCAGGAAAGCATCCGCGGAGCGCAGCCGCCGCAACAGACGGCTCGAATGCACGGCGCGCAGCTTCATGGATGTTCCTCTTCGACCAGACATTCGAGGAAGCGACCGCGCCCGTCGGGATCGCGCAGCGCACGGATCGAAAGAATGCGCGCGCCGAGCACGAAGCGGTGCGAGAGCGTGACGTCCGCGCGATGACGCAGGATCACGCGATGCGTGAGCAGCCCGAGGCGCTTGTCCGCCCGCATCTGGTCGTCGAGCGAAAGCGGCTCGATCGCCGCCCAGATTTCACCGAGCGGCTCCCAGGTCCGCGCGAACCCGCCCGCCCCGTCCTCGATCTCGTCGGCCGCCTGCAAGGTCAGCCGGTGGCGGAAAGCCCCGATCGCGGTCACAGCGACACCACGCGATAGGGCGCGAGCAGCCCGGCAATGCCTTCCGGCAACACGGGCGCGGTTTCGCGCTCGCCGCGATACTCGTAGGCGCGCGCGAGCAGTAGCCGGATCGCCTGCACGAGCGGCGCCGGAACATCCGCGGCCTCGCCATAGCCCGCCTCCACATCGATCTCGATGCCGGCGACGGTTCGCACAGGCTGCATGACCCGGCCCGCATCGAATTGAATCCGGCCGGGAGCTGCCGCGGTGTTCGCGATGAAGATTTCAGGGTCCAGTTCCTGCGCAGCGCCCGCCTGGTCGCGCACGCGCGCGGCAAGGACCTCGCGCAGCGGCGAAACCGGCACTTCCACCGCACCCGAAGACGGCCAGCGGTCCAGCACGATCCGCCAGGTCTGCGTGAGCAGCGCGCGGCGCGTGTGCGCCTCCACCTGCATGCGCGCGGCCGCGATCATCGAGGCGATCAGCGTGTCGTCGGCGCCGTGGTTCACGCGCAGATAGTTCTTCGCCTCGACGAGCGAGAGCGGCTCGCTCGCGGGCGCTTCGATCAGGATCGCTGCCATGATTGCTCCAGTTGACAAGCATCATCCGCCCGCGCAGATCACCGCACGGGAGTGGCAATGCTTCGTTTGGTTTTTGTGCTTGCGGCCTGCGCCGCTTCGGTCACGGGTGCCGCCGCCATCGTCGGCGGCAAGGCCGGCGGACACGACGCGCAGCAGCACACGGTATTTCTCACCTCGCGCGGCCAGGACTGCTCCGGCACGCTGATCGCGCGCGATCTCGTGCTCACCGCCGCGCATTGCGTCGCGAGCGGCGAGAACTTCTCGGTCAGCACGAGCGCGGGACCGATCCGGGTTTCGCAGGTCGTGATGCATCCGGCGTTCCGCCGCGATACCTACGAGACGCACCGCCCCTCGCCCGACATCGCGATCATGAAACTCGCGTCGCCGCTGCCGCGGCCGCTGCGGCCGGTGCGGCTCGCCACGGACAAAGCGTTTCCGCCGCGCGGCACCGATTTCGTGATCGCGGGCTTCGGCGAAGCGGTCGAAGGCGACCGGCGCATCGGCACGCTGCGCACGGCCGAGCTCGTCAACGCCGGCACCACCGGCGGCATCATGCTGCGCCTGACGCCGCCGAAATCCGCGCCGGGAACGGGCTCCTGCACCGGCGATTCCGGCGGCAGCGCCTATCGCCGCGAAGGCGGCACGCTGGTGCTGCACGGCGTCATCGCCTGGGCCGGCGGCAGGAACGGCAAGAACTGCGGCGTCGTCACCGGCATCGTGCTCGTCGCGATCCAGCGCGAATGGATCCGCTCGACGGCAAAACGCCTCGGCTCCGCGCTCGAATAGCCGCGACGCCACAGCGAATGCGGCGCCGCGCCCGATGGAGCGAAGCGCTTACGCTTCGCTGAACTTCAGGAGCTTGATCGCGTCGAAGTCCTGCACGCCGCCGCCGACGCGCTTGGTCACGTAGAAGAGCACATAGGGCTTCGACGAATAGGGATCGCGCAGCACGCGCACGCCCTGACGATCGATCACGAGATAGCCGCGGCGGAAATCGCCGAAGGCGATCGAGTACGAATCTTCCGTCATGTTCGGCATGTCTTCGGCTTCCGCGACCGGGAAGCCCATGAGCGTCGCCGGGGCGCCTGCCTGCGCGGGCGGCGTCCAGAGATAATGTCCGTTCTCGTCCTTGAGCTTGCGGATCTCGCCCTGGGTGCGGCGGTTCATGACGAAGGTGCCGTTCTGGCGATAGCCGGCCTTCAGCGAATAGACGAGATCGACCAGTGGATCGGAGGGATTCTCCTCGGGGAATTCGCCGTCGGCTCCCGTGATGACGAAGCCGAGCTTGCTCCAGGCCCAGGAAGATTCCGCGACCTTGTCGTAGTTGAGAAAGCCTCGGGGCTTGTTGGTGCCGTCGCCGTTCACGAAGGCGGCTCCCTCCTGCTCCGCGAAGACGGTGTCGATTTCGGCGGCGATCCACTCGTCGATATTGACGGCGGAGTCGTCCAGAAGCGTCTGGGTCGCCGCCGGCATCGCGTAGAGTTCGACGGTCGGGAACGCGAGCTCCGCAAGCGTCGGCGAAGTCGTCGGCGTGTTGCGCGCGGTGGTCTCGCCCACCCATCCGGTTGCGGCGCCCGAAATCAGGAACGGCTTCCGGAAGACGTTCGAGGAAACCTGACGATAGCCCGCGATCGCGCGGATCGGCGAAATGCTCGCGAGCCTGCGGCCGATTTCGCGCTCGGTTTCCTCGGGCACGAGATAGCCGCCGTCGGCACCGGCGTTGGTGGACACCGCGAGCGCCTTGCCTTCGAGGCGCTTCAGGCCGGACGACTCGCCGCTGCGGATATAAGTATCGAAGGCCGAGCGATGCTCGAGCTCGGCGCCGCTTGCAAAATGCGGCGAGCCGCCTAGCGCCGGACGCCGGCCACGCAGCACCAGCTCATCTAGCACGCGCTTCTGCTCGTTCAGCGCCGAATTGATGCGCTCGACTTTGTGGTCGCTCAGCACGTCGGCGGAGCGGCGCTCGATATGGTCGAGGCGCGCGTCGTTCTCGGACTTGAAGGCCTCGAACGAGCGCATGAAGTCGTCGAAGGCGGCGCCGACATCGGCGCCCGCGGCCGCGGATTTGATTTCGGGAGAAGAATTCAACAGTTGTTCCATGATTTACCTCGTGGACGGATGAAGGAAATCCGCCGCACGGCGGATGGTGGCAGCAAGTTCGCGGCTGTCCGCGCGGCCGTGTTTGAAGGCCGCGACGCGCGCGCCGGGATGCATCGGGAACGTCACGACCGAGATCTCCCACAGGTCGATCCTGGTCAGTCGGCGAATGCCGGTTTTCGGATCGGTGCGGCCTTCGACCGTGCGGAAGCCGATGGAAAGCCCGTCGATGGCGCCGGCGCGCATCAGCGAGAGCACCTCCCGCCCCCGCGCGATCTCGGAAATCAGCCGCCCGCGCACGAAGAGCCCGCGCGCGTCCTCGCGCAGCTCCAGCCAGACGCCGATGGGCTCGGCCGGATCGTGCTGGAAGAGCATCCGCACGCCGCTCGCGCGGCGCTGCGCGATGCTCTCGGTGAAGGCGCCGGGCACGATGAGATCGCGGCCGAGATCGGCGGTGTTGAAACGCGCGGCATAGCCGGTGAAGACGCCGGAAGCGTCGAGCGACTTGCAATCGAAGCGCAGCAGCTTGCTGCTCTGGGCGGGAAAAAACATCTCAGCGCTTCCTCGTCTTGCGGGGCCTGGCTTTCGCGCGCGGGCCGCGCTTGGCCTTTTCAGGTTTCTTCGGCGCCGGTGCGTGAAGCCGTTCGAGCTCGCGGACGAATTCGCGAAACACCATCGGCGCCTCGGCTCCCAATGAGCGGATGCGTGGGGTTATTCCAAGTTTTCCTGCTTGTCATTCCGGTGCGCGAGCGCAAGCGAGCGAACCCGGAATCCAGAGCGAAGCCGCCCTGGATTTCGGATCGCGCCAACTAGGTCGGATTACCCCGACTTGGTCATTTCAGATTCCGATCTGAGATAAACCCGAGAGCGGCGCGCCCGGAATCCAGTTACTTTCTGATACGCCGGTTAAACCTTGCGAGCTCGCGCACGAAGGCGTCGAAACGCGCATTCGCCGCGAACAGCTCGCGCAGCGTGAGCAGCAGAAGCGCGGACGACGCCGACGCCCACAGAAACAGCGCCAGATGCGCGAGATCGCCGCGCTCCGTGAAGGTGCGGATGAGGCTGTTCATTCCTGTTTAGCCAAACGTCTCCGGCTCCAGCGAAAGCTGGCACCTCGTCGCGCCATTGCGATGCGCGAGATCAGCGGCAGCACCGTCTGGCGATAGAGCGCGCGGTTGGCCTCTACATAATTCGAATAAGCGTTGTCGCCGGGAATGCCGAGCAGCATCAGCGGCACGCCGAAGGCCAGCGCGATCTCGCGCTAATCCTTATCGGTACCTACACGGCTGCCTTCGTACTGAATCGATCGATACTCGGGCGGAAAATACTGGCGCTGCAAACCATCGATGATTTCGTGCTCGCGGATGATGAGACCCATGTCGGGCCAGGCATCACTATCGGGATCAATCGATGCCGTTACAAAAATCTCCCAGCCAGAAAACTCCTTTAGTAAATCCCGAAGCTCCCTAATCACTCCCGGCTCAAACATTTTTAACTTATGAAAGTAGACGTTGTGTTGATCGAGGCCATAAGGCTCGTCGATGATCCAGTAGTCTCCCTCGCGTTTTCTAAAGTCGTATTTAGCACCATATTGATCGAGCACTTTTGTCATTCTGCGATAAAGCTCGCTCCAGAGCTTTTCGTAGTTTTTGTGGGTCTTCTGGGTCATAAGAGTCTATCGCCGCGGGCGGCGCCCTCTCATAAGCAAATGAAACATAATCTCGCGGATAAAAATCTTGAAGTTGAAATCTTTGACGCGAGGATCATTCGACTCTTTTACCAATCTAGAGACAAAGGCTCTAGACCAGATTTTCTGCGGATGAGTTACCGCCACGACTTCACTTGCTCTTCAATCGTATTTGCCATTTCTATCGCTTTTTCATTTGAGATGAAATCGCCCTCCTGACAATCGAAGAGCAACCCATCTGTAGCAATGGCATATGCCGCACTTGCTTGGGTTACTGAAATCAATTCGTCGTAGTCCCCACTCCAGCGAAAAGCGAGAACGTACTTGGAATTCGGATTTATGCGATGATAGCCGTAGATTTCTTTGATGTCGTCGATAGTCCAGTGATCGCACTCAAAACCCGACAACCTGTTATGAAGACGCAGTGGCAGAAATCCGCTGGTCGACTCAAAATCTATTCCGGCCTCAAATCGAATAGGAAAACCGAATTTGTCTATCGCGTCTTGCCACTCGTTGATCGTTTGAAGACGCCTTTCCGAAATGACGTACAATTCCATAGACACTTTAAGTCTCCAACGAGGCTTAATTTCTTATGCGCTGTACCCGAAGAATAATAATGGGCACCTCGTCCCCTGTTCTAGTTTTTTTCACGCAGCTCTCGTTTCCCAGTTGGAGACACGGGCGTCGTGCCGGTCTTCACATCGTAGATCGCAATTATGTCACCCCCACGCGCGGTTGGCTTCCGCATAGTTGGAATAAGTGTTGTCGCCCGGAATGCCGGACAGCATGGGCGGCACGCCGAAGGCCAGCGCGATCTCGCGCTAATCCTTATCGGTGCCTACGCGGCTGCCTTCGTACTGAATCGATCGATACTCCGGCGGAAAATATTGACGCTGCAAACCGTCGATGATTTCGTGCTCGCGGATGATGAGTCCCATGTCGGGCCACCTATCACCTTCTGACAGAGGAATATAAACAGTTATAAATATCTCCCACCCTCGGAATTTTTTTAGAATTTTCTGAAGAGAATAAACGACCTGGGGGTCGAGCATTTTCAGATTGGAGATATTTACATTATGCTGATCGTAACCGTATGGCCTGTCGACAATCCAATAATCTTCGCCGGTCGCGTCCTCTATTCCGAATTGCGAAAGTACGCGACCAATTTCGTCGTAAAGCTTAGTCCAAGTCATTTCGTAATCGCTATTCATACTATCCACTCATCGCCGTCTTAAAAAGCACGTAATCTCACGTATCCAGATTCGCATATTGAAATTTCTGATACGAGGATCTCTAGAGTTTTTTTATTTCGTTCGATAACTTTCTTGCCTGATCAGCCGTCATTTCCTCTGGCTTGATTCTATTCTCGTTGAAAAATTTTTGAAGTGCTGTTCGACGGCTTCATTGTATGCCTTGTGAGGCTCACTCCAGCCATGACGCTGAGCTCGCAATGACCCCCTCACGTCTTTCATGAAGATGCCCCTGGCCTCGGGAGACAGAGGAAATTTATTGAGTACACCCTTAGGTTCGTAGTGATGACCTTGTACCGGCATAGCATTTTCCGGCAGTAACCCCTCATCGCCGCCTTCATCATTATAGTCCGAACCACCCTCACCCTCTCCCCCGCTCGTCCACTGCCCACCATCTGAGTTTCCCGCCGGGACGCGCGGCTGGTTGGGATCGTATTTCGCGAGCGGCGCAAACGATACCGGCAGCGGCGCATAGCCGGTGGCCGCGCGCTTCTCGTCGTCGGTGAGAAACGAAGCCTCGCCCACGCGCTTCCACAGCGCGGTACAGCGCGCGATTGGCCGCCGCATAATTCGAATAGGTGTTGTCGCCGGGAATGCCGAACAGCATCGGCGGCACGCCGAAGGCCAGCGCGATCTCGCGCGCGGCAGCTTAGTCGTTCGCTAGTTTCTGATCGATTCGGTTTAGAACCATTTCGAGAAACGGGCGCACGCCGCGATCCTCATAAATACGGATTTCGGTGTAGGTGTTGCGGTAAATCTCTTGCAACTGTGCATCCGAGTAGTCGCCGACTAGCAGATCGTGAATAAACTGCCGCAAGTGCGGCCAGCGTTCCTCATCTACAAAGCCTAACGCACCGTCGATCCAGTCTTCAGGTTCTGGTCCATACAGGAGAAAATCCTGATGCAACCCTGAGCAGAATTTGAAGAACTCGTCTGAAGCGATCATGTTATCGGCCAATTCGTGGATTGAAGTTTCGCGGATAGGCGCTGATTACTCGATAACCCAAAGTAGAACTCGGGTCGCGCTGAATTACGACGCCAACCTCGTAAGTTTTTCGAATGCCTATAACGCCATTTTCCAGAAAAGCTTCGCGTCCAGTCTCATATCCAAATCGCAAAGTTAGCAGTTCTCTAAGTCTTGAGCCATTTAGAAATCGAGCAATTTCAGTTTGATTACTTTCGATAGTCCGATTGATGAAGTCTCGAGCTGCTTCAATTGAATAAAATGTACCGTTCCGATCTCTTCCTGTGCGAACAAATAGTCCGGGCAGTGTTTCCTTCTCAATTCGCTCGATTAGTTCTTTGTCAGTCTTACCTACATGATCATCCCGGATATGCTTGTTTAAGATCCTGTCTTGAGGATCATTCTGCGCATACTGCGCACCCGGCACCAGCTCACCCGGATTCGCATCCGATAATACGCGCTCGTTGCCGACGCCGTATCCTCCCCCGCTCGTCCACTGCCCTCCGTCGGAATTTCCCGCCGGCACGCGGGGCTGGTTGGGATCGTATTTCGCGAGCGGCGCAAACGAAGCCGGCAGCGGCGCGTAGCCGGTGGCTGCGCGCTTCTCGTCGTCGGTGAGAAACGAAGCCTCGCCCACGCGCTTCCAGAGCGCCTCGCGCTCCAGCGACAGCGCGGGAATCTCGTCGCGATCGGGCGCGAGCCGCAAGTTGCCGCCGAAGGATTCGCCGAGCCAGTGGCCGAGCGCGCTCGCGATGCGTGAGATCAGCGGCAGCACCGTCTGGCGGTACAGCGCGCGGTTGGCTTCCGCGTAGTTGGAATAGGTGTTGTCGCCCGGAATGCCGAGCAGCATCGGCGGCACGCCGAAGGCCAGCGCGATCTCGCGCGCGGCGATGTGCTTCGCCTCGACGAAGTCCATGTCCTTCGGCGACAGGCTCAGGCCCTTCCAATCGAGCCCGCCTTCCAGCAGCAGCGGCCGGCCGGCATTGGCGGCGCCCTGATAATGCGCCTCCAGCTCACCCTTCAGCCGCTCGAACTGCTCGTCCGAGAGATTGCCGCCGGCCGCGGAATAGACCAGCGCGCCGGAAGGCCTTGCCGCGTTGTCGAGCAGCGCCTTGTTCCAGGCGCTCGCCGCGTTGTGCACGTCGAGCGAAGCCTGCGCCGCCTCCAGCGGCGACATGCCGTAGTGATCGTCCAGCGGATTGAACAGCGTGAGATGCAGGATCGGCGCGGGCGTTTCGTTCATCGCAAAGCGCACGGCCGAACCGCCGATGCGGTATTCATACGCCTCGGCCCAACCCTCCGCGCCCGGAACGACTTTCATGCGGTCGGGGCGCAGCGCATGCAACTCGCGCGTCTCGTCGAGCACGGAGACGCGCTCGAGATAGGCATTGCCCGCAACCAACAGATAGCCGGCGAGCTGCTCGATCAGATCCGTGCCGGTCTGGCGCGGATTGGGCCTCGCAAGCAGGCGCAGCAGCGGATGCTCGTCGTGCTCGCGCATGCCCTCATAGAGCAGCAGCGGCACCGCCGCCGCCGCTTCCGCGATCATGCGAACGGCGCGGAAGGCGATCGGATTCTTCGCGTAGCCTTCGCGGGCGAGCGCCTGGTAATCGCGCGGCGTCCAGCGCGGGCGGCCTTGCGAGAACAGCGCGACCAGCGCGCCGCTGCGGCTTGCCTTTTCCTCGGCCGCGCGCGCGGGCGCGCGCCGCGCAAAAAGATTGCGAAACGTGAACTGCATTTCTGCTCCGGAGTTAAAGAGAGCGCATCCGCGGCGTCGCTTCGCGCGGCATCAGCGCCAGCGAGGTAATCGCCCAGACCAGCGCGTCGAGCCGGTCCGGCGAGCGGCCGTTGCTCAAGCCGTCGGCGCCGAAATCCGCCATCTCGTCCTCGAGCAGCGGAAACGTGCCGACATGCGAAACCCGGCCCTGCTCGTAGAGCGCGGCCACCGGCTCGGCGCGCAAAACCTTCCCGCGCGTCGCGCGCACCTCGGAAACGGGCACGCCCGCATCGGTTTCGGCCAGCACCGCGCGCGCCATCTCGCCGCCCTGGTTCACTTCGACCACGATGCGATCGGCCTCGACGCGGCGATAGAGCGCGATCGCGCGGCTCGCCCATTGCAAAGGCGAGAGGCCGCCCGCGCTTTCATCCGCGAGCACGAAAATCTTTCCGTCGTCGTCCACGCCGGCGGCAACGATCCCGCAGGCATCCGCGCCCTCGCGCGAAGATGCCGGCGGATCGACCGCGACCACGATGCGCGTGAGCGGCGGATGCGCGTCCACCCGCGCCCGCTCGATGCGTTCGCGCGGAAACAGGCTGTCCGCGCGCGCCTCGATCAGCTCGCCGTCGAGTTCCTGCCGCCCGATCCTCGTGCCCGCATAGCGCGCCAGCATCTGCTCCAGGAATTGCGGCGCGAGCTGAAAGGCGTTCGCCTTCGTCGCCGCGCGCGACACCACGGTCGAAGGATCGGCAAGCAGCCGCTTCAGCAGCGGCACCGGCCGCGGCGTAGTAGTGATGACGGCGCGCGGGTTGCTGCCGAGCCGCAAGCTGAATTGCAGCATGTCGAAGGCGGCTTCCGCGCGGCGCCATTTGCAAAGCTCGTCGCACCAGGCGGCGTCGAATTGCGGGCCGCGCAGGCTCTCGGGATCATCCGCGGAAAACGCATAGGCCACCGCGCCGTTCGACCATTCGAGCCGGCGCCGCGACGGCTCCCATAGCGGCCGCTCCCGGCGCGCATGGACCGCGAGCAGGCCGGAAACGCCCTCGATCATCACCTCGCGCACGTCGGCAATCGACTCGCCGATGATCGCGATCTGCCGCGCTCGTTCCCCGAAGCTCTCGCGCGCGAGCGCGACACCCCTCACCCATTCGGCGCCGGCGCGGGTTTTTCCCGCGCCGCGGCCGCCGAGGATCAGCCAGTTGCGCCACGCGCCCGCGGGCGGCAACTGATCCTCGCGCGCCCAGATTTCCCAATCCTTCAGCAACGCCTCGCGATGCGGCGCGCGCGTATCCGCGATCAGCTCATTCAGCGTCCCGGCTTCGCCGCAGGCGATCAAGGCGTTCCGCAAGCTCGGCGCGGAATGCCTCGAGATCGCGGAATTCGTCTGCTTCCGCTTCACCGTTTTCTGTATCCGGTTTTTCGTCGCGCTGGAGCGCCGCGACTTCGCGCAACGTCTTCACGAGCGTCGCGAGCGTTCTTGCCGCGCGCTCGGCATCGGTCGAGCGCAGCCGCGCGCCTTCGACGCGCGTCAGCACCGCCTCGATGGCGACAATCTCGCGCTCCACCGCCGCGCGCACGCGATCGATCAGGGTTTCGTTTTCCGCGACCGCAACCGAGGGCGCGGCAACCTCGCGGATCGCTTCGACTTCGACACTAGCGGCCGCGTCGTAGCCGGTCATGCGCAGCTTGCGGCGCTTCCAGCCCCACAGTTTCACGCGCTTCAGAAAGGTGGTGACGCCCAGCCCGCAGATCGACGCGAGATCGCGAACCGGAATATCGGTGCCTTCATAAAGCCTGCGGACTTTCGCGATCTTTTTCGGCGGCAGGACAATGAATTTCGGCATCTGCTCTGCAATGCAAAAACGGCGGCCGGAATTCCGCCGCCGTCATTTCGCGCAACGATACGAAAGCCGCTGCGCTTTTAATTTTGCGGGATGGGGCAAGCCCCAAGCCCGCTAGCGAAGCCGCTCGCGCCGCTCATTCTAGGCGAATGGGGTGGCCCCCAAACCCGCTGATGCAATTGTGGAGTATGCCGAAACCCTACATGGGGAGCGGCACGCTGTCAAGGATTATTTTCCTGCAACCTTCTTTTTTGGTTTTTTGTTTTCTCTTGGCTCCAGCATGGGCCAGCGCACGATGTGGTCCTGATAGTCGCGGATGCGCACCTTGCCTTCGATGCCGCCGACGCGGCCGCGCACCGAAATCCCCGCCGCATGCACCGTCTCCGGATCGCCGGAGAGGAGCGGATGCCACCACAGGAGGTCGCGCCCTTCCGCCACGCGGCGGTAGCCGCAGGTCTTCGGCAGCCAGGAATATTCCTCGGCCTTCGCGGGCGTGATCTTCACGCAGTCGTTCACGCGCTGCATCCGGTTCTCGTAATCGGAGCAGCGGCAGCTTTCGCAGTCGAGCAGGCGGCAGGCGACGTCCGTGTAGTAAACCTTGAGCGTGTCCTCGTCCTCGAGCTTTTCGAGGCAGCAGCGCCCGCAGCCGTCGCAGAGCGATTCCCACTCCGCCTCGGTCATTTCCGAGAGCTTCTTGCGACGCCAGAAGGGTTCCACAGTATTCAATCCGGTTGGCGATGCTTGCGCATGATTGCGCCGGGAGCGGTCAGTGCGGCTTGCCCGCGCCCCGCAGGTCTCTCTCCGCGAGGGTTTCGATCCAGTCGCGCACGCCGAGCTGGTCCCCGAAGAAATAGAGCGCGAACAGCGCGCATAGCAGGCACGCGAAGACGAAGGCAACAAGCTGCGATTTTCCGCCCGCGGCCGACAGGGCCGCATGGCGCTCGACGGGAACCACCTCGGTATAGAGCTGCGCGACCACGATGAGATACAGCGGCCGCAGCAGCACCGCCGTCACCCCCACCGCAACCACGATCGGCACCGCGAGCAGCACATAAAAATTATAGACGCCGTTGGGGCCGCCGACGCGCGCCCCGAAATTCATGACGAAAGCCAGGCCGCCGAGATAGGCCAGCACGCCTATGACCCAGCAGAGCAGGCTGTAGCCCATGCGAATGCCGATGGCGCGGCCGGGCTTTGCGGCGAGCAACGCCGCCGACTCCTTCGCGGCGTCGAAGAATCCCCTGCCCGCGACCAGCGAAGGCACGACGCCCATGGTGCCGATCTTCCACGTATAATAGAGCAACTCGTCGAGCGCGGTCCTCGTGCCGCGCCTGCGCGGCATGCGGTCCACGATCGCGTTCACGGTGATCCAGGCGTCGATGGTGGTGAAAACCCAGAGCTTCGGCAGGTTGCGGTAGGCAAGCTCGAGGCACCCGGCAATGGTCGAGGGATGGCCGGCGCTGCGCTGATAATGCGCGGCGGTGATCGCCGCATTCAGCAGCGAAAGCGGATAGCTCGCCGCCGCGACCACGAGAAAGCTCCAGCCCAGCAGCACAAGATTGACCAGCGTGAAGGTGATGCCGCTGTCCTTGCGGCGAACCTCCTCCCAGACGCTGTCCGGAATCCAGTCGAGCACCTGCGTCCACACCAGGTAGCCCACCGCGATCACCAGCCATTGCAGCACGGCGAAGAAGAGAATTTCCTTTTCCTCGAGGATCAGGCGCAAAGCCCGGCCGAGCTCCCCGGTGAAGGTGGAAAGATTGTCGGACGACATCACTTCGGGCTTGGTGCCGGTCTTTTCGAAGACGGCGCGAGCCTCGTCGCGCGCCAGATTCAGGGCATCGCGTTCGTAGCCGAAGAACATGTGGATCCAGAACTCCGATTCCCGGGCGGCGTGGGGCGCCATCATGCCACGAAACGCGACGTTTTCAGCATTAACCGCGGCGGCGGCCATACCTTCGCCCGATACCGCCACCCTGCTATAACCGCCGCGCACCCCGCTCCCAGGACCCGAGTCTCCCTTGTCCGAAACGCCCACCCCGCCCCCGTCCGGCAAAGACAAGAAGAAGCCGCTCGAGCGGGCGCAGGTCACCGGCATCCGCAAGACGCTGCTCGATCTCGACGCGCGGCTGAACGCGGCGCTGTTTTCGCTGTGGGTTTTCCTGCGCGCCAAGTGGGAAGGCTATTCGGCCTTCATGGACCGCTTTCATGTGAGCGGCTTGCGCCGGCTCGCGGTCGAGGGCCTTTCGGAGACGGCGACGCTCGGCACCTGCGCGTCGGTGTTGCTGCTCGCGCTCGCGGCGCCCGCCTTCGACGAAACCTCCGACGAGGACTGGCTGAAGAAGAGCGAGCTCGCGGTCACCTTCCTCGACCGCTACGGCAACAAGATCGGCGAGCGCGGGATCAAGCATAACGACTCCGTGCCGCTCGAGGAGATGCCGGACCATCTCATCAAGGCCGTGCTCGCCACCGAGGACCGCCGCTTCTACGAGCATTTCGGCATCGATTTCGCGGGAACGCTGCGCGCGCTCACGACCAACGTCCGCGCCGGCGGCGTGGTGCAGGGCGGCTCGTCGATCACGCAGCAGCTTGCGAAGAACCTGTTTCTTTCCAACGAGCGCACGATCGAGCGCAAGGTGAAGGAAGCCTTCCTCGCGATCTGGCTGGAATCGCGGCTGAAGAAAAACGAGATCCTGAAACTTTACCTCGACCGCGCCTATCTCGGCGGCGGCGCCTACGGCGTCGATGCCGCGGCACAGTATTACTTCGCCAAGTCCGCCCGCGACGTGAACATGGCGGAAGCGGCGATGCTCGCGGGCCTGTTCAAGGCGCCGTCCCGCTTCGC
>CAZNPX010000024.1:0-47005 GCA_964575175.1 uncultured Hyphomicrobiales bacterium | reverse complement strand
GCGAAGCCATCGTCCACCCCTGGATCAACAAGGCGCTCGAAAAGGCGCAGCAGAAGGTCGAAGCGCGCAACTTCGACATCCGCAAGAACCTGCTGAAATACGACGACGTCTCGAACGACCAGCGCAAGGTGATCTTCGAGCAGCGCATCGACCTGATGCGCGAAAACGACGTCTCCGAAACCATCGCCGATATGCGCCACGCCGTGATCGACGAGATGGTCACGCGCCACATCCCGCCCAACGCCTATGCCGAACAGTGGGACACCGAAGGCCTCGAAAAGGAAATCGAGGAAGGCCTCGGCCTGAAGCTGCCGGTGCAGAAATGGGCCAAGGAAGAAGGGATTGCCGACGACGAGGTGAAGGAGCGCATCACCCGCGCGGCCGACGAAGTCATGGCCGGCAAGGTCGCCAAGTACGGCGCCGAGCTGATGCGCTATGTCGAGAAGTCGGTGCTGATGCAGACGCTGGACCACCTGTGGCGCGAGCATCTCGTGATGCTCGAGCATCTGCGCCAGGTGATCGGCCTGCGCGGCTTCGGGCAGCGCGACCCGCTGAACGAATACAAGTCCGAAGCCTTCACGCTGTTCGAGGCGCTGCTCGCGCGCCTGCGCCAGATGGTTTCGGCGCAGCTTCTGAACATCGAGATCATGGAACGCCCGCCGGAGCAGGAGCTTCCGCAGATGCAGGCGAGTCACATCGATCCCGTCACCGGCGAGGACGAGCTGGCGCAGCCGGTGCGCCTGACTTCGGGCCAGCAGGCCAAGGGCGACCGCACCTCGAAGAACCCCGGCGACTGGGGCAAGGTCGGCCGCAACGAGCCCTGCCCCTGCGGTTCGGGAAAGAAATTCAAGAACTGCCACGGCCGCCTGGCCTGAGCCCGGCGAACCGCAAAAAAGCAAAAGCACCGCAAACCGAGCCGGCAATAGCCGGCTTGGTCATTCAGGATTCCGACCCCGGGTAAACCCCGATCGGATGCGGTGCTTTTATTTTACCGGGATGCGCGCTCTAGCGCGTGAAGGCGTTGACGCGGTTGTCGGCCGGGCGCTGCAACGAGAACGCATTGGGCGTCGCCGGATTTTGCGTGGTCTGCTGCTGTTGCGGCTGCGATTGCGCCGGCCGGGACGTCTGCTTCTTCTTCGCCTGCTTCGACTGCTTCGCCTGTTTCGTCTTCTGCTTGACGGCCGGGCGCGGCGTCTCGTCTTCGTCCGGGTCCTCGGCCGCCTGCTGCTGCGCCTGCACCGAGCTCAGCGGCACCCGCCCCGCGAAGACGGGATTGGAGCCGCCGTCGTTATAGGTGCGCACCGGCGCCGCCGGCATGTTGCGCGTGAACAGCGCGGTAATGTCGTTCTGATCGGAGCTCTGCCGGTTCTGGAGCAGCTGCGCGATCTCCGGCTGCATGTGATAGGCCGGGCACGGCCGCGACGGATCGAACGGCTTCATCGGATCGTCGGGCACCGCGTTGAAGACGTAGCGCCGCGCGCAGACGTCGATCTTCGGCTCCTGCCGCGTAACCTCGAAATGGTCCGAGCCTTCCTTCAGCATGCGCCAGAACGGAAGATGCGGGTTGTTGCGATGACGCGCGAGGTTGGCGCTGGTCATGCGGAACGGGAAAGCCTGCACCTGAAAGGCGAGCTGGCCGCCGTCGAAAGCTTCGCGCGCGAGCGCGAAGATGTCCGCGATCTGCTCGTCGGTCATGGCGTAGCAGCCGCTCGACGAGCAATCGCCATGCACCATCAGATGCGCGCCGGTGCGGTTGTGCGCGCGGTCGAAATCGTTCGGGAAGCCGAGATTGAAGGCGAGATGGTAGCTCGAATGCGGATTCATCTGCTCGGGGCGGATGAAATAGAATCCCTCCGGCGCCTGCCGGTCGCCGGTCCTGATCTTGGGCCCGAGCTCGCCCGACCATTTGCAGATCGCATATTTGCGCAGAAGCTCGTAGCGGCCAGACTGGGCCTTCTTCCAGATCTCGAGTTCGGACTCTTCCTTGTAGATGCGAAGCAGGATCGGCGAGTTCTTCGCCATGTTCTTTTCCTGCATCATGGCCATGGTCTGCGGCGAGACCGGGCGCAAATGCTTGCGGTTGCTGTCGGGGCCGAAGGAAAAATTCTCGGCGCTGCATCCGGCAAGCAACAGCGCGCAGACGGCCGTCGCCGCTGCGAAACGGATGGCGGATTTCGGACGGCGAAAGTTCAACGCAAAACTCCCGAAAATGCGCGGAAAACTACCGGTCCCCATTGCCTAATGCGTTACCCTTGACGCCGCGTTACCGCAACCGCCCTGATCGCAACCCGCGCCTGCGCTCTCGCATAAGTGATTGAAAAGTCAGAGATTCCGGCCGATGGCCAGAAACTTTTCAGCCCGGTGGCGACGGATTTCTTCGCGCGAAAGGCCATTGAACCCCGCAAAAGCGGCTGCGATCGCCTTACCTGTCGCTGTAATAGTGGCCTCGGGATGGCGATGGGCGCCGCCGGCGGGCTCCTGGACGATTTCGTCCACCACCCCGAATTTGAGGAGGTCCTGGGCGGTGATCTTCATGTTGGTCGCCGCTTCCTGGGCCTTGGTGGTGTCGCGCCACAGGATCGAAGCAGCCCCTTCGGGCGAAATCACGCTGTAGATCGAGTGCTCCAGCATGAGCACCTTGTTCGCGGTGGCGATCGCGATCGCGCCGCCCGAACCGCCCTCCCCGATAATCACCGAGACGTTGGGCACGCCGAGCGCGAGCCCCGCATCGGTCGAGCGCGCAATCGCCTCGGCCTGACCGCGCTCCTCGGCATCGATCCCGGGATAGGCGCCTGCGGTATCGACCAGCGTCACCACCGGAAGATCGAAGCGGTCGGCGAGCTCCATCAGGCGGACCGCCTTCCGGTAGCCTTCCGGCCGCGCCATACCGAAATTGTGGTGAATGCGGGCTTCGGTGGTGGAGCCCTTCTCGTGACCGATCACGCAAACGCTCTGGCCGTCAAAGCGCGCGAAGCCGCCGAGGATCGCGTGGTCGTCGCCGAACTTCCGGTCGCCCGCGAGCGGCGTGAATTCCTCGAAGAGCTTTGCGATGTAATCCGAAAAATGCGGCCGCTGCGGATGGCGCGCGACCTGCGTCTTCTGCCAGGGCGTGAGGTTCTCGTAGATTTCCGAGAGCGCCAGTTCCGACTTCGCCTCGAGCCGCGCCACGTCTTCCGTGATCGCAACCGCCTCGCCGCCGGCCGCAAGCGAGCGCAATTCCTCGATCCTGGCGTCGAGTTCGGCCACCGGTTTTTCGAAATCGAGGTAAGTGCGCATTACGGCTCAAAGCTGTCGGGGCATGCCGCCCCGCGGAATCGGCGGAAGCTGCCCGCCGACCCCGTTCAAGTCAAGCGACCGCGCGAAAAGTTATTTCTCCGCAAGCGGATGCAGGTCGCGCACCATGTTCTTGAGGCGTTCGTCGAGCACATGGGTATAGATCTGGGTCGTGGATATATCGGCATGGCCGAGGAGCGCCTGCACCACGCGCAGGTCGGCGCCATTGGCAAGCAGGTGACTTGCGAACGCATGGCGCAGCACATGCGGGCTGATCTTCCCCGGTGCGATCCCGGCGCGCACCGCGAGCGCCTTCAATTCCCGCGCGACATGCTGCCGCGTAACATGCCCGCTCTCGCCGAAGGAAGGAAACAGCCAGCGTTGTCCTGACGCCTTCCCGCCTTCGCCGCATGCCTCGAGATAGGCCTGCATCGCACGTTTCGCCGCGTCGCCGATGGGCACGAGGCGCTCCTTGTTGCCCTTGCCGCGCACGATGATCGCATCGCTCCTGTTGCGCGCGGCCGTCGCCGGCAGCGCGATCAGTTCGGAAATGCGCAGGCCCGATGCGTAGAGCAATTCCAAGAGCGCGGCGAGCCGCAGCGCACGCAGGCGCTGCGCGCCCGACTCTTTCCTGTCGCCGTCTTCGGCGGGAACCTCATGCGCAACCGCAAGCAGCCTGCCGACTTCCGCGACGGTCATGATCTTCGGCAGCGGCCGCCCGCGCCGCGGGCCTTCGAGCACCGCCGCGGGATCGTCGCCGCGCAGGCCCTCGGTGTAGAGGAAGCGATGCATCTGGCGGATCGCGGACAGTTTTCGCGCGACCGAGGCCGCCGCGAGTTCGCGCCGCTTCAGCGCGGCCAGGTAATCGCGGATCGTCTGCGTATCGGCCGCCGCGAAATCGCTTTTCTGTCCCGCGAGAAATTCCGCATAGTCGTCGAGATCGCGCGCATAGGCATCGAGCGTATTCCTGCTCGCGTTGCGCTCGGTCGCGATCATGTCGAGGAAAAGATCGCGCAGGCTGCCCGCGCCTTGCACAGCGCTTTTCCTGGCGCGGTTCGCTTTCGCGCTCATTTGCCGAAGCGATCCTGCGGCACCGTGATCGTGATGGTGCGGGGCTCGGGCTGCACGTAATTCGCAAGCAGCCACGCCGCGCCATAGCCGATGACGGCGATGGTTGCGAGCACGGTAAGCAAACGAAACAGCGTCGGCATTTACGCAATATCCGAATCGGCGGGCGGCGCCGCGAAAGGCATTTTACAGGCTGCCGCGGAACCGCCATATCTGATGCCACAGGAAGATGAACATGGCCTCACCGCCGCCGATTGCATTGCACCCCGAAGCCGGCGCATTCCGCGCGCGCCTCGGCACGCGCTCGATCGTGCTCGTCGGCATGCCGGGCTCCGGCAAAAGCTCGATCGGCAGGCGGCTCGGCCAACGGCTCGGGCTGGATTTTTCCGACGCCGACACCGAAATCGAGCGCGCCGCGAACATGACCATCCCGGAGCTGTTCCAGACCAAGGGCGAAGCGGAGTTCCGCAAGGGCGAGCAGAAAGTGATAGCGCGGCTGCTGGAGGGCGGCCCGCAGGTGATCGCGACCGGCGGCGGCGCCTACATGAATGCCGAAACCCGCACGCGGATTCGCGACAAGGGCGTCTCTATCTGGCTCAAGGCCGACGTGGAGACGCTGCTCAAGCGCGTGAAACGCAAGTCCAACCGCCCGCTCCTGCAAACCGCAGACCCGGAAGCGGCGCTGCGCAACCTGCTCGCCGCGCGCGAAACGACCTATGCGGAAGCCGACCTCTGCATCACCTCCTGCGAAGTGCCGCATGAGGAAGTGGTCGAGGCCATCGTCAACCTGCTCGATACCTCCTTGCCCAAAAGCGAAGACTGATCATGCCCGTCGCCAAGAAAACCCGCACCGAAATCGTCAAGGTCAGGCTCGGCAAGCGCAGCTACGACATCGTCATCGGCGAAGACTTGCTGCGGGACGCCGGCAAGCGCATCGCAAAACTAAAGCCCGGCGCCGCGGCCGCGATCGTCACCGACGGCAATGTCGCCCATCACCATCTCGCGGCGCTGGAGCAGTCCCTGGATGCGGCGAAGGTTCCCCATCACAGCGTGCTGCTGGCGGCGGGCGAAGGCACCAAGAGCTACGGCAATCTCGAAACCGTCGCCGAGGCGATTCTGGAATCGCGCATCGAGCGCGGCGATCTCGTGATCGCGCTGGGCGGCGGCGTGATCGGCGACCTCGCGGGCTTCGCGGCATCCATCGTGCGCCGCGGCGTCGGCTTCGTGCAGGTTCCAACGAGCCTTCTCGCCCAGGTGGATTCCTCCGTCGGCGGCAAGACCGGCATCAACTCGCCGCAGGGCAAGAACCTGATCGGCGCCTTTCACCAGCCCGCGCTCGTGCTCGCGGACCTGAAGGTGCTCGATACCCTGCCGGCCCGCGAATTCCGCGCGGGCTACGGCGAAGTCGCGAAATATGGCCTCATCAACGACGCCAGGTTCTTCGGCTGGCTGGAGAAGAACTGGCGCGACGTCTTCGCGGGCGGTGCCGCCCGCGCCAAAGCCGTCGCCACGAGCTGCAAGGCGAAGGCCGCGATCGTCGCCCGCGACGAGCGCGAAACCGGCGAACGCGCGCTCCTCAATCTCGGTCACACGTTCGGCCACGCCCTTGAAGCCGCCACCGGATATTCGGATCGCCTGCTGCACGGCGAAGGTGTCGCGCTCGGCATGGTGCTCGCGTTCAAGCTCTCCGCGAAGCTCAAGCGCTGCAAGCCCGCGGATGTCGCGCGCGTCGTGAGCCATCTCGATAAAGTCGGATTGCCGACCAGGCTCGCGCAGATTCCCGGCGCGCTACCGGGACCCGACGGCCTCCTGTCGCTGATGGCGCAGGACAAGAAAGTAAGCCGCGGCAAGCTCGTCTTCATTCTCGCCAAGGGCATCGGCAAGGCCTTCGTCGCGAAGAATGTCGATACGGAAATCGTGCGCGCGCTGCTCGAAGAGGCGCTGGCGGAATAATTATTCGCCCGGCGCCTTCGGCACGATCGCGAGCGCATGCAGGCCCGCGCTCATTTCATGGTTCAGCAGATCGTTGACCATGCGGTGTCGGTCGAGGCGGCTCTTGCCCTGAAACGCTTCCGCGGTGACGACCACGCGCACATGCGTGATCTTGCCGGGAATCGCGCCGGCGTGACCGACATGCTTCCCGCTCTCGTCGATCACTTCGATCGTTTCCGGCTTCAATGCTGCCGTCAAACGGTCGCGAATGCGGTCCAGGGTTCTATCCGGTTTGGTCATGGCCGCGCCGCATAGAGCGCCATGAACGTTCCGTCAACGATGAGACAACAACTCGCTGTTACCGTGCAGGCGCTTGCTTGTGTGGAAGCGCCGCAATCGCCATATACTCGACCCATGAAATTCGACTCGCCCCTCTTCGACAAAATCCGCGTCAAGCCGATCGAGCGGAACAAGAAGCAGAAGCTCAAGGCGGAAAGCCCCGCCTGCGATTGGGCTGGCTGCAAGGAGCCCGGCACGCATAAGGCGCCCAAGGGCCGCGACCGCGAGGGCGAGTTCTGGAATTATTGCATCGGCCACGTCCGCGAATACAACGCGAACTACAATTATTTTTCGGGAATGAAGGACGACGCCGTCCAGAAGTACCAGAAGGACGCGCTGACCGGCCACCGCCCGACCTGGAAGATGGGCCAGAACGGCGGCGAGAAGTCGCGGAAGAACGGCACCAACCCCGGCTTCACCGGCCAGAGCTGGAACGACCCCTTCCGCATCTTCGGGGGTGCCACCGGCTCCTTCAAGCAGGAAGCGGAGGCCCCCGAGGGCCGCATGATCCGCAATGCCGAGCGCAAGGCCTTCGACACCCTGGGCCTCGATATCGACGCCTCCGCCGAGGTTCTGAAGGCCCGCTACAAGGAACTCGTGAAGCGCCACCACCCCGACGCCAACGGGGGCGACCGTTCCAGCGAAGACCGCTTCAGGGCAGTCGTGCAGGCCTACAACTACCTAAAGGCCCAAGGTTTCTGCTAAGGCTTCTGCTAAGGTCGCTTTGCGGGCCGCCGCCCGGAACTCCCCAATTCGGCCCTATCTTTGCAAGGCAATAGCCGCCCTTCCGGCGAGAAAAAGCATGACCGCGAACACTGAACTGGCCCCGCTCCCCGATATGAAAGTCTCGGTCCGTCAGGTTTTTGGGATCGAGAGCGACCTCGAAGTCCCGGCCTACTCCGAGCCCGAAGCCCATGTCCCGGATACCGATCCGGATTATGTCTTCGACCGCGATACCACTTTGGCGATTTTGGCAGGCTTCGCGCACAACCGCCGCGTGCTGGTCGCCGGCTATCACGGCACCGGCAAATCGACGCATATCGAGCAGGTCGCGGCCCGCCTGAACTGGCCCTGCGTGCGCGTGAATCTCGACAGCCACATCAGCCGCGTCGATCTGGTCGGCAAGGACGCGATCGTGTTGCAGAACGGCCAGCAGGTGACGGAATTCCGCGACGGCATCCTGCCCTGGGCGCTCCAGCGCAACATCGCGCTCGTCTTCGACGAATACGACGCCGGACGCCCCGACGTGATGTTCGTGATCCAGCGCGTGCTCGAAGTCTCGGGCCGCCTGACCTTGCTCGACCAGAACAAGGTGATCCGCCCGCACCCCGCCTTCCGCCTCTTCGCGACGGCCAACACCGTGGGCCTCGGCGACACCACCGGCCTCTATCACGGCACCCAGCAGATCAATCAGGGCCAGATGGACCGCTGGTCGATCGTGACCACGCTCAACTACCTTCCGCACGAGAAGGAAGTGGAGATCGTGAGCTCGAAGGTGCACGCCTATCGCACGCCCGAGGGCCGCGACACCATCTCGAAGATGGTTCGCGTGGCCGATCTCACGCGGCAGGCTTTCATCAACGGCGATCTCTCGACCGTGATGAGCCCGCGCACAGTCATCACCTGGGCCGAGAACGCGCAGATCTTCGGTGACATCGGCTTCGCGCTGCGCGTCACCTTCATCAACAAGTGCGACGAGCTGGAACGTCCGATCGTCGCCGAGTTCTACCAGCGCAGTTTCGGGAAAGACCTGCCGGAATCCACGGTGAACGTCGCACTGTCGTGACGTAGCAAAAGCATGTCGGCTCCCACGAAGGGAAAGAACACCGAAAGCCCGACCGAGCCCTTCAAGCGCGCGGTCGCGACGACCTTGCGCGCGCTTTCGGGCAAGCCCGAACTCGAAGTCACCTACGCCGCGGAAAAGCCCGCGCTCAATCAGGCGCGCGCGCGCCTGCCCGAGCCGCCGCGACGCCTGTCGAAAGCCGACGCCGCGATCCTGCGCGGCCACGCGGATTCCATGGCGCTCCGGCTCGCCATGCACAATCCGGCGATCCATAAGAAAATGCTCCCGCAGGGCGAGAACGCGCGCTCGGTATTCGAGGCGGTCGAGCAGGCCCGCGTCGAGGCGATCGGCGCGCGGCGCATGTCGGGCGTCGCGCAGAACCTGACCGCTATGCTGGAGGACCGCTATCACCGCGGCCAGTTCGAGGAAATCACCGACCGCGCCGACGCGCCGCTCGAAGATGCGCTGGCGATGCTGGTGCGCGAGCGGCTCACCGGACAGAAGCCGCCGGCCGGCGCGAAGAAGGTCGTCGAGTTGTGGCGCGACTTCATCGAGAAGCGCGGCAACCGCGATCTCGATCGGCTTGCCGAGGAAATCCACGACCAGCGCGGCTTCGCCGAAGCCATCCACGATCTTCTGACCTCGCTCGACATGGGCGAGGACCGCTCCAACGAGCAGGACGAGGACGATCAGGACGAGGACGAAGGCAAGGGCCAGGACGACTCCTCGAACGACCAGGGCTCCGCCGAACAGGACGACGCCAGCGATCAGACCGCGCAGGAAGACGCCGAGCTTTCCGCCGACGAGAAGCCGGAAAGCTCGATGGAGTCCGAAGATGCGCCGCCCGCGGAGCGCCCCGACGACATGGATGCCGGCGATTCCGAAGAGGCCGGCGAGCCGTGGCGTCCGAAGCATCCACTCGCGAACGAGCCGCGCGGGCCGGAATATCGCGCCTATACGATGAAGTTCGACGAAACCATCGGCGCCGAGGATCTCTGCGACGCCGAGGAGCTGGCGCGGCTGCGCTCCTACCTCGACAAGCAGATCCAGCATCTGCAAGGCGTGGTGGCCAGGCTCGCGAACCGCTTGCAGCGCCGCCTGATGGCGCAGCAGAACCGCGCCTGGGAATTCGATCTCGAAGAAGGAATGCTCGATCCCGCGCGGCTTTCGCGCGTCGTCACCGACCCCTACCAGCCGCTCTCCTTCAAGAACGAGCGCGATACCGATTTCCGCGACACCGTGGTGACGCTGCTGCTGGACAATTCCGGCTCCATGCGCGGCCGCCCGATCACCGTTGCCGCGACCTGCGCCGACATTCTCGCGCGCACGCTGGAGCGCTGCGGCGTGAAGGTCGAGATTCTGGGCTTCACCACCCGCGCCTGGAAGGGCGGGCAGTCGCGCGAAACCTGGCTTGCCGCGAACAAGCCGCAGTCGCCGGGACGGCTCAACGATCTGCGGCACATCATCTACAAATCGGCCGACGCGCCGTGGCGGCGCGCGCGCAAGAATCTCGGCCTGATGATGCGCGAAGGCCTGCTCAAGGAGAACATCGACGGCGAAGCGCTGGACTGGGCGCACAAGCGCCTGCTCGCCCGCCCCGAGCAGCGCAAGATCCTGATGATGATTTCCGACGGCGCGCCGGTCGACGACTCCACGCTCTCCGTGAACCCGGGAAATTATCTCGAGCGCCACTTGCGCTGGATCATCGAGGAAATCGAAACCCGTTCGCCGGTGGAACTGATCGCCATCGGCATCGGCCACGACGTCACGCGCTATTATCGCCGCGCCGTTACCATCGTCGATGCGGAAGAGCTCGGCGGCGCGATGACCGAGAAACTCGCGGAGCTCTTCGAAGAGAAAGCCCCCGCCGCCCCGCACCGCGGCGGCCGACGCCGCCTGCATTGATGCGCAAATTCCTGCGTCTGCACGCGGCTGTGTTCGCGGGCGCGACCGCGCTTGCCGCACTGCTCTCGCCCGCGACCGCGCAAAAGACCTCCGCGCCGGAAGCGATTGAAATCGAGGCGCGCGAGATCGCCGCCTTCGACCGGCGCAACGCGCAGAACCGCCGCTTCGGTGCGCTCGAATTCGTGGGCGGGCTCGTGCTGCAATCGAAGTTCAAGCATTTCGGCGGCATTTCCGGCCTGCATATCGCGCCGGACGGCGCCTACTTCACCGCCCATTCGGACCGCGGCTACTGGCTGCGCGGGAAATTCCGCCTCGAGGGCAATCGCGTCACCGGCATCGAGCAGGCCGAAATGACGCCGATGCGCGGCCCCGACGGGCGCACGCTGGCCTCGCGCAAATGGTTCGACACCGAGGCGCTCACCGCCGACGGCGACACTTTCTATGTCGGCATCGAGCGCGCGAACCAGATCCTGCGCTACCGCCTCGGCACCGACGGGCTGAACGCACGCGGCATTCCGATTCAGGTGCCGAGTGCCGTGCGCAAGCTGCCGTTCAATCAGGGGCTCGAAGCGCTCGCTTTCGTGCCGAAGGGTATGCCGCTCGCGGGTTCGCTGCTCGCGATCTCCGAGCGCGGGCTCGACGAGCGCGGCAACATCCTTGCTTTCATCATCGGCGGGCCTACACCCGGCCCCTTCACGATCCGGCGCACGGACGAATTCGAGGTCAGCGATGCCGCGATCTCGCCCAGCGGACATCTCGTGCTGCTCGAGCGCTACTTCCGGCTTCTGACCGGCATCCACCTGCGCGTCCGCGCGATCCCGCTGTCCGAGATCGGGTCCGGAGCCGTGGTGGAGGGGAAGATTCTGCTGGAAGCCGATTCCTATTTCGACATCGACAACATGGAAGCGCTCGCCATCACCCGGAACGCGGCCGGCCAGATCCTGCTCACGATGATGTCGGACAACAACTTCAATTATTTCCAGCGCACGATTCTTCTGCGCTTCCTCTGGCCGCAATAAAAAACCCGCCGTCACCGGCGGGTTTTTCGAATTGCGTCCGGCAAGGCTCAGCTCGCTTCGGCCAGCTTCTTCTTGATCTTCTTCTTCAGAAGCAGCACGCGCGAGGAAAGGTTCGCGTCGCGCGCCTTGATCAGGAAAGCGTCGAGACCGCCGTTGTGGTCGACCGACTTCAGCGCATTGGCGCTGACGCGCAGGCGCACGTCCTGCTTCAGCGCCTCGCTCTGCATCGTGACGTTCACGAGGTTCGGCAGGAAGCGCCGCTTGGTCTTGATATTGGAGTGGCTGACCTTGTTGCCGACCAGAACGCCCTTGCCGGTCAGTTCGCAGCGCCGAGACATCGTCTAAATCCTTGCAGTCAAAGCGATCCGGCCGGGTTGCACGCCCGCCGCCGCCAAAGGGGTAAAAAGCGAGGCATCTCCATAGTGAGGGCCTCCGGAGGCGTCAAGCGAAGCCCGGAGCGGGCTCCGGCTGCGGCCTGGGGCCACAGTTAAGACTCAAACTGTCCCCACCCAGCAACAGGACCGGAACCTGGCGAATCCGCCCGGGTTTGAAGGATTTGCTATGATTCCGGCAACTGAATCGCGGAGGCGGGCCGCCCCGGCGGCGCTGCCGAGGGGCGAGCGCCCCGCAGCAACAGGGAAGAAAGCCGCAATGCGCCGTCTCGCCGTTTTCGCCGCCGCCGTCGTTTTGGCCGCTGCTGCGTCCGACGCTTCGGCCCAGCAGACCCGCCTCGATGCGGCCTATTCGGTTCATCTCACCGGCATCCCCATCGGCCAGGGCGCGATCGTTCTCGACATCAACGAAGCCGGCTTCGCCGCCGCCGGCAGCGCGAAGTTCACGGGCCTCGTACGCATGGTCGCGAAGGGCGAAGGCACCTCCACCGTGCGCGGCTCCTTTCAGGCGAACCGCGTGATTTCGAGCATCTATTCGACCCAGTCGAACTCGACGGAGCGCAAGGAAAAGATCGACATCACCGTCGAGAATGGCTTCGCCAAGGAATTTTCCGTGCTGCCGCCGCCGCCGGATCTCGACCGCAACCGCGTGCCGATCACGCAAGCCGCGCGCACCAACGTCGTCGACCCGCTTAGCGCGGGCCTCATGCTCGTCTCCGCGCCGGGCGACGTGCTCAATCCCGACTCCTGCAACCGGACGCTGCCGATCTTCGATGCCCGCTTCCGCTACGACGTGGTGCTCTCCTATCTGCGCACCGAGCAGGCCCCGAAGAAAATCGACGGCTATCAGGGCCCCGTGCTCGTCTGCCAGGCGCGCTATGTGCCGATTGCCGGACACCGCACCGATCGTCCGCAGGTGCAGCAGCTCGCCAACAACCGCGAGCTCTTCGTGTGGCTCGCGCCGGTCACGGGCACGCGCACGCTGGTGCCGATCAAGGTTTCGATCGCGACCGGCATCGGCACCATGGTGGTCGAAGCCACCCGCTTCCGCACCATCGGACCGCGCTAGGGCGCGCAACTCTCGAGCGTTAAGGAATTTTTGCCTAGCGGCGGGGCGCACAGCGCTTCGTCGCTCCCATTTCGTGTCTGGCAGATTGTCGCATACGACATGTGGTGAGAACGAAACTCGAAACCACACCGAGTCAGTGATTCGGACGCGATTCGTTCGAGACTCGTTCCAAATCTTACCGGATGCATGGAATTTGAATTGAAGTTGTCACGAAACAGGACAACGCAAGCGCATGAGACTCAAGCCCAAATCTCGCGCCGGAGCGCGCGGAAATTAACCTTTGGCCCGCCCCGATCCCACGGCAGGATGAGCGCCAGGCCGCAACGTAGTGGCAGAACGCGCACGGAGACCTACATGCGGCGTGAACGCAGCGGGAAAACAGCACCGGTCGCTGATTCGGACGCGATTCGTTCGGATGCCGTTCCATTCCTTAATGGAATGAAGAAAACTTTCTTCAAACTGTAACGAAACGGCACAGCCGCGCAGGAAACGGGCGAAAGCCTTGCTCAGAACCTCTCCCAAGAATTTTGCCGATCCTTCGCGTCGCGGGCGCGGCGTAACCGCCGTGCTCGGGCCGACCAATACCGGCAAGACGCATCTCGCGATCGACCGTATGCTCGCGCATTCGAGCGGGATGATCGGGCTGCCGCTGCGGTTGCTTGCGCGCGAGGTCTATCAGCGCTGCGTCGCGCGCGTCGGCGCCGAGAATGTCGCGCTGATTACCGGCGAAGAGAAGATCCGCCCGAAAAATCCGCGCTACTGGGTCTCGACCGTCGAGGCGATGCCGCAGGATCTCGATGTCGCCTTTGCCGCGGTCGACGAAGTGCAGCTCGCCGCCGATTTCGAACGCGGACATCTGTTCACGGACCGCGTGCTGAATTTGCGCGGGCGCGAGGAAACCTGGCTCCTGGGTGCGGCGACGGTGCGCGGGATTCTCGGCAAGCTGCTTCCGGGCATGGACGTGATCCAGCGCCCGCGCCTTTCGATGCTGACCTTCTCCGGCGAGAAGAAACTGACGCGGCTCCCGCGCCGCTCCGCGATCGTCGCCTTCTCCGCCGACGAGGTCTATGCGATTGCCGAACTGATCCGCCGCCAGTCGGGCGGCGCCGCGGTCGTGCTCGGCGCGCTTTCCCCGCGCACGAGAAACGCGCAGGTCGAGATCTTTCAGTCGGGCGACGTCGATTATCTCGTCGCTACCGACGCCATCGGCATGGGGCTCAATCTCGACGTCGATCACGTCGCCTTCGCCTCCGACCGCAAATTCGACGGTTATCAATTCCGCCAGTTATCCGCGGCCGAAATGGCGCAGATCGCGGGCCGCGCGGGCCGCGCGCAGCGCGACGGCACCTTCGGCACGACGGGGCGCTGCCGCCCCTTCGAAGCCGATCTCGTCGACCGGCTGGAGAACCACACCTTCGAGCCGATAAAGGTATTGCAGTGGCGCAACCACGAGCTCGATTTTTCTTCGCTGCCCGCGCTGGAGGCGAGCCTTTCGGTGATTCCGCGCGAGGAGGGCCTCACGCGCGCGCCGATTGCGGGTGATTTGCAGGTGCTGGAGCGCGCCGCGCGCGATCCCGAAATCGTCTCGCTTGCAACCACACCCGATGCGATCCGCAGGTTGTGGGCGGTGTGCCAGATTCCCGACTACCGAAAAGTCGCACCCGCCGCGCATTCCGAACTGGTAGTCACCCTCTATGGATTTTTGATGCGGGAGGGTACGATCCCCGCAGACTGGCTCGCCGAACAGGTGGCCCTTGCCGACCGGCCTGAAGGCGACATCGACACGCTTTCGAACCGCATCGCCCAAGTGCGCACCTGGACCTTCGCGGCTAACCGCCCCGACTGGTTAGGCGATCCGGAACACTGGCAGGGCATCACGCGTGCCGTCGAGGACAGGCTCTCCGACGCGCTGCATGAACGCCTTACCCAACGCTTCGTTGACCGCCGCACCAGCGTGCTGATGCGGCGCCTGAGAGAGAACACGCGCTTGGAGACTGAAGTAAAAGAAAGCGGTGAAGTGGTCGTGGAAGGCCACGTCATCGGACGCTTGCAGGGTTTTGAGTTCGCAGCCGACGCATCCGGCGGCGGGTCCGACGCCAAGGCGCTGCGGGCGGCGGCGCAGAAGGCGCTCACCGGCGAAATCGAAAAGCGCGCGGAAGAAATCGACAAGGCGGGCGATGACAGGATCGTGCTCGCCAATGACGGCCTGCTGCGCTGGAACGGCGAGCCGGTCGCGCGCCTCGTGCCCGGCGATGTCGCGCTGAAGCCGCGCGCGCAATTGATCGCCGACGAGCAGTTGACGGGGGCTGCGCGCGACAAGGTCGCCGCGCGCATCGACCGCTGGCTCGACGCGCAGATCGAAAAGCTGCTCGGTCCCCTGCTTGCGCTCACCAAGGCCGAAGACGTCACCGGCATGGCGCGCGGCGTCGCGTTCCAGCTCGTGGAATCGCTCGGCGTGCTCGACCGCACCAACGTCGCCGACGAAGTGAAGGGCCTCGACCAGGAAGCCCGCGCACAGCTTCGCAAATACGGCCTGCGCTTCGGCGCCTATCACATCTACCTTCCGGCATTGCTCAAGCCCGCGCCGCGCCAGCTCGCACTGACGCTGTGGGCGCTGAAGCACGGCGGCCTCTCGCAGAAGGGCATGAACGAGCTGCCATCGCTCGCAGCCTCGGGCCGCACCTCGATCCCGAACGATCGCGAAATCCAGAAGGCGCTCTACCGCGCCGCGGGCTATCGCGTAGCCGGCACGCGCGCGGTGCGCGTCGATATTCTGGAGCGGCTTGCCGATCTCATTCGTCCGGCGATTGCGTGGAAGCCGGGCGCGCCCGGCGAAAAGCCGGAGGGCGCGATCGACGGCTTCGGGTTCACGGTATCCGTCGGCATGACCTCGCTCGTCGGCTGCGCCGGCGAAGACTTCGCCTCGATCCTCAAGGCGCTCGGCTATCGCATGGATCGCCGCCCCGCCCCGGCCGAAGCGAAGCCCGAGGAACCGCAAGCCGACGCCGCGCCCGAGACGGCTGCGGCAGAAGCGCCTGCGGCAGAAGCACTTGCGGCTGAAACGGCTGCGGCCGAAACCCGCGCCGCCGATGCAATCGAAACCGCCGCGGAGCCGACCCCGGCGCCGCAAGACACCGAAACTTCGCCGGCATCCGAAGCGCCGACGCCGGTCAGCGAACCGCTCGAAGCGCAGGAACAGGCCGCGCCGGAAGCTGCTGCCGAATCCGTGGCCGTGGAACAGACCGCCGCCGAACCCGCGGCGGCAGAACAGGCCGCTGCCGAGCCCGCCATGATCGAAGTCTGGCGGCCCGGCCGTCCGCGCCCCGAGCGCAGGCCCGAAAGAAACCGTCCGCCGCGAAAGGCCGAGGCAAAGCCCGCCGACGGCGCGACACAGGATGCCACCGCGAGCGACGCAAGCGAACGTCCGCGTCACGAGCGGCGCGGCCGGGACCGGCACAAGGAACGTGGCAAGGATCGCGGCAACCGCGGCAAGGACCGCGACAAAAACGATCACGCGAATTTCCGCCCGCGTCCCGAGCGCAAGGAAAAGCCGCTCGATCCGAACTCGCCTTTCGCTTCCCTGCTTGCGCTGAAAGAGCGCCTCGAAGCGGGGAAGAAGGACAAGGATTGAGTGGCGCCGGCGTCCCTTCCCAACGTCTCGACCGCTGGATCTGGCACGCGCGGATCGTGAAGACCCGCACCCTCGCAGCCGGGCTCGTCGCCGCGGGCCACGTGCGCGTGAACGGCGAGCGGACGAAGCAGCCCGCTCGCGCCATCAAGCCCGGCGACGTGCTGACCATCGCGCTGCCCGCGCGCGTGCGCGTGGTCCGGATCACGGGCATATTGCCGCGCCGGGATGCCGCAGACGCCGCCAGACACACATATGAAAGCCTGGAAGTGCAACGCTGATCCCACGCCCGCGCGCTTGGCAAAGGTGGAGGCCTGCGCTAGCGCTCCCCGCGAAGAACTAGGGTTCGCATGACCTACGTCGTCAACGACAAGTGCATCCGCTGCAAATACATGGACTGCGTCGAGGTCTGTCCGGTGGACTGCTTCTACGAAGGCGAGAACATGCTCGTCATCCACCCGGATGAATGTATCGACTGCGGCGTCTGCGAGCCCGAATGCCCCGCCGAAGCGATCAAGCCCGACACCGTGCCGGGCCTCGAGAAGTGGATCGCGCTCAACGCCGAATACGCCAAGCAGTGGCCGAACATCACGATCAAGCGTGACCCGCCGGCCGACGCGGAGGAATGGGACGGCAAGCCCGACAAGGAGCAGTATTTCTCCGAGAAGCCGGGCGAGGGCGACTAGGGACGGCCGGTCCGGCGCCGCCGGGGCGGTAACCATATCGAGCCGGCGGTTTTGTTCGCGGTGCGGCAAACCGTTGATTTTTTGGGAAAATGTGCTATATTTCCCACAGTCGCCCGTTTTAATCGCAAGATCTAGGGCGCTCCGAGGAGCCGCCCGACCCGAATCCAGCCTGGACGCCGTTTTCCCACGCCCTGCGCCGCAAGCCGGGAGCGCGAAAGCAGTGTCGCCATCGCGGTTCAATTGGCGTCCGACGGAACCAAGTAGCGCGTAAGGCCGGTATCACCGGCGCAGGAGCATAAGCCAGCATGACCACCCCCAAGAAGACCCAGACCCGCCAAGGCTTCAAGACCAACGAGCACATCGTCTATCCCGCTCATGGCGTCGGTCAGATCGTGCGGATCGAGGAGCAGGAAGTTGCCGGCTACAAGCTCGAGCTCTTCGTCATCTCCTTTGCCAAGGACAAAATGACGCTGCGCGTTCCCACTTCGAAGGCGGCGTCGGTCGGCATGCGCAAGCTCGCGGGTCCGGACATCGTCAAGAAGGCGCTGGAGACGCTCAAGGGCCGCGCCCGCATCAAGCGCACCATGTGGTCGCGCCGCGCGCAGGAATACGAAGCGAAGATCAATTCCGGCGACCTTATCCAGATCGCCGAAGTTGTCCGCGACCTGTTCCGTTCCGAGAGCCAGCCGGAGCAATCCTATTCCGAACGCCAGCTTTACGAAGCCGCGCTCGACCGCATGGTCCGCGAACTTTCGGCGGTCGAGGACGTGACCGAAACCGAAGCCGCGAAGATGATCGAGGCGCAGCTCATGAAGGCCCCGACGCGCAACAAGGCGAAGGCCGACAGCGCCGACGAGCAGGAAGCCGCGGCCTGAAAACCTTCCCAAGATTGAAATGCGAAAGGCCCGGAGCGATCCGGGCCTTTTTCTTTCGGATGCCCGCGCCGCTTACTCGGTGACGATCTTCACGTAATCGCCGGGGACCAGACGCACGCCCCGCTGCATGCCGTTGAGCACGAGAAAGCGCTCGAGATTGCGGTCCGAAAAAGCCGAATGCGCCGCCAGCCGCTCCGGCGTATCGCCCGGGGCGACCCGGTGCAGCCTGATCTTCAGCGGCCTGATGCCCTGCGCCTCCTCGCTCGAGACGCGGCGGAAACTCAGCGCCGCCTCGCGGAACGCGGCTTCCATTTGCGGCGTCAGCTCGCGCGCCGCGAATGCGATCCGGTACACATCGGCGCCGAAGCGGATCGCATAAAGCCGGAACGACCATTGCTCGCCGCGCGCGGTCGCGGTCGCGGCTTCGAAGCCGCCGATCTGGAACTGCTCGATGGTCGCGGGGTTGATGCCGTCGACCCATCCCTTCGAAATGTATTCCGGCAGCGGCTGCGATTCGCTCACGCGCACCGCGTCGAGCCGCAACGCCTCGCGCCCGTTCTGCGTCGCGCCGAGCACGGCCTGCGGTGTGTTCTCAAGCGCGAAGCCCTCCGGGGCCGTGAAGGCGAAGCCGAGATTGGGATGCAGGAAACTGCGGCCGCGGACGAAGCCCTCCTTCGGATCGTCGCCGAAGGTAACGCCGTCGAGCGCGCGCAGGAACGCCTCGCGGTCGCGTTCGGTGGCGCCGGGATTGACGAACTGTTTCGCGTTCGCGACCGCGATCGAAATGCGTTCGGGCGTCGACGGATGGCTCGACAGGAAATCGAGATCCCGCGGCGTGTTGTTGCCGAGCGTGGACGAGCGCAGTTGCGCAAACCGGCCCATCGACGTGAGAAAGCGCGACGCGCCATAGGGATCGTAGCCGGCGCGCGAGGCGATGCCGACGCCGACTGCATCGGCCTCCAGCTCCTGCCCGCGCGAGAACGTAGCGATGGAAAGCCGCGAGCGCGCGAGCGCCAGCGCGCCGAGTTGCGGATCGCTTAGCGTATCGGAAATCGCGCGGCTGTTCAGGACGGCGGCGCGGATCTGGTCCTCGCGGATCGCCGCGTGGCGCGCGACCACATGCGCCATCTCGTGCGAAAGCACCGAGGCGAGCTCCGAGGTATCGTTCGCAAGCGAGATCAGCCCGCGCGTGACGTAGAGCGAGCCGCCCGGCAGCGCGAAGGCGTTGATCGCCGGCGAGTTCAGGATCGTCACGCGATATTTCAGCTCGGGCTTTTCGGAAGCGGCGCCGAGCCGGTTGAGGGTCTGCTCGATCATCGCCTGCAAGGGCGCCGCGCGATAAACCCCGCCATAGGTCGAGACCAGCCGCTCGTGTTCCTTGCGCTGCGCCGGCGGCAGCGTTTCGGCGACCGCATCGGGCTCGCGCAGCCTGATCTCGCCGAAGCCGATCTGGTCGAGGCTGATCGTGGAGCAGGAGGCAAGTGCGAGCGAAAGCACGATACCGCTGAAGACGGCGCGAAATCGCTCCAGTTGCTTCACCTGCCGATGCATCATTCGCTCTGCGGAGTTTCTCGTTTCGAGACTTCTTGTTCCGAGCCTTCTTTTTCCAGGCGCTCGATAGCCGATGCCAGGTTAATTTCTATGGCAGGGCCGCCCCAGGAGAACAGAATACCTCTAACGCGAATGCGCTTTCCGCGCCAGTTTTTCGGGTCGGAGCCCTGCGCGACAAGGATTTTACGAACGCCGTCGGGCACGATGATCGTGAAATCCTCGGTGAAGCGGCGCCCGAAATCGAGATAGACGCGGCCCCGCGCCTCGCCCACCCGCCGGATGACCCCTTCGACGATGACGAAGCGGCCCTCGTTCGCGAGCAAGGTATCGGCGGCCGCGGCGTCGAATACGCCGAACTTCTCGCCGCTCCACAATCCCGCGCGCGCCGCGCGTGCCGCGGCTTCGAGCGCAAGCAGGGCTTTCGCGCACTTGTCGTCTGCGGGAAGAAAAACGCGCGCGATCCCGCGCGAAAGCATCTCGGCCTCGAGCCAGCGCTTGCCCTCGATCGAAACGGCCTGCGCCGAAATCCTGCCGTAGCGATCCGTGGCGTCGGACGAAAGATACAGCAGCGCATCCGTTCCGTTCGCGATTGCGCCGAGCGCCGTTCGTGCGCGCGCGACCGCCTGTGCGTCACCGTCGAGCGGCACCGGCCCGATCACGTTTGCAAGACGCGCCGTGCGCCCATCGGAGAGCTTGAGCGTGACCCCGTCCATTGCCTCCACGATGCGGACGGCAACCGGCTTGCCGCCGCAAAGCGCTGCGCCTTCGGCCGCAGCCGGACCGGCGCCCGCCGCGGCGAGCGCAAGACCGAGAACAAGCCGTAGGCAGGGAGGCATCATCGCGATGCGAGTTTGCGGCAGCTTCGGGGCGTGGGGAAGACTGCGGGAAAGGCTGCGGAACAGCCGCCGGGAAAGACGTTCCGAAGGCGATGCAAAGCCCCCGCCTGCTGTGGTAGAGGGGGCCACCCCGGTCCCGTAGCTCAGCCGGATAGAGCAGCGGTTTCCTAAACCGAAGGTCGCAGGTTCGATTCCTGCCGGGACCGCCATTCGTATTCCGGCCACATCCCTTGTTCATGGCTAGGCCACCGATTTCCTCCTTTTCCGCGGCGAAGACGATGATCCCGAACCTACGCAACCTGATTCTCGCGCTGATCGGCGCGCTGGCGCTTCTCGTGCCGCCGGCGCTGGCGCAAAACCAGAACAACGCCGAAATTCGGGTCCGGCTCGAAACCATCGGCTCGGTGTTCGAATATGTCGAAAGCGGAATCACGGCCGAGAGCCGCCGCGCCGAACTGACCCGCCTGCGCGACGCCATCGAGCCGCTCCGCAGCGAACTCGGGCAGATCATCGAGCGGCTGCAGCCGCGGCTCATGGAGATCGAAACGCGCGCGAAGACGCTGGGGCCGGCTCCGGCGAAAGACGCCTCGCCCGAGGACGCCGCCATTGCCGACCAGCGCAAGATCCTCAGCGGCCAGCAGGCCGAGATCGACGGCCTGCTGAAGCAGGCGCGCGTGCTCGTGCTGCGCGGCGATCAGCTCGCGGGCCGCATCGAGGAAATCCGCCGCGCGCGGCTCGCCGACCGGCTGTTCGAGCGCACCATGAGCATTCTCGATCCGAAGCTCTGGCTCGGCGCCGCACAGGCCATTCCCGGCGAGATCCGCGCCGCTGTCACCTATTCGCGCGAGTGGCTGAACACGGTTTCGGAATTTCAGGGTGTCGTGCAGAGCGCGCTGGTCGCGGCGCTGATGTGCCTCGTTGCGGTGTTCGGCATTTTCTTCGCGCAGCGCTGGATCACCCGCTACTTCACGCAGTCCAACAATCATCCGCAGGACAAGCCGCTGCCGCGTCTGCGGCGCGCGAAGGCCGCCCTTCGCGATGCGATCCTCGGCGCGATTGCGCTGCCGCTCGCGGTCTATGCGGTCATCGAAATCCTTTCCTCGTTCGATTTCCTGATCGAGCGCGCGCACCAGTCGGCGCTCGGCATTCTCGCCGCGGTGACGCTCTACGCGACCGGCCGCGCGCTTGCGAACGCGCTGCTGCGGCCCAACGATTTTCCGCGCCGCGTGCTGAACATCGGCGACGAAACCGCCGCGCGTTTCTACAATTACGCGACCTACGGCCTGCTGGTCGCCGCCATCGGCGCCTCGCTCAACATCGTTCACCGCAGCCTCGGCGCGCCGCGCGTCATGATCACCGCGACGAGCGCGCTGATGGCCGGCCTGATCGCCGTGATCGTCATTCGCGCGCTGCTGAAGACGCGGCAGGCGGCCGAAGAAGGCAAGGAGGAGCCCGCGCCGAACTGGTTGCGGCTCGTGCTCTGGATCGTCGCGGTCGTGATCCTGGGCAGCGTGCTCACGGGCTATATCTGGCTCGCCTCCTTCCTCACCACGCGGCTGATCCACGCGGCGATCGTGATCGCCAGCACCTACGTCATCCTGCAACTCATCAACGCCTATTTCGACGAGGGCTTGCAGGCGCATACCCAGCGCGGGCGTTCGTTTGCCTCCACCCTCGGCATCCGCACGCAGAGCCTGGAACTGGCGGCCGCGCTGTTCGCGGGCGCCGCCCGCGTGCTCGTCTTCATCGTTGCGATCTTTCTCGTGGTCGGCAACTGGGGCACGTCGCTCACCGATCTCGCGGCGAGTTTCGAGCGTGCTTCCTTCGGCATCGAGCTCGGCAAGCTGCGGGTATCGCTCTACGACATTGCCGCCGCCATCGGGATCCTGGTGGTCGGCACCTATCTCGCGCGCGTATTGCAGCGCTGGCTCGCGAATACGGTGCTGCCGCGCACCGGCCTCGACACCAGCCTGAAGAATTCGATTGCGACCATTGCCGGCTATATCGGCGTGATCGCCGCGATCTCGCTTGCGCTCGGGCGACTCGGATTGAATCTCGAAAACATCGCCTTCGTTGCCGGCGCGCTTTCGGTCGGCATCGGCTTCGGCCTCCAGGCGATCGTCTCGAATTTCGTTTCGGGATTGATCCTGCTCACCGAGCGCCCGGTGAAGGTCGGCGATCTCATCAACGTCAAGGGCAGCGAGGGCTATATCCGCAAGATCAGCGTGCGCTCGACCGAGATGGAAACCTTCGACCGCGCCACCCTGATCATCCCCAATACCGAGCTGATCACCGGCGCCGTCACCAACTGGACGCATCACAACACGCCCTCGCGCATCAAGATTCCGGTGAGCGTGCCCGCTATCACCGACATCGACATCGTGCAGGAAATCCTTCTGCACGTCGCGCAGGAAAACAAGAACGTGGTCAAGACGCCCGAGCCGCGCGTCATGTTGCTCAACATCGACGGCGACAATCTCGGCTTCGAGCTGCGCTGCCTCATCCGCAGCGCGACCATCGCGACCCAGACCAAGAGCGAGCTGAATTTCGCGATCCTGCGCGCGTTCCGTCGGGCCGGAATCCGCAAGGCGGAAGCCGAGCCTGCCCTGCCCGACGACGAGGAAGACCAGGTTCCCGATTCGAATGTCCCGAGCAATCCGCCCGACGGCACCCCGGCGCAGCCGGAAAAGCCGGAAAGCAAGCGTTAAGCAGTTCGGGGTAACGACGGTATTCTCATGCGGCGAGGCATCATGGATATCTGCACGGTACTCGGCTTTCTTGCGCTGGCCGGTTGCACGGCCACGACCGAAGTGCCGCGGCAGCCCGCCTTCTACGACAACCTCGCGCGCGCCGAAGTGCATGTGAACGTCAACGCGGCGGCCTCCCTGCTCTCCGACTATCGCCGCAAGAACGGCCTGCCGCCGGTGGAAATCGATGCGCGGCTCGTGGAAATGGCCGAAGCCCAGGCGAAAGCCATGGCAAGCCGCAACCAGTTGACGCACGATCCGGGCGGCCGCGGCTTCAACAAGCGGCTCGCCGCCTCCGGCTTCAACGCGCAGCGCGCCGCGGAGAACATCGGCGCGGGCTATCACACGCTGGCCGAAGCCTTCTCCGGCTGGCGCGACTCCCCTTCGCACAACAAGAACATGCTGCTCGCGGGCGCGACCAAGATGGGCATCGCCACCGCCTATGCGCCGAACTCCAAATACAAGGTGTTCTGGGCGCTCGTACTCGCGGAACCGGACAAGTAGCGCTACAACGCTGGTCCGGAGAAGCCCAATGCTGCCGAAAGCCGCCGACTTCGAAGCGCTGACGCGCGCATTCCGCTGGCAGATTCCCGCCCGCTACAACATCGGCGTCGATATTTCCGACAAATGGGCGGCGGTCGATCCCGGCCGCACCGCGATCGTTCATGTCCACGCCGACGGTCGCAGCGAGAATTTTTCCTTCCGCTGGCTTTCCGAAACCTCGAACCGGCTCGCGAATGTCCTGCGCGCGAAGGGGATCGCGCGAGGCGATCGCGTGATCGTTTACATGCCGCAGGCCCCGGAAGTCGCGGCATGCCACGCGGCGATCTACAAACTCGGCGCGGTCGCGCTGCCGGTCGCGATCGTGTTCGGGCCCGAAGCGCTTTCCTATCGCCTCCAGAATTCCGGCGCGAAGGCCGTCATCACCAACGCGCAGGGTGCGGCCAAGGTGCGGGAAATCCGCGGCGAAGCGCCCACGCTGCAAGTCGTCATTTCCATCGACGGCGCCGAAGACGGTGTCGAGGATTTCGGCGCGCTCGTTGCAAAGGCATCATCCAGCTTCGCGCCCGTCGATACCTCGCCGGACGATCCGGGACTGATGATCTACACATCCGGCACCACCGGCCAGCCCAAGGGCGCGCTGCACGGTCATCGTGTCGTGCTCGGGCACCTTCCCGGTGTGGAACTGCCCCACGATTTCTTTCCGCAACCGGGCGACCTGTTCTGGACGCCGGCGGACTGGGCCTGGGCCGGCGGCCTGCTCGATGTGCTGCTGCCTTCGCTGCATCACGGCGTGCCGGTGGTTTCCCGGAAGTTCGACAAGTTCGACCCCGAGGAAGCCTATGCGCTGATGGCGAAACACGGCATCCGCAACGTCTTCATCCCGCCGACGGCGCTGCGCATGTTGCGCTCCGCAAAAAGCCCGCGCGGCAGGCACGACCTGAAACTGCGAACGCTCGGCTCTGGCGGCGAGTCGCTCGGCATCGAGACCTATGAATGGGGCAAGGAAGCCTTCGGCCTGATCGTCAACGAGTTCTACGGCCAGACCGAATGCAATCTCGTGCTCAGCTCCTGCCATATGCTCGGCGTCTCCCGGCCCGGCGCGATCGGCAAGGCCGTGCCCGGCCACGAGGTTGCCGTGATCCGCGCCGACGGCTCGGTGTGCGAACCCGATGAACTCGGCCAGATCGCCGTGAAACGGCCGAACCCGGTGATGTTCCTCGAATACTGGAACCGGCCGGAAGCGACACGCGAGAAATTCGTCGGCGACTGGATGCTGACCGGCGACCAGGGGATCAAGGACGGCGACGGCTACTTCCACTTCGTCGGCCGCGACGACGATGTCATCACCTCGGCGGGCTATCGCATCGGTCCCGGCGAGATCGAGGATTGCCTTATCCGGCATCCGGCGGTGGCGCTCGCGGCCGTGGTCGGCAAGCCCGATCCGATCCGCACCGAGATCGTCAAGGCCTTCGTGCAGTTGAAGCCCGGCCACGCCGCTTCGGAAGCGCTGGCCTCGGAGATCCAGAATTTCGTGAAGACGCAGCTTGCGGCGCACGAATATCCGCGCGAGGTCGCGTTCGTGGAATCCATGCCGATGACAACGACGGGAAAAGTGATCCGGCGGATGCTGCGCGAGCAGGCCTGACGCGCCGAAGAAGCGCCGCTCAGGCCGCCTTGCGCCAGACGAAAACGTGCAGGCCGAGTTTGCGCTTGGTCACGAGATAGAGCAGCGCCGACTCCACGATCATCGCCGCCGAGATCGCGATGGCCGCGCCGTAAAGTTTCAGGTGCGGGATCAGGATGAAGCAGAGCGACAGGTTGGTGATGAAGGCGAGCGCATAGATCGTCGCGCAGGCTTTCTGCTCGCCGACCATGTTGAGGAGCCGCTCCACCGGCCCGACACCCGCGCGCGCGAGCAAGCCGATCGCAAGCACGAACAGAAGCCCGTAGCCCGACGAGAAGCCCTCGCCGAACAACGCGAGCAGGAATTTCCCGATCACGAGCAGGCCGAGCGTGCCCGCGAGCGACGGCCAGAACGTCCACTTGATCGAGTCGTTCAGGAACCGCTCGAGCTTCTCGCGCTCGCCGGAGATGTGATACTCGGCGAAGCGATGTGCGGTCGCCGCCGATACCGCGAAATAGACGAAGGCAACGAGCGCGAGGATTTTCGTCGCCGCGTAATAGACCGCGACCTGATCCGGCTCGACATAAATCTCGAGAATGAGAATGTCGGTATAGGTCAGCAGGAAATAGAAGCTCTCGACCAGGAAGATCGGAAACGCGGTCGCGAGCCAGAACCTGGTTTCGTATTTGCGTGGGCCCGGCGGCACCTTCTCCCGCAGCCGCCTTCCCATCAGCAGCATCTGCGTGACGGTCACGAGCCAGTAGGCGATCACCGTCGATGCCATTGCGTAAAGCGCGGTATTCGGGAATCCCGCGAAATGAAATCCGGCCATGAAGGCGAGGATGACGAGCGGGCGCACGATGTAGCCCGGCGCCAGCGCCATATCGATCCAGTTGTAGGAACGCGAGATGCCGTCCTGCGCGGCGCTCAACGCATGCATCGGCAAACACGCGCACATCAGCACCAGTGGAACGACATAATGATTGTCGAGATACTGCCGGAACGCGAACAGCAAGGCGATGGTGATGCCGCCGACCGCGGTCGCGATGCCGACGCACATCCAGCGGCTGCCGAAAATATAGCCGCGCAGTCGCGCGTGATCGCCTTGCGCGGTGTATTCCGGGATGAAACGCTGCGCCGCGGTGCAGAGGCCCAGCGGCACCAGGCTGCCGAGGAGCAGCAGCCAGGTCCAGACATAGACATAGATGCCGAATTCGTAGCGGCCCATCCAGCGCGCGAGAATGATCTGCGAGAGGAAGGCGACCGCCGCACCCGCGACGCGAATGCCGAAGGCGGTGGCGGCGCCGCGTCGCGCGACCGAATGATCGCTCGTTCCGCTGAACAGCCCGAGCCCACGCGCAATCAGCCCGCGCAACGTCTCGCGCAGGCTTTGCGACCCGCTGCGGCCCGGACCGGCAATCGCCAAGCTAACTCTCCCTGTCCCGGGGCTTTCGCCCGCATTTTAGGGAGTCGTAGCAGAGCGCCGTTAAGAAACCCTTCAGGAAATACCCGACCCGTCAGCCCCGGAAACCGCCGCCTTCGAGATAGGCGATTTCCTCTGGCGTCGACGTGCGGCCGAGAATCTCGTTCCGGTGCGGGAACCGCCCGAAACGCGCGATCGCGTCGCGATGGATCTCGGCATACTTAATGCTTTCTTGATTTCCCGTTTTCGCCATCAGCGCGACGCAGCGCTCCTGGTCGGAGAGCGCCTCGCTGTGCATGTAAGGCAGGTAGAAAAACGTATGCACCTCGGGATCGACCGCCTTGTCCCGCGCCTCCGCAATCGCGCGGTCGGCGATCTGCTTTGCCTTCTCGTCGGAGGCGAAAGCCTGCGGCGTGCCGCGGAACATGTTGCGCGGAAACTGGTCGAACAGCAGCACCAGCGCCAGCGCGCCGTAAGCCGAGCGCTCCCAGTGCTCCAGCTCGCCGCGCATGCCCGCTTCGTAGGTTTCCAGAAACCGGGCGCGCACCCGCTCGTCGAAGGCCGGATCGACCTCGAACCAGGCGGCCGGTCCGGCATCCTTCCAGAACAGGTAGATTTCTTCCGGGCGCGCGATTGCCATTTACAACCTGAAAGCCTTCGACTGGATTTTCTCGTAGAGCGCGGAGTCTAGCGGCACGTAGGTGCCTTGAACAGGATCGTTGAAATAGACTTCGTCCTTGACCGCGGCGGGATTGAAGCCTTCCCGCACGAGATCGAGCTTGCGCTGTTTGAACGTGCCGGTGACTTCGAGTTCCCGCTTCAGGCGAATAAAGATCGGCCGCGCATAATCCGGCAGCGATTTCGCGACATGCGCGCGCAGCCCCGCGAGATCGAGGGTATCGTCGGACACGACCGCGATCATCCCGGCCTTGCCGTCATAGCCGTTGACCGGCACGCCATAGACGGTCGCTTCCTGCACGCCCGGATAGACCGTGAAGGCTTCGGACACTTCCGAGGTCGAGACGTTCTCGCCCTTCCAGCGGAAGGTATCGCCGATGCGATCCACGAAATAGAAATATCCCTTGTCGTCCTGCCGCAGGAGGTCGCCGGTGCGGAACCAGGCATCGCCCTTCTCGAAGACGTCGTGGAGAATTTTCCGCTTCGTCGCCTCCGGATCGGCATAGCCCTCGAAGCGGCTGGTCGGCTTGTTCGGGTCGTTCAGGATCTGCCCGATCGCCTCGCCGACTTCCCCCGGCTCGCATACGATGCAGAAGCCCTCGCGGTCGCGGAGCGGCTGCTCGGTTTCGACGTCGAATTTCACGATGCGCGTCGGGAAGCGGTGCGCGAGATAGGACGGCAGCCGCCCGACCGCGCCGGGGGTGCCGTCGAAATTGAAGCTCGCCACGTTGCCTTCGGTCGCCGCGTAGAATTCGAGAATCCGCGGGATCCCGAAGCGCTCCTTGAACAGCGGCCATACGTCCGGGCGCATGCCGTTGCCGCAACAGACGCGAATCGTATGCTTCTTCTCGTTCTCGCTCGGCGGCGCGGTGACGAGATAGCGGCACAGCTCGCCGATATAGATGAAGGCCGTGCACTTCCACTTGACGCAATCGTCCCAGAATTCGCGCGCCGAGAATTTCTCGCGGATGATGACCGTGCCGCCGCCGATCAGCGTCGCGCCGGTCGCGACCATGCCGCCGTTCGAGTGGTACATCGGCAGGCAGTCGTACATGCGGTCGGACGGTTTCGTGCCGATGGCGCCGGCAAAGCCGTTCGCCGCCAGCATCAGCCGGTAGTGATTGATGTTCGCGGCCTTGGGCAAGCCGGTGGTGCCGCTCGTGTAGATGAACAGCGCGCGGTCATTGATGTCGAGGTCGGGGCGGTCGGCGGCGGGGATGGAGGAATTGTCCATTGCCGCCACCGCAGGCTCGATGCAGTCGTATTCGCTCGAATCCCCATGCACCCAGATCTTCGGCTTGACCGTAAGCTGCGCCTTGGCGCCGTTGAAGGAATTCACGAGTCGCGAATCCACGATCACGTGCTTGGGCGATACGATCGAAATCGAATGCGCGAGCGGCGTGCCGGTGAGGTTCGTATTCAGCAGCGCCACGACCCCGCCCGCGCGCAGCACGCCGAGCCAGATCACGACATATTCCGGCCGGTTCAGCATCAGAAGGCAGACCACGTCGCCCTTGCTGACGCCCTGCGCCCGCGCCCAGCGCGCATACTGGTTCGCGCGCGCATCGAGCTCGCGATAGGTGAAGCGTTCGCGATCCGAGATCAGCGCTTCCTTGTCGCCGAACCGCCGGGCGAGATCCTCCACGACCCAGGGAAAAATCCGCTTCGGGTTTTTCGCGATCGGCGTGGTCATGCGCAGCGTGGATAACGCGCCGCGCAGATACTTGAATTCCTGAATGAGACCCATGCTGCTTCCCCCCGGCAGCGCTTTTATCCGCGCCTTCCGTAGCGTCAGCTTCCGACAGGAGGCCGGAAGGGGGCAAGTGCGAAGAGGGAAAGAACTAAAGCGCGAGCGGGTTGTTGGTGAGCGCCGCGCGATCCGGCGTATCGACCTGCGGAACGCCCATGAAGGCGTCGAACATTTTGCGCACCATTTCCGGCGCAAGGTCCTTGGTGATGCAGACCATGCGGCTCCTGCGGTCGGCGTCGGGCCACGCCTCGAGCCGCGCCGGCGGATGCATCAGATGCTGCACCACGTGGAACACGACCGGGCGCGAGGGATCGTCCGCAAGCTGCACGATGCCCTTCATGCGCAGAATCTTGTCGCCGTGCGCCGAACGCAACAGGTCGAGAAACATCTCCAGCGTGTTCAGCGGGATCGGCTGTTCGGCGGCGATGCTGAACGCCTTGATCGAGGCGTCGTGGCGCGAGGCCTGATCGTGCGCGTGGTGATGATGGTGGCCGTGATGATCGTGGCCATGCCCATGATGATGGTCGTGATGATGCCCGTGCGCGTCCTCTTCGGCCGCGATCACCGCCTCCTCGCGCAGCCACCGCGCCACATCCGGGATCTTCTTCGCCGGGTCGTACAGCCCCGCATGCAGCAGTTCCTCGATGCGGACCTCGCGATCCAGCACGACCGCGGCGGGATTCAGCTTCTTCAGCCGCTCGCGCAAGGCCGGAAGCTGCGCCGCGCCCTCCGCCAGATCGGTCTTGGTAATCACGATGCGGTCGGCCATGGCCGCCTGCTTCACCGCCTCCTCATGGGCATCCAGCGTCTTCATGCCGTTCACCGCGTCGACCAGCGTGACGACGCCGTCGAGGCGATAGCGCAGCGTGAGATAAGGCTGCGTCATGATGATGTGAATGACGGAGGCCGGATCGGCGATGCCGGTGGTTTCGATCACCACGCGGTTGAAGGGCTTGCAGCGGTTGTTGTCGCGGGCGCGCAACAGGTTTTCGAGCGAGTTCACGAGATCGCCCCGCACCGCGCAGCACAGACACCCGCTCGAGAGCAGGATCACGCCCTCTTCCACGATCTCGTAGAGATTGTGGTCGATGCCGATGTCGCCGACCTCGTTGACCAGCACGGCGGCATCGCTCATCGCCGGGTCTTTCAGGAGGCGGTTCAGCAGCGTCGTCTTGCCCGCGCCGAGGAAGCCGGTGAAGACATTGAGCGGAAGCGGCTCGATGGGTCCCGCCGGCCGGACGGGCGCGTCGCTCACGATTCGTTGCCCGGCCGCTTTCGCGGCATCGGCGCCACGCGCGGCAGCCGCAGCGGCTTCTCCGGCTTCGCCTCCACCTCCTGCGGCCCGAAGCCGTCGGGCAGCGGCGCGAAGGCCGAATTCGCCTTGGCCTGCCTGTGGCCCGGCGTCACGATTTCCATGCGCCCGTTGACCATGGCGACCGCGATCGGTCGCCCGCGCTCGTCGCGCGCGGGGCCGGTATGAACGCGGATCGGCTTCATCGACGGCGGCAGTTCGGTGAAGAGGGCCGCGCGATCGAGCTTCAGCGCGCGCATCGGGTCTTCGTTCGCATCCGCCTCGTCGTCGCGCTCGTCGCCGGAGTCGGACATGGCGACGCGGCGATTGCGGCTCTTGCCGCACATCTGCTCCCACATGCTGACTGGATCCTGCGCGATATTCGCGATCGCCGTCACGCTCTTGGCGCCACCCAGCAGGATGTCGAGCGACGCCCCGCTCTGGAAGCCGCGCTCGAACAGCATCGCCGCCTGCTCGGCGCGCGCGGTCGCGTTATGCGATCCGAACACCACCGCGATCAGCCGCTTGTTGCCGCGATGCGCGCTGGCCACGAGGTTGAAGCCCGATGCGCAGATGAAGCCGGTCTTCATGCCGTCGGCGCCCGGATAGCGGTCGATCAGGCGGTTATAATTGCGCAGGGTATGCTTGCCGAGCTGAAGTGCGGGAATCCGGAAGAATATCTCGTGTTCGGGGAAATCCTTGATGAGCGCCTGCGCCAGCACCGCCATGTCGCGCGCGGTGGTCACCTGCTCGTCGTCGGGAAGCCCGTGCGGATTCTTGAAGCGCGTCCCGCTCATGCCGAGCGTTTGCGCGGCCGCGTTCATCTCGAAGACGAACGCCTCCTGCGAACCCGCGACGCCCTCCGCGATCACGACGGCCATGTCGTTCGCGGACTTCACCATCAGGAGCTTGATCGCGTTGTCGACGGTCACGGTCTGCCCGGCGGGGAAGCCCGCCTTGGACGGCGGCGTCGATGCCGCGAACTGGGAAATCCTCAACTGCGAATAGAGATGCAGCCTGCCCTCGCGGATCGCGCGGAAGGCAATGTAGGTCGTCATCAACTTGGTGACGGAAGCCGGGTGCCAGGGCCTGCCGGCTTCCTGCTCGAGAATCACCTTGCCGGTGTCGGCCTCGATCAGCACGTAGGGCGCCGCAGCCGCCGGAGCGGCAAACACGGCGGCGGTCAGAAGCCCCAATACGAACGGCCGGAAGCCGTAGCCTGACGACATCAAAAATATTCTCTTTTCGAAACGCCTGAAGGCAGGTCCGGGCAGCCCTCGAAGGTCATTTCAAGCCCCTTCCTAACGCCGATTGATGTGTCAGGCAAAGTATTCACCACGCGGTGGCGATGGGCCTATATTCGGAAAAAGCGCGAAATATGGCCCCGGAGTTCCCATGACCGCCTGCATCGTCGGAATTGCCCACACGCCCTTCGGAAAACTGGACGCGGAGAGCGTCGAAAGCCTCGTCGTCCGGGTCGCGAAGGATGCGCTTGCCGATGCCGGAGTCGAGGCGAAGGACGTCGATGAGGTCGTCCTCGGTCATTACAACGGTGGTTTCACGCCCCAGAACTTCACGGCCTCGCTGGTGCTGCAAGCCGATCCCGCGCTTCGCTTCAAGCAGGCGACCCGCGTCGAGAACGCCTGCGCGACCGGCTCCGCGGCGGTTCACCAGGGTTTGAAGTCGATCAGGGCCGGCAGCGCCCGGATCGTGCTCGTGGTCGGCGTCGAGCAGATGACCAAGGTATCGGGCGCGGAAGTCGGCAATATCCTGCTCGGCGCTTCCTACCTGCCGGAAGACGGCGGCACGCCCATGGGTTTCGCCGGCGTCTTCGGCAAGATCGCCGCCAACTACTTTCAGCGCTTCGGCGACCAGTCCGACGCGCTTGCCATGATCGCCGCGAAGAACCACAAGAATGGTGTCGTCAATCCCTTCGCGCAGATGCGCAAGGACTTCGGCTACGACTTCTGCCGCAACGAGAGCGAGAAAAATCCTTTCGTCGCGGGTCCGCTCAAGCGCACCGACTGCTCGCTCGTCTCCGACGGCGCCGCCGCGATCGTGCTCACCGATGTCGAAACCGCGATGAAGCTCGGCAGGAAGGCGGTCGCCTTCCGCTCCACCGCGCATGTGCAGGATTTCCTGCCGATGTCGAAGCGCGACATCGTGCTGTTCGAAGGCTGCGCCGAAGCCTGGAAGCGCGCGCTCGCGGAAGCGGGCATGGGCATCTACGATCTTTCCTTCGTCGAAACCCACGACTGCTTCACGGTCGCGGAACTCATCGAATATGAGGCCATGGGCCTCGCCAAACCCGGCCAGGGCGCCGGCGTGATTGCGGACGGCATAACGCAGAAGACCGGCAGGCTTCCGGTCAATCCTTCCGGCGGCCTGAAAGCCAAGGGCCACCCCATCGGCGCGACCGGCGTTTCCATGCACGCGATGACGACGATGCAGTTGCGCGGCGAGGCCAACGAGATGCAGATCGAGAACGCCACACTCGGCGGCATCTTCAACATGGGCGGCGCCGCGGTCGCGAACTACGTCTCGATTCTGGAGCGGCTGCGCTAGCTCGACGAGAACTATCCGTCGACCGGAACCTGCGGCTTCTTCGCCTCGTTCTCTTCATTGACCATGAACTGCGCCTTCGCGAGCTGCGCGAAGCGCCCGTTCGCCGCGACCAGCGCCTCGAAGGTGCCGCTCTCGACGATCTTGCCTTCGTGAAACACGAGGATGCGGTCAGCGTTGCGGATAGTCGCAAGCCGGTGCGCGATCACGAAGGTGGTGCGGCCCTTCATCACTTCTTCCAGCGCCTGCTGCACCAGCACTTCGGTGCCGGCATCGAGCGCACTGGTGGCCTCGTCGAGCACGAGGATCGGCGGATTTTTCAGCAGCGCGCGGGCGATGGCGAGGCGCTGGCGCTCGCCGCCCGACAGCGAACGGCCCCGCTCGCCCACGTTCGTCTTGATGCCTTCGGGCAGCCGCGCGATGAAATCCTTGGCCTGCGCGCGGCGAAGCGCGTCGTCGATCTCGGCGTCGGTCGCATCGGGCTTGCCGACCCGGAGATTTTCCTCGATCGGCCGGTCGAACAGCAGCGCCTCCTGAAACACGACGCCGATATTGCTGCGCAACGAAACCAGTGTGTAGTCGCGAATGTCTATGCCGTCGATCTTCACGACGCCCTTCTGCGGATCGAAGGCGCGATGCATGATCGCGAGCGCCGTGGACTTGCCCGCGCCGGTGGCGCCGACGAGCGCAATCGTCTCGCCGGCATCGGCATGCAGCGATATGTCGTCGACCGCCGCGCGCTTGCCGTCGTAGGAAAGCGAGACGTGCTCGAAATCGACGACGCCGCGCGGCCGCGGCATCTCGATGGCGTTCGGCTTGTCGCGCACCGACGGCGCGGAATCGAGCACCTCGAAAAATTCCTGCAACCGCGGCGCGTCGGTGACGAGCCGGTTCGCGAAGCTCGCGGTCTGCTCCAGCTTCCCGATGAACAGCGCCGCGACGTTCACGAAGGTCACGATCTCGCCGATGGTGGTGAGGTTCTGCGTGTAAAGCCACACGCCGAGCAGAAAGATCGAAAGCACCGTGATCGTGGTCGCGGCCCGCGTCGCCACCGCGACCAGCGCCCACCACGACAACACCGGCATCTGCTTTTCCAGAAGCCGCTCGACCACGTTGCGCATGCCGGTCACTTCGGCTTCCGTGCGCGTGTAGCTCTGGATCAGCGCGATATTGCCGAGCGCGTCGGCGGCGCGCGACGCCAGATCGGAATGAAAGCTCTCGACAGTCTGCTGCATCGAGATGGTGCGGTTGATGACGTAGCTCGTCAGCGCCGCGAAGATGACCACCAGCACCACGAGCAGAAGGCCGAGCCGCCAGTTCAGCGTGATCGCGATCGGCAGCAGCACGAGGAGCGAGACCAGCGCCACGCATTGCTCGCGGAAGAAGGAAAGCCACGTGCCCCAGAGCGCGTCCGCGCCCTGCAACATCACCTTCATGAGCCGCCCCGAATGGGTGCCGCCGTGATAGGCGAGCGGCAGTTGCAGCACGTGCTCGAAATAGCCGGTGATGATGCCGAGCCGGCGCCTATGCGCGAGCCGGTCGGCATGCAGCGCGATCAGCACGCCCGAGCCGATGGTGAACAGCCCGAAGCCGACCCATGCCGCCAGCAGCGGCCCGAGCGTCTGCAGGCTCGGCATCTCGTTCTTGGCCTGGCTGTTGATGAGGTTGTCGATGATCCGCCCGAACAGGATCGGCTCGGCGAAGGCCGCAACCGCGAGCAGGATATTGGCGATCGCAAGCACGAGGCCCAGCCGGGCTTGCGGGCCGAGCAGACCGAGAACGCGGGAATAGAGGCGGATGAATTTCATCATGGCGCGATACGGAACGGCGCTCTCTGCGGGCTCTAGAAGGCCCGATTATGGCGGGAAGGAATGATTCTGACCATTCGGCGCGGCATGCCGACGGCCGGGTAAAGGCCGGCTACTTCTTTTTCTTCTGCGGCGGCCGGACGGCCGGCGGCTCGGGCTTCGGCGGGGCCGGAAGAAAAGCCGCGTCGAAAACATCTTCGGGCTTGAGCTTGCTCTTGAAGGGATGGAATTGCGCGATCTGCTCGAAGGAAGCGGCGAAGCGCGCGGGATCGACGCCGCCGACCACCGCGGCCTTCGGGTCGAACTTCCTGATGTTCTGCTCCACCACGATCTTCAGGCGCTCGAGCTCCACTTCCTTGCGCGCGCCCTGCATGCGCTGGAGGACCGGCCCGATCGTGGCCTCCGGGTTCTGCATCACGTCGCGCAACGCGCGCGCATAGGCCCTGAGAAAGCCCCGGATGGCCTCGGGCTGCTCGGCCTGAAACTTGGCGCTCGCGAGAATGGCGCTGCCGTACAGCGTGACGCCGTAATCGGCCATCAGCAGCATCACGAGGTCGTCGGCCAGCACGCCGCGATCCTTCAGGTCGACGAAGGCCGCAAACGAATGGCCGAGCAGCGCATCGACTTCGCCCGACACCAGCATCGGCACGCGCACCTGGAGCCCGACGTTCAGGAGCGTCACCTTCTGCGTATCAACCGCATTGAGCTTCGTGAACAGCGGCCAGAACTGCGCTGCCGGATCGGCGGCGGGAGCCGCGAGCCTGCGGCTCTCGGTATCCTTCACGAATTGCACACCGCGGCTCTTGCGCCCGATCAGGGCATAGGTCGGCTTGTCATAGACCATGAACACCGCCTCGATCCCGGTCGCGGGATTCTGGTCGCGGTAGCGGATCAGCGAATTGATGTCGCCGATGCTCATGTCGTGCGTGGTTTCGTTCGCGCCGTTGGCCATCGCGAGCCGCGTGATCGCCTCGAGCGGCGACGTCGCCGGCTCGACGATCACGTCGAGGCCCTCTTCCCTGAAGTAGCCTTTGTCGATGGCGTGAAAAAGCGGCGCGGCGGTGCCGTCGATGGCGCGGTCGAGGCTGAAGCGCACGCGCGTTTCGTTCTGCGCCGGAGCGGGCACCGCGGCGAGCAGCACGAAACCGGCGGCAAAGAGCGCGAATAGCGCGAATAGCGCGCTTCCCGCGCCCGCCCGGCGCGCAACTGCTCTCCAGCTTTTCATCGTGTCTCCTTGACGTGCCTTTTCAGCATGCGCCGCAGCGGATTTATGGCGCGGGTTGGCTCACCGTCAGGCAAACGTCCCGCCTTGTCCTCGCCGCAGCCGTGAGCAAATCCCAAGCCGTTGCGAAGGGCAAGCCTGTAATCGGTCCTTGGCGGCTTCGTTCCATCGTGAACGAGCATTCATCGGGCGCGTTTCGCCCGCCGGAACGAGCGCGGGTCCCGCTTGCCTTTACTTCGTCATGCACGGTGCCTAGAGAATGCGTCGAATGTTGCGCCGTCTCTATGATTGGGTTCTCGCGCTTTCCGCGCGCCCGTCCGCGCCCTACGCGCTGGCGGGCGTTTCCTTTGCCGAAAGCTCCTTCTTCCCGATTCCGCCCGACGCGATGCTGGTGCCCATGTGCCTGGCGCGGCCCGAGCGCGCCTTCTTCTATGCCGGCGTGTGCACGGTCGCCTCGGTGCTCGGCGGCCTGCTCGGCTACGCCATCGGCTACCTGCTCTATGAATCGATCGGAAGCTGGCTGATCCAGCTTTACGGCTACGGCCAGCAGGCGGAAGCCTTCCGGCAGGCCTATGCCGAATGGGGCCACTGGGTCATCCTCGTGAAAGGCGTCACCCCGATCCCCTACAAGCTCGTGACCATCACCGCGGGCTTCGCCGAATACAGCCTGTTCTGGTTTCTGGCGCTTTCGCTGGTTACCCGCGGCGCCCGTTTCTATCTCGTGGCCGGCCTGATCTACTGGCTTGGCCCGCCGGCGAAAGACTTCATCGAAAAGCGGCTCGAGCTCGTCTTCACCGCCTTCATGATCCTGTTCATAGTGGGCATCGTCGCAGCCATCTACGTGGCGTGAGATGACCGCTTATCTCTTCGTGCTGACCGTCGGCGTCTTCGCAGGAACCGTCGGCGGCATAATCGGGGCCGGCTCCTCGATCATTCTTCTCCCGGTTCTCGTCTTCGTCTTCGGACCGCTGCAAGCGGTGCCGATCATGGCGGTCGCGTCCATGATGGTGAACTTCTCGCGCGCGGCGGCGTGGTGGCGTGAGATCGACTGGCGCGCGTTCGCGGCCTATTCGCTTCCGGCGATTCCGGGGGCGGCGCTCGGGGCGCGCACCCTGATCCAGTTGCCGCCCGCGCTGATCGATACCCTGCTCGGACTGTTCTTCCTCGCCATGATTCCCGGCCGCCGCTTTCTCGAGCGGCGCGGCTGGCGCGCGGTCTGGTGGCAGCTTGCGCTCGCGGGCGCGCTGATCGGCTTTCTCACCGGGATCGTCATTTCCACCGGCCCCTTGAGCGTGCCGGTCTTCGCCGCGGCCGGACTGGCCAAGGGCGCGCTGCTCGCGACCGAAGCCGCGGCTTCGCTCGCGGTCTATGTCTCCAAGGTCACGACCTTCCAGGCCCTCGGCGCGCTGGCGCAGGAAACTCTCATCAAGGGCCTGATCGTCGGCTCGTCGCTGATGGCGGGCACTTTCGTCGGCAAGGCGCTGGTGATGCGCATGAGCGCCGCGACCTTCACCCGGCTTCTGGATGCCATGCTGTTCTGCTCCGGCCTCGCGCTGCTGTGGGCCGCGTGGCGAGGCGGATGACGCTCAGTCCGGCATGCCTTTCGGATCCATCCAGACCGCTTCGAAGATGTGGCCGTCGGTATCTTCGAAAGAGCGGTTATACATCCAGCCCATATCCATCTTCTCGCGGACATCGGCCCTGCCGCCGGTCTTCGCCGCGGCGTCGGCGAGCCCGTCGACCTCGTCGCGGCTCTCGCAGGTGATCGCAAGCAGCACTTCGGTGGTCTTGCCCGCGTCGGCGACGTCTTTCGGCGTGAAGGTCTTGAAATAATCGCGCGACAGCAACTGAAAGGTGATCGTATCCGACCAGACCATGCTCGAAGCATTTTCGTCGCTGAACTGATCGTTCTGCTTGCAGCCGATCGCCTGGTAGAAGCGCGTCGCCGCGGGAATATCCTTTACCGGCAGATTGATGAAGATCGCTTTCGGCATTCCGCTTTCCTTTCATTCCCTTCCGCAAAGTCCACACGGATAATGGGGCGACTTGAGGGAGCGAAAGCCGAAGCCGCGGATCGTCGCTCTCGGAACCGATCGGGGCGCGCGTGGATCGCAGCTTGCAGGAAGTTGGTGCCCCTGGCCGGAATCGAACCAGCACGGCTTTTGGCCACCTGATTTTGAGTCAGGCGCGTCTACCAGTTCCGCCACAGGGGCACCGGAACGGGCGCATTTATAGCGGCGCGACGGCGCGCGGCAAGCTGTGATTGCCTGCCACGGAATAGACACGAGGTTCCGGCTTCGATACGCCATCCGCCCAAGCTGAAATTCCAATGACCGACACGCTCACAAAACCCGCCAACGCCGCCTTCGCCGCGGCCCTGATGATGTTCGCAGCCCTCTGCGGCGCCTGGTACTTCCAGTACCAGCTCGGCTACGTGCCCTGCCCGCTCTGCTACGAGCAGCGCATCCCGTATTATTTTGCAATTCCGCTCGGGCTCGCGCTGGGCGCGCTTGCGCTTCGCGGCGGCGGCCCGCTCGTCCGCTATGGCCTTTATCTGCTCGCGCTGATTCTCCTGGTGAGCGCGGGCATGGGCACCTATCACGCCGGCGTCGAATGGGGATGGTGGCAGGGGCCGACCTCCTGCGCCGTGGGCGCGCCGCCTGCGGGACCGCTCGGCAATATTCTCGACGCGATCAAGAACGTGCGCGCCGTGCCCTGCAACGAGGCGGCCTGGCGTCTCTTCGGGATTTCGCTTGCGGGCTATAACGCGCTGATCTCGGCGCTCGCGGCACTGATCGCCTTCGCAGGCGCGCGCCGCGCGTAGCTCACGCCTCGAGTTCGGCGTCCCAGTAGAGATAGTCGAGCCAGCTCCGGTGCAGATAGTTCGGCGGGAACAGCCTGCCGTTCTTGTGCAGGTCGTTCACGCTCGGCTGGAACGGCAGCTGCGCCGGCCACATCTTCGCTTCCGCGGGCATCTGCCCGCCCTTTTGCAGGTTGCAGGAGGAGCAGGCGGTGACGACGTTTTCCCAGGTGGTCTGCCCGCCATGCGCGCGCGGGATCAGATGATCGAAGGTCAGCTCTTCCCGGGTGCCGCAATACTGGCAGGAGAAGCGGTCGCGCAGGAAAACGTTGAAGCGGGTGAAGGCCGGATGGCGCGACGGGCGGACGAAAGTTTTTAAGGACACAACGCTCGGCAGACGAAACTCGGCGGTCGGACTTCGGACCGCCTTATCGTAGAGTGCGACGGTGTTCACTCGGTCGAGAAAGACCGCCTTTATGGTGTCCTGCCAGGACCAGATGGACAGCGGATAGTAACTGAGCGGACGGAAATCCGCGTTCAGGACCAGCGCAGGCCAGGATCCGGGTGATACAGCAGTGTGCAAACGCGACTCCTTCCGAAGCCATGCGGTCGCACCCCGCGTCTGGCGCACATAATACCGGGTCCGTGTCGGCTTTGTGAAGCCGCCGGAATCATCGTCCCCGGAAGGCTTTTTGCAGGAAAGCACCGCCGAAGCGCAGCCCGTCGCCGTCGATGCCGTGGCCGATTCCCTGCGACAGGTGCCACTCCACCGGCACGCCCATGCCGCCGAGGCCCTGCGCGGAAAGAAACAGCGCCTGCGCCGGGATCAGTTCGTCCTGATCGCCGTGCACCAGCAGCACCGGCGGCTGCGTCGTGATTTCCTCCGCGGCCTTGGCGGCGGCTTCCTCGGTGGCCGGCGTCACCAGCACGCCCGAATAGCCGACGATCGCCGCGAGCGCCGGACGGCGCAGCCCCACATGCAGCGCCATCATGGTGCCCTGGCTGAAGCCCACCAGCGCCAGCGCCGAGGGCGGCAGGTTGTTCTTCTGGAGTTCCGCGTCGAGAAACGCTTCGAGGATCGGGCGCGCCTTGTTCACGCCGCGCCAGCGCTCGTCCGGATCGCGGAAGGTCAGCCCGAACCATTGCCGCCCCATCGGATGGCCCGGCACCGGCTCCGGCGCGTTCGGCGACACGAAGGCGGCATCCGGCAGGAGCGATTGCCATTCGCGGCCGAGCGAAATGAGATCGTTTCCGTCCGCGCCGTAGCCGTGCAGGAACACGACAAGCTGCTTCGCCGTGCCGGAGCGCGGCGCGATGCGGGGTCCGTCGATCATGGCTTCGATTCTCCTTGCTCGACAGGCACGCCGTCGCGCTTCTTCATCACGGCATAATAGGCCCAGAGCAAACGCGCCGCCACCGAGCGATAGGGCTTCCAGACCCGCGCGATCTTTTCCAACTGCTTCGCGTCGGGCCGCTTGCGTTTTCCGAGCATGATCCGCGCGGCTTCCTGAAGCGCGAGATCGCCCGAGGCGAAGGCGTCGGCATGGCCCACGCAGAACATCAGGTAGATGTCCGCGGTCCACGGCCCGATGCCCTTCACCTTCACGAGTTCCGCATGCGCCGCCTCCGCGGGCATGTACGCGAGGGCATGGATGTCGAGATGCTCGTCGCGCACCGCGCGCGCGATATGCCGGAAGGTCCGGATCTTCGGCATTGAAAGCCCGGCCCGCTGCAATTGCGGCGTCCGCGCCTTCAGGATCGCGTGATGGTCGAACGGCAGGAATTTCGCTTCCAGCCGCCCCCAGATCGCCGCCGCCGAGGCCACCGACAATTGCTGGCCGCAGATGATGCGCGCGAGACCCGCGAAGCCGCCCTCGCGGCGGCGCATCGGCGGATGCCCGGTCAGCGCCAGCACTTCGGCAAAGCGCGGGTCGAGCGCCAGAAGCCTTTCCAGCGCGTCCTTCAAATCTTCTTCGGTATCGATACGGACAGGCATTGCGGCGCGAAACCATCTACAAGATGCGCGAGATTGCAACCCGATTCCACGCACCCCTGATGTCCCCCGCACCCGTTTTCCGCTTCGCGCCCTCGCCGACCGGGCATCTGCATCTGGGGCACGCGCTTTCGGCCCTGCTGAATTTCGAGGAATCGCGACGCGCGGGCGGGCGCTTTCTGCTGCGCATCGAAGACATCGATCCCACCCGCTGCAAGCCGGAATTCGAGCAATCCATTTACGAGGACCTCGCCTGGCTCGGCGTGGAATGGGAGGCGCCGCCGCGCCGCCAGTCCCGGCATTTCGAGGAATATGCGGCGGCGCTCGGCAGGCTGGAATCCGAAGGCCTGCTCTATGCGTCCTACGAAACCCGCGCCGATCTCGCGCGGCTGATCACGGGCCGCGATCCCGAGGGCGGGCCGCGCTACTCGCGCGAGGAAGGCTTGTCGCCGGCGGAGGCGCGCACGCGCGAAACGCGCGGCGAGCCCTATGCGTTGCGGCTCGACATGCACGAAGCGCTCTCGCGCATTGCAAGGCCGCTGTTCTGGAACGAAGCCGGCGCGGACGTCGAGGCCGAGCCCGCGCGCTGGGGCGACGTCGTGCTCGGGCGAAAAGAAACGCCTGCGAGCTATCACCTCGCCGTCGTGCTCGACGACACGCTGCAAGGCGTCACCCACATCGTGCGCGGCCGCGATCTTTATGAGGCCACCGCCGTGCATCGCGTCCTGCAGGAACTGCTCGGCCTGCCCGCCCCGCATTATCGGCATCATCGTCTTCTGCTCGACGAGCACGGCAAGAAACTCTCCAAGCGGGACAGATCCACCACGCTGCGCGACCTGCGCGCGAGCGGCTGGACGATTGCCGACGTGAGAAAGACGGTCGGCCTCTAACCGATCCCGAGCACGAACAGCCAGAACGAAACGGTGAAAAGCGAGAGCGCGGTCGAGAGCGTCACCGCGCCCGCCACGGTCGCCACCCCGGTCCGGTAGCGCTCCGCGAGAAGATACGAATTGATCCCGACCGGCATCGACGCGAAGATCACCGCGACCCCCGCCCATACCGGCGTCAGCACGAACACGTATTTCGCGAGCAGCCACACCGCGAAGGGAAGCGCCATCAGCTTCGCCACGACGATGAAGGCCGAAAGCTTCACGTCGCCGAACACGCCGTATTTCCTGAGCGCCATGCCCATCGCGAACAGCGCGCAGGGCACCGCCGCCATCGCGATCAGGTCGACGAACTGCTTGGGCGCGCCGCCGAGCTGAACGCCCGCGAGCCGCCCGAGCGAGCCCACCGCGAACGCGATCAGCAGCGGATTGGTGACGAGATTCATGCCGAGCTTGTAAAGCGCCGCGCGGGTGACGCCCGCATCCGCGCTTTCGATCATCACGGTCGCGGCAAGCATCATGATCGGGAGATGCACCGCGATCAGCAGGAACAGCGGCACCGCGCCGGCCTCGCCATAGGCCGTGAGCACCAGCGGAATGCCCATCAGCACGATGTTCGATTGCGCCGACGAGAAGCCCATGATGACGGCTTCGCGGCCGGGCCTGCGGTAGAGCCTCCACACCAGAAGCTGCGCCGCCGACCACACGATCGCGACGCCGATGAAATAGGAGAGCCAGTAGCCCCAGGGCGAGCCTTCGGGGAGCGCCGCCGCAAGCAGCGTCTTCACGATCATCACCGGCACCGCGATGACGAAGACGAAATCGTTCAGGCCCTCGCCCGCCTTCTCGGACAGCAGCTTCGACCACACCGAAACATAGCCGAGCGCGATCACGCCGAAGACCGGCAGTACGATTTCCGCGATGCTGGCGATCTGGGACAAGAAAACTTACGCGGCCTTGCCGGCGCGGTCGTCCACCACGCGCACGATGTCCGAAAGGATGCGGTTCAGCTCGTAGTCCTTCGGCGTGAACACGGCGGCGACGCCGCATTGCCGCAGCGTGTTCTCGTCCTCTGGCGGGATGATGCCGCCGACGATCACCGGAATTTCCAGCCCTTCCGAGCGCATCCGGTTCATCACGTCGCGCACCAGCGGCACGTGCGAGCCCGACAGGATCGAAAGCCCGACCACGTGCACGCCTTCTTCGAGCGCGGCGTTCACGATCTCGGCGGGGGTCAGGCGGATGCCCTCGTAAACCACTTCCATGCCGGCATCTCGCGCGCGCACCGCGATCTGCTCGGCGCCGTTGGAGTGGCCGTCGAGGCCGGGCTTGCCGACCAAAAACTTGAGCCGCCGCCCGAGCTTCTTGGAAACCCGCTCCACCTGGCCGCGCACTTCGTCGAGCCCTTCGGCGCCCGCGCGCACCGAGCGGCCGACGCCGGTCGGCGCGCGGTACTCGCCGAAGACTTCGCGAAGCGTCGTGCCCCACTCGCCGGTGGTGACGCCCGCTTTCGCGGCCTCGATCGAAACCGGCATGATGTTCTGGCCTTCGGCCGCCGCCCGCCGCAGCGCTTCGAGCGCGGAAGCGACCTTCTTCGCGTCGCGCTGCTCGCGCCACGCCTTCAGCCGCTCGACCTGCTCCTTCTCCACGTGCTCGGGCACGGTCATGATCGCGCCGTCGCCCGTGGTCAGCGGCGAAGGCTCCGTTTCCTTGAAGCGGTTGACGCCGACGACGGTAAGCTCGCCGCGCTCGATCGCCTCCAGCCGCTTCGTGTTCGATTCCACGAGCTTCTGCTTCATGTAGCTCGATTCCACCGCCGCGACCGCGCCGCCCATTTCCTCGATGCGTGCGAGTTCCTCGCGCGCCTCGCGCTTGAGCTCCTCCACCTTGCGCTCGATCTCCTTCGAGCCGTCGAAGATGTCGCCGAAGTCGAGGAGATCGGTCTCGAAGGCCACGATCTGCTGCATGCGGATCGACCATTGCTGGTCCCACGGCCGCGGCAGGCCGAGCGCCTCGTTCCAGGCGGGCAACTGCACCGCGCGGGCGCGCGCATTCTTCGAAAGCGTGACCGCGAGCATCTCCAGCAGAATGCGATAGACGTTGTTCTCGGGCTGCTGCTCGGTCAGGCCGAGCGAGTTCACCTGCACGCCGTAGCGGAAGCGGCGGTGCTTCTCGTTGGTGACGCCGTAGCGGTCGCGCGTGATCTCGTCCCAGAGTTCCGTGAAGGCGCGCATTTTGCAAAGTTCGGTGATGAACCTGAGCCCCGCGTTCACGAAAAAGGAAATCCGCCCGACGACCTCGCCGAAGTCCTTCTCTTCGATTCCGCCCGATGCCTTCACGCCGTCCAGCACCGCGATCGCGGTGGCCAGCGCATAGGCGAGCTCCTGCACCGGCGTCGCACCCGCCTCCTGCAAATGATAGGAGCAGACGTTCATCGGATTCCACTTCGGCACTTCGCGCGTGGTGAACAGGATCGTGTCCTTGATCAGCCGCATCGAGGGCGCCGGCGGGAATACGTAAGTGCCGCGCGACAGGTATTCCTTGATGATGTCGTTCTGGGTGGTGCCGGAAAGCGAAGTCTTGGGTGCGCCCTGCTCTTCGGCGAGCGCCACATAAAGCGAAAGCAGCCAGGCCGCCGTCGCGTTGATGGTCATGGACGTATTCATCGAGGCCAGCGGAATGCCGTCGAACAGCGTCCGCATGTCGCCAAGATGACTGACCGGCACGCCGACCTTGCCTACTTCACCCTTCGCCAGCAGGTGATCGGAATCGTAGCCGGTCTGGGTCGGCAGATCGAAGGCGACGGACAGACCGGTCTGTCCCTTGGCCAGATTGCTGCGATAGAGCTTGTTGGATTCCGCCGCCGTCGAATGGCCCGCATAGGTACGGATCAGCCACGGCGCCTCTTTGGGCTTGGCGGAACCCGCCGTATCGCTCTTTTTTTCAGCCATTTTCTGAACCACTGGCCGCCCCGGGGCAGGCTTCCCGTAAGTAAAATGCGGAAGCCGCGTTTTCCTGCAATGCAGCATAACGTCTAGCACGGGTCCCGCTCACGCAAAATCGATCACGGGTGACGGCCTGCGGACTAGACCATAAGGGTGCGACGCGGCAATCTAGAGCGGCAAAAACAAGCGGGCCTAAGCCCCGGCCAGAACCGGCGGTGGCCCAGACCGGAGCGGAGAATACGATGTGGATTAAAGGGGCACTTCTGGCCGTGGGTTTCGCGTTGGCGATGGTCGCACCGGCGACGACCGCACAGGCACAGCAGCTAACATTCGAAATGACGAATGACTCGGGGCGGGACATTCAGATCGAATTCTATTCCGAGGATCGCAACCACGCCTGGCCGGGCGGAAATCAGGCCTACAATCTCGCCCGCGCCCGCGACAACCGCTGGACGATCAGTTGCCGGCGGGGCGAAAAGATTTGCTACGGCGCATGGGTCAAGGGCGCAGCCTCGACCTATTGGGGCGTCGGCGCGAACAGGAAACATAGCTGTTCGAACTGCTGCTTCACCTGCGACGGCGGCGTTGCAAGGCGGACCCTTACGCCGCCGCGGTAAACGGTCGCCGGATTACGATCCGGCCACGACCGACAAAAAAGCCGGCGGGAGAAATCCCCGCCGGTTTTTTTATTTCGCCGCTACTCAAAATTTGATTTCTGAAAACGCGGCCCGCCACTGGACCGTGCATTGCAAATGCCTAGGCTCGCGCTCGCCGCATAGTGCGGTTTCACGTGGAGAGTGCGATGGGGTTTAAGCGTATTTTGCTTGCGCTAGGGGTAGCGCTGCTGATGCCGTTTGCGGCGGCGGCGATTGCCGAAGAAATCACTTTCAAGATCAACAACGAATCCGACCACGACATTCAGGTCGAATTTTACTCGCAGGACCGCAGTCACGCATGGCCCGGCGGCAACCAGGCCTACAATCTCGGTTCGGGCGACTCGAATTCCTACCGGCTGTCCTGCCGCTCCGGCGAAAAGATCTGCTACGGCGCCTGGGTCAAGGGCAAAGGCACGACCTATTGGGGCGTCGGCCTGAACGGCAAGCAGTCCTGCGATTCCTGCTGTCAGGTTTGCGGCGAGGCCGATCTCGAGAAGACGCTGAACTGATTTCGGCTGGGCCCCGAAAACCAGCCCATGAAAAAAGCCGGCGGGAAAACCCCCGCCGGCTTTGTGCCGTTCGTGATGCCGTTACTCAGCCGCGTCTTACGAGGCCGATAATGAACAGCAGAATGATCGCGCCGATGGTCGCTGCGATGATCGAGCCGACGATGCCGCCGCCGAGCGAGATGCCGAGCCGCGGGAACAGCCAGCTCGCGATCGCGGCACCGACGATGCCGACGATGATGTTGCCGATCAGTCCGAAGCCGAAGCCCTTCATGATCACGCCGGCAAGCCAGCCGGCAACCGCGCCGACGATCAGCAGAACAATAATGCTCTCAACAGGCATAGCCCCCGTCCTCCATAGATTGCGCGGTTTCCCGCCTGGGCCTTCTCGCAGGATCAGAAGCCGCCCCCTGCGAATCGGGATTAGACGAAAGGATGATACGCCGACTTGCAGCCGCCACGCGAGGGGTAAGAGCAGGCGTGGAAAAACCCGTTGTGCAGCGCAGTCAGCGAACCGGACGGCGTGCGGCAAGGATGAACGATGCCGGAGACAGGCGCGTGACGCCGCAAGCCGCGCGCCGTGGCCTCTGGCGCTCAATCTGTTTCGCTACCGGAAACGCGACGACGAACAGCGCGAACCACCTGGGCAGGATCGGCGTTTGCATAAATGACGTCGCGGCAACCTGAGGCATCGCGGCAGGCTCTTCTGCCCTCGCGCCAGAGATTCAGGCCTGTTGCTTCGCCCAAGGGCACATTGCGCCGCAACATAGTTTGCGTCATTCTCGGGCCGTTCATCCAGCCGAGACATTTTCTTTTCGGAGCAGCCATGTCCGCGGTCACAAAATTACAGACAGGCCCCAAGGACCTCTACGAGATCGGCGAGATTCCGCCGCTCGGTCACGTTCCGTCGAAAATGTATGCCTGGGCCATCCGCCGCGAGCGCCACGGGCCGCCCGAAGAGAGCTTCCAGATCGAGGTCGTGCCGACCTGGGCGGTGGGCGACGAAGACGTGCTCGTCCTCGTGATGGCGGCGGGCGTGAACTACAACGGCGTCTGGGCCGGCCTCGGCCAGCCGATCTCGCCCTTCGACGTGCACAAGCAGCCGTTCCATGTCGCGGGCTCGGATGCTTCCGGCATCGTCTGGGCGGTCGGCGCCAAGGTGAAGCGCTGGAAGGTCGGCGACGAAGTCATCGTCCATTGCAACCAGGACGACGGCGACGACGAGGAGTGCAACGGCGGCGACCCGATGTTCT